>NZ_AZUX01000001.1:0-626156 GCF_000513915.1 Mesorhizobium sp. WSM2561
TCGATGTCCGTTCCAATCGCGACCACGACATGCCGGAAATCCTGCACGCCGAGACGCCGCAGGACGTCGGCGTTGGAGCTGTCGGCTTCCACCACATGGGTGAGCTGGCTTGACCAGCTCTGGACGAGTTCAGCACTCTCGTCGATGGCCAGAACATCGTGACCGAGACGGACGAGGGACTGGGCAACGGCGCCGCCGAAGCGGCCGAGGCCGATGANGACGACGCCGTCACCCTGAGATGTGCTTTTAGCCAACGATTGGGCGCTCCTCTGGATAGCGGAAGGGTTCATTGCGTTCGCGTAGCGCGAGCGCGCTGGCAATGGTGATCGTGCCGACGCGTCCGACGAACATCAGCACAATGATCACCAATTGCCCGACAGGGGGCAAATCTGCGGTGATCCCGGTGGAAAGGCCGACGGTCGCGAAAGCCGATATCACCTCGAACAGCACATCCTGAAGCGGAAAGCTCGTCACGCTGAGGAGGATAAGCACGCCCCCGCCGACCGCTCCAACCGCCAGCAAGACAACTGTCAGCGCCTGGCGCTGGACAGCCGAACCGATGCGGCGACGGAATGCGGTCGAATCCGTCTGGCCGCGGATCTCGGCCCAGACGACAAAGCCCAGAAGGAAGAAGGTGGTGACCTTGATCCCGCCTGCGGTGCCGGCGCTGCCACCCCCGATCAGCATCAGGGCGTAGGTGACCGCCAGCGTCTCGATCCGCATGCCTGCGACATCGATGCTGTTGAAGCCCGCGGTTCGCGCCATCACCGAGTGCGTGCCGGCGTTCAGCAGCTTTCCTTGCCACTCGAAGAGGCCGAGTGTCGCCGGATTGGTCCACTCATAGGCAGCCGTCGCGATGAGGCCGGCAACCAGCAAAAAAGCGGTCCCGAAAAGCGTGATCTTGGTGTGGATCGACCAACGTGCGGGGTGCCGCATCCCATACCGGAGCTCAAAAATCACGGGAAATCCCAAGCCGCCGATCACCACAGCGACCATAACCGGAATGAGCACGGCTGGGTCGAGCGCGAAGCCGGAGAGGCTGTCGGAATAGGTGGAGAAGCCTGCATTGTTGAAGGCGGAGACCGCCTGAAAAAGGCCGTGCCAAAGAGCGTCGCTCCATCCGTAGTCGTACGCATAGCGCAAGCGCCAGGCAAGCACGGCAGTGGTCAGCATCTCGATGGTCACCGTGACCAGCAGGATGAGCCGCAGGATTGCCGCGACATCGCCGAGCATAAGGCTCTTCGTTTCGGCTTGAGCGACCAGGCGGCGGCTGAGTTTCAGCTTCCTAGTAACCAGGAGCCCCAGCAGCGTCGCGCCGGTCATGATCCCGAACCCGCCGATCTGGAAAAGCACAAGAATGACACCTTGGCCGAATCCGGACCAGTAGGTGGGTGTATTCTGAACGACCAGCCCAGTAACGCAGACGGCCGAAGCGGCCGTGAACAGGGCCGTCAGCAGCGGGGCGCCTCCCGTGTCCGCACGGGAGATCGGCAGCATAAGCAATGCCGTGCCCGCAAGGATGACAAACAGGAAAGCCAATGGCACCAGTCGAACCGGATGCTGTATCGATCGTCGCAAACGCCACCCTTGTTGCTTGCCTCCTGAACGAGGCGGAACCACCGCTCTACAGCACACCGCCTGAAGTTGGTCCACCCTCGAAGCGGCTCAGACGCCCCAGCGGCCGCCAAACCGCAATAATAGATACGAGAGCGGTCATTTAACGCGGAAGCCATGAAGGTCGAAATGGGGTCATGAGCGCTGGTTGCGTTCAATGTCCGGTTTCGGGAAGGAAAATCGGTTCCGGAAGATCGCGTTTGGGTCAGCTTCAGACCTTGGTCCCACTGGGCTGAACGTCCGCTATCGTTCTTCGGACGCCAAAAGCCGCCATTCCGCTTTCGGCCCCCTTCCAGACATTTGAAGTTCGACACCGCTCCTAGGCCGAAGCGGCTGCCCAATTTGGTCACCGGTTGGTTTGCTTTCTGTGTTCTCCGCACGGCGGCCTTGCACCAAACGACCCCCAGCTTTCGAGCCGGAAAACCCTGTGATTTCAATGGGGGAAAGCTAGGGAGTAAAAAGGCGCACTCCCCAGCTTTGGAGAATATGGGCTGACAGAGAGCAAAAAAGGCACCTTCACTACCAGCAACAGTCCCCAGCTTTCGGCCGAAAGCCAGCAGTTCTGCGGGGTTTCTGAGCCGCCAAGTCTACGCAGTGAACGTTCTGGGAGAATTGAGTGGTAGCGGGAGAGGGACTTGAACCCCCGACCCCAGGATTATGATTCCCGTGCTCTAACCAACTGAGCTACCCCGCCAGGGCGGCGAAAGGCCCGAAATCCGCCTCAAATCAGAAGGCATGTCGAAGCGTTCGCCAAGGTCGGGCGGATATAAGGTTGGGACGCCAAGCCTGTCAAGCATCGATGCAGCCGGTGTCGATGCAGCCGGTCTGGCGCCACACTCTATCGCATCCTGTCGCGTCGCCAAGCTTCACGGTCTTGAGACGTACTTTGTGTGTCCAGGCGGACGCACGTCGCTCTGATGGCCGAAAAGCTTTGCCGGGCAGACAATCGGGCACAGAAATGCCGGGTTGAGTTCGGCGGGGCGCGCCGCTATGTCTCGGCCACGAAATTCTAGAGTTGGAATGATGAAACCGCGCATTGCAGTCCTCGGTTGCGGATACTGGGGCAGCAACCACATCCGCACCCTCAAGGCGCTCGGCGCGCTGCACGCGGTCTCGGACGTCAACCCTGCCCGCGCCGAAGGTTTCGCCAGTGAGCAGGATTGCCTGGCGATCGAGCCGGAGGCGCTGTTTGTGCGCAGCGACATCGACGCCATCGTCATGGCGCTGCCGCCGCAGTTCCACGCCGATATGGCGGTGCGCGCCGTCCAGGGCGGCAAGGACGTGCTGGTGGAGAAGCCGATCGCGCTGACGGTGGCCGATGCCGAGCGTTCGGTGAAGGCGGCGGTCGACAATGGCCGCGTCTTCATGGTCGGTCATGTGCTGCGCTTTCATCCCGCCTTCGAGACGTTGAAGGCGCTGATCGACAATGGCGAGCTCGGCGAGGTCCGCTATATCCATTCGCACCGGCTCGGGCTCGGCAAATTCCACACCGAGAACGATGCGCTGTGGGATCTGGCGCCGCACGATCTGTCGATGATCCTGGCCATCACCGGCACGGAACCGATCGACGTGCGTGGCGAAGGGGCAGCGCTCCTCGACAATCTCAGCGATTTCGCGCATCTGCACATGCGCTTTCCCAACGGCCTGCGCAGCCACCTCTTCGCGTCGCGGCTCAATCCCTACCGCGAACGGCGGCTGACCGTGGTCGGCACCAAGGCGATGGCGGTGTTCGACGATGTCGAGCCGTGGGAGCGCAAGCTCGCCGTCTACCGCCACGCGGTCTGGCAAGACAGCGGCCAATGGGCCTTCACCACCAACGAGCCTTCCTATGTGGCAGTGGGCGAGGGCATGCCGCTGACGCGAGAGCTCGAGCATTTCATCCAGTGCATCGAGACGCGGGCAGAACCGCGCACCAGCGGCGAGGAAGCCATCAGGGTGCTGCGTATCCTGACCGCCGGCACGGTTGCCCACACCGGATCGTCTTCCTGAGAGAAAGTGCGGCTGTATCAGAGCCTGATCGATCCCGATAGAATCGGGATTTGTCGCCTATTCGGCGGGAATCTGCGCCGGCCGGGCCGCCAGCCGCGTCAGCATCGCCTCGGCCTCGGCGCCGCGTTCGGAACGCTCGATGAAGCCGCCCCCGAACACACGGGCCTCGTTGCCGTCGTCGGAATAGAGCACGCAGGCCTGGCCGGGCGCGATACCGGACTCGCCGTCGACCAGTTCCACCGAAGTGATGCCGGCGTTGTGACGCAGCACGGCCGGGCGTGGCGGGCGTGTCGAGCGGACCTTGGCGAAAAGCTCCAGCCCGGCGGCCGGGATATCTGACAGCGCAGAGTCGCCCAGCCAGTTCATGTCGCGCAA
Organism: Mesorhizobium sp. WSM2561; assembly: GCF_000513915.1. Lineage (NCBI taxonomy): Bacteria > Pseudomonadati > Pseudomonadota > Alphaproteobacteria > Hyphomicrobiales > Phyllobacteriaceae > Mesorhizobium > Mesorhizobium sp. WSM2561. The sequence continues at coordinate 3,979 of NZ_AZUX01000001.1, forward strand.
ATAGATCTTGTGCGTTTCCAGCGCCTCGCGCGGGCCAACGACGACGCGGGCCCGGTCGGCGTCGAGATGGACGACGTAGAGCGGCTCGCCCGAGGCAATGCCGATGCCGCGGCGCTGACCGATCGTGTAGCGCAAAATGCCTTCATGGCGGCCGAGCACGCGACCGTCGATATGGACGATGTCGCCCGGATTGGCAGCAGTCGGCTTCAGCTTGGCGATGATATCGGAGTACTTGCCCTGCGGCACGAAGCAGATGTCCTGGCTGTCCTGCTTGGCAGCGACCGTCAGCCCCATTTCCTCGGCGATGGCGCGAACCTGCGGCTTCGACAGGCCGCCGAGCGGAAAGCGCAGGTAGTCGATCTGCGCCTGTGTGGTGGCGAACAGGAAATAGCTCTGGTCGCGGTCCGCGTCGACCGGCCGGTACAGCGCGCGATGGGCGCCGTTGGCGCCGGAGCGGATGTAATGGCCGGTGGCTAGCGCCTCGGCGCCGAGTTCCTTGGCGGTCGCCAGGAGGTCGGCGAATTTCACCGTCTGGTTGCAGGAAACGCAAGGGATCGGCGTTTCGCCGGCCACATAGCTCTCGGCGAAGGGGTCGATCACCGCCTTGCGGAAGCGCTCCTCGTAATTGAGCACATAATGCGGAATGCCGAGCGTGTCGGAGACGCGGCGGGCATCGTCGATGTCCTGGCCGGCGCAGCACGAGCCGGCCCGGTGCGTTGCCGCGCCATGGTCGTAGAGCTGCAGCGTGACGCCGACGACATCATAGCCTTCATGCTTCAAAAGGCCGGCAACGACCGACGAATCGACGCCGCCCGACATGGCGACAACGATGCGGGTCTCTTCGGGGCGTCCGGGAAGGTCGAGGCTGTTCATGGTTCTTTCGTTCTGCACGGCGCCTGGATGACGGCGCTTGAATGCCAATGGCCGGAATATAGGTCAAGCTTTCCGGGTGCGCCAGCTTCGCGAACCGGCCGGTTTTTTGAACGGATTCGGGCGCTTGCTGGGCAGATGCCTCAAATGCCGACGAAAAGACTAACGCGGCGTTCATGATCCTTACCTAGCTATTAGGGATCGCTTAGGCAATTTTTAAAGCTGTGGCGGTAATGTGGTGGGGATTGGGTCTTTGAGTTTTTAGTAGAGAGTACGATGACCGATCTTGTTAGACCGCGCGTCAAATATGTTATCGGGCCTGACGGCAGCCCCCTTACGATTGCCGATCTGCCGCCGACGAACACACGTCGCTGGGTTATCCGGCGCAAGGCCGAAGTGGTGGCGGCGGTGCGCGGCGGGCTTTTGAGCCTCGAAGAGGCATGCCAGCGCTACAAGCTGACCACCGAGGAATTCCTGTCCTGGCAGGCGTCGATCGATGAATATGGCCTTGCCGGCCTGCGCACGACGCGCATCCAGCAATATCGGCATTAGGGCTGGTTCAAGGAAGTCAAAACGGCGCGATAATTCGCGCCCTTTTTGCTTTGCCGACAGGGTTTTCTCTGCTTCAGACGGTCAGCACCACCTGCCGATCGGGCTGACAAAAGGCATGAGCAGCGCCTGCTTCTTGGAGCGGGTCTTTGCCACAGGGACGGCAAGCATTTTTCGCGTCGACCTTGCCACGCTCCACAAGCCTGCGCGGTCGGGCACGACGGACATCCGCGCGACGTGGGCTGTTCAGTCAGATAAGGGTCCTGGCCGGAATCGCCTGCTGCGCCCGACATCAGGATGCCCAGGTGCGGGCGGTCGCGGAGCATCAAGGGGATTTGGCAGCGTGGGCCTGAAACTGGCAGTTGCTCGACCAATGAGCGGCGACGTTCGAGATGAGCAACGCCCTGATCGCTTTGTGCTGACCGGCCTTAAAGCCTTGTTTTCAGCCGATCATGGCGCTGCGGCCGCCGGTCTCGGCGTCGCGGATCTTGGTGTCGCGGGATTCGAGCATTTCTGCTTTGGAAAGCTCCGCTTCGGCTTCGCCGATCAGTGATTCGGCAACGCTACGCTGCTGGGCGAGGTCGCTTTGCGAATTTCTGAGATTGTCGCGGCGCAAGCGTGCTGCCTTGGCGAAGGTCGGATAGGCAAAATGGTTGATGTCGGTGATGCCGGCTTTCTTTTCTTCGGCAGTGATCTGGAGTTCGAGTTCGACAGCCATGCGCTCGAATTCGGCGATCATCATGTCGAGTTGCAGCAACTGCCGCCGCTTCTCGTTCACCTGAAACTGCTTCAGCCGAACGAGGTTTTCACGTGACTTCATGATTCGGTACTCCTGGAAACGCACACCTGCACATATCGTCTAATCCGCCTGGCAAACTCAGGCTTCGACCCGCTTCCACCGACTTTACCAGAACTATGGGAAACAAATTCCTAAAGTTTTTTGCCGGCGGTAACCATTCGTTTACGGGCATTGTTAATCATACGGCTCAGGACTTAAGGCCGGGTAAAAATTCCGGCCCCGATGCGGAAGCACGGCTAGCGAGTCTCTGGAGTCACTTAGTCTGGCTTATTAATGTTTTGCATTAGCGATTTGGTTCTGAGATTCGCTATTAGATTCAACAAGGTGTAGAAAGGGGTTAAAAAATCTGGTACCGTCAACGGCACGGAATTAGGTTTTGTTAACCATTCGATGGCAGCCTCTGCTCAGGCAATCACTGCTCCGGTCCTCGACGGGTCGTGAAATGGTCCGGCAGCAGAAAAGGGGAATGAAATGCGTGTTCTGCTGATAGAAGATGACAGTGCGACCGCACAGAGCATCGAGCTGATGCTGAAATCGGAAAGTTTCAATGTCTATACGACCGATCTTGGCGAAGAAGGGGTCGATCTAGGTAAGCTCTACGACTACGACATCATCCTTCTCGATCTCAATCTCCCCGACATGTCGGGATACGAGGTCTTGAGAACACTTCGCCTTTCCAAAGTGAAGACGCCGATCCTTATCCTCTCCGGTATGGCCGGCATCGAGGACAAGGTACGTGGCCTCGGCTTCGGCGCAGACGACTATATGACCAAGCCGTTCCACAAGGACGAACTGGTCGCCCGCATCCACGCCATCGTGCGGCGTTCCAAGGGCCATGCCCAGTCGGTCATCACCACCGGCGACCTGGTGGTCAACCTTGATGCCAAGACCGTTGAGGTCGGTGGCCAGCGCGTGCATCTGACCGGCAAGGAATACCAGATGCTGGAGCTGCTCTCGCTGCGCAAGGGCACCACGCTCACGAAGGAAATGTTCCTCAACCACCTTTACGGCGGCATGGACGAACCGGAACTGAAGATCATCGACGTCTTTATCTGCAAGCTGCGCAAGAAGCTCGACGCTGCTTCCGGCGGCCAGAACTACATCGAGACGGTTTGGGGTCGCGGCTATGTGCTGCGCGAGCCGGAAGACATCCGCGTCAGCGCCTGATCTGACGACGCCGATCCGATCGATTTTTCCGACAAAATCCGGCTTCGGCCGGATTTTGCGTTTTTATGTCGCAGATATTGGAGCGCCGATTTCCGCGGCCATGCGCCAGCGGCGGCGAATCAGGCGGCAAATCTCAAGGTGCGGAAGCGCTCGAGAAGTTGCGGCCGAGTGAACGGCTTCAGCAGATAGCCTTGGGCGCCGGCGCGCTTTGCCCGCATGATCGAAGCGACGTCGACCTCAACCAGCAAAATCAGGATCTGGGGTTGTATCGGACTTTCCATGGCGCGTACGCGGCGAATGACGTCCTCGGCCTGCATGTCCGGCAAGGCGCCGTCGACAATGATGATATCCGGCATGTCGGCAGTGCACATCTCAACTGCATCAAGCCCACTGGCAGCTTCGATGACCAGCATGTCGGAACCACCCAGGATGCGCTTTGCAACCCTCCTGATGACGCTCGAATCGTCGATGAACATGCAGCGTTTCATTTTCGAGCCCTCTTTGCCATGCGGCAATCCGGCAGCGTCGCGGTCTGGAAGGCACCGTATGGTCAATCCGGTAAAGAAGCTGAAAAGCCAATAGGTAAAATTCTTGAAAGAACAGCTTTTACGAAAACTTCTTTACCGATGCTTCGGCCGATCTAGCCTTTGGGTTCATTTCATTCGACCGTGGTGATGCGGTAAATATTGTCTGAACAACGCTCGTCTGTTCGTTCAATCAGCTTGGTAATTCAAGCAGCCGAGAGAACGATTTCTTCTGCGGTCGCGTGGATCGATATTGTCATGTTCGCCTCGCGCGCTAGAAGCAGTGTGTAATAGGGCTGCACCGAATGCGCGTCGATCGGTTCTTCAGGCTTGTTGCCGGAATGGAGCTCCAGGAATTTGGGCGGCACGCGCAGCATCGGACCGCTCGCGGCGAGCGCAAAGCGTGGTTCCGTGTCGAGGTTTTCAAGCGTGACCGTAAGCTTGCCGCCACGCGGAATGGCAGCGTTGGCGACGAGAACGAGGTTGAGCAGCAGCTTTACCTTGTTCTTGGGCAGCAGCGCACGGGTTCCATTCCAGATCAGTTCCGGCTTCTCGTTCTTCAAGAAGGCGATCGCAACGGCCTCGGCATCGCCGGTGTCGATCATCATGCCGGCAGAACCGGCTGCGCCGAAGGCGATGCGGGCGAATTGCAGGCGGGCCGAAGCGTTTCTGGCGCTCTGGCGAATCAATTTCATGGCGTCTTCGTCGGCGCCGCCTTCGTCGAGCAGCTCAAGCCCGTTGTTTATGGCGCCGACCGGCGAAATGATGTCGTGGCAGACCCGGCTGCACAAAAGCGCGGCGAGATCGGGTGCGGAAAGGGTGAAAAGCTCGGCCATCGGCGAAAGTCCCTGCAAAATTTCACTGGAAATGGCCGGGCGATCAATGATCACGCCTGCCCACACGAATCACGCTCGCTCTCCCAAGGCCTACTGAATACACAGCGCCTGAGCGTGCAGCAACAAATCCGGAATTGTCGTTATCGAAAATGGTGTGTTCACGCAGGGTGCGGATACTGCGGGCCGACGCGAAATCAGCGCGAAACCAGCCTACTAACCGCCATCTTCATGTGAAAGCTTAATGGTTGAAAAAGGATTACGGCATAGTTTGTCCATAACAGTCATCCTTAACGGCCGCCAAAGAGCTGCACGGATGCGGGGCGTCGGCGAAAGTGCTCCCTGACGGAGATTGGAAGCATGTTTTCCCGATACTACGACCGGAGTTTTTTCCGTGTCTTCACAGACCGGAGTTTTCTCCGTGTCTTCTCGATGGCGATCGCTCTCATGGGCCTTGTCGTCTTTTCAACCTCGCCTTCGCGGGCCCAGGAGTACACCGCTCAGGAGATCGTCGATTCCGGTCATAAATTCTTCGGTGCGACGTCGGGCGGGCTCGCCACCGTCGTGGAGAAGATTTTCTCCTCCTATGGCCTGCCCAACGGCTATTTGCTTGGCGAGGAGGGCTCGGGCGCCCTGATCGGTGGCCTGACCTATGGTGAAGGCACACTCTACACCAAGAATGCCGGCGATCACAAAGTGTTCTGGCAGGGCCCGTCGCTCGGCTGGGATTTTGGCGGCGAGGGCTCGCGGGTGATGATGCTGGTCTATAATCTCGACGATGTGAACAGCCTCTACAATCGTTTCGGAGGCCTTGCCGGCTCCGCCTACCTCGTGGCTGGCGTCGGCTTCAACGTGATGAAGAACAACAATGTGCTGCTGGTGCCGATCCGTACCGGCGTCGGCGCCCGGCTTGGCGTCAATCTCGGCTACCTCAAGCTTACCCAGCGCGCCACCTGGAATCCATTCTGAGCAAGCGGTTGCCTCGTCACCGCGATTGTTTCCAGGATCGACGGTCTAAACAATGCTGCGGCAGACCCTTGCCGCGGCACTGGAATTCCGTCATGCGAACGTGGCACAGTCCCTTACGGTTGTTTGCCGTTCATAACGGATAGTCACCTTGGTTCAGTCGGTCCTGTTCTTTGTCCTCGGCTTTCTCTGCGCCGGCTTTCTGGCGCTGATGATTGCCCCGGCCATCTGGCGGCGGGCCGTGATGCTGACGCGTAAACGCATCGAGGGCTCGATGCCGCTGACGCTGGCCGAGATCCAGGCGGAGAAGGATCGCATCCGCGCCGAGTTCGCCATGGCGACACGTCGGCTTGAGATGAGCGTCAAGGCGTTGCGCGAGAAATCGGCCGAACAGCTTGTCGAGATCGGCCGTGGCCGCGAAGCACTGAAGGAACTGGCGCTCGAGCGGAAGGACAAGGAACAGGCCCTTTCCGCGCTCGAGGCCAAGGGCGAAGACCTTCGGCAGCGCAAAGACCAGTTGCAGCTTCTGTCGGATCGGCTTGCTCAAACCGAGCATGCCTTGGAAAAGCGTGTGCTCGATCTAAAAAAACTGGAGCACATGTATGACGACGCCAGCTTTTCTTCCAGCAGCCGTCAGATCGAACTTGTGGCGCGCGAATCCGAATTGCAAAAGCTGGCCGATGATATTTCAGTGCTGCGCGGTCAGCGCAAGGAGGCGGACAGGCGCCAACAGGAGATCGCGGCCGAGAGCAAGGCCGCGCGAGACGCGTTGAAAGCCGAGAAGAAAAAGTCCGGCGAACTGGACAAGAAGATCGAGCGCCTGCTCGCCACGCTTGCCGATCGCGAGGACAAGCTTGAACGCCGCGAAAAGGAAATCGCGCGGCTTCGCGAAAAGCTGAAAAGCGAAAGCGTGGAAAACGCGTCGGCGGCGGTGCGTCTCGTCGGAGCGCAAGGCGGTCAGGCCGATGTGGCCGTCAAGGGCGATATGGAAAAAGCTATCGCCAAGCTCGACAGCGACCGGGAGCAGTTGGAGGCGAGATTGACGGCACTGGCCAGCGAGAACAAGAGGCTGAAAACGGATCTTGCCGCCGACGCGGCATCCAGATCCGAGGGCGCCAGCGCTGCGTTGCGCGAGCAGATGAGCGACCTGGCGGCGCAGGTCGTAGCCGTGACGGCGAAGCTCGACGGGCCGGAATCGCCGATCGCAAAGGTTCTTGCGGCACCCAACCCACCGGGAAGCGGTGAACGCAGCCTTGCCGATCGCGTGCGGGCGCTGCAGAAGGCCGAATCGGCGCATGAGCCAAGGCAGTGATGCTGCCTTCTGCGGCTCAGGTCCTGCTTGCCGAGAAATGATGCAAGGCGATGGCTGACGCGGCGGCGACGTTCAGGCTGTCGAAGCCTTCTGTCATATCGATCCGCACCGTCCGCAGGCGGGCGAGCAGCATCTCGGGCAGGCCTTCGCCTTCAGTGCCGAGATAGAGTGCCAGCCGTTCGGTCCTTTTCGCATCGCGGATGTCGGTTTGCCCGCGCGGCGACAATGCGAATTGGCCGAAGCCCAGCCGATCGAGCGCCGCGGTAAAGCCGACGGTCTCAGCGAAGGAGGCAAAAGGAATTTTCAGCGCGGCGCCGACCGAAACGCGGATCGCCTTGCGGTACAGGGGATCGCAGCAGGTCGCGTCCAGAAACACGGCATCGGCACCGAAGGCGGCGGCGTTGCGAAAGATCGAACCCATATTATCATGGTTGGCGATTCCGACCAGCACGACGATCAACGCGCGGGCGGGCAGGGCATCCAGCAAGGCCTCTGCAGGCTGCGCCGCGCCCTTGCGGCCGATCGCCAATATGCCGCGATGCATGTGAAAGCCGGCGATCCTGTCCATGACCTCGCTGGCCGCCGCGTAGACCGGAAGGTCCGCGGGCGCCTTGCGCAGGGTTGCGTCGAGGCCCGCCAGCCGGTTTTCGAGCACCAGCACCGATTCGGCGGTAAAGCGTTTGGCGGCGAGCAGCATTTCGAGCACCACCTTGCCCTCGGCAACGAAACGGCCCTGCCGGCCGGCAAGATCGCGCTCGCGAATGTCGAGATAGGCGGCGACGCGCGGGTCTTGCGGGTCGTCGATACGAATGCTGCGCATGCTTGCCTCAACTGACCCGCATCGGCCCGATCGTGGTGGGTTTTGCGACAGCACGACGCGTGGATCCAAAGTGTCAGAGCGTACCTTCTGCGTCCAAGTGGACGCAAGTCGCTCAAAAGCGCGTCGCGTTCGACCGACCTCAACCGACCTCTCGCGACGCGCTTTAGGTTGTTGTTTTATGCATGTCGCTATCGCAAAACCGCTGCGCACCCTCGGGTCAGGCCCGGGTCAGGCCCGAGGGCATGCTCTTGCGCGACATGCATTAGGGAGTCGTCAGCGAGGCAGGCGGCGCTCGGACCAGTTCTTATTTTATGCATGTTGCCGGCTTTGAGCGACATGCATTGGCCGGTCAAGTCCCGGAGCGGCGCGGGCGGTATGCCATCTGCGATGGCTCACCCTCGCTGAAAATCCCGTCCAGCGTGCTGAGAAGTTCGCGCACGGCATCGGATTTACAGGAATAGTAGATCATCTGCCGGTCGCGCCGGGTCTCGACGAGATCGAGCGCCCGCAGTTTGGCTAGATGCTGTGACAGGGCGGATTGGCTGAGCAGAACCTTTTCGGCGATAGCGCCGACCGACATTTCACCGTCGGCCAGGTAGATCATGATCAACAGTCGTTTCTCGTTGCCCATCAGCGTCAGAAACGAAGCCGCTGATTCGGCATTGGCGATTAGCTTTTTCGAGACCATCGATCCCCCATACCTTCCTGCTCCTCCGGCGCTATGGGGGCAATAGCGTCTGATTCCATAGGCTCACTTGCGAATGTGCGCTGGCGATTCAACGCGACCGGGAAAGCGTAGAACATCTCGCACAAACCTCAAGACTTGCTTTCGACCCGACGCGATTAACTGTCGGACTGTGTTTAATCCGCCACTCGGCCGGTTTTTGCCATGTCGACCAGAACATGCCTGAGCTCGCGCGCCGTCCTCAATGGCTCGGGAAAGAACACCCGGCAGATATCGTCGCCCAATGCCAGGTCCATGCCGTCGGCGTCAAAGCCGGTGACGACCCAGCCGTCGCCCGCCGCCTTGGCGAAGTGGCGCGCGTAGACGGCAATTGCGTCGCTATGGTCGGCATTCATATGGTCGAGGGCGGATTGTTCGCCAGCGGCAAGCTCTTCGACGATCGGCGCGGTCGTGACCAGATCGGCGCGTTCGAGCAGGTAGGCATTGCCAAAGCCGCCGTTGAGACTGGCGCGCTCCAGCTCGAGGCGGAAGATCGAGAAGTCGCCAAGGCCGGCATAGAGCTTCGCCTTGGGGTTGCGGTTGAGATAGCGCCGTTCGGTGCGTGCGTGCTCGTCGGATCCACGCTCAAGCCGTGCCGCCCGACAAACGAGCGTCAACCGTGGGTGCGCCAGCGGGTCGCCCTTGCCGGGCTCGCCGACAAGCAGCGAACAGCGCGGGTCGGACGCGCCGGTATGGGCGGACAGCATCGATACAAGGATCAGCGGCGTGCCGTCGATATCGGTGGCGACACCAACCCTGCTGGCCAGCGGCGAACCGGTCCCGGGCTCGATCACCGCCAGCGCGCCGAAACGGGCACTGCGGATCAGCGTCTTCGCCAGCCTGATCGCTTCGGCGTCGGTCTCGCGGATCACGTCCTTCTTTCGATCGTTCAAATCCACACCGTCTTAAGCTGATCTTTGCTCTCCAGTTATCAACCTATCACACCGGATTTGACAAGGGCCCCAGATTTGAAAAGGGCCTCAGTCTCGCTTTCCGAAAGGCCGAAGCGTGCAAGCACCGTCACCGCCTGACAATCGTGATCGGCCGGCATGGCGGCAAGCGTCGGCCGGGAGCGCGAAAAGCGCGGCGCTGGGGCGGGGCGCTCAAGCGCACCCGACTTCAAGAAGGCGTTGCGAGCGCGATTGTGCGGATGATCCCTGGCTTCCCGCAGCGACAAGACCGGTGCGACGCAAGCATCGGTCGCAGCAAAGAGACGGTCCCAGTCGTCCCGTGACTTTTGCCCGACCCGATCGACAATGGCGGCCCGCATCTGCGGCCACAAATACCTGTCGTATTGGCCGCGTACAAAAATCTGGTCGAGCGGCAGCAGTCTTGCGAATTCGGCGAAGAACCGGGGCTCAAGGCAGCCGACGGCGACGTGCCGTGCGTCCGCGGTCTCATAGGTGTCGTAAAAGGGCGCGCCGGAATCGAGCAGGTTCGCGCCACGCGTGTCACTCCACAGGCCCGCCGCCATCAGGGCGTGCACAGGTGTCGCCAGCATTGAAGCGCCCTCGGTCATCGCGGCGTCGATCACCTGACCCTTGCCGGAGCGCGAGCGCTCAAACAGGGCGGCCAGTGCGCCGGCGACCAGCATCATGGCGCCGCCGCCGTAGTCGGCGACAAGATTGAGCGGTGGGACCGGCCGGCCGCCTTGCTGGCCGATGGCATGCAGCACACCCGAATAGGCGAGGTAGGTGATGTCGTGGCCGGCACGGCCCGATAGCGGACCGTCCTGGCCGAACCCCGTCATGCGGCCGTAGATCAGGGCCGGATTGCGCGCCAGTACCGCATCCGGCCCGAGACCAAGCCGCTCCATGACATCGGGACGAAACCCTTCGACCAGCATGTCGGCCTTTTCGGCAAGGCGCAGCACCAGTTCGGCGCCTTCCCAGCGCTTCAGGTCAATCCGCAGGATGGAGCGGCCGTGACAGTCGATGTCGTATTCGTCCGGTAGCGCCAGAAACGGCTGGCTCAACCCAGCCCGCTCGATGCGCAGCACCTCGGCGCCCATCTCCGACAGCATCAGGCCGGCCAGCGGCACCGGTCCAAGCCCGGCCATCTCGATCACCGTCAGGCCGGCGAGCGGGCCGGTCTTCGCCTGAAGGGCGACTTCGGCACTCATGATCGGCTACTTCGGCGCCATGCGGATGGCGCCATCGAGGCGGATGGTTTCGCCGTTGAGCATCTGGTTTTCGATGATGTGCAGCACAAGGGCTGCATATTCGGAAGGCTCGCCGAGACGGGACGGGAAGGGCACCGCGGCGCCGAGCGAATCCTGCACCTCTTGCGGCATGCCGGCCATCATCGGCGTCTTGAAGATGCCGGGCGCGATGGTGCAGACGCGAATGCCCGACCGGGCAAGGTCGCGCGCCACCGGCAGCGTCATGCCGACGACACCGCCTTTGGAGGCTGAATAGGCCGCCTGGCCGATTTGACCGTCATAGGCGGCGACCGATGCCGTGTTGACGATGACGCCGCGCTCGCCGCCGTCCAGCGGCTCAAGCTTCGCGGCCTGGTCGGCGACGAGGCGGATCATGTTGAAGGTGCCGATCAAATTGACCTCGATCACCTTGCGGTATTGGTCGAGCGGGTGCGGACCGTCCTTGCCGATCGTCTTCATGCCGATGGCGATGCCGGCGCAATTGACCAGGATACGGGGTTCGCCGAACTTTTTTACCACTTCCGCCACTGAAGCAGCACCGCCGTCGGCGCTGCTTACGTCGCATTGGATGGCGATGCCGCCGATATCGGCCGCGATCTTCGCCGCACGCTCGATGCCGAGGTCGAGGATGGCAACGCCGGCGCCCTTCGCGGCCAGTGCACGTGCCGTCGCCTCGCCGAGGCCGGAGCCGCCGCCGGTGACGATCGCAATCTGGCCGTTCGGGTTCATGTCGCCGTCCTCCATCTAAAGCGCGTCGAACTGAACGGACTCAATCGAAGCGCTTTAAATCTCTATTTTTATGCATGTCGTTACCCAAAACCGCTGCGCACTTTTGGGCGACATGCACCATCGGCCACATGCTACGAAGCCCAACAGGACGGCGCAACAGCATCCGGTGGTCACGCCATCGCGGCGATTTGCGCGGCAATCCTTGCCTGATCGGCGTGGCAAACCTCACCCACCAGCCGTGCCATCGCGCCCAGCACGATCTCATGCGACAACAGCCGGTCAGGATCGACCGGGCGCGGCATGGAGATTTGCCCACGCGGGATTCTCTTGAAGCCGAGCGGGCCGTAATAGGGCTCGTCGCCGACAAGCATCACCGCCGGCATGCCGGCCTTGGCGGCGACCTCCAGCGCGATCGCCACCAGCCGGCGGCCAATGCCGAGATTCTTGTAGGCCGGCCGCACGGCAAGCGGTCCGAGCATCAGCGCGCGGCCGGCGCCGGCCGCGATGCGCGTCATGCGCACAGAGGCGACAACGATATCGCCATCGACGGCCACGAAGGACAGAGCGCGTTCATGCGGGCCGCCCTCACGGATCTTGTAGGCGCCCAGCACGAAACGGCCCGGCCCGAAGGCTTCGTCGTTGATGGCTTCGATTTCGGGGTCATGCGCCGGAGTTTCCGGCAGGTATTTCACGTCGGCAAGGCTCATGGTCTTTGCGTTCCGGTAGACGGGGAAAGGTTTGCTGCAAACGGCAGCGTTCGCCAGTCAGCGCTTCATCAAGCGCGGGCGCCCTTTCATCGTCGGTCGAACCGGATCAAAGCAAAGTCAAACATGCGGATTTTCCGCTAGCATCAATCTTCAGCCACCGCAATCGGCCGTTTGCTGCCGCCATTCGTTTGCCGCATTCGTTTGCCGCCTTCATTCGCCCCCTTGGCGATTGACGAACTGTTCAACGCATGGCGATTTCCGCATCGTCGGTTCGTGCCTACATCCCTACGGAGACGAAAGGACATCACATGGGATTGCTGGTCGACGGCAAATGGCAGGACAGCGGTACGACACCAAGGCGAGCGACGGCGAATTCGTGCGGGCGCAGTCGCAATGGCGCGACTGGGTCACGGTTGGCGGCAGGTCGGCCGAAGGCCGCACGCGCGGCTTCAAGGCCGAGCCGGGCCGCTACCATCTCTATGTCTCGCTTGCCTGTCCCTGGGCGCACCGGACGCTGATCTTTCGGGCACTGAAAAAGCTCGAGGACGTGATTTCCGTCTCGGTCGTCCATCATTTCATGGGCGCCAACGGCTGGACCTTCCTGGCCGAGGACGGCGCCACCGGCGATACGCTCTACGGTCTCGACTTCCTGCATCAGATCTACACCAAGGCCGATCCCGCCTATTCCGGCCGCGTGACGGTGCCGGTTCTGTGGGACAGGCGAGAACAGACGATCGTTTCAAATGAGTCCTCCGAGATCATTCGGATGCTCAATTCAGCCTTCGACGAATGGGGCGATGCCGGCCTCGATTTCTATCCGAAAGCACTGCGCGGCGAAATCGACGCGGTCAACGCTCTGGTCTATCCCTCGGTCAACAACGGCGTCTATCGCGCCGGCTTCGCCACCACGCAACCGGCCTATGAGAAAGCGTTTGGCGAACTGTTCGCGGCGCTCGACCAGCTCGAGGATCGCCTATCTCGCCAGCGTTATCTCGTCGGTGACCGCATCACCGAGGCCGATTGGCGGCTGTTCACCACGCTGGTCCGCTTCGACCCGGTCTATGTCGGCCATTTCAAGTGCAACCTGCGCCGCATCGCCGACTATCCGAACCTATCGAACTATCTGCGCGACCTCTATCAGGTCCCGGGGGTCGCCGGCACGGTGAGCCTGCATCACATCAAGGCGCACTATTACGGCAGCCACGCAACGATCAACCCGACGCACATCGTGCCGGTCGGGCCGGAACTGGACTACGCGGCGCCGCATGATCGGGCACGGTTCAGGAAGGCTGCGTGATCTACCAGAAGGGCGATGCCGCCGCGCCGCTGAAAATCTCGGCAATCCGCCGCAACGTGGCCGGCGTGGTTCCTTCCGGCAAGCAGTCGAGCGGAAAGAAACCGGCTGCGGCGACCTCGCGGTCAGGCTGCTTCGGCGCCGTCTGATTGAACTGCTCGACCAAATAGAGGCCGACATGGTCGCGGCGGCTGGCCCGACGGTTGAAATGCATCGATTTCAGCACCGGCGGCGCGGTCAACGCAATATTGCCCTCCTCGGAGAGCTCGCGCGCCAACGCCTCGATCATCGTCTCGCCCAGCTCGACGCCCCCGCCGGGAAGCTGCCAGCCCGGTACATAGGTATGGCGAATGAGGAAGACGGAATTGGACGTGCGATCGTGGATCAAACCACGCACCCCGAGCGTCATCGGCCGCCGCAGCACGAAGTACAGATGAAACAGCCTTGCCCTGAGACCCGGCCAGCCGGTCTGGCGGAAAGCTTGCTCCGGATCGGGCCGCATCATCACCCACGAAACCGTGGGTGGAAAGCAGCGCGCGCGTCGCTTATGAAGGAGGGATGTTCAGGCTCGCGCATATTTCCGATATCCACTTGGGACCGCTTCCCGGTGTAACCTATCGCGATCTCGCCTCCAAGCGGGTGGTCGGTTACGTCAACTGGCAGCGCAATCGCCGCCGCCACATGCGCGACGCCGTCATCGACACCATCGTCGCCGACATCAAGGCGAGCGCACCCGATCACCTTGCCGTCACCGGCGATCTGGTCAATCTGGCGCTCGATGGCGAGATCGAGATGGGCAAGCACTGGCTGGAGACGCTGGGCTCTCCCGATGATGTGTCGGTCGTTCCGGGAAACCACGACGCCTATGTGCCTGGCGCTTTCGACAAGTCCTGCCGGTCGTGGACGGCGTGGATGACCGGCGACGGCGTCAATACGCCGGTCGACCGCGAAGCCTTCCCCTATCTTCGCGTGCGCGGCAACGTCGCGCTGATCGGTGTGACGACGGCGCGGGCCACGGCTCCGTTCATGGCCAACGGCTTTTTTCTGGAAGACCAGGCGGAAAGGCTGCGCGACGTGCTCGATGCCACGGCCAAACGCGGGCTGTTCCGGGTGATCATGATCCACCATCCGCCAGTGCGCGGCGCCGTTTCGCAGCCCAAGCGGCTGTTCGGCATTGCCCGTTTCCAAAAGGTCGTTCAGCGGCACGGGGCCGAGCTTGTGCTGCACGGCCATTCGCACGAGCCGACGCTGTTCTCGATCAATGGGCGCGGCGCCAAAATTCCAGTGGTCGGCGTCGCTGCCGCAGGGCAGGCGCCAGGCGGCAGGCGTCCAGCGGCGCAATATAATCTGCTGGAGATCGATGGTGAAATAGGCAATTGGCGGCTCAGGCTGACGCGACGTGGCCTGACCGGGCCGGCCATCCCGCCTGCCGATCTGGAGGTTGTGGAGCTTGGCGCGGACGCTATGGCGTGAAACTCAGTCCCATCGCAACGAGGCGGTCCCAGAACAAGACGATCGATACAGCCAGCCCGACCAGGGCGCCGGCAGCGATCAGGCCGAGACCGGAGAGAAAGGCTGACCAACGCTTGCGGCGCTTGACGGATCGCAGCGGCGGCTCGGCTTCCGGAACCAAGGCACGTTTCAGGCCGGCAGCCTGCTCGACCCCGCCTTCCAGCATTCTCTGGCGTTCGATGACGCGCTCCGCGACGTAGCGCGTCACCTGATCGGCAACCGGTTTCATCTCGGTCGATTCGGCGAGCACCACGCGGCCGATGCGCGTGTCCTTGAGGAAGCGATAGGTGCGGCGGTCGCGCCCCATGGCGACATGGCTGACGGCGTCGATCCAGAGGCGCGGCTGCAGCCCGGACGAGACGGCGAAGTCGAAATTGTCCATGTCGGCGGGCACGTCGGCGAAGATCGGCGCGAGTTCGGCGGCAAGCAATTCCAGCCGCATGCGATGCGCCTCGCGCATGTCGACCACGACGTCGTCGCGGTCGGCGAAGGCGTTTTTCACGTCGCGGATGGCGTCGGACAAATTTCGCGACTGATCGGCCTGGCTTATGGTCTCGGCTGCATCCTTCATCGGCGTTGCCTCGCGGGTTTGGTTAACACCGAATTAACACAGTCGCTGGCAAAATGCAGCAAAATGCAATTGCGAGATCGATAGGCGGCTTGCAAAATCTGGCCCGAAGCCACGCTTTGACAGGGATCAGCCCGCTGCGGGAGCGGAGTTTGGACGAAGCGGCCTGCTGCGGCGTTTCATGTTGCGGCGGACGATCTCGGCGATCAGGCCGGGCGCTTCCTCGACCAGCATATGGCCGGCCTCCGACACGTGGTGCAGGTGGAAATGCGCCGGCAGACCATCGGCCTGGCTGAAGGGCAGCACCGCGTCATCGGTCCCCCAGACCACAATCACCGGCATATCCAGTGTTTCGAGCCGTTCGCGCGGGATGACGCCCTGCCGATCGTCCCTGGTCATGGCGGCTGCGATCTCGACAAGTTTGTGCAACTGGCCGGGACGCGCACGCATTGCGCCAAGCACATCCACGATGCGCTCCGAGGGCGGGCTTTGCGGTCCAGACATGGCGGCGAGGCAGGCGCGAATTTCACTTTTGCCGGCTGCTGCGGCGTAACGGCGCAACAGCGGGCCATTGATCTCAGTGCCAAACCCGCCCGGCGCCAGAAGCGTCAGCGAGGCCATCCTTGCGGGTTCGGCCAGTGCCATCAGCACAGCCGCCGCCCCGCCCATCGAATGGCCGACGAGATGCACCCTCCTGATTCTGCGAGCGGCGAGGTCTGCAAGAATAGCCCGGGCGGCTGTCCTGGCCGGGCCGCCACCCGGGAAATCGAGGGACAGCCCATGGCCCGGAAGATCATAGGCCAGCGTCCGTGAACCAGGTGCCAGTGTCGAAATCACCTCGTGCCAGTCGCCGTGGCAACCGCCGAAGCCATGCAGAAAGACAACCGTCTTCGGGCCGGCGCCCCGTTCGGCAACGTAAAGCGATGAAATCATGAAATACTATGGTTTTATGCGAATTCGGATGTGGCTGGATTGCGTCTTGCACCAAGTTTTTCGCGATCGGCCGTGCTGGTCGGAAGGACTAGCTGGCATTGCCGAGCCCGGCGGCACGCAAAGCCTCGACCAGCCGCTCGGTCAGATCGGCGGGGTATTTCCGCTCGACAAAAGCCGCACGCGGATCGGCAGCGAATTTCGGGAACTTGACAGTCAACTCGTCCAGAAGTTCGTGCGCCAGTTGATCGCGGCCGGCGGCCTTGGCAGTGATCAGCCGCGCAGCCAGATAGTGCGATTTCGTCGGCGTCGCTTGCAGCGCATCGCTGGCAAGCGCGGCCTTGTTCATATCGCCAGCCATGAACTGGCCGACGAAAAGCCCGTAATCCCACCAGGTCGGATGGGCGCTGGAGGTTTCGGCGGCGTGAGCAAGGATCGGTGTTCCCTCCCTGTACCTGCCGGCGAAAATCAGCCCGTAGGCGTAAGCTGCCGCCATGCTGAGGTCGTAAGGGTTGAGTTCGTAGGCCTTGCGCATCCAGCGGATCGATTCCTCCGAATTGCCGAGGCGGGAATTGAGATAGCCATAGGCACGGTGGGCATAGGGGCTGGTCGGCCCCATCTGCACGGCGCGACGGGCCAGCGACATCGCCTGTTCGATCGTTGCGCCGGCTGGATAGGCGTAGTGATCTGTGCCCGCCTCGAGATGCAGGGTCGCCAGCTCCGAAAAGACGAGCGACGATTTCGCATCCCGATCGACCAGGATTTCGAGGCAGCGATAGGCAGCCTCATGGGTTTTGGCGCCCTGGTCGAGATAGTATTTGTCGTTGAGCAGCAGACATTCGGTCAGGCCGGTCTGAAGGCCGCTCTGTTCGATATAGTTGTAGATCGCGCCCGAGGCGGGAACGGCCGAACTCAAAATGCCGGCGACACTGTCCTCAACGGTGGAGGGTGTGCTGTCGGCGGCAGTCAAGTTGCGTGACAGCAGGACCCGGCCGGTCGCCACGCTTTGAAGCTCCAGAGTGACATCGCCTGCCGTTGGTCCCGGCAAGACATCGAATACGAAGCTGATCGCTTCGGCGACAGGATCGGGCGGGCCGTCAGCATCGCGACCGATGAAGGTGACCGTGTCGAAGCGGCTGAGGCCGGCGCGCAGCGATGCGGCGACGCGGGCAGCCTCGGCACTGTTGGTTTTCACCGCAATGTAGACGAGCGGAAGGCTTTCAGCCGGAGCCCATGGCGCAATGCTGCCGGTTGCCACCGCATTTTCAATCGTCGGCGCGGCATCGCTTCCCGCCAGCAATGCGCTGCCTCCCTGACGAAGGATCAGCACCCCCAGCATGGCGATGACCAGAGCGATCGCCAGCCAGAAGAACTGGAGATGGCGCAGCAGCGAGGGTGCCGACTGGCGAACGACGGGGGACGATGCGGCAGGTGCGGCCATGCCGGGTTCTTCGGGCGATTCCGGCAAGGTGGCCGCCGCTTCGACGTGTTCCGCCGACGCCGGCTCGACCGGCAGGCGGATCGCGTTGAGTTCATAGGATGGAACATAGCCGCCACGCGGAATGGCAATGCGGATCGGCTCGGCAACACCCTCATTGGCAAAGTAATGCTGCAGAAGCTCGCGCAGCCTGCCCGCCTGCACCCGCACCACGGCGTCCGTCGACGGATCGAAATCGCCGTCCTTGCCGAAAACATCCATCGCGATGGAAAAGCCCTTGAGCTTGTCGGCTTCGCCTGCCTGCTCGCGCTCGACCAGATAGCGAAGCAGCTTACGCGCTCGTTCGGATCTCCCGAACGTTTCGCTGGCTAGCAATCGCTCCAGCGTCTCGCGCACTGCGGGGGCGGCAGGCGTGGCATGCTGCAAGTGTCGATCCTCTCGAAGTCGGCACAGGTCAAGACGCAATCATATAGCGCCTGCACTGCCTTACAAGCATGCATCCATTATGCGATCGCGTACCACACCGGATAATTTTCCGGTGGTTAATGGTGCGAAAGACTGGAGCAGGATGATACCATCCGGGCTCATCTTGCTCCAGCTCATAGCTTTCGACATCTGGTCTGGAGCGGTTCAGCTTTTTGATAGAACCGCCGAACCGCTCTAAAGCGCGCCGCGTTTGACCTGCCTGATGCGACGCGCTTTAGGTTGTTGTTTTATGCATGTCGTTATCGCAAAACTGCTGCACACTGTTGCGCGACATGCATCAAGCATTTGTTTTTCGCAATTCCGGACGGAAAACCGCTACGCACTTTTCCTGGAATTGCTCTAGTCGACCTTTCGGCCGACGATGCGATTGGCGGCGGAAACCACGGCTTCCAGCGAAGCGGCCACGATATTGGTGTTGATGCCGGCGCCGAATAGCTTGCCGCCGGGATGCTCCATCTCGACATAGGAGATGGCCGAGGCATTCGAGCCGCGCTGCATGGAGTGCTCCGAATAGTCGAGCACCGACATCGGCACGCCGACATGGCGCGACAGCGCGTCGACAAAGCCGTCGATCGGGCCGGTTCCGGAGCCTGATATCGTCACCTCCTTGCCGCTGTCGAGGATGATCGCCTCCACCGCGCGCCGCCCCTTGATCCCGATGTCGGGATAAGTGTGGTGGTCGAGGAATTTCAGCCGCGCGCCGGGCTGATCGACGTAGGTCTCGAGAAAGCGCTCGTAGATGCGCTTGGCCGGCACCTCCTTGCCTTCGGCGTCGGTGATCGCCTGGATCGCTTGACTGAACTCGATCTGCAGGTTGCGCGGCAGATTGAGGCCGTAGTCCGCCTGCAGCACATAGGCGATGCCGCCCTTGCCGGACTGCGAGTTGATGCGGATGATCGCCTCGTAGTTGCGCCCGACATCGGCCGGGTCGATCGGCAGATAGGGCACTTCCCAGTACGGCGTGTTGGCCTTGCGCAACGCCTTCATGCCCTTGTTGATGGCATCCTGGTGCGAGCCGGAAAAGGCGGTGTAGACGAGCTCGCCGACATAGGGATGGCGCTCGGGGATCTTCAACTGGTTCGAATATTCGTAGACGTCCTTCATCCGGTTGATGTCGGAGCAGTCGAGCTCGGGATCGACGCCTTGCGTGTACATGTTGAGCGCCAGCGTGACGATGTCGACATTGCCGGTGCGCTCGCCATTGCCGAACAGCGTGCCTTCGACGCGGTCCGCGCCCGCCATCAGGCCGAGTTCGGTGGTGGCGATCCCGGTGCCGCGGTCATTGTGCGGATGCAGCGAAATGAGCAGGTTCTCGCGGTTGTCCAGATTGCGGCACATCCATTCGATGCGATCGGCATAGATGTTGGGTGTCGACATCTCGACCGTGGACGGCAGGTTGATGATCAGCTTGTTTTCCGGCGTCGGCTTCATGATTTCGGTAACGGCGTTGCAGATTTCCAGCGCCACTTCGAGCTCGGTGCCGGTAAAGCTCTCCGGCGAATATTCGAAACGATAGAAGCCGCCGGCCTTCGCTGCCATGTCGGTGATCATCTTGGCCGCATCGGTGGCGATCCGCCTGATGCCGGCGACGTCCTTCTCGAAGACGACGCGGCGCTGCAGCTCGCTGGTCGAATTGTAGAAATGCACGATCGGGTTGGTGGCGCCCTGCAGCGCCTCGAAAGTGCGGGTGATCAGTTCCGGCCGGCACTGCACCAGCACCTGCAGCGAGACATCGTCTGATACATTGCCCTCTTCGATGCACCAGCGGGCGAAATCGAAGTCGGTCTGCGAGGCCGACGGGAAACCGATCTCGATCTCCTTGAAGCCCATGTCGAGGAGCAGGGCGAACATGCGCGCCTTGCGCTCGTGGCCCATCGGATCGATCAGCGCCTGGTTGCCGTCGCGCAGGTCGACCGAGCACCAGATCGGGGCCTTGTCGATGACTTTCGAAGGCCACACGCGGTCGGTGAGACCGACGGTCGGGTAGGGTTGGTATTTGCGGGCTGCCTCCGGCATGCCCCGGGCTGCCCCCGGCAGGGCCCGGGCATCCTTGCCCATCGCCCCGCTGTCTGAGCGGATCTCTTCTCGTGCGTTCATTGTCGTCTCTCCCGGCGGCTCGCGGGATCCGCCTTCAGGCGGATTTGGTGCCGAGCGGCGCCTTTACCAGATGTTCATTCGCTAGATGTGACTTGCCAATTTTGAGACTGGCCAAGGAGCATGCGCGTGAGCGGCGGTTCGACCGCCGGGCGCTCCTTCAGCGAACCCGGCGATCGCCGATAAGGCCGAGCAGCAGCAGAGCGGAAGCAAGCGCGCGCACGGTCTCGCCAGCAAAGCCGGTCTGACGGGAAGCGACGGAGGTGGCGCGGTTGGTCATGGCGGTTTTCATACAGGAGCAGCCAAAGCGAGGCAAGTGGGGCCGAACGACAGTGTCGTAAGCACACGAGTTGTCCGGATTAGGTAGCACGTGAGTTGTCCGGTTTTGGTACCAGCGCATGGAGGCTGGGGATGAAACGGACAGCATGGCAACCCAGCGTCGAACACTCGCCGTCCATAGCGACATCGGCCGTCTCTCGATCGAACCCGGCGCCGACTGGAACAAAAAGCTTTCCTGCGTTGTTCTCCAACCGTCCCCGATGTTCGAAGGGGCTGGTTTATACGCCGGCGGCAGGCGCTCGGCGGGCACGCAAAGCCAAGGGTTGGCGAGGCAAATGGATCCTGACGATCTCAACACAGAACGGATCGTCACTGTGTTCGGCGGGACAGGTTTTCTCGGGCGCCGGATCGTGAAGCGGCTCCTGGAAAGGGGTTTCACCGTCCGCGCCGCATCCCGCCACCCGGCTCGGGTTGGCCAGGTTTTTTCCTCGACGGCAAGGCCGCCAGAAGCCGTCGTGGCGGACATATTGGATGCGTCCTCGATCGGCTCGGCCATTGCCGGATCGCAGGCGATCGTGAATGCCGTCAGTCTCTACGTCGAGCAGGGCGCCCAGACGTTTGAACGGGTGCATGTGGAAGCCGCAGCTGAACTTGCCGCCGCGTCGCGCGCTGGCGAGGTCGACCGGTTCGTCCATATTTCGGGGATCGGTTCCGATCCTCAATCGGATTCGAACTACATCAGGGCACGTGGGCGCGGAGAAGAGGCGGTGGCGAGCGCATTTCCCGGCGCCATCATTGTGCGTCCCGCCGTCATGACGGGACCTGACGACGTTTTCCTCACGACGATTGTGAGGCTGATACATCTCCTGCCGGTTTATCCGCTGTTCGGCGATGGTAGCACACGGCTTCAGCCGGTCTATGTGGAAGACGTCGCAGACGCAGTCAGTCGGCTGATCGGCGGGCGAAACCACAAGGGCTCATCGATATTCGAATTCGGCGGCCCGCGCATCTACACCTATAAGGAACTGCTGCGCGAGATCGCCCGACAGCTCGATACCCACATCAGGCTGATGCCGGTGCCGTTTGCGGCGTGGGACGCCTTGGCCGGCGTCGCGGAACTCCTTCCGGGAGCGCCGATAACCCGCAACCAGGTCGATCTTATGCGGCACGACAATGTGGCCGCAATCGGCGCGCCGGGCCTGAAGGAACTCGACATCGCGCCGCGCGACATCGAGGAGGTGATCCGCTTGATCGAACGGCGCGCGTGAGGCTGCTCGGGCTCGTCTCCTGCTTGGCAGGACTCTACGATCCTGCCGGGAACCTATCGCCATGCGGCGGGTTGGTCGAGTTTGAACCAATGAAGAAGAAGGAAAAGAACCATGGCCAGATGCGATCAATGCGGAAATGACTATGACAAGGCTTTCGAAGTGACGCTGGCTGAGGAAAGCTATACGTTCGACAGCTTCGAATGCGCGATCCAGAAACTTGCGCCGCTCTGCCCGCATTGCGGGTGCCGGATCATCGGACATGGTGTCGAACAAGATGACATCATCTACTGCTGCGCACATTGCGCCGCGGAGGAAGGTGCAAGCGCGCTGACCGATCGCGCGCCTTGATCGCCCGCATTCCCAGTGGCAAGCGACGCTGCCGGTCGTCGAGCCTAGCTGTCCTTCCTCGGTTTCTCGGCGACGATATTGCCGCGCTTCTTCCACTCCGAGAAGCCGCCGCGCAGGCTGCGCGCGTCAAGTCCCATCTCCTGCGCGACCTTGGCGGCGAGCAGCGAGCGCCAGCCGGACGCGCAGTAAAACACAAAGGTCCTGGGCTCGGCGAATATCGGCTTGTGGTAGGGGCTTTCCGGGTCGATCCAGAATTCGAGCATGCCGCGCGGCGCATGGAACGCGCCGGGGATCATGCCCTCGCGCTCCAGTTCCCGCGGATCCCGGATGTCGACCATGACAACGCCGTCGGGAATGGTCGCCATGTCCGCTGCCTCGACCGAGCGGACGACCGCATCGGCGTCGGCCAGCAGGTCCTTGTATCCCTTCGGCATGGTCAGCGCCCCATCGCGTAGAACTCGTCGTTCGGCCTCATGCTGGTGACGTTGGCCAGCCGGTTTGACATGGCGAAGAAGGCGGCGATGGCCGCGATGTCCCAGGCGTCCTCGTCGGTGAAGCCATGCATCTTGAGGTCCGCGATGTCCGCGTCGCCGACCTCGTAGGCGCGCGCGGAAACCTTCATGGCGAAATCGAGCATCGCCAACTGGCGCGGGGTGATGTCGGCCTTGCGGTAGTTGGTGGCCACCTGATCGGCGATCAGCGGGTTCTTTGCGCGAATGCGCAGGATCGCGCCATGGGCCACTACGCAGTACTGGCACTGATTGGCATTGCTCGTGGCCACGACGATCATCTCCCGCTCGGCCTTGGTGATCGGGCCGGGTTTGTCCATCAGCGCGTCATGATAGGCGAAGAAGGCGCGGAACTCGTCCGGCCGATGCGCAAGCACGAGGAAGACGTTGGGCACGAATCCCGACTTCTCCTGCACGGCGAGTATCCGTTCGCGGATGTCGTCGGGAAGGCCGGCGATCTCGGGAACGGGGAAGCGGCTTATGGCGGGCGCGGTCATCTGTGTTCTCTCCCTTGCACGGTCGTCAATGCGACCAGCTTTTCCTGATAGTGTTCGAAGGCGTGCGCGGACGTGCCGGCATAATTTTCGATGCAGACCAGGCAGGTCTGGGCCGAGCAGCCTTGGCCAAACTGCGAGGTGCCGACGTCGAGCGTCAGGACGTTCGGATTGCCGGCGATTTCCAGCCCGCTGTTGCCGGAGGGCGTGAACCAGGCGCCGGTCGGCAGCACGACAACGCCCTGCCGGACGCTGTCGCTCATCTGCGCCGTCGCAAGGCAGGCGCCGCGGTCGTTCCACAACCTGATGCAATCGCCGTCGGCGACGCCGAGCGCTTCGGCATCGTCGGGATTGATCCGCGCCTGCTCCCGTCCGCCGCGCTTCATCGACCGGCTCGTGGCGGCGGTCTCCAACTGGCTGTGCAGGCGCCCGATCGGTTGATGGGAGATGAGATGGAACCGGCCGGTCTTGCCGGCGCCGCCCAACCACTCCGCCGGCTCGATCCAGGCCGGGTGCGCCCGGCAGTCGGCATAATCGAGTTTTGCCAGCGTTTCGCTGCCGAGCACGATCCTGCCGCTCTCGGTGTCCAGCGCATGGTCCTCGGGGCGGTCGCGGAACTCGGCCAGATAGGTGTGCTCCGCCTTGACCGGGCAGCGCGCGTAGCCCTGCTCCCAGAACGCGTCGAAATCCGGCATGTCGAAGCCGAGGCGGCTGGCCGCGTCGTCCCGGCTGATCCCGTAGAGATGGCGCAACCAGCCCATCTCGTCGCGTCCCTCGTTGAAGCGCTCGCCGACGCCCAGCTTGCCGGCAATCGCGTCGAAGATCGCGAAGTCCGACCGCGCGTCGCCTACGGGGTCGATCGCCCGGTGCATCGCGAAGATCAAGTCGCAGCGCTTGTTGCCGGCGATGTCGTTGCGCTCGATCGAGGTGTTCGCCGGCAGGACGATGTCGGCGCGCTGCGCCGTGGCGGTGAACATCGGATCCTGGACGATGATCGTTTCCGGACGCGTCCAGGCCCGGGCGAGCCGGTTGAGATCCTGGTGATGGTGGTAGGGGTTGCCGCCCGCCCAGTAGACGAGCCGGATGTCTGGATAGATCCGCGTCTGCCCTTCATAGGTGTAGGGCGCGCCCGGATTGAGCAGCATGTCAGCGATGCGCGCCACCGGGATGAAACTGTCGATCGGCTTGGCGAGTTGCGACATGCCCGGCGACTTGCCGAGATTGAGCGGCGCGCCCACGCCGCCGAGCGAGGCGTAACCGTAGCCGACGCCGCCGCCCGGCAAGCCAATCTGGCCGATCATCGACGCCAGGCCGAGTGCCGCCCAGAAAGGCTGCTCGCCGTGCTGGGCGCGCTGCAGGCTCCAGCTCACGGTGAGCATGCTGCGCGTCTCGACCAGGCGGCGCGCCAGCTGCGCGATCGCGTCCGCTGGCAGCCCGCAGAGTCCGGCCGCCCAGGCCGCGTCTTTGCGCACGCCGTCCCCACTGCCGTCGAGATAGGCGAGAAGGCGGTCCGCGCCGCTCGTGCAGCGGACGAGGAAATCCCGGTCATGGCGTCCCGCCATCACGATCTCTCCCGCGAGACCCAGCATCAGCGCGGTGTCGGTGTTCGGCCGGATCGGCCACCATTCCGCCGCCAGCCAGTCGGGGAGGTCGTCGCGCAGGGGCGAAACCAGGACGACCTTCACCCCGCGCTGCGCAAGCCGCCGCAGATGCGTCTCCAGCGTATGGCTGCCGATGCCGCCCGCCTCGCTTTGGGCCGTGCGCGGCGACAGCGCCCCGAACACGACGAGCGTCTCGGTGTGCTCGGCGATCGTGTCCAGCGTGTTCGCCTGTCCGCCGCAGGCGTCGTCGTTGCCGAGCGTGTGGCGCAGGATCACCGGTCCGGCCGCGATCGAATAGGTGTCGACATGGCCGGTATAGCCGCCGGCCAGGTTCAGCGTCCGCTTGAGCAGCGACGAGGCGTGGTGAAAGCGCCCGCAGCTCGTCCAGCCATAGGAGCCGGCGAAGATGGACGCGTTGCCGAATTCGCCAGAGACGCGCCGGATTTCGTCCGCCACCAGCGTCGTCGCCTCGTCCCAGCTGACGGGCACGAACGTCTCGCTGCCGCGGCCGCCGCGGTCGCTGGCCTGTCGCTTTTCGAGCCATCCGGATCTGACCATCGGCCGCAGCACGCGGCGGTCGGGCTTCGCCCATTCGCGGATCGAGCGAATCATCGGCGAGGGGGCCGGATCGTGCTCGAAGGGCTCGACGCCGACGATGCGGCCGTCCTCGACGAGGATCGTGTAGGCGCCCCAGTGGCTGCAGTGCGGAAATCGTCTGATTGCTCCCATATCAGCCCCTGCTCAGATCATCGCTTCGATAAGGAACGGTCCCTTGCCCCGGCAGGCCGACGCCAGCAGGTCGGCAAAACCGTCCGCGGTCTCGGCGCGCGCCGCCCCCACGCCCATGCCAGCGGCGAGCTTGACCCAGTCCAGCGCGGGGTCGTCGAGATTCAGCATGCGGCTGGCGTTCTCGCCGGGCGTTCCGGCCCCGACATTGTTCAGTTCGCTCAACAGGATCTGGTAGTGGCGGTTGGAGAAGATGATGGTGACGACATCGAGCTTCTCGCGCGCATGCGTCCACAAGGCCTGGACGGTGTACATGCCGCTGCCGTCGGCCTGCAGCACGATCACCTTGCGATCAGGACAGGCTAAGGCGGCGCCGGCGGCGAGCGGCAGGCCGATCCCGATCGCGCCCCCGGTGAGCTGGAGGAAATCGTGCGGCTCGGCACCGTAGGTGCTGTGGAAGAAGTCGCGCCCGGAACTGACCGATTCGTCGCAGATGATGGCGTCGGCGGGCATGTGCCGGGCCAGCGCAATCGCGATCGCCTCGGGCGTGAGCCGCCCGGACGGCATTTCGGGCGAATGCCGCAGCGCCAGGCGCGCCGGCGGCGCTTCGCCGGCGCCGACCGCGTCGAACAGCGCTGCGATCGCCGCGACGGGGTCCTCGCCCGCGACGTAGAGGTCCAGCACGCGACAGCCCTCGGGCAACATGCTTCCCGGCTTTCCCGGATAGGCGAAGAAGCCGACCGGAGCCTTCGCGCCGACAAGGATTACCTGTTCGGTGTCGGCGAATGTCCTGACCGCCTGATCGATGACATAGGGCACCCGGTCCACGGCCACGCGCCCGGCGCCGCGCTGCATGCGGCCGTTCGCCTGCTGCGCCATCAGGCGCGCACCGGTGCGGGCGGCGATGCGGTCGAGACGCTCGAGCTGCGTCGAGCGTAGCGCAGGTCCGGTCGCCAGGATCACCGTTGCCCGACCCGAACGCAGCGCCGCGACCGCGGCGTCGATGCGCGACTGGTCGGGGCGGGCCGGCGTGGCGGGGGCAAGGGGCGCCGGCAGGCCGCGCGACGTTTGGCTCCACGCGGCGTCGGCATGCAGGATCATGGTCGCGATCTGGCCCGGCGTGCCGCGGGCGGCGCGGATCGCATCCTGCGCCCGCTCGCCGACCGTATCGGCGGTCTCGGCGCGCCCCACCCAGTGCGACATCGGCCAGGCGAGGGAGTCGATGTCGCAGGTGAGCGGCGCATCGTGCACAAGGTGACTGGTGGCGTGATCGCCAACCACGTTGACGATCGGCGAGCCGGCCCGCCGGGCGTTGTGCAGATTGGCCAGGCCGTTGGCCAGGCCCGGGCCGAGGTGGAGCAGCGTCGCCGCCGGCTTGTCGGCCATACGGGCATAGCCGTCGGCCGCGCCGGTGACCACGCCCTCGAACAGGCCGAGCACGCAGCGCATGCGCGGCTGGCCGTCCAGCGCTGCCACGAAGTGCATTTCCGATGTGCCCGGGTTGGCGAAGCAAACGTCGATGTCGTTGGCGAGCAGCGTCTCGCAGAGCAGGTCGGCACCGTTCATTGGCGCGTGGTCTCCATCATGTCGTCCGCAAGATCACGGATCGCAGCCATCCTTTGCCAATGCGGCGAGATCGAATCGAGCAGGCCGACAAACAGTGCGTATTTGTCCCGGGCATACTGCGCCACCTTGCCGGTCCGCGGCGCGGCGACGGCATCAGGCGTCACGACCCACGAGCCGGCGAGTTCCGCGTCGCCGGCGCCGAACAGATGTCTCGCGCCGATGGCGGCCAGCCCACGCAAGCCGGCCTGGGCCCCGCCGGCGCGCTCGACGGGGGTGTCCAGAAGCGTCGCGAGGAAGCCGGCGAAGTGGGGGTCCGCCGCCAGGCCTCCGCCGAGTGAGAGGACTCCGGCGGGCGCATTCATCATCTCGTGGCTGGCGCGCGCGACGAAGGCCAGGCCTTCGCGGGCGGCCCAGGCGATCTGTTCGGGCCGAGCGTGCGCGGTGAGCCCGAACAGCGCGCCGCTGGCATTGGGCGACGTATAGGGAGCCCGCTCGCCGCCCGGCTCAATGAAAGGGTGCAGGATCAGTCCGGAATAGGCTGGTTCGGCATGGGCCGGCAGGCCAGCCGCGATGCGCCCGATGTGCTGGAAAAGCGTCGCGCCGTTGAAGCTCGGTTGAAACAAGAAATAGCCGTCGCCGAGCACGAAACGCTGTAGCATGGCCCCAGGTGGCGGAGCCGGCATCAGCGCCGGGTCCAGGATGCGGCAGGCATGGATGGCGCTGGTGCCGAAGATCGAGGCGCGCGTCACCGCCGGCCGGACGCCGAGACCGAGGCCGACAAGGGTCGACTGGACGTCGCCGGGCCCGAGCAGCACCGGTGTGCCCGCCGCAATGCCGGTAGCCGAGGCCGCTTGCGGCGAAAGCCTGGCGCGGCATTCGCCCACCGGGGCGAAGTCGGGCAGGAGCTCCAGCCCGCGCGGCAGGCCGAGCGTCCGCTGGACGATCGGCGACAGGGCGCCCGAACGCCAGTCGCCCCAGACGGGCAGGGCGGCCGTCGGCTCGCCAAGCAGGGCGTGTGTCAGCGTGAAGAACAGCCACTCCTTCAGCCGCAGCACATGCGCGATCGTCGCCAGATGCTGCGGGTCGTTCTGCTGCAGCCAGAGCAGCTGGAGGCTCTGCGACGCGGCGGTCGGACGCGACCCCGTCACCGCCTGGATCTCGTCCAGCGTGCCTGAGTCCTGCAGCTCGGACGCGATCTGCCGTGCCCGGCCGTCGAGCCAGGTCATGGCGTGGCCGGCGGGCCGAAGCTGCGCGTCGAGCGGCCACAGGCCATCACCCTGGCCGGTGACGAGGATGCCGTCGACCGACCCGCCGAGCCCGGCCGCGCACTCGCGCATGACGGCGAACGCATCGTCGCGTGTTGCGACCATGTCCTGCTCGATGCGGGCGCCGTCGCGCCGCAGCGCCCGGTTCTGGCGCTCCGCCGACGCCACGATCCGGCCATGCCGGTCGAAGGCGGCGGCCTTGACTGCCGTCGTCCCGGAATCGAGGCAGAGCAGGAATGGGCTCATGTCCTGGATCAGGAGGCCCGCCGCAGCCCTTCGGCCGCGGCCGTGCCCTGCTGTCCATAAGTCTTGAACTTCACCAGCACCTCCGCGATCTGGCTGTCCGAGAGCACCGGCGGTTCGCCGAGCGGCAGGCACAGAAGATACTGCTGCGCCAAGTGCTCGACCGTCACCGCAAGCGCCAGCGCGCGGGCGATGGAACCATGCGCCGCGATGACGCCGTGATGGGCCATGAGACAGGCGCGGCGGCCCTCCAGGGCCTTGACCACGACGTCGGCCAGCGCCTGCGAGCCGAAGATCTCGTACGGCGCGCATGGGATAGTGGCGCCGCCAGTCGCGGCGATCGAGTAATGGATCGCCGGAATGTCCTTGCCGAGGATCGAGACGGCGGTCGCATGCGTTGAATGGGTGTGGACGACCGCCTTCAGGTCCGGCCGGGCGCGCAGGATGTCGCGGTGAAAGCGCCACTCGCTCGACGGCAGGACGTCGCCGGCGAAGCTGGCGTCCCAATTCATCGCCACGACGTGCTCGGCGACGAGGTCCTTGTAGGGGATGCCGGTCGGGGAGATCAGGAATCCGTCGCCATGGCGAACACTGATGTTGCCGGCCGTGCCCTTGTTGATACCGAGGCTGTTCATGCTGCGGCATGCCTCGATCAGTTCGGTTCTCAGCGCGCGTTCTTCGTCGGTCATTTGCGGGTGCCGTTTCACTTTGTCGGGTAGAGGGGTTGCCTGCCTTCCAGGATGCGACCGATGTCCTCGGCGATCATGTCGGCGGCCTTGGTGATGGAATGGCGCGACGCGCCGGCTATGTGCGGTGACAGCGTCACATTGGGCAGCTTCAGCAACGGCCAATCGGCCGGCGGCGGTTCAGGATCGAACGTATCGAGCGCCGCGCCGCGCAACTGTCCCGACACCAGCGCGTCGTGGAGTGCGTCGTAGTCGAGCACCTGGCCGCGTGTCGTGTTGACGATGTAGGAGCCGGGCTTCATCGAGGCGATCTGGGCGCGGCCGATCATGCCTTTGGTCTGCGGCGTGACGCGCGGATGCAAGGTGACGACGTCCGAATGGGACAGAAGTTCGTCCAGCTCCATCTTCTGGATGCCGGCCTCGGTCTCTTCCTGCGTCAGATGCCGGAACGGATCATGGGTCACGATGCGGCAGCCGAACGGCGCCAGCAGCCGCGCCACGCGCGAGCCGATGTCGCCGAAGCCGACGATGCCGACCGTGAGTTCGCCCAGTTCCGGGCCGACATGGTCGTAATGGTAGAATTCGCGGCGGAATTCACCGCTCGCCACCGACAGATGGCCCCGTGTCAGGTTACGCGTCTGCGCCAGCAGCGAGGCGACGGTGAACTCCGCGACCGCCGAGGCGTTGCGGCCGGGCGTGTTGACGACGGTGATGCCGCGGGCGCGGGCCGCCGCCATCTCGATGTTGACCGGCCCGCCGCGCGACACCGCGATGATCTTCAGCTTCGGCGCATGCCCGAGGCTGACGGCGGTGATCGGCGCCAGGTGCGTCACCAGGATATCGAGGTCGGCGATGAAGTCGAAATAGTGCTCCGGGCGGCCGACGAATTCGGCCACCGGAAGATGCGGATCGAACTTCGTCGACTGCAGCTTGAGCGGCCAGTCGAGCTGCATCTGCCGGTAGCCTACCTCACGCTTGCCGAGCCGCCTTGACAGCGCCTGCTCGAAGAAGCCGGGCTGCATGAAGCCGTCGCCGATGATCCCGATCGACAGCGGACGCGTTTGCGATACCTGGTCCATGGCTGGCGGTACTCCTATGCGGTCTTCGTCCTGGCCCGGATGGGGCCGTCGCCATCGAACCCGGGCAGGACGTCCCGGTACAGATCGCCGTCGAGAGCGGCCTCGCCAAGGATCTCGGCCGTATGCTCGGCGAAATGCGGCGGCGCCAGCCGGTAGCTCGCCGGCGTGCGCGACATCCTGATCGGGCTGCCGGTGCCGCGGTAGGCGCCGATGTCGACAACCATCTCCTGTTGGCGCGTATGCGGGTCGGCGACGACCTGGTCGATCGTGCGCACCGCGCCGCACGGCACGCCCGCCTTGATCAGAGTGTCGGCGAGCGGATCGCATTCGAACGCGGCGAGCGCCTTTTCGAGTTCGACCTTCAGGCCATCGCGGTTGATGTTGCGCTCGCCATTGCTGGCGAAGCGCGGATCGTCGGGCAGGTCGGGGCGTCCGATGATCCGGCACAGCGTCTGGAACTGCCGGTTGTTGCCGACCGCGAGGAAGATCGGCTCCGTTCCGGTCGCGAAAGTGTCGTAGGGGCAGATGTTCGGATGCGCGTTGCCGGACGGCCCTGGAACCTGGCCGGAGAGATAGTAGTTCGGCAGGTGGGGATGCAGCAGCGAAATGCCGCAATCGTACAGCGTGGTTTCGACGAACTGACCCTTGCCGCTCACCGCCCGTTCGTTGAGCGCCATAAGGATGCCGATCACCGCGTTGAGGCCGGTCACCATGTCGACGACCGGCAAGCCGACGCGCAGCGGCTGGCCGCCGAGCTCCCCGTTCACGCTCATGATGCCGGTCGAGGCCTGGATCGCGGCATCGTATCCCGGCAGTCCGCCGAGCGGCCCGTCGGCGCCGAAGCCGGAGACACGGCAGTGGACAAGGCGCGGAAAGCGCCGTTCCAGCTCTTCCCGGGTCAGACCCCAGCGCTCGAGCGTGCCGGTCTTGAAGTTCTCGATGAAGACGTCGGCCGTCTCAAGCAGCGCCAAAAGCAGCTCCTGCCCGGCCGGCTGCGCCATGTCGAGCGCCATGCCGCGCTTGTTGCGGTTCAAGCCGAGGAAGTAGCTCGCGGTCCCGTCGAGGAAGGGCGGGCCCCAGCCGCGCGTCTCGTCGCCCGCCGGTGGCTCGACCTTGATGACGGCCGCGCCGTGGTCGGCCAGCACCTGGCCGGCATAGGGACCGCCCAGCACGCGACTGGCGTCGATCACCTTGATATTGGCCAGCGAGCCGGTGTTCAGCATCATCATCCTGTCCAGTTCATTCATGAGGCGAGCAAGGCGGGCGCCTGAGCGCGGTCCAAATCCCCGCGCATCTGGTCGGCGAACCCGGGATAGGTTTGCGCCAGCTCGTCGAGGATGCGCCCGCGCAACAGGGCTAGCGTCGCCTCGTCCGGGAGCTCCGTCTGTCGCGGCTCCTGGTCGTGGGCAAAGGCGAAGCCGGTCGACTGGCGGACGTCCTCCAGGTCGTGACCGGGATGCACGCTTTCCAGCCGGAAGCCCGGCCGCGCCTTGTCGAAGGCAAACAGCGCCTTGCCGGTCAGCAACGCGTAGGGGCCGCCGGTGCGGTAGACGCCGTCATCGCTGACGCCGGGCGCGCTGACGAAATCGACCTTGTCGATGAAGACGCGCGGGCTGTGTTCCTCGCGGAACAGGATCACGCGGGGCACGACGAAGTAGAGATAGCTGGAACCGAAGGAGCCGGGCCAGCGCACGCGCGAGCGGGGGTAGTCGCCGGCGCCGACCAGGTTGACATTGCCGTGACCGTCGATCTGGCCGCCGCCGAGGAAAAAGGCGTCGATGCGGCCTTGGCCGGCGCAGTCGAAAAGCTCGGCCGAGCCGTTGGTGAAGAAGTTGTGCTCGACGGAGCCGAGAATCGACAGGCGCGGCTCGGGCGCTCCGGCCCCCGCCTTGATGGCGCGCAGCAGCATGGCGCCCGCGGCGGGAATCGGCGAAGAGGCGCCCACGGCGACATGGCGAACCCCGTCCAGGAGCCGTGCGATCGTGACGATCAGCACCTCGCGTGGCAGGATGACCCGGCTCATTGCGCGGGCTCCATCGCGTCGGCTCGCATGTAGTCGGCAAAGCCGTCGGCGGTCCGTGCCGCGCTGGCATAGCGGAGGAGTTCGGCGGTGTCGGTCGGGTATTCGCCCCACAGTCCATACGGCCACGCGCCCTTCGGCGCATGGCCGACCGCGGTCACGTAGATCGCCGGCAACGTTCCCGCGGCGGTGGTCTCCGACAGGAGCAGGCTCTCCTCCACAACGCGCTCGACCGTCACGATGGTCTTGGCGGAGGCATAGGCCATCGCGGCGAGTTCGCGCCTGCGTCCGATCCACACATTGCCGAAACGGTCGGCGACCGGAGCATGGAAAACGGCAATGTCCGGCCTGATGGCGGGAATCAGAACGATCGGGTCACCCGCCTCCGCGAAGGGGTTGTCGATCACCCGCCAGTCGCTGCGGTAGCGCAGGACATCGGTGCCGATGAGGCCGCGCATCGGCACGAAGGGACTTCCCTTCTGCGCCGCCATCAGGCCGGCATGGATGGCCGGACAGGTCGCGTCGATCACCCGGATCGCGCCTGCACGGACCGCCTCGTTGAAGCGGGGGGCGCCGCCGGCTTCGCCGAGCGACACGGCGCTGGTCTCCACCGTCCGCACCAGGCCCGCGCCGACCAGCTGGTCGACCTGAAGGCCGCCGGTCGGAACGCAGATCAGATGAAGATCGCCGGCACCCCGTTCGATGATCGGCTTCGTCATGGCCATCGAGACGCCGGCATAATCGACGGGCAGGGCGATCCGCATGCCCCGTTCGATGTGCTTCGCCATGTCGCGAAGGGAAGTCGGCACTTCTATCCTCCAAATTCCGTCCCGCTCGCAACGACGCGACACAAGGACGGCGGCTTCGAGCTTAGTCGCCAGTACGTTCTATATTGTAGAACACTATTCTGAAATTTAACCTATTCCGGGAACGTTATGCCTGTCAATCGGGTTTCGGCTGGTCCAGCCTGCGTCCGGAGGTTGACGAAAAGACGCTCAGAACACCGCTCTTTTCGCCATTCGGCAACCTCATTCAGGAAGCGCTTGACAAGTCGGTGGAGACGGAAAATGATAAAAAAACAGAATGCTGTTCTACAATATGGAACAGAGGGAGGAGAGGTGAGATGGCCGACGAGATGGCCTGGCGCGTCGAGGGCCGCGGCATCGCCGACAATGCCTCTGGCGCCGCGGGCGACGCCAAGGGGCGAAGCGTCATCGGATCGGGTCTCGCCATTCGCGAGGTGGTGAAGTCCTACGGGGCGTTCCGCGCCGCCGACCAGATAAGCCTCGATATCGAGCCGGGCGAATTCGTCACGCTGCTTGGTCCTTCGGGCAGCGGCAAGACGACGCTTCTCAACCTCATCGCCGGCTTCCAGAGGCTCGACGAGGGCGAGATTGCGGTGGCTGGCCGGGCCGTCCACGACGTGCCGACCCACAAGCGCGGCTTCGGCATGGTCTTCCAGAGCTATGCCCTGTTCCCCAACATGACCGTGACGCAGAACGTCGCGTTTCCGCTGCGCATGGCCGGCATCGACCGTGCGACGGCCGAGCGGCGTGTCGCCGAAACGCTCGAGATCATGCGGCTGTCGGACCATGCCGGGAAGATGCCGTCGCAGATGTCCGGGGGCCAGCAGCAGCGCGTGGCGATCGCACGCGCCATCGTGCTGCGGCCCAAGGTCGTGCTGATGGACGAGCCGCTGAGTGCGCTTGACCGGCGGCTTCGCGAATCGATCCAGATCGAGATCCGCCAGCTCCACCAGGCCCTCGGCTCCACGATCCTGTTCGTGACCCACGACCAGGGCGAGGCCCTGACCATGAGCGACCGCATCGCGGTCATGGACGCCGGCAAGATCATCCAGGTCGGCACGCCGACCGAAATCTATCGTCACCCGAAGGACCGTTTTGTCGCCTCCTTCGTCGGCGAGAGCAACCTGATCGAGGCGGAGGTCGTGCAAAAGCGCGGCTCCACCATGACGCTCAAGAACCGCGCCGGCTACCTGTTCAGCGCCGAGAGCCGCGACGCGATCGACGTCGGACGCGCGACCGTCCTCGTCCGCCCGGAGCGTATTGCGATCTCCGATACGCCGGCGGCGAACTCCATTCCGGCGGTCGTCACCTCGGCGCTCTTCCTCGGCGAAATCCTGCGCGTCGAGGCGCGGATGCAAGGCGGGGAAACCCTGCTCATCCGCTGCACCGACAGGGTCGGCCGCCCGCTGCCGTCGGTCGGCGACCCGCTGCATCTCAGCTGGGGCGCCGAAGACTGCTGGGTCCTGTCATGACGACCGCCGCCTTCGATGCGCGGCCGGCGCGCACCCCTGCGGTCCGGCTTTCGCAGCGGATCAAGGATCCCGCCCTGTTGCTGCTGCCGGCGGCCGGCTTCCTCGCCTTCATCTATCTGTTGCCGCTGATCGACCTCAGCCGCATCAGCGTGAGCGGGCCGACCTGGTCGGTTTATTTCGAGCGCGTCTTTTCGGTTCCGCTCTACTGGGAATCGCTTCTGCGCACGATGCAGATCTCGTTCACCGTGGCATGCCTGTGCCTGCTGCTCGGCTATCCGACCGCACTTTTGATCCACCGGAGCCGCGGCGTGGTCCAGATGCTGATCGCGACCGCGATCGTGCTGCCCTATTTCATCGCGATCCTGATCCGCACCTACGCCTGGATGGTGCTGCTGGGCCGCAACGGCCCGGTCAACAAGCTGATGACGGCGCTTGGCGTCTTCGCCGAACCGGCGCAGCTGCTCTTCAACCGCGGCAGCGTACTGCTCGGCATGACCGCGGTTCTCCTGCCGCTGATGGTCCTCAGCATCTATGCCAGCGTGGCGCGCCTCGACCAGAGCCTGGCGCGCGCGGCGCTGGCCGCCGGGGCAGGGCCCATCGCGGTGTTCTGGCGGGTGCTGTTCCCATTGACCTTGCCGGGCGTCGGGGCCGGCTTCCTGCTGGTCTTTGTGACGGCGCTCGGCTTCTTCATCACGCCGACCCTGCTCGGCGGCCCGGCCGACCAGATGTTCGCCATGCACATCACCCAGCAGGCCGATTTCGCCACCTCGGAGGGTTTTCTGCAGTCGCTGGCCGTGGTTCTGCTGGTCATTACGCTCGCCGTGGTGGGGATCGCCGGCCGCTTCCTCGGCTTCGCGTTCATCTGGGGCGGCGGCACATTGTCGGATGCGGCGAAGCCGGCCGCCGGCGCGGCGCAGCGCGGTTTCGAGAGCCGGCGTTCACCGGCCAGCGCGGCTGCCGATGCGATCGGCTGGCCGCTGCTGCGCCTGGCCGGCCGGCTGCCGCAGGGTGTCGGCACCTGGACCGTCGGCGTGATGGGCGGCCTCGTGGTGGCCGGGCTGATCCTGCCCATCGTGGTGGTGATGATCATCTCCTTCAGCAGCGCCACCTATCTCACCTTCCCGCCGCCGGCGATCTCGCTGCGCTGGTATGAGAAGTTCTTCTCCGCTTCCAACTGGATGGCGGCGTTCTGGAACTCGCTCGCAATCGCCTCCATGTCGGCCTGCATCGCCGTGACGCTGGGTGCGTCGGCGGCGATGGGCATCGTGCGCAGCCGCATCAGGGGCAAGGCGGCGATCATGCTGCTGCTGGTGAGCCCGGTGATCGTGCCGCCGGTGGTGCTCGGCCTCTCGCTCTACACGCTGTTCCTGCGTTTCGATCTGGTCGGCTCGATGTGGGGGCTGGCGGCAGCGCACGCGATCGGCGGGCTGCCGATCGTCGTCGTCATCGTCGCGGCCTCGCTCCAGGCGGTCGACCCCAGGCTCGAGCAGGCGGCCGCCGTCCACGGCGCCTCGCCGCTGACCGTGTTCGCCACCGTCACGCTGCCGGCGATCGCCCCAGGGCTCGCTGCGGCGAGTTTCTTCGCCTTCCTGCATTCGTTCGACGAACTGGTGCTGTCGCTGTTCCTGTCGAGCGCGCATCTGAAAACCCTGCCGCTCATGCTGTGGGCGGACATCAACTACCAGCTCAATCCGGTCCTCGCGGTCGTGTCGACCCTCGAGGTGCTGCTTGTCGTGGGGGGAATAGCTCTCGCGCGGCCGGTCCTGGCCCGGTCGCGGGGCGTGGCGTGAGACTGCAAAAATCAATCGGAGGAGATCTGAAATGTTTGCAAGGACGATAGGCAGACTGTCGACGGCGCTGCTTGCGGCGACCGTCGCTGCAACCGCGGGCACCGGCATGGCGATGGCCCAGAGCACCGAGGTCATCATGCAGGACCCGGGCGGCGGCTACGGCGAGGCGCTGCGCGAGGTGATGTACGACCCTTTCGAGGCGGAGACCGGGATCAAGGTCATCACCGTGCAGGAGGCACGCAGCGGGCCGCGCATCAAGGCCCAGGCCGACGCCGGCAAGGCCGAATGGGACCTGACCTTCATCTTCGACCAGGAAACCAAGCTGCTCGGCGACTGCTGCCTTGAGGATATCGACTATTCGATGCTGTCCGAGCCGGCCCAGAAGACGCTGGCGGCGATGCCCGAAAAGCTGAAACGCAAGAAAGGCGTGGCGCTGCAGGTGATCGGCGTGGCCATGGTCTACAACAAGGAGAAGTTCAGCGGCGACAACGTGCCCAGGAGCTGGGCCGACTTCTGGGACGTCGAGAAGTTCCCGGGCCGCCGCTGCATGCCCGGCTGGCCGCGCTTCGTGTTCGAGGCCGCGCTGATGGCGGACGGCGTCGAGAAGGAGAAGCTCTACCCGCTCGACATGGAGCGCGCGCTGAAGAAGATCGCGCAGATCAAGCCGCACATCGCCAAATGGTGGACCACCTCCGCCCAGCCGCCGCAGCTGCTGCTGGATGGCGAGGCCGACATGTGCATGGCCTATACAGGCTCGATGAGCAAGCTGGCGCTCGAAGGCGCGCCGGTCGAGCTCGAATGGAACCAGGGCTTCGTCTATTACGACTTCTTCTCGATCCCGAAGGGCGCGCCCAACCGGGAGAACGCCCACAAGCTCCTGTCGTGGCGCCTCGACCCGCAGCGCGCGGCCGAACTGACCTCGAATTTCCCGGTGGCGCTGCCATCCACGGTCGTGTTCGAAGCCGCCGATCCCGCGATCAGCATCTACTGGGCCAACAACCCGAAGAACGTCTCGCGCGCGATCGAATGGAGCCCGGACTACTGGGGCGCGCCGTCGCCCGCCGGCAACTCCACGAATGAGGAGTACGGCCAGGAGAAGCTGAACGCCCTGCTCGCGCAGTAACGTCCCCCAGGACGATGAGGGCGGCCGCTGGTTGCGTATCGCGGCCGCCCTCATCAGCGGGCTTTGGCGGTGCGGTCCGGCGTGCTACAGCCCCCGGGATGGACATCGAAGCGGTCATACATGGACAAAGCCTTCATCAAGGGATTGCGACTTCTGGAGGCGCTCGCGCTCAGTGAACAGCCCCGGGGCGTGACCGACCTGGCCGCGGAGCTCAAGCTCACCAAGAGCAATGTCCACCGCCTGCTGACGACGCTGCAGACCCATGGCTATGTCCGGCAGATCCCGCCGCACAGCACCTATGAGCTGACGACCAAGATCTGGGAGCTCGGCAATCACGTCATCCGCCGCATGGATCTCGTCAAGCTCGCGCGACCGGCCATGGCCAAGCTCGCCGCCGCGACCGGCGAGACGATCCACCTGTCGGTGCTTGAGGGCACCGAGGTCCTCTATGTCGACAAGATTGAGAGCGATCACCACATTCGCGCCCACACCAGCGTCGGCGCCCGGGCGCCCGCCTACACGGTGGCGACCGGCAAGGCCATGCTGGCGCAGCTTCCCGACAGCTATCTGGAACGCTTCCGCCCGCGGCTGAAGCGCTACACCGAAGCCACCCGCACGGCGATGGAGGAATTGCGGGCGGACGTGGAACTGGCGCGTGCGCAAGGCTACGCGGCCGTCCTGCACGGCGAATGGCGCGAGGGCATCGCCGCCTGCGCCTGCGCCATACTCGGCCGCAACGGTGAACTGGTCGGCGCGATCGGCATGTCGGGGCCCGACACCCGCATCAAGCGCAAGCAGATCAAGCAGTATTCCGTCGACGTCATCGAGGCTGCGCGCAGCATCTCGATCGCACTCGGCTATTCCCCCCGCGGCTGACTTGCTGCTGACTGGGAAACTTGGTCCGACTTCTCCCATCAGGCATTTTCGAGGATGTCCAATGTCAGTTCCCTACGCCATCCACGCCGGCGACGGCGCCCCCGCTGCGCTGCTCGAGCGGCTTGCGTCCATCTTGCCGCGCAATGCCCTGCTTGTCGGGGACGCCATCGACCCGCGCTACCAGGAGGACCGGCGGGGTCGCTATTCGGACAGGCCCCCTTTCATCGCGCGGCCTGGCACGACCGAGGAGGTGGCAGCCTGCCTCGCCGCCTGCAACGATTTCGCCCAGCCGCTGGTCGTCCAAGGCGGCCGGACCGGGCTCTCGGGCGGGCACCGCATCGCCGACGGGGAGGCGGTTCTGTCGACCGAACGCATGACCCTGCTCGGCGCGGTTCAGCCGCTCACGCGCACGGTGCAGGCCTCGGCCGGCACGCCGCTGCAGGCGGTCCAGGAGGCAGCCAATGCCGCCGGCTGCCAGTTCGGCGTCGACATCGGCGCACGTGGCTCGGCGACGGTGGGCGGCAACGTCGCCACCAATGCCGGGGGCATTCGCGTGCTGAGATACGGCATGTTCCGCGCCCAGGTGGCGGGGTTGGAGACGGTGCTTGCGGACGGGACGGTGCTCTCCGCATTGCGCGGCCTCGACAAGGACAACGCCGGCTACGACCTCAACCAACTCTTCATCGGCAGCGAGGGAACGCTGGGCGTGGTGACAAAGGCCGTGTTGCGGCTGCATCCAAAACCTCTGGACGAGGCCAACGCATTTGTCGCGGTCCCCTCGGTCGGGGCCGCGCTCGCTCTCCTGGAACGGCTGCGCGGCGCCGTCGGCCCAGGTCTCTCCGCATTCGAGATCATGCTGCCACAGGCCTATGAGGGCGTGACGGGCTTCCTCGGCATGCCACGCCCGCTCGTGGCGCAGGCGCCGTTCTACGTGCTCGCCGAGGTGCAGTCCTTCCGCGACGACCAGGCCATCGAACGCTTTTCGGCGAGCCTCATGGAAGGGCTGGAAGAGGGCGTTGCCGAGGATGCGGTGGTCTCGCAGTCGCCGCGCGAGTTCCAACAGCTGTGGACGATGCGGGACTCCTGCGCCGACTATGTGCGCACGCGCGATCACATCGTCGGCGGGGACGTCAGCGTACCGCTCCACCGCATCGAAGCCTTCCTGAGCGCCAGTCAGGCGGCCGTCCGTCGTATTGATCCCGACACAGAGTTCCTCGTCTTCGGCCATCTGGGCGACGGCAATCTGCACTATGTGATCGCGACGCCGAAAGCTCGCGACGCCATGGAGACGGTGTATCGCATGGTTGCGGAGAGCGGCGGGTCGATCGCGGCCGAACATGGCATCGGGATCGACAAGAAGCCTTGGCTGCATCTGTCGCGAAGTGTTGCCGAGATCGGGACGATGCGCCGGCTGAAAGCCGCGCTCGATCCAAACGGCATCCTGAACCGCGGCCGGATTTTCGACGGCGCATGAGGAATTGACAACGCCAGCACGGCGCGCTCCCGCGCCACACTGGCGAGAATGACAACTATCGCTATAACGTCGGTACGGCCAGGCGCCGGCCAGGTTGAACGGCGCCGCCCCAGGACCATGGCAGCGAGGGTCAGGAACATTGCTCGACACGGGCTTATTGGCAGGCACGGAACCGTGCTAGCAAAGCCGTGACCAGCGAAAGCAACAAAAGGGCGGTTTGGCCGTTCTGATCAGCCGCATGAGCGGCGGGGCATCCGAAGACATGACTACGCCGCAAATTCTGTCGTTCGCCGTTATCTTCATAATGATGGCGGCGCTCGTATGGGGTCGGTATCGATATGATCTGGTTGCAGCCGCGGCACTGTTGTCCGCACTCGCGGTTGGCATCGTGCCTTTTGACGAGGCCTTCAGCGGGTTCAGCGACGATATCGTGGTCATTGTCGGCAGTGCCCTGCTGGTTAGCGCAGGCATCGCACGCTCGGGCATCATGGAAGTCGCCATCAGGCGTTTCGCTCCGAACCTGACGGGCGTTCGCTCGCAACTGGCGCTGCTGGTGATCGTGGTCACGATCCTGTCTGCCTTTGTGAAGAATATCGGCGCGCTCGCGATCATGATCCCGATAGCCTTCCAGTTCGCGCGCCGGTCGAGCGTTTCACCGTCGATATTCCTGATGCCCATGGCGTTCGGGTCACTGCTCGGTGGACTCATGACGCAGGTGGGAACATCTCCCAATGTCGTGGTGTCGCGGGTGCGGGAGGAACTGACCGGCACCGCCTTCACAATGTTCGATTTTACACCTGTTGGAGCCGCCCTGGCCGCCGCCGGAACGATCTTCCTGGTGTTTTTCTATTGGCTGTTGCCGGTGCGCGAAAAGCTGGGCGGGTCGGTGAATGAAGCCATCGATATCAAGAATTACCTGACAGAGGCCCGGATTGTCCGCGATTCCACTGTGCTCGGGAAAACCGTCGCAGACCTCATGAAGCTCTCCGGCGGCGATGCTATCGTGACATCGATCCTGCGCAACCGGACCATGCGGATGACGCCACTGCCCGACGTTGTCCTCAAGATGAACGACATTCTGCTGCTCGAGGGCGACCCAGGGGCGCTGGATCGCCTCGTCTCCCAGGGCAAACTCAGCGTTACGGGCAGCAGGGCCAGCGGGGATGACACGACCGGCGAGTTGGTCGCTATCGAAGCCGTCATCGGTGAAAACTCCCCGTTGATCGGCTGGACAGCCCAGCGCCTTGCCCTCTATCACCGCTTCAACGTCAACCTCCTGGCTGTCAGCCGTCACGGCGAGCGCCCCGACCGCAGGCTGGCCGAAATCCAGCTAAGGCTGGGCGACGTCATCGTGCTTCAGGGCAATGCAGCGACGATACCCGAGATACTGCGTGAACTCGGCTGCCTGCCGCTGGCAGAAAGGGCTATCCTGCTTGGCAGCGTCCGCAAAGGTGTTGTGCCGGTAACCATCCTTGCTCTCGCCATGGTGGCGACTGCTTTCGGGCTGCTCCCGGTCTCCGTCGCTTTCTTTACGGCCGCGGTCGGGATGGTGCTTTTCAAGGTCATCCCGGTCCGCGACGTCTACCAATCGCTGGACGGGCCAATCCTCGTCATGCTCGCCGTTCTCATTCCAGTGAGCGATTCGCTACGCAGTACAGGGGCGACCGGCGTCATTGCCGGCGAGCTTGCCAAACTGGGGACCATCCTTCCGGCGCCCGGCGCATTGATGCTCATCCTTGTCGCCGCCATGGCCGTTACGCCATTCCTCAACAATGCCGCCACCGTTCTGGTCATGGCGCCCATCGCCGCCGCGTTTGCCGGCGATCTCGGCTACAGGCCGGAAGCATTCCTGATGGCAGTCGCCATTGGCGCCGGCTGCGATTTTCTCACCCCGATCGGCCACCAGTGCAACACGCTCGTCATGGGGCCGGGCGGCTACCGTTTCAGCGACTATCCACGCCTGGGACTGCCGCTATCGTTCCTCGTCGTCATTGTGGCCGTGCCGATGCTCATGATCGTTTGGCCAATGAACTGATATCGATGGACGGATCAATCCGGCTCGAACTTTCGCCGGCCGGCGAAAACTGTCGCATCAATAACGTGCTCAACTGTCGCATTATCAAACGGCTGCTACACATGTGTCCGGAACGGACCCTGTGAGCGATGGCTGGGGTTCCTGGATGCTTTTCGAACTTTTTGTCTCGCACCTCCAGCCGAATTGCGAGCGTTTGTGAAAGAGATCAGGATACCTGAACACGCTATGGGACAAGCTTGATTGGCGCGTTAGCTCTCTAGATCCCCTCAGCGGTTCACGACAGAGAGGTCCACTTGGGCTGTCGCGTTTGCCAGTTCTCGGGGTTCGAGCCGGAAGACCGCTACATCGCGAGGCTTACTATGGAAGAGGCGTTCTTCTACTATCGGCGACGTGCGGATTATTCGAAAATTTTCCAATTATAGCGATAAAAGGTTGGGTCGATTGCTTGGATGCCCGAAGTCGTCATCGAACATCCTTGGTGTACATCTTATGTATGCTCCTCGCCATCCTCAAAAGAGGCCGAGTGTTTGCAGCAGGCTTTCGAATGTGACCTTGGGTTTCTTATCTGTTTGCCTATCCGGGTACGTATAGTCTTCGGACGACTGCTTGCGTATGTTGCTCGGGCTATAGCCGAACTGCTGCGTGAAAGCTCGACTGAAATTCGCCGCTGAATCAAAGCC
The DNA here is from genome assembly GCF_000513915.1 of Mesorhizobium sp. WSM2561. NCBI lineage: Bacteria > Pseudomonadati > Pseudomonadota > Alphaproteobacteria > Hyphomicrobiales > Phyllobacteriaceae > Mesorhizobium > Mesorhizobium sp. WSM2561. Next base: position 46,802 of record NZ_AZUX01000001.1, read on the forward strand.
GACTGCTAGACCAACTTCGGCGACCTTTCGGGTGTCGGAAGGATCCGCTAACATTGCATGAGCTGCGGATAGACGTCGTCGACGAATGTAATTCGCAACGCCGCCGGACGTTTCGAAAAGCTCATAGAGCCGTGTCCTCGAGGTCGCCAGTTGCCGGGCGAGAGCATCCGGTGTCAGGTCGGGCGAGGCAAGATTGCTCGAAATGAAGCGTCTCGCCCGCGTCATCAATCCGATTTGTGAGATCTGATCGTTGCCGTCATCGCGATCCACCAATGGTGTAACCGCGTCGAATACCATTTGCCGCAAACGGTCCTTGATTCTAGGAAGGTCGTCTTGCGTGAAGCGATCGAGATTGGCTTCAACGCTTGACATAAGATCGATCAGCAGTTTGGCCCGGTGTCCACCCAAAACGACGTTGTTGCTCGCCGCCGGCAAGCTACCTCCATCGGCAAACAGATCGACGGGAACGATCAGGCTGATCGACTCTGTTGCCAGCGCCCGCCCGCTAAACGGATGCCCGAGCGAGCGGATTTCAATCATGCCCGGTTCATTTTGCGCGACACGTCCGTCAACTCCGGTCCAGGTGCGACCGGCGCGGAGAACGGTGATCTGCCAATGGTCGATTGGACTGAACCGGACCGCGTCTGGCGAGCGTTCGTAACTGAAGGCCGGAACGGTTTGTTGCAACAAAAGCATGCCGCCCAGATTCCACACCGCCTGCTGGACGACAAATCCATCCTCGGGATTCGCATTGTTCGGCAGACGCGAATCCATCAATATCGCCATATGCTTCCGCCAGGCAGCAAACTGCTGGATTGGTGGAAGGATTTCCGTCTCAAAGCGCAACGACGTCAGGACGGCCTTCCCCACCTCATCCTCACCGAGTGGATCCTGCGACATGCGCGGCCAGCGGCGACGTTCGACAGATGTCGGCTCCCTGTCGTTAGGTGGGACCGTCTTATCCGACATCACTGCCTCCAGCCTCGACCCGGAAGGCCGCGATGTCGCGCTGCTTCAGGAGATATGCCACGGTCATCGCCATGGGGAGGAACTGACCGACCGCATAGACAACATTCCGACCCCCTCACGTCACCTCCGAAGTGTATTGTTTATAAGATAAACAAAATCCTTAGATATATTTAAGGATCCCTACTTGTAGAGCAATTAATTATATCGGGCATCAAGTCAACAAAGCTTAGCCCTTGGCGGCTCGATCCTGAACCGACCATGAATGGGTTTCTTGGCTCGCTTCGAGATAGAGGCTTTTGGCAACATCGATCTCGGCACAGGCAATCGAATCGCTTGAAGCCCACCGTCTCCATCAAAAAACGATGTCTGCGGCGGGTCAGCTGCAAAAATGGACACTGTGAAAAGTTTCCGGATTCCCTGATATCGCAACGTAGGAACCGGGGAGGTATTGGACATCATCAAATTCACTTCAGAAAGAAAACCTGAAGTCTCAGTGCATTCTAGACACATGTCTTCATTTTGGCACTGATGGTTAATGAATGAGGTGTTCCCGTGACTATCGCATTTCAGTCTGCAAAGTTGCAATCTGGTCTTTCTTCGCAACGGAGGGTACTTGTTGCAGGCGGGGCCGGATTTCTCGGATCACATCTGTGCGAACGTCTTTTGCAAGACGGTCATTCTGTTATCTGCGTAGACAATTTTTCCACGGGGCGGCTTGAGAATTTGCGCCACCTCCTGAACTACGACACGTTCAGCTTTGTGCGCCACGATATCGTGGAACGGCTCGATCTGCCGGTCAACGAGATCTACAATCTCGCCTGCCCGGCTTCACCGCCGCACTATCAGGCCGACCCGGTCCATACGTTGAAGACGAACGTGATCGGGTCGCTCAATCTTCTGGAACTGGCAGCACATTACCAGGCGCGGATTTTCCAGGCTTCCACCTCGGAAGTCTACGGCGATCCCCATGTGCATCCGCAGCCCGAAAGCTATTGGGGCAATGTCAATTCCTTCGGTCCGCGCTCTTGTTATGACGAAGGAAAGCGCTCTGCCGAGACGCTGTTCTACGATTTTCATCAGCAATACGGCGTCGACATCCGTATCGTGCGCATCTTCAACACCTATGGTCCGCGCATGCGCCCGGATGACGGCCGGGTCGTTTCCAACTTCATCGTGCAGGCGCTCAAGGGCGAAGACATCACCGTTTACGGCGACGGGTCGCAGACCCGTTCCTTCTGTTACGTGGACGATCTGATCGAAGGCTTCTACCGGCTCATGTACAGCCCTCAGGCGATCCATACGCCTGTCAACATCGGCAATCCCGGCGAATTTACAGTCGGTGAGTTGGCCGAGCAGATCGTGGGAATGACCGGCTCGAGCTCCAAAGTCGTCTATCACCCGTTGCCCGTGGACGATCCGCGCCAGCGTCGGCCCGACATCACAGTGGCCCAGAGAGAACTTGGATGGGAGCCGACCGTGGCGTTGGCCGATGGGCTGAAGTCGACGATCGCTTATTTCGAACGGCAGTTGAGGAAGCCCTCCGGAAATCTGGCGGAGGCCGCCTGATGTCCGGCAAGAACGTACTTGTCGTTGGTGGGGCCGGCTTTATCGGCAGCCATACAGCCAAGCTTTTGGCCAGGCAGAGTTATGATCCGATTGTCTACGACAATCTATCCACGGGTCACCGGTCAGCCGTCCGATGGGGCGCCTTCGTTGAAGGCAACATCCTTGATTCGGAGCGGTTGACCCACGTCATGGATGAGTATCGCCCTATCGGGGTGATCCATTTTGCTGCATCGGCCTATGTCGGCGAATCCGTAGAGAAACCGGCAAAATATTATCAGAACAACGTCAACGGGACCCAATCGCTGCTGGACGCCTGCCAGAGAAGCGGAACGCGCAATATCATCTTCTCGTCAAGCTGCGCCACCTACGGCATTCCGGATCGCTTGCCGATCCGCGAAGGCGAGAGCCAGCGCCCGATCAATCCTTATGGACGCACGAAGCTCATCGCGGAGCAAATGCTTGCCGATTATTCGGCTGCCTATGCGCTGCGCTACGTGGCGCTGCGTTATTTCAATGCGTCCGGCGCGGATATCGACGGGGAAATCGGCGAAACCCACGATCCAGAAACACATCTCATTCCGCGAGCCATGATGGCCGCTGCAGGCAGGATCGATTTTCTCGAAGTCTATGGCCAGGATTACGATACGCCCGACGGCACCTGCATTCGCGACTATATTCATGTCGCGGATCTCGCGCGCGCGCATGTGCTGGCGCTCGAACATCTGATCAACGGCGGTGGCAATCTGGCCGTCAATCTTGGCAGCGGGCGTGGTACATCCATCAAGGAAATTCTCGAAGCGATCAGCCGGCTGACAGGTCGTAACGTGCCGGTCGAGATGCGCGCTCGTCGTGCGGGCGATCCTCCGGTGCTTTATGCCGATCCGGCGCTCGCTGCCGAAAAACTTGGCTTTCAGGCGCTCTATTCCGATCTCGATACGATCATTCGCACAGCGGCTCCCTTCTTCGGGCTCGAGGTGCGCTCATGAGCACGCCGCGCATCGCGCTGTCCGTTGACAGGGAAGAACCCCTGATGGTGCCGGTCTTCACCGGCCGAAAGCGCGTCGAGTACATTATGGGCGCGGTTTTGTGGGCGATGGCCGTCGCATTCTTCTGGCAATGGTGGGTTTTCGGAGCCACCCACACCAACATGGGCGGCTCAATTCTGGTGACGGCGCTTCTGGCGTGGATAACGCTTTTGCCAGTCTACTTCATCACCATTTTCTTCAATGCACGCCGGCCGCACGGACGGCTGCGTATTTCCGCAGGAAGTCGCGTTGCCATGGTGGTCACCAAGGCTCCATCAGAACCTTTTGAGGTGGTGGCCGAAACCTTGCGGGCCATGTTAGCCCAGAACGTGCCTCACGACACGTGGCTGGCCGATGAGGATCCATCGCCCGCAACGCTCGCATGGTGTCGCGAACATGGCGTATTCGTTTCCACCCGCAAAAATCGCGCCGATTACCATCGCCAGTCCTGGCCCCGCCGCACACGCTGCAAGGAAGGCAACCTGGCTTTCTTCTACGATCATTATGGCTACGACCAATATGATTTTGTGTCGCAGCTCGATGCCGATCATGTTCCCGAACCGGACTACCTATATAACATGTTGCGGCCTTTTGCCGACCCGACAATCGGTTATGTTTCCGCGCCCAGCATTTGCGATCGCAATGCACATGAAAGCTGGTCCGCGCGTGGCCGCCTCTACATCGAAGCGAGCATGCATGGGTCACTGCAAGCCGGATACAACAATGGCTTCGCGCCCGTATGCATCGGATCGCACTATGCGGTGCGCACTGCGGCACTGAAGGAAATCGGCGGGCTGGGGCCAGAACTCGCCGAGGATCATTCCACAACGCTCTTCATGAATGCCTATGGCTGGCGAGGGGCTCACGCGCTTGATGCCATCGCCCATGGCGACGGCCCACGGACGTTTGCCGATCTTGTAACGCAGGAGTTCCAGTGGTCGCGGAGCCTGGTGACGATCCTGTTGCAATACTCACCAAAACTGATCGGACGCTTGCCGCTGCGTTTGAAGGTTCAATTTCTATTTTCGCAGTTCTGGTACCCGCTTTACGCCTTCTTTCTTGCTCTGACATTCCTGTTGCCCGTGATCGTGCTGGTCCAGGGCGATAATTTCATCAACGTCACTTACCCAGAGTTTCTGCTCCATTTCATGCCGCAGTCGCTTATGATCCTGCTTTTGGCATTCTGGTGGCGATCGAGTCGCACATTTCGGCCTGTCGACGGTAAGATTTTTAGTTGGGAAGCGATGCTGTTTTTGCTGGCGCGCTGGCCGTGGGTTCTGGCTGGAACCTTTGCCGCGTTCCGTGACTGGATGACCGGATCCTTTGTTGATTTTCGCATCACGCCAAAAGGCACGTCCGAAGTCGATCCGCTACCGTTTCGCGTACTGGCGCCGTATGCCTTCGTTGTCCTGATCTCCGTTCTGCCGGTCGTGTTCGTGCAGGATGCGCATCAAACGCGCGGCTTTTTCGTCTTCGCCATCATCAATGCTTGCTTTTACTTGCTGCTGATTTTCATCATCTTGCTGCAGCATGACAGGGAGAATGACGTGCGGAGGAAAAGCCGCGCCTATCGCCCCGCGCTGGCAAGCAGTTTCATGGCCCTTTTGATGGTTACCAGCTTCGCCACGGTCGAGCGTGGACGCGACGGCATCGAGGCGCTCGCCTGGGGAACCAAAAGCTTTTCCCTGTTCGACGACAGCTTCTCAATTGCCGGGGCAGGCGTCGGTGGTCGCGCTGTTCACAAAACCATCTTCAATCCACGTTGGCGCACCAATACTCCCAGCAATTCAAATCAGCGATAGAAGGCAATCAACACATGAAGATCGCAATCAGATTGGCTTCCGTGTTTCGGCCATCGGTCGCTCAGGTGCGACCCAGCATGACAGTATCCCGGTTGCGCTGCCTCATGCGACCGGACACGCCCATCGAGGACAAACGGCGGGCGCCGCTCATCTCGAGATGGCAGGAGGTTCCGGTGGCACTTTCTAAATCTGAAAGGGCTCTATTGCTGTCAGGTTTCCGGATGCGGATAGCAGTCGCTTGGGCAGTGTCCTGCATTGCTGCACCGGCCTTTGCCTCTTCCTCACAGGTTTCCGTTCTGCCGGATGGGGCACGTCGCATGACAGCAGGCGAAATCTACGATCTCTATAGAGACAAGAGCTGGCAGTGGGACAGCGGAGCCGGACGAATGGTGGGCGCGAACCGGCAATTTTCGGCGTGGACTGACGGTGAGAGGGGCAAATCCTGGGCGGAAGGCCGCTGGATCATCACCGAGACAGGTTGGATGTGTCTCAACGCGACATGGCATTCCGAACAGGGTGTATTTCCCGCCAAGACCTGCTTTTCGCATCGCATCGACAATGGAACGATCTATCAGAAGCGCGAGCCCGGTGGTGAGTGGTATGCGTTCCGTAATGCCGAGGTCCACCAAGACGACGAGGCCAGAAAGCTAGTGTCCACCGATCTGGTTTCCCGTCCACTCGATGCCATCAAAGCCGCGCTTGGTGCGGCACAGCAATCTGAACAGTAAGAAAAGGGAGGGGGCCTTGAAAAGTCTCTTTAAACTATCAGCAGCCTTGCTTTGCAGTGCATGCATTTCCGGTGGTGTCTATGCAGCCAGCGGCGTGTCGGGAGCGAGTGTCGACAGCCGCAATCAGTTTCGGGACAAGCGTCCCATCATCACGGCTGACTCCATAACCCCCGGCGCCTACGATCCGCACGCGGATTATACCGACGATTCCAACTCAAAAATCGAACACCTTTTTCTTCCCTGGGAAGATGTGGATCTGGCAACGCTCAGCGCTGCAGACGCCTATGCGCGTGAGCGTGGACGTTCCCTGTTGATCACGGTCGAGCCGTGGTCCTGGGCGCGGGACTGGCGTGTAGGTCCTGAGGATTTGCTCGCCGGGATTTTGGGCGGGCGCTACGATGCCAATATGTCTGCGGTCTGCTCTGCGGCGGCGCAGCTGAAAAGCCCCGTCACTATCCGCTGGGCGCAGGAAATGGAAGATAATGACGGGCAATTCACCTGGGCTTTCTGGAATGCTGAAGGTTATGTGAACGCCTACAGGCATGTCATCGACATATGCCGCAAGCATCTTCCGTCGGCCCAATACATGTGGTCACCGAAAGGAGAAGAAGGACTGGAAGCCTTCTATCCTGGCGACACGTATGTCGACATTATCGGTCTGTCCGTCTTTGGCTATCAGCCCTATGACAAGTTGGAGGTCGGTCGTGATACGACTTTTGTGGAGCGCACAAAGCCGGGTTATGACCGTGTGACGGGCTTCGGCAAGCCAATCGCCATTGCGGAGCTTGGCTACGAAGGTAACGACGAATATGCTCGTGACTGGGCCGCGGAAGCAAATAAGCCGCATGCCGAGTTCCCGGACATGACAGCCGTTGTCTACTTCAACGATCGTGAAGTCTATCCATGGCCGAGAAATGTCGGCCGGCCCGATTGGCGCGTGGCCAACCATCCGCTGGACTGATCCAAGTCGTTCGACACAGTGGTTCGGCTTTAACCAGATGGCCGAACCGCTCCGTCCCTTTATTTCTATGCGGTTCCAACGCAGGACTTACTCAGTCCTACTGGAATTGCCTTGGTGGAGAGAAGTAAAATGTTTTCGATCCGTTCGATTATCTCAAGTGCGGTGTTGTTTGTGTTCTTGCTTGCAGGCAATGCCTACGCCGCTCCCAAACAACCGGCGGGCGACACTATAGAAAAACGCGCCGCTGCCGCGATGCCGATGAAGGCCTCAGCGGTTGAAAAGCTCTATGCCGGCCGCACCTGGAAATGGCAAAACGGCGGTGGGTTCTATTCTGCGGAGACATCTGCTCGCGGGCTGTTCTCTGCAAATAGGAAGCCGTTCGCCGCTTGGTCGCGCAAACGGGCAGCATGGTCCTATGCGGAGGGAAACTGGTATGCGACCAATGGGGGCAAGCTCTGTATGCGCGCTATCTGGACCAGCAAAGTAGCGAAAGGGAGTCTGGCCAGAAACGGTGCAATCACATGTTTCCTGCACCGTGAAAAACATGGCGTCGTTTATCAGAAGCCTTCCACCGGTGGGAAATGGTATGTCTTTCGTCACAATCCCGCTCGCCGGGACGATGAGGCGCGCAAACTGGTCAAAGGTAATCGGGTAAGCAAAGAAGTTTCGCATCTTAAGGCGAATTCTCGATAACCGCGCAAAAACGGAGCCGCCGCGGCTTCAGGCTCAGGCGCGGCGGCTTCTGTCAAAACCAGGTCCAACATTAAGCGCCCGGCTGATTCGAGACCCTTCGAGTGTAGCAACGCGCTTTCTGACCAAAGCCGCTCGGAGTGCAGACATAGCTGTTGCTGTTCAAGTACCGGGATGCTGATATTTTAACGACCTTGCCTACGGGTTTCTTGTTGTAGCGAACATCGTTGTTAACCCGATATTTGACAAGGTAGACGGACCGTGTCTCTCTCTCTGGCTTACGCAATTCGCCTGCTTGCGCGTTTGCGCCGAGAGCCACGGAAACAGCAAGCCCGATCGCTGCAATCGCCACTCTTCTAAAACGGTTCCGATGCGCAGTAGAAAACGTCATGTGCTAGCCTCCAATGTTTTTGTTCTGGAGTGCGTTGTACCCACAGGACTTTAGGTTCTGGTTTGAATTATCTTGATAAATTTAGACAAAATGTTGCATTCCCCATGCCTCAGGTGGGGCGATTTGACCAAAATGAGGCCGGCGGCGCGTCCGCCGATGGATGCGAAATTCCACTTCGTCTTCTCGTTGCATCGCGGCGCGGGAGGCGCCGGCTGCGATTTTCTCACCCCGATAGGCCACCAGTGCAACACGCTCGTCATGGGGCCTGGCGGCTACCGCTTCAGCGACTATCCACGCCTGGGACTGCCACTGTCGTTCCTCGTCGTCATTGTTGCCGTGCCGATGCTCATGATCGTTTGGCCAATGACCTGATATGCGGCGGACGATCAATCCTGGCGAAACTCGGAGCCCGATGGCAGTTGCGTAGACCGCTCCCGGTCAAGCAATATGCATCGCTCGTGACAAAGGCTTTGTGCTATCGAGGCGGGCATCTACTGGTAACTATCTGGGTCCTTGGCCTTCCCGGCCTGGCAACTAACTTTACTCAGAACAGCCTTACGGTAAGCGCGATTATACACGCGGATAGCCCGCTCGAATTTAGCGGGAGGCGCCAAGTGTTTATCTAGCCCCTCGTTCAAAAGGAGGGGGACAGCCATCATGGCTTTTCCACTTTCGCTTGGTCTCAGCGCCGGGCACCTTTTCAATAGGCCATAGATGTCACCTGAAATTTCTGCAGCCCGATGCAATTTGCCATCTGCCATACGTGCCAAGTAATTGATGTTTTGCTCTAACTGCCCGGCCCAAGCAGTCGATATTGTGAAGCAGATTCCTGCGATGACAGTTACCAAAATGCGGCTCAAACGTTCCCCTCTTCTTGCAGTCAATTCGCCCTACTAATCACGCGTTATCATAGCTTGGCCTGATTCAAAAGCTCACCAATCGGCGCCAGCGGGATTACCACTAAAGCTCAGTTGCGGACCTCGATGGGCGAACAGTTTATTTGGTGGACAAGCTCAAATTGCTCGGCTCATAGCCATTAATTGCATACAAGCACGGAAATTCTGGGTGCTATTTGTCCATCGAAAATGTGAATCGAACTGGAGTTGTTTTGATTCCCGGCGGCCAACACCGTTTCACGCCATGTGCAAGGATCGGAGCAGCCTTCGCCATCGACTCTGAGTGAGGCTCGTAAGCGACCACAGCAACAGTCTGTGCCTTGTCGACTTTATCCAGCGTGACCTCAAAAGTCACTTTGAACGGCGTCGCGATATCGACCGGAATGACTAAGCAGCCTCCAATTTTCTCGCTGAGAAGAGCCTCTAATTCGCTAGCCTGTGCAGTGCCGGTGCAAATAATTAAACCCAATACGACGACTGCACGCATTCTGATCTCCTTTGATCAACGGTAGCTTTAAACTATTAGGCGGAGCAGCGCCGTTCTCTACCGTGTCGCGGACTGGAAAGCGGGAAGGTTTGGGCGACACCACTTAGCGAAATCCATAAGCAGTTCCAGCCTCTCAATGGCGATTTTATCGAGGGCGTTCCCGCTGATCCCGGCGCGGTCGAATGGCACCTAAGCAGGTGACCTAGAGTGCCCTACATCAGGAAATTGAAATCTCTGTAAGTAGCTGATTTTGCTATATAAAATAATGATGGCTGGGGCGCCAGGATTCGAACCTGGGATTGTCGGTACCAAAAACCGATGCCTTACCACTTGGCTACGCCCCAACAGTCAGAACATGCCCGCTGCGCGCGGCCTTATAGGACGAGCCGACGGAAAGCTCAATGCCGAGAATAGCGAGGCGCGGAACTGATCCACCGGTTCCCGCAGCGTTCGCATCATTGTCTGCTGTCGCCTTGAGCCTGTCCAGCGTTCCACCAGTTGCCGGCAGTTTCAGGTAATCGAGTTGTCAGTCACATGGCGTTACCAATTGTTCCTGTTTTGTCTTCTTCAACTGGCCGCCGAGCCGCAAGTCTTTTTGTCATCGCTTTTTCTTAATCGATTGTAGAAGCCGGCTGGCTAGCCGACGGCTTGCCTTTCGCACTGCAGCATCATATCGCTCGTGCAGGGACACGGCGGAACTTCGGCTTCGTCAATCTTTTCAATCTCCTGCAACCGGAGAGCAAGCATGACCAAATGGGTCTACACCTTTGGCGACGGCGCTGCAGAAGGCCGTGCCGGCGACAGGAACCTCCTGGGCGGCAAGGGCGCCAATCTGGCCGAAATGTGCAGCCTGGGACTGCCGGTGCCGCCGGGGTTCACCATCACCACCGAGGTCTGCAACGCCTATTACGCCAACGGCCGCACCTACCCGGCTTCGCTGGAAGCAGATGTCGCGGTCGCACTGGATCATATCGGCCGGCTGACCGGGCGCCGTTTCGGCGATCCCTCAAAACTGCTTTTGGTCTCGGTGCGTTCCGGTGCGCGCGCTTCGATGCCCGGCATGATGGACACCGTGCTCAATCTCGGCCTGAACGACGAGACGGTCGAGGCGCTGGCCGCCGATTCAGGCGACGCCCGCTTTGCCTATGACAGCTACCGGCGTTTCATCCAGATGTATTCCGATGTTGTCATGGGCCTCGACCATGAGGTGTTCGAGGAAATCCTCGAAGACCAGAAGGGCGGGCTCGGCCATGAACTCGATACCGAACTGAGCGCCATCGAATGGCAGGGCGTGATCGCGCTCTACAAGGCCAAGGTCGAGGAGGAACTCGGCAAGCCGTTTCCGCAAGATCCGAACGAGCAGCTCTGGGGCGCGATCGGCGCCGTGTTTTCGAGCTGGATGAACAACCGCGCCATCACCTACCGGCGCCTGCACGACATTCCCGAAAGCTGGGGCACCGCGGTCAACGTCCAGGCCATGGTCTTCGGCAATATGGGCGAGACCTCGGCCACCGGCGTCGCCTTCACCCGCAATCCGTCGACCGGGGAAAAGATGCTCTATGGCGAGTTCCTGGTGAATGCGCAGGGCGAGGATGTCGTCGCCGGCATCCGCACGCCGCAAAACATCACCGAGGCGGCGCGCATTGCCGCCGGCTCCGACAAGCCGTCGCTGCAGAAGCTGATGCCGGAAGCGTTCCAGTCTTTTGTCACCATCTCCGACCGTCTGGAAAAGCACTACCGCGACATGCAGGATCTCGAATTCACCATCGAGCGCGGCAAATTGTGGATGCTGCAGACGAGGTCCGGCAAGCGCACCGCCAAGGCGGCGCTCAAAATCGCCGTCGAGATGGCGCGCGACAAGCTCATTTCAAAGGAGGAGGCGGTCGCCCGCATCGATCCGGCCTCGCTCGACCAGTTGCTGCATCCGACCATCGATCCGAAGGCGGCACGCGATGTCATCGGCATCGGTCTGCCCGCATCTCCGGGGGCAGCCACCGGCGAGATCGTCTTTTCCTCCAACGATGCCGAGGAACTCAAGACGCAAGGCCGCAAGGCGATTCTCGTGCGCATCGAGACCAGTCCCGAGGACATCCACGGCATGCATGCGGCGGAAGGCATCCTGACCACCCGTGGCGGCATGACCAGCCACGCTGCGGTGGTGGCGCGCGGCATGGGCAAGCCTTGTGTGTCGGGCGCCGGCTCGCTGCGCGTCGACTACAGGGCCGGCACCCTGATGGCGATGGGATCGACGTTCCGCAAGGGCGACATCATCACCATCGACGGCGGTAACGGCCAGGTGCTGAAAGGCGCCGTACCAATGCTGCAGCCGGAGCTCTCGGGCGATTTCGCCGCCATCATGGAATGGGCCGATGCCGTGCGCCGCATGAAGGTGCGCACCAACGCCGAAACGCCGCTCGACGCGCGCATGGCGCGTTCCTTCGGCGCCGAAGGCATCGGGCTGTGCCGCACCGAGCACATGTTCTTCGAGGGCGACCGCATCGTTGCCATGCGCGAGATGATCCTGGCCGACACGGAAAAGGGCCGGCGAACGGCGCTCGCAAAACTCTTGCCCATGCAGCGCTCGGATTTCCTCGAATTGTTCGAGATCATGGCCGGCCTGCCGGTGACGATCCGCTTGCTCGATCCGCCGCTGCACGAATTCCTGCCCAAGACCGAGGAAGAGGTGGCCGAAGTCGCCGCCGCCATGAACGTGTCGCCCGACAAGCTCAGGCAGCGCACCGAGGCCCTGCACGAATTCAACCCGATGCTTGGCCATCGCGGCTGCCGGCTTGCGGTTTCCTATCCCGAAATCGCCGAGATGCAGGCGCGCGCCATTTTCGAGGCGGCCGTCGAAGCCGGCAGGAAGGCCGGCGCGCTGGTGGTCCCGGAAATCATGGTGCCGCTGGTCGGTCTGGTGAAGGAGCTCGACTACGTCAAGGTGCGGATCGATGCCGTCGCCAAGAGCGTGATGGAGGAAACCGGCGTCAAGATCACCTATCTCACCGGCACGATGATCGAACTGCCGCGCGCCGCGATCCGCGCCCAAGCCATCGCCGAGGCGGCCGAATTCTTCTCTTTCGGCACCAACGATCTGACCCAGACCACCTTCGGCATCTCACGCGACGATGCGGCCTCGTTCCTGGAGACCTATCGCCAGAAGGGCATCATCGAGCAGGATCCGTTCGTGTCGCTCGACATCGAGGGCGTCGGCGAACTGGTGCGGATGGCGGCCGAAAAAGGCAGGGCAACGCGGCCGGAGATCAAGCTCGGCATCTGCGGCGAGCATGGCGGCGATCCGACGTCGATCCATTTCTGCGAGGAAATCGGCCTCGACTACGTGTCGTGCTCGCCCTACCGCGTGCCGATCGCCAGGCTGGCTGCCGCGCAGGCGGCGGTGCAGGCTGCAAAGAACGGTCGCGGGTAAGGGGGCCGGCATCGGCCATGGCCGTGCCACCGAATGATCGGCGGGACAGGCCGCGAGCCGTCCCTGCTCAGGCTGGCCCTGCTCAGGCTGGCCCTGCTCAGGCTGGTTTGGCTTCGACCGTCACCTTGTTGGGATAGAACGCGCCGTGATCGCGGATTTCGATCATCTCGTCGAAAGGCCGCTCATAGGCCCACATCGCATCCTTGCCTGCTTCCGCGGCAGGCAGCACGCTCCAATAGCTTGCATCGCCCTTGTATGGGCAATGAGTCGACGAGTCCGTCTTGCGAAGCTGGTCGAAATCGATGTCTTCGAATGGAATGTAGAGGATCCCGGGGTAGGGGGATTCGGTCAACACCTTGGCCCTCCTGGACGAGGCAATGACAGCGTCGCCGGCGCGTACGGTCACAGTTCCGCTGTAGGGCTCGATGGTAATGACTTTATCCGGGTTGCGCTGAAAGCCGGGTGACGGATTGGCGATCTGGTCCATGACGGTTCTCCTTGCACGACCTAAAATGTGTAGGGCGTGCCCGCTGTGCAAGGCCGCTGTCGAATGCCGGCTCCATCGCCTTTTGGGGTTGTCCGGATCTCTCGTCAAATCGAGCTTGCCGATGACCGATCAGGGCCGATGACCGATCAGGCGGCAGCCTGAAAGGCGTCCATCAGCCCGGCATAGGCGGCGGCGATACCGGCGACCGGATTGGTGCTTCGCGACGCGGTTTCGACCTTGAGCGCACCACCGCCGGTCGGCAAGGTAAGAAGCAGGAACTGGCGGTTGCCGCCATCGCCGACGCAAGCCGCGGCGACATGCTGGCTTTCGCCTTCATTCTGAACGCACATCTTGAACAGCAGCGTGCCGCCGACCGCCTCAAGGGCGCCGCCGACGACTTCAACGAATTCGTCCTCGGAAACGGTTCTGGCGTCCGGCACCAAATCGGCCAGGCTTTCGGCAAGCGAATCTTCGAGAGCTTTGTCGTCGAGCTGCGCGTCCATGCGAACCTCTTTCATTCGCCAATCACACCCCTACCATTAATCAAAGTTAATGTCGACAATGGCCGGATTGTGGCGGTTTTCCCTGCCTTTTCGAACAATGCGCTGCTTCTGCCCGGTCATGTCTGGACAATCCGCTTGTTCGTCCCACAATGGAGCGAAAACCCATGGGAGGAGAAGTATGCTTGGACTGATGCAGGAATGGCCGCTGCTTTGCCATAAGCTCATCGACAACGCAGCCAGGCAGCACGGCGAACGCGAGATTGTGTCGCGCTCGATCGAGGGCCCGATCGTCCGGACCACTTACGTCGATATTCATCGCCGCGCCTTGCGGGTCGCTGAGCGGCTCGAGCGTGATGGCTTTGGGCTTGGCGACCGCATCGCCACATTGGCCTGGAACACGGCGCGCCACATCGAAGCCTGGTACGGCGTCATGGGTGTCGGCGCGATCTATCACACGCTTAATCCGCGCCTGTTTCCCGAGCAGATCGCCTGGATCATGAACAATGCCGAGGACAAGGCGATCTTCGTCGATCTGACATTCATGCCGCTGCTTGAAAAAATCGCCGACGCGGTCAAATCGCTCAAGCAGGTGATCGTGCTGACCGACAAGGCGCACATGCCGCAGACGGCGCTGCCGAATGCAGTTGCCTATGAGGAATGGCTCGACGAAGCCGACGGCGCCTTCACCTGGAAGACGTTCGATGAAAACACCGCCGCCGGCATGTGCTACACCTCGGGCACGACAGGCGATCCGAAAGGCGTCCTCTACAGCCATCGCTCGAACGTGCTGCACGCCATGATTGCGGCGATGCCCGATGCAATGGGCCTCTCCTCGCGCGACACCATACTGCCGGTTGTGCCGATGTTCCACGCCAACGCCTGGGGCCTTGGCCAGAGCGGCCCGATGATCGGCGCCAAGCTGGTCATGCCTGGCTGCAAGATGGACGGCGCCTCGATCTATGAATTGCTCGACACCGAAAAGGTGACGTTCAGCGCCGCCGTGCCGACAGTGTGGTTGATGCTGCTGCAGTACCTGGAGGAGACCGGCAAGAAACTTCCCTATCTGAACAAGGTCGTTATCGGCGGCTCATCCTGCCCGCGTGCGATCACGGCAAAGTTCCAGGGCAATTACGATGTCGAGGTCATCCATGCATGGGGCATGACCGAAATGTCGCCGCTCGGCACGCTGTGCACCATGAAGCCGGACTATGCCGGGCTTGAGGGCGAAGCCCGGCTCGACGTCCAGGGCAAGCAGGGTTTTCCGCCTTTCGGCGTCGAAATGAAGGTCACCGACGATGACGACAAGGAACTGCCTTGGGACGGCAGGACATTCGGGCGCCTGAAAGTCCGCGGACCGGCCGTCGCGCGTGCCTATTATGGCGGCATCGGATCCGAACAGTTCGATGAAGAAGGCTGGTTCGATACCGGTGATGTCGCCCATATCGACCCAGGCGGCTACATGCAGATCACCGATCGCGCCAAGGACGTCATCAAGTCGGGCGGCGAATGGATCTCGACCATCGAGCTTGAGAATCTCGCGATCGGTCATCCGGATGTGGCGGAGGCGGCCGCCATCGGCATCCAACATTCGAAATGGGGCGAACGGCCGTTGCTTGTCGTCGTCCGCAAGCCGGGCCGGGAGCCGACCAAGACGGATATCCTGGCTTTCATGGACGGCAAAGTGGCGAAGTGGTGGATGCCGGATGACGTCGCCTTCGTCGGCGAGATTCCCCACACCGCTACCGGCAAGATCCAGAAGACAACCTTGCGCCAACAATTCAGGGACTATCGCCTGCCGACGGACTGACTGAGATGACGTCTTTCGCCTTCAAGCCGCCGCTGAACGGCTTAAGCGCCAGTCCGGGGTGAAGCAGTGCTGAAAATAATGAAAACTCCCGAGCGACAGACGTCGAGGGCGGCCGGCTGGTCGCGGCGGACAGGCGCTTTTTCGGCGGTCCTGCTGCTGACCGTTCTCGTCGGCCACCGATATCAGCTTGTTGAAACGCCGGCTTTCCTTTGGGTGCTCGGCATTGTCGCGCTGCTTGCCGCCTTTGCGCTGTTGTTCGCCGGCCTTGCCTTTTCGAGAATTTGGAATTTCGGCGACCGTGGCGGTCGCGATCTCACCGTCGGCGCGGTGCTGGCACTGCTGGTGCTTGTTCCTTTTGGCATCGCCGCCTACTGGGCAGCGACTTCTCCACCGCTCAGGGACATCTCGACGGATTTCGACGATCCGCCGGTGCTCGACACCAGCACCCGGACCGGGGATATGAATGCGCTTTCGCCGCCGACCCCGGGCGAGCGGCGCCTGCAGACCGAGACCTATCCGCTGGTCACCGGACGCAGCTACAATCTGCCTTTCGATCGGGTCCTGGAAGCCGTCGAAACCGTGCTCGATCGTCGGGACTGGCAGCTTGCGGGGCCGTTTCCCCGTGCGATCGGGCAAAGCGAGGTGACGATCACCGCCCTGGCCAGGAGCTTCGTCCTCAGCCTTCCCGCCGACGTCGCCATCCGTGTGACCGACGATGGCGATGCGGTCATCGTCGACATGCGTTCGGCCTCGCGTTACGGTCGCTACGACCTTGGCGACAATGCGGCCCGCATCGTGGATTTCCTGGCCGAACTGGATCAGGAAGTCGCCGGCCAGGTCGGCACGGCCCCGGCTGAGTGATGTCCAGGGGCA
The DNA here is from genome assembly GCF_000513915.1 of Mesorhizobium sp. WSM2561. Taxonomy (NCBI): domain Bacteria; kingdom Pseudomonadati; phylum Pseudomonadota; class Alphaproteobacteria; order Hyphomicrobiales; family Phyllobacteriaceae; genus Mesorhizobium; species Mesorhizobium sp. WSM2561. The sequence continues at coordinate 63,411 of NZ_AZUX01000001.1, forward strand.
TTTTTACAGCCAAAGCGGAATCGCTTTGACGCCACAGAAATGCGGCTGATACAATCAGTGGTTGAGTATGCGAGCAGGCTATTCGGCCGGCTCGAATTCACCCTTGAGCAAAATTGTCTCCACCGGCCCAAGCGGATTGATGATGCGGCTCTCCAGGACTTCGACAAGCTTGCGTCCGACAGCCGCCATATCAACGGAATGAACTTCGATCTTTGCCGGCAGGAAGCGTGCCAGCCGCGTGCTGTCACGCGTTACGATGTGGACGTCGCTCCCCGGTGCAAGGCCTCTTTTGCCAAGAGCGTGCAGCGCCCCCAGCAGGCCCAGTTCGTTGGCGCATGCCAAGCCTGTCGGTGGATCTGAGCAAGCCAGCAAGCGATCGAACCAGGCCGCGCTCGATTCCATGGTGAACATGCCATGACCGATCAGCGATTGGTCGATCGGGATGCCGGCCTCGGCCATTGCCCTTGCATAGCCGGAAAGACGCATGGCACTCGCCTGATCCTCCGGAACCAGAAGTTGCAGAGCAATGCGTCGACAGCCCTTGTCCATGAGCCGTCGGGTTGCCTCGTAGGCAATCTGTTCATTGTCGACATCGACATAAGGATAGGCGGTGTCCAGGTCGGTTCTTCCAAACGCGACGAATGGCATGCGTTGATCCAGCAGCAGCTTGACGCGCGGATCACCCGACACCAGGCGCGTGATGATCAGTCCGTCCGTGCTGCGCGCCTGAAGCTGCCGCTGCACACTCTCGACGGGATCGTCGTCGGGCGTGGTGGAATAGATGGACAGACTATAACCGGCTTTTCGCGCCGCCAGCGTCATGCCTTCGATCAAAGGCAGCTTCAACAGATCTGACAGATGGTCTCGGGTCTCCATCGGGAGCACTGCCGTCAGCGTCAGCGTTCGACCGGTCTTGAGCGCACGACCATGATGATTTGGCAGATAGCCGACCCGCTTGGCCGCCTCCTTGACGCGGGCAATGGTCGAGGGCTGCACTTCCGGCCCATCCTTCAGAGCGCGGGATACCGTGGTCACCGAGAGGGAAAGTTCCGCCGCGATCTGCTTTAGATTGGCCATTGTTCGCCCGACTTCATTTGCGAAAGCGCCGGCTGACTTGCTGACCGCCATAACGTTACCGGATTCGACATCCCGGTCAATCCGAACGCCCGTCGCAAGCAGCTTGACTCCTGCGTATTCAGATGCAATCGTAACGTTACGATTACAAATAAATAGCCATTTCAGGCTATATTTGATCAAGTTGGGGAGGAGAACCTATGTCCTGGCTGCGCATTTCCTTAACAGCATTCGCCATCTCGGCTGCCTTGCCCGTCCATGCGCAAACACTCACCATCACGACCGCAGGCGGCGATTATGGCAACGCCATGAAAGAGGCCATGTGGGGCCCTGCTGCACAAGAGCTAGGCCATGATGTTCGCGAGGAGACGCTGAGCGACGGCCTGGCCGCCTTGAAGATGCAGGTCACCTCGGGGGCAGTTGCGACCGACATTATCCACCTCGGCTCGCCGGAAGGCGCCCAGGCCGCCGCTCAGTCGCTGCTGGAGCCGCTCGACTACAAGATCATCGATCCCAAATCCGTGCCGGACGGCGCAAAGTCCGACTACTGCTATCCCTTTGATTCCTATGGCACCGTCCTGTCGTGGAACACCAAGACCTATGGCGAGAACCCGCCGAAGACCTGGGCCGAGTTCTGGGACGTTGCCAAATTCCCGGGCCGCCGCGCGTTGCGCGCCAATGCGCAGGACTCGATCGAGATCGCGCTTCTCTCCGATGGCGTGGCGCCGGCGGACGTCTATGCCGTGCTCAGCACGCCGGAAGGGCTGGAGCGCGCCATCAAGCGGCTTGAAGCGATCAAACCAGATGTCGCCGTGTGGTGGACCTCGGGAGCCCAGTCCGCGCAACTGCTGAAGGATGGTGAGGCGGATCTGGTCGTTACCTGGAACGGACGGGCAGAGACCGTGAAAAAGGATGGCGGCGCGGCGGACTACACGTTCAAGGGTTCGGTCATCGGCACGGACTGCCTTGGGGTGCCGAAGGGAGCGCCGAACAAGGAAGCCGCGATGAAGCTCATCGCAGCGATGACGCAGCCGGCGCGCGTTGCGAAGCTGACCGATTTCATCGCCTATGGCCCGGTCAATCCTGCGGCCTATGAGGGTGGCCTGATTCCCGAGGACCGTCTGAAGACGCTTGCGACCGCGCCTGAAAATGCCGGCACCTCGGTGTTTTCGAATTCAGAATGGTGGGTCAAGAACGGCGAGGCTGCCCAACAAGCCTTCGACGAGATGATGGCCCGCTGAGTCTCGGCTGACAAGGCTGGAGCAGATGATGAAGTCGCTCCCGATCACCATCGACAGCGTCAGCAAGGCTTACGGGTCCTACGTCGCACTGGATGATGTCTCGCTCGACATTCAAGCTGGCGAGTTCCTCACGCTGCTGGGGCCATCGGGATCGGGCAAGACCACGCTGCTCATGGCTCTGGCCGGTTTTGTCCGGCCGGATTCCGGCAAGCTCTTGTTGGGCGATCGCGACATCACCCGCCTGGCGCCGAACAAACGCGACATCGGCATCGTCTTCCAGAATTACGCCTTGTTTCCCCACATGAACGTCCTGGCGAATGTCGCGTATCCGCTGGCGCTGCGCAAGGCGCCGAGAGCGGAGGCGCGTCAGCGGGCGCTTGCCACCCTGGCCCGCGTGAAGCTGGATGGCCTGGCGGAGCGCAATGTTGCCGCACTGTCCGGCGGCCAGCGCCAACGGGTGGCGTTGGCGCGGGCTATCGTCTTCGAACCGCGCGTGATGCTGATGGACGAGCCGCTGTCGGCGCTCGACAAGAATCTGCGCGAAACCATGCAGTACGAGATCCGGCGTCTGCACGATGACCTGGGGATCACCACAATCTACGTGACCCACGACCAGCGCGAGGCGCTGATCATGTCCGACCGGATTGCGGTGATGAACTCCGGCCGCATCCAGCAGATCGATACGCCGCAGCGGATCTATGATCGTCCATCAACCCGCTTCGTCGCCGAATTCATGGGCGAGGCCAACATTGTGGCGCCGGGCTCGGTGCGCAGGATCGATGGCGCCGAAGCGTCACGCGAAACCCTGATGATTCGCGCCGAAAGCTTTAATCTTGATGCGAAGCTCGCCGGGGCAGACGCAGTGGCTCTCGAAGGAACACTGCGCGCCAAGGCGTTCCGCGGCGAGAACTGGCTCTTGACGCTGGCGCTCGACGGTGGCCAGGAGGTCCTTGTCTGCATTCCGGCAGCGCTGGCCGGCGGTTGCGCCGAGTTTGCCGCCGGCCAGCGGATGACCGCATATGCACCAGCAGCCAAGGTTCACGCGATACCGGGAGCGCTGGCGTGACCGTCACTGTGGACCCTGCGCTCCTGGCGGATGCGCGCCGCGAGCGGCGGTTTTTCCTTTCGCTTTCGCTGCCGGCGCTGTTCATCGTTGGACTGGCGGCGATATTGCCCATCCTTTGGATCATCCGGCAATCCTTTTTGACCACAGGCGGTGAGTACACTGTCGGCAACTACGCGAAAGTGCTGTCGAGCGGACTGACATGGTCGGCGCTCGTCACCACCCTCGAGCTGTCCCTCGGCACGCTGGCGATCTGCATTCTTCTGGGCACCCCGCTGGCACTCGCCTTGGCCAGCGCCAGGCCAAGGGTGGCCAACGTGCTGATGGCCTTCGTCATGCTGCCATTGTGGACCGCTATCCTGGTGCGCACCTATGGCTGGCTCGTGCTCTTGCGGCGTGATGGCCTGATCAACGCGGCTTTGACTGGTTCGGGCCTGACGGCGGAGCCTTTGCCGCTGGTCTATAACTTCACCGGAACGCTGATCGGCATGGTTCACTACATGCTGCCGATCTTCCTGCTGCCGGTTTATGCCGCGATGCGCGATATCGACCCAAACCTCGTTCGCGCGGCAGCGAGCATGGGAGCCACGCTCGGGCAGGTCATCCGCACCGTCATAATGCCGCTTTCGGCCGGCGGCATCTTCTCGGGTTCGGTCATCGTCCTCATCTATTCCATCGGTTTCTTCATCACCCCGGCGGTGCTTGGCGGCGGCAAGGTAAATCCTCTCTCTACCCGGATCGAGCGTGCGCTATCGACCTTTCAGGATTGGGGATCGGCGAGCGTCCTGGGCATTCTGCTCCTCGTTCTGATGGCGCTGATCGGTGTGATGCTGCTGGCGGCACGCCGCCTGCTGGCCCAGAACGCAGTGGCAGCCTCCCATGCTTGAGGCCTATCCGCAAAACAGGCTCGCCCGCATTGTCCTGTGGAGCTTTGCGGCTCTTGTCGTGGCATTTCTGATGTTGCCGACGCTCGTGGTGGTGCCGCTTTCGTTTTCGGCATCGAGCCTCCTCGAGTTTCCGCCGCAGGCCTACTCGTTGCGCTGGTACGAGAACTTCTTCGGCTCGGCGACGTGGATGGCAGCACTCAGGACGAGCCTGATCCTTGGGATATTGACGGCGCTGATCGCGGTGCCTTTTGCGCTGCTCGCCTGCATCTCGATGAATCGGCTGGGCGGCAAGACCGCAGCTTCGATCCAGAGCGTCCTGCTCACCCCCTCGGTCACCCCGGGAATCCTGCTGGCGATCGGCCTCTTTTTTGTGCTGGCGGCGCAACGTCTGGTTGGAACGCTGTTCGGTGTGCTGGTCGGACATGTGGTGCTGGCCGTTCCGGTGGCATGCATTGTGCTGTTGCCCGCCCTGGCTCGCTTCGACTGGAACCAGGTTCAGGCGGCGCGCAGCCTCGGCGCGGACTGGGCCAGGGCTATTGGCGGGATAATCGTTCCGCAACTTCGGATCAGCCTGTTGTCGGCGACATTGATGGCCTTCCTGACGTCGCTCGATGAGTCGGTGATTTCGATCTTTATCGCAAGTGGTCGCAACAGCACGATGCCGAAGCTCATGTTCATTTCGCTGCGCGATCAGATCGATCCGACCATTGCGGCGATCTCGACATTGTGGACCGCTATTGTTGTGGTCGTCGTCGTGATCGCGGCGCTTCGCCAAAAATCCTGACCGAGCCAACAATCCTGACCAAGCCAAAAAAAGTCCTGACCGAGTTGGAAGCATGCCCAAAAATCATCACGCAGCCGGTGCTCCGGCGGATCAACCAACTGACATACCTCAGGTAGGCTTGGCCATCATCACCGGGTCGGCAAACTGGGGGCTTGCCTTCCCGGAAGATCTCGGAGTCGATAGCGTGCGCACGCTGCGGCGCGACATGAGTTTTGAAACGCCTTTCGGTCGTTCCGACAACTGGAAGTTGCTCGAGTTCGATGCCTCGATTTCAGCCGAAGGGAGAGCAAAGCGGGCGTTGTGCATGTATTCGCACGGCAATCCCCGCGACCATATCGACCATTCCTGCCATCGCCGCGCGTTCTGGGTGTTGATGCAAGCGGGTGTGCGGCAAGTCCTCGCCTGCTCGACCGTTGGCGCCGTCAACAAGGCGATCCAGCCCGGCGACATGGTGGTGCCCGCCGATATCATCGAACTGACGCAGACCCCGTTTTCACTGCTTCCGGATCGCCAGAGTTTTGACTGTTCGGGCAAGCAGATCGTATGTCCAAGATGCGCGGCGGTTCTGGTCGAAACGGCCCGCCGTCATTGGCCATCCCGCGTTCATGGCATCGAACAGCAGCTGGTCGCTGCCCATTGTTATGGGCCGCGGCTGACAACGCCGGCCGAAGCCTTGGCGTATCGGGGAATGGGGGCGGATGTGCTCAACCATTCCATCGCCCCTGAGGCGACCCTGGCCCGCGAGATCGGCGCCTGCTTCGTGCCCTGTGCGTTCGTCACGGCGGGCTTTAACGACTATATGGACCGCAACCGCCAGAAATTGCTGCAGGAGGACGTGCTACCCAATCTCTCCATGACAGCCTCGCTTGTCGCGCTGGAGACCGCCGCGCGACTTCCGGCCAATCCGCAATGCTCTTGCCAGGGTCTGAAGTCGCCTCAACCTGAAGAGCGTTCCAGCCGGTTCTGAGCTTTCAGGAGCGGAGTGCGAGCTCTGGCGGGATCTTTAGAGACTGTTTCGAAATTCGCTCTGGCGAGTCATATGGTGGTGGTTTCGAGAACCGGCGCGCAGCGGACATTTGGGTCCGTGAGCACCGGAAGCGCAGAAAACGCCATCAGATGGCCGCCAGAGTAGAGTTTCCAAACGGTCTCTTAGCCAGGCAGGCTGAAAATGCCGTCGATCGCCGGGTCGCCGTCGGTGCTCACCAGGCCGCGCGTCACCAGGTCCTCGAGATGGGCAAGCACCGACAGGCCGGCCGCGCCGTGCAGGCGCGGATCGGTATCGTGATAGATCGCCGCGACCATCTCCTCGATCGTCCGGTCGCCGCTTCTGATCCGCTCCAGGATCGCTTTCTCGCGCATCCTGCGATGCGACTTCAACTTGCGCATGAAGCTGCGCGGCGCTGTCACCGGCCCGCCATGGCCGGGCAGCAGCAGGCGGTCGTCGCGCTCGATCAGCCGATCCAGCGAGGCCATATAGTCGGCCATGGCGCCGTCCGGCGGCGCAACGATGGAGGTCGCCCAGGCCATGACGTGATCGGCCGAGAACAGGATACCGGTTCCTTCCAGCGCAAAGGCTGCATGATTGGCGGCATGGCCCGGCGTCAGCACCGTTCTGATCGCCCAACCGTCGCCGTCGACCACCATATCGTCGGCAAGCGCGACATCCGGATTGAAGGCGGTGTCGGCGCTGGCGTCGAGCGGATTGATTTCGCCTGTGCGCAGTGGCCTCGCCGGCCGATGCGGACCCTCGGCCAGGACAATCGCACCGGTGTGCTGCTTTAGCCGCGCTGCCAGCGGAGAATGGTCGCGATGCGTGTGGCTGACGAAAATGTGGCTGACCGGCCTGTCTGCGATCACCTCGAGCAGTGTCTTGAGATGCGCCTCGTCATCCGGCCCGGGATCGACCACCGCCAGCGTCTCGCGCCCAACGATGTAGCTGTTGGTGCCGTAGAATGTGAACGGGCCGGGATTTTTCGCGGTAATCCGGAGCACGTCGGGCGCAACGGTCACGCCCTGGCCGTAGGACGGATCGAAGTCTGTGTCGAATTTCAGCGCCATAGCGAATGTCGTTCAGCTCTGTTCCAGAGACGGCAAAACCGATTGCCGCATAACATGGAAGCCAATATAGGAAAACGCAAGGCCGCGATCTGCGGCAGTCCGCAATGAGGAAGACCATGGCAATTGCAACGACGCCGCTTGTTTCTCTCGCTCTGCCTGAAAAGGGCGCAGCCCGCCTGGCGACGCAGCTTTTGCTGGCGATCGTTGGAACACTGCTGCTGACCTTGTCGGCCAAGACCAGGGTTTTGCTCGGACCGGTCGACATCTCGATGCAGACCTTGGCCGTGTTTCTGATCGCCGCAGCATTCGGCATGCGCCTCGGCGTCGCCACGCTGCTTCTCTACATGGCGGAGGGCGCCATCGGCTTGCCGGTCTTCCAGGGCACGCCGGAAAAGGGCATCGGCATTGCCTACATGCTCGGCTCGACCGGCGGCTATCTTGCCGGCTTCGTCGTGATGGCGGCGATCGTCGGCTGGGCCGCCGATCGTGGCTGGGATCGCCATCCGGTCAAGCTCTTCAACGCGATGCTGGTTGCCGAAATCGTCATGATGGCGATGGGCTTTGCCTGGCTGGCGCTGCTCATCGGCCCGGAAAAGTCGTGGCAGTTCGGCGTCGTGCCCTTCATCGTCGGTGACCTGATCAAGGTCGGCCTGGCGGCGAGCCTTGTGCCAGCCGTCTGGTCGCTGCTCAAACGTTCCTGAGGCCTGGTCGATCGGGCGCAGCACTGATCGGCAAGCACAGGAATGATCCTGTCTCAGCGACGGCTCGTTGGGACTCGTCAACGCAGGGCGGCGCCAATTGGTCGGCATCTGCCATGCAACGATTTGCTAACGATACCGTCACACTATGGTCAAGACTAAGGACTAAGGACCAAGAACAGCCGGCGATTCGTCGCGAGTCAGTGTAACCAGGAGGCTACACATCGGCGCAAAATCGTTCGATACCGCTGGTTGGGTGGCTAAAAAATAATGCGGCTCGATGGCTTGTTAGGCATAGCTAAAATTAATGGACAAATAGCAGGAATTTTTCGACGAACCGACTCGATCCCCGCGGCATAGTTGCTCGCCGGTATCGGTGCGCTGTCGCAACCCTTGACATCGACCATGCCGAAAGCCGCCGAGAGCGAGACGCGTGATCAGCCCGAAAAAAACAACAGTCAAGGCGACTTCATCGTTGCAACGGCCCGCGGTCGGCGCCGCAGCGCGCTGGTATGCCGCCAGCGTTTTTCCGGGAAAAGAAGACGTCGCCGAACGGCATCTCCGGTTACAGGGGTTTCACCCGTTTATACCTCGCTGCGAGAGGACCGTTCGTCATGCCCGGCGCGTCGAGACGCGACCGGCAGCCTATTTTCCAGGATACATGTTCATCGCCCTCGATGTCGGGCTGCAGCGGTGGCGCTCGGTCAATGGAACGTTCGGTGTGCGCTCCCTCATCATGCAGGGCGATCGGCCATTGCCGGTCCCCTCGGGACTGGTGGAGCGGTTCATTGCCCTGACCGGCAAGGACGGCTTGCTTGATTTCAGCGGAGGCCTTACTGCGGGCGCTTCGGTTCGGATTCTCTCGGGTCCTTTCGCGGAGATGATCGGTCGCCTTGACCGTCTCGATCCAGCCGGAAGGGCCCGGGTTCTGGTTGCCATCATGAATGGCGAGATCCCTGTTGACTTGGATTCAAGGGAACTCGTTGCGATCGCATAACCGCAACTGACGCCAGGTCATGCGGTGCAAGTGCTGCAAAGTCGGCTCTCGGGTTTCACCCGGGAGTGCGGTAGCCATTTGGAGCCGAAGGATGTCGATGAACGTGGCAATGCAGATCTGTTGCTTGTCTTGGCGGATGATCAGTTAAATTGGTTAGTGGCTTCACGAATTTGAACACCTCCACTGTCAACCTGCCCAACCAGAGGCATCTTCTGCTTCGGATGCGCTTTCAATTGCTAGGCGGATTGACATTCGCGATCCTGTTCCCGGCGCTCATCCGCATGTCGTTCGGCCAACATGTGATTTGGTCATCGAACATGCAGGTTACGATCTTTGCTGCCCTCATCGCTCACACGTCGGGTTACCTGCTTTACAAGCGCATCGGCAATTTTCCGGGTGTGGCGGCGGCTGGTTACATCCTGCCCACCTTCGCCCTGACTTACGGCCTCGTATTCATGGCCATCTTCTTTTTCAGGTTTGATTATAGCCGGTTTCAGGCCGCAGCGAGCTTCATTCAATCCACCCTGTGGTATTTTGGCTTGAGCTTGGCCACACGGCGGCTCGACCCATACCGGTTGGCAGTAATCCCCGGAGGAGATGTTGATAGGCTGGAAGATATACCAGGCGTCAGTTGGCACCGGATTCATTCGCCCGAGACGATTGTCGAACATGCAAGCGGTGTGGTGGCCGACCTTCGAGCCGATCTTTCGGATGAATGGGAACGGTATATTGCCGATCGCGCGCTCTCGGGAACGCCGGTCTATCATGTCAAACAGATCAGCGAATCGCTTACGGGCCGAGTAGAAATAGAGCACCTTTCCGAAAATACCTTAGGATCTTTGAATCCAAACCATGCTTATTTAAAAATTAAACAAGCAGTCGATTGGATATCTGCGCTAGTTATTCTAGTGGTTTCTTCGCCGTTGCTCTTGTTCGTGGCGGCAGCGATAAAATTTGACTCAGCTGGCCCGGCTTTGTTCAGGCAAGAGAGAATGGGTTACAGAGGAAAGATCTACGAAGTTTACAAATTTCGGACAATGAAACTCGGCGCCCCGGTTGGCGATGAAAAGGAAGAGGCCATCACGAAGGCCGGCGATGCGCGCATCACGCGCCTTGGGCAGTTCTTGAGAAAATCCAGGATCGATGAATTGCCGCAGGCCTTCAACATCCTGCGCGGCGAGATGAGCTGGATCGGACCGCGCCCGGAAGCACTCGTGCTCTCCAAGTGGTACGAGGCCGAGCTGCCATTCTATCGATACCGCCACATCGTTCGGCCCGGCATTACCGGATGGGCGCAAGTCAACCAGGGCCACGTTGCGGCCGTCGACGATGTCCTGGAAAAACTTCACTACGACTTCTACTACATCAAGAATTTCTCCCCTTGGCTCGACGTGCTGATTGTGTTTCGCACCATCCGAACCATGCTGACAGGTTTTGGCGCGCGATGATATGCGGCAAAGATCGGTAGCCGGTATAGCCAAGCCGCCGCTATCGAGCCTCACAACGTTAGGATAGCCACCAGCTTTTGAATGGGGGTAGTTGTAATGTGTAAAGCCACGCTGATCAGCGTTGAGAATTATCGTCGTATCGACTCCGGAGAAGCACAATGACCAGGAAAACCGCACTCATCACCGGCATCACCGGCCAGGACGGCGCCTATCTGGCGGAACTTCTTTTGGCAAAGGGCTACGATGTCCATGGCATCAAGCGGCGGTCGTCGTCTTTCAATACGGGGCGTATCGATAATCTCTACCAGGATCCGCATGAAAAGGACGTAAGGCTGTCGCTGCACTATGGCGACATGACCGACGCCACCAACCTCATCCGCATCGTTCAGGAAGTGCAGCCTGACGAGATCTACAATCTCGCCGCACAATCGCATGTTCAGGTGAGTTTCGAGACCGCGGAATACACGGCAAATGCCGACGCGATCGGCACATTGCGTCTCCTTGAAGCCATCCGACTGCTTGGCCTGACAAAAAAGACGCGTTTTTATCAGGCATCGACATCCGAGCTCTACGGCAAGGTGCAGGAGATCCCGCAGCGGGAGACGACGCCTTTCTATCCTCGCTCGCCCTATGCGGCGGCAAAGATCTATGCCTACTGGATCACGGTGAATTACCGCGAAGCTTACGATATTCATGCTTCCAACGGCATCCTGTTCAATCACGAAAGCCCGATGCGCGGCGAGACCTTCGTCACCCGCAAGATCACGCGCGCGGCGGCCGCAATCAGCCTGGGCCTTCAGGACAAGCTCTATCTCGGCAATCTGTCGGCTGAACGGGATTGGGGCCATGCCCGCGATTATGTCGAAGGCATGTGGAGAATCCTTCAGCATGAAACGCCAGACGACTACGTCCTCGCAACCGGCGTGAAGAATTCCGTCCGCCGCTTTGTCGAGCTTGCATTCGGCGAGGTCGGGATCGAGATCGAGTGGGTCGGTTCCGGCGTCGACGAAAAAGGCATCGCCGCGAAATCGGGCACCGTTCTGGTCGAGGTGGACCCGCGCTACTTCAGGCCGACCGAAGTAGAGCTTCTGATCGGCGACGCCTCGAAAGCGGAGCGCGTTCTCGGGTGGAAGGCGACAACGTCGCTCGCCACGATGGTCCAGGAGATGGTCCAGTCCGACCTCGAAACGGTAAGGCGGGAGTCCGAACATCGGCGCCTCGATGAGGACCGCATTCGCGTTGCGGCACAGTAAGCGACGTTGGGCCGGGTCGACATGAAAATCTCGGTCTTGACCGTCTGTTGGAATTCCGCGGCGACAATCCGGCATACGGTCGACAGCTTCCTGGCCCAGGATCATGGCGCCAAGGAACTGGTGGTCATCGACGGCAATTCGTCCGATGATACGCTGGCAATAGTCCGTTCTTACCCACAGGATCAGATCCGGCTGGTCAGCGAGCCCGACAGCGGAATGTATGATGCACTCAACAAAGGATTGCGCCTTTACACTGGCGACGCGGTAGGCGTGCTGAATTCAGACGATTGCTTTCACGATCGTATGGCGCTGGGACGGATCTCCGCTGGGCTGGAACAGGCCGACATCGTGCATGGCGACCTGGATTTCGTCGAAGACCATCTGAGCAAGCGCATCGTACGGCGTTGGCGTGCCGCCGCCAGACCCCCCAAAGGCTTTCGGACCGGCTGGATGCCGGCCCATCCAACGTTCTACGTCAGGCGGAAGGTTGCGGACGCGGTCGGTGCGTTCGATATCAGCCTCAAAGTGGCATCGGACTATGATTGGATGTTGAGAGCTGTTGAACTCCACGGATTCCGGACCGCCGCGACCAGCCACGTGTTGGTGGACATGATGGTTGGTGGGGCCAGCACGCGAAGCCTTACCTCCCACATCGGGCACAATCTGGAAGCTCTGCGGGCACGCCGCCGCTGGCTCGGATCGGGTCCTGTCGATTATGCGCTCATTGCTAAGCCGGCGCGGAAAATCAGACAGTTCGTTTTCGCGCGGCGAGGTTGATCGAGCATGCGTTTTGAAGCCCTTGGCTTGGCGGCTAGCTCAATTCGTCGCTCAGGCAGCAGCAGGCCTTTGTCGATGCGCTTGGTATTCTCGCTGCAAAAGACACAATGGAGCCTTCTGGGATGTTGAACGATATTAGGTACTGGGCCGCTAAGTCCGGCTTGATACAAGAGCTGCGTGATATTCCCCTCCATTTCCAGCATCGGGAAAGTTACTCGCAGCACGGCGAGGACACCTTCCTCGTCAACACGATCTTCAAAGACCAAAGGCATCCTGGTCGATATCTCGACATCGGCGCTTCCCACCCGATCCGTATCTCGAATACGTATTTGCTGCATCGCAAGGGCTGGTCCGGCATCGTCGTCGAGCCGATCAGCCGCCTTCTTCGGCTTCACCAGCGCTGGCGCCCACGCGATACCCACGTCCAGTGCCTTATCGGGGAGACCGACAGCGTCGCGGAATTCTTCTTGATATATCCGTCGGTACTCTCAACCACGTCGCCCGAGCAATATGAGCGTGTGGTTGCAGCCGGCCATCGCTTGATTGAACGCCTCGAGCTTCCTCAACTGACGCTGGGCACACTGCTTCACAAATACGGCGAAGGAAAAAGGATCGATTTTGCGAGCGTCGACATCGAGGGCGTCGATTGGATCGTGGCCAAGCAGATTTCCGAACTCGACGAGAAACTGGTTCCGCGTTGCCTCTGCATAGAGTCGAATGATGAAGACGCAAATCTGCGCGTGACGAGCCTGTTGAGCGATGTTTATCGAAACAACAAACGCATGGGCGCGAATACGATTTTCTGGAATGACAGATGAGGGGATCGAGCGACCTCGATCTGCCCTCGCCGTCGTTTCCACGATTGGCGCAATCAGCGCAAGTCGCCAATTTTGCAATGCGGCGATAAAGAATGTTCCGAAGCATCCTGACGGTTTTGTCGGGGTCGGTGATTGCGCAGCTTATTGCAATTGCAGTCCTTCCAGCCTTGACACGCCTCTACGACGCCGAAGCCTTCGGGCGATATCAGATCTATCTGTCGGTTCTGAACGTGGCGATCATGTTTTCCGCGTTCCGCTACGAAGTCGCACTTCTCGGCGCGAGACCGGGGAGAGTTTTGGAAAACCTGTTAAAGGTGACGTTCCGGCTATGTATCGTGACAGGAATGGTAGCCGTTCTTGTCGTCATTGTCGTCGATCTGTGGGCGCCGAATGTGGTGCCGTCTCTGCGCGCCATAATCTTTATTCTGCCCGGCGCGATGATCGTGGCGGGTCTTTACCAAATGCTCTCCTATGTGCCGATCCGTGAGCGTAATTATCCTCTCAGCGCACGTTCCAAGATCCTGCAATCGATCGGTTTTTCCGTTGGCGCGCTTGGCTGTGCCATGTTTTCCTTTATTGGAGCCGGTCTTGTCCTTGCCGATATATTCGGCAGGGTCGCGGGCAGCATCTCCATCCTTCTTCGCAGTGGCAAACTCTGGCGAACTCTGATTTCTCCCATCTCGTTTCCTGCGATGAAATTTACGGCGGTTCGCTTCAAAGAATTTGGGTTCTTCACCTTTCCGGGAACACTTTTGTCCGCGCTCGGTGCCGCCGTCGCGCCATTCGCCTTTCTTGCATTGTTCAATCTGGAAGTTGCAGGACAGTACGCACTTGTCGAACGGTTTATCCTCATGCCGGTTGGCATCGTCGCGGTGGCTGTCTCACAGGTCTTTACCGGCGAGTTCGCGAAACTTTATAGGGCCGGCAAAGGCGGCGGCCTGAACGGTGCATTTCGACGGGCGCTCTTTCAGCTTCTTGCCATTGGCCTTTTGCCGACGGTGCTGGGCATGGTGTTTTCGCCAAGTGTCGTCCCTTTTGTCTTTGGCGCCGACTGGGTTATGGCCGGCAAGCTTTGTGCCATTGCCTTTCCGATCGCTTATGTGCGCTTTGTCGCAACGGCATTGACGATGACGCTTATCATTATCGAGCGACAGTCACTCCAGTTTGCCTGGGAACTAGGCCGGTTCCTTTTCACACTGCTGGTCTTTGGCTGGCTCGGCTGGGCCCGAATCGACGATCCGCTCATCGTCATGATCTGGCACGGACTGGCGACCGCTGTCACCTATGCTCTTCAACTTGCATTGGCTGATCATGCAACGAAGTTGGTCAACTTGCAGGTAAGGGAAAGCGAAGGAACCGTTTCATGAGGGTTAGCTTAGTGTTCGCTGTGCAGCGAATTTTCAATATGTTCGGCTATCATTTGAGCAAACTTGAGCGCGGTGTCCGCATCGATGACTCCTTCGAGGAGCAATTGCGTCTCGCAGGCGACGTTGCCACGATCTTCGAAGTCGGGTCCGCGGATGGGCGGGATACGCGCACCTATGCCGACAGGTGCACGAAGGCTATCGTCCATGCCTTTGAACCCCTGCCGGAAAACTTTACCAAGCTCCGTGCCGTTGCCGAACAGGAGCCGCGAATAATTCCCGTCAACATGGCCGTCTCTTCGAAGGCAGGAACCGCGTCCTTCCACGTCGCGGCGCTTCCTGACGCCAGTTCCCTGTTCAGCGCGCGCAGTACCGGTTCAACCTTTGATAAATATACCACGGAGAAAGATGTAATAGAAGTTAGCGTGATCACTTTGGATGGGTATTGCGAACGAGAAAGCGTAAACAATATAGATATATTGAAGATGGACGCTCAGGGAGCGGAACTTGAAATTTTGAAAGGAGCAGAAAATATACTCGGAAGTAAAAAAATCAAACTTATTTACTCCGAGGTGAATTTTATGAGAATATACGATGGTTCTTGCCTGTTCCATGAGGTGACGGCCCATCTTGAGAAGTTAAACTACCGGCTCCATGCGATTTACAATCAGCACCATAACCAGTTTGGCCGACTGGCGTGGGCCGATGCGATATACCTGCCGAACATCGACTAGTTTGGCGTGACGAGGCAGACGCTCATGGCACATCTCTACGGCTATCCCGATATCGGCCGTTTCGGTCTTGGTCACAGCATGCTCGCCTGGGCGCGTTGTGAGATCTGGTGTCGAAACAACGATGCGCAGATGCTCGGGCCGCGTTGGTTCCGCCCACGTATCGGTCCCTATTTGCGCCGCGAGCGGGACAAGCGCGAGTATTTCAGGCTCCTTAATAACAAGGGCTATGTGGGCGAGCCGTGGCGCACTGCACTTCTGGCAACGGCACGGAAAATTCCGGCAGAGGCAGCTCCATCCGCCGCATATGCCGGCAGGAACACAGTCGTTGTCTTCAGGAACACCGTGGCGTCGAACTTCGAAAAACACTTCCATGAAGTCCGCGGCCACGGGCGCGTCCTCTACGACGCTTTTCGCAGGATCACCCGCAAAAAATACCTTCCGGAAGCGCCAGCCGCGCCTTTCGTGGCTGTCCATGTCCGCCTTGGCGACTTCTCCCGCTTCGACGTGAATCGGGTGGAGGCAAAGACGCACAATCAACGGCTGCCGATCGACTGGTACTGCGACAGCCTTGTCGCTCTTCGTGAGGCCCTGGGCACAAACATGCCAGCCCGTGTCTTTTCCGACGGGGACGATACCGAGCTTGTCCCACTCCTTCGTCTCCCGGACGTGCGCCGGGCCAATGACGCAGAATCGGTTACGCACATGCTGGAAATGGCTCAGGCAAGTGCGATCATCGGAGCCGGCTCGAACTTCAACCTGTGGGCTGCCTTTTTTGGCCAGGTTCCGCGGATCACCTACCCGAACCAGGCGATCGTCGTGGTAAATGACGATCCAACCCGCGAAACGAGTTTCCGCGACGATACGCCCCTTCCTGACGTCTTCGTCAATCACGTTAAGGGCCAGTTCACTCGGCGAGAAACTCAAAGCGAACTAACCTAGAGCTTGCCAGGTGCCAGCCATGATCTTGATCTATTTTCGATGTTCCGGTCTCTACCGGTCTGCGGGACAAGGGGTGCGGTGATTCTCAAGTCGTTTATCGGTTGGAACAGGGACGCCGCAGCATGGCTCGAACGCCGCTATCCCGGGTTTTTCGGCGCGCCGTCTTACAAGGCGGAGCTTGAGCGACGTATTGCCGAGGATGTTGCGCGCCTGAAACCGTCGGCCATCCTCGA
Organism: Mesorhizobium sp. WSM2561; assembly: GCF_000513915.1. Taxonomy (NCBI): domain Bacteria; kingdom Pseudomonadati; phylum Pseudomonadota; class Alphaproteobacteria; order Hyphomicrobiales; family Phyllobacteriaceae; genus Mesorhizobium; species Mesorhizobium sp. WSM2561. The sequence continues at coordinate 79,779 of NZ_AZUX01000001.1, forward strand.
GGTCGGCGGGATCGACAGGCCACTTCTGGAGCGAAGCACCAGTTTCACCTATATCGGCCTCGATATCGAGGAAAGACCGGACTGCTATCGCATCTACGACCAGTTTGTCGTTCAGTCGATCGAGCAGCCCGTCGATGTCGAGGCGGACATGCTCATTTCGATCACGTTGATGGAGCATGTGCCGGACAACATGGCGGCAGCGCGCTCGATGTTTTTGGCGCTTCGGCCGGGCGGCGTGATGCACCACTATGTCCCATCGAAGTGGCACCCCTATTCGGTGGCATTGCGGATCGTCGGACCCGTTATGCAAAAATGGCTGATCCCGTATCTTCGGCCGTCTGCGGTGGGTGTCACCGGCTATCCTGCCTTTTTCGACCATTGCTCCCCTTCGGACATGGCGAAGTTGTTTCGCAGCCACGGATTCGAGCAGGTCAACGTCACGTCGTTTTACCGCGCCAGCGACTATTTCGCTTTCTTCCTGCCCGCCTACGTTTCCGTCGCCCTGTTCGAGAACCTTTGTGCAATGCTGAACTGGCGCATCTTCTGTTCCGGCTTCGTCATCAGCGCTACAAAACCACGTTATAGCTAGAACGGAATCATGCGACTTTTTCAGAATTCTGGGATTGCCCCAAGCTATCGGCCTCGACTTGCCGGCCTCGTCGCGGGAATCAGCGGCTTCGAGCAGCAGAAGGAGGTGTTCCTGAACGATCGTTACGGCGCGGCGCATATTCTCTTGCCGATGCTTGAGCGCAGTCCGGAAGCGTTTTTTACGAATGGCGACGATGAATCGTTGCAACGGGCCTGGGCGCGCGAAAACGGGCTGGGCAACGATACCCCGCTGACTGATATCCTTCTTGCCCAGATTGAGCACCACAAGACGGATGTCTTCTACAATCTCGACCCGTTTCGTTACGACGCTGCTTTTGTCCGCCGCTTGCCTGGGCATGTGAAACGAAAGATTGCCTGGCGCGCCGCACCAGGCAGGATCGACTTTTCCGGCTACGATCTCGTGCTTTGTAATTTTCCGTCCATGCGACAGATGTGGGAAGAACAGGGCGCCAAGACGGCTCACTTCTTTCCCGCTCACGATCCGGAACTAGATAGTGTCGCTGCAAATCGGAACAGGGACATCGATGTCCTCTTCTTCGGTGGCTACAGCCGTCATCACCAGCGCCGAAGGCAAATACTGGAAGCGGTCGCACGTCTTGCAGGCCGCCACCGGGTTGTTTTCCATTTGGATCTGTCACGCTACACGTCACTCGCCGAGACGCCGCTTGGCTGGTTCGGTCCTTTGAAAGCAGTGCGCCGCCCGCGTGCGATCCGTAGTGTCTGCGCGCCTCCCGTATTCGGTCGAGCCATGTACGCGCAGCTTGGAAGAGCAAAGGTCGTGGTCAACGCCTCGATCGACATGGCCGGCCCGGACCGCGGCAATATGCGCTGCTTCGAAACCATGGGAGCTGGAGCCCTGCTGGTCTCTGATTCCGGTATCTATCCCGCACCGATGCGTGATGGGGAAACCATGGCCATCTATGAGCAGCCGCAGGACGCATCGGAAACAATCGAACGGCAATTGAATGATGGAAGCTGGGACGCGATCGGCTGGGCCGGGCACAGCGCGATTCGTGACGAATATAGCAAGAAACGACAATTTGAACGGTTTCTTGAGCTGGTATAGCGGATGGTTCGATCGCGTTGTGTCCGGTGGCGATATCGCCAAACCGCGCCGGCTTACAATCATGTGCGCGCCAGCTTGACGCGAATTGGACCGAAAGGCCGTTCTATGCTTGCTCAGCCCGGCGGCGCGCTCGACCCGCACCGGGGTCGACTGAGCTTTGCCGTCGGTGAAATTGGTCAGCGATGATGCCAAACCTGTTTCTCTCGGAGCGTCGATGCGCTCCAAAACAGGCTTTGACGGCTAGACCGAAACCGTGCCGTTAATTCGGTTGCGGAAAGCGACCGTCCTTCGCTCGAAGAGCAGATAGAGAATCAAACACACGGCGAAGCAGACGGCACCCTTGATGACCAGCGATGCGATGCCTCCTCCGCCTAATCCCGGGGTCGCGGGCATGTAGTTGGCGGTCAGGTAGACGAGCACCGGATAGTGAAAGATGTAGAGCGAGTAGGACATCGCGCTCAAGCTCCGGATCGGCCACGCTGCGGGCTCCAGGATGCGATTCACCCGCTCGTGACAGAGGGCTGGAAGGAGCGCGGCGAGCCCAGCGCACATCATCGCGTCAGCTGGGTCCGTTGCGTATCCGGCCCATGGCCCGCCATCCGAGATCATCTGCGAAACAAGAGTCCCACCTATAAAGGCTACCAGCCCTGTATACGTGATCCACAATGATCGCGGCGGGTAGGCGGCCACAAGGGCTCCGAGCAGCCAAAACAGCAAGTATTGAGCTTCGAGGACGCTGAACACCACGGCGGTGGCGCCGAACCCGACGAACGACCAGGCAGGCAGAGAGCGTCGCGAAAACGCGTATCCAACGCAGCCCATCAGGACGTAGAACCAGATCTCGTAGGCGAGGCTCCAGAGCGGTGCGTTGGCCTGCACGGTGGGGACGACGACGCCGTTGAGGCCACCGATATGCGCGACAACATCTTGGATCGGAAAGATGGAGCCAGCGCTGATTGCGACAAGGGCTGTCAGCAACAGGGCCGGGATCAACGGAAGGAATATCCTGGTCGCCCGATCAACCGCATAGCGCTGGAGATCGAAGCGTCCATCCCGCACGTGGCGGATGACTTGCCCTCCCACAAGAAATCCGCTGAGGACGAAAAACACCATCACCGCTGGATGCCCGGGACGAGTGACGGCGTAAAACAAAGCAGCGATCAGACCCTTGTCGGAGGCCGGCAGCGCGCCGTAGGCTGGCAGCGAATAGCCTCGCAGATGTGCCATCATGACGACCAGCGCGGATGCTCCACGCAGCAGGTCGAACGCCAGGAATGAGGGGCGGGAGGGCGAATTAGGTATGGACGCACCTTTTTGGTAGCGGTAAGGCTTGGGCGATACGGAGCCTACGCCGCATATCAGCTCGACAAGGACGGGGCAATTGGAATACGTGAGGTCGGGGAATATTAGCTACGCGCGGATGTTCGTCCTGCTGTGGGTGGCAGTCTACGTCATCATGTTTGTGGACATCTATATCGATTGGGCGTCTGTCAGCTTCCTTTATCTCGGCTTTAGCTATGTCTACAATGAAAATGATACCGTTCTTGCTTATTGTATAATAGCTGCGTTTGCGTTTATTCTGCCGGTTTCAATTAGAAAGTATTCTGATTTTTTTTGTTGGATGCTGTATCTATCGATTTTCATACCATCAATTCTTATTGTTGCAAGACAGGGGTATACATCTTTTGATGCGTCGTGGCTGATGGTTTCAGTGGCTGCATCATTTTTTCTGGTGGTCTATATCCCGAAAATGATCCACTTCAAGTCGTATTCTCTCATTCGTCAGGTTTCGGTAACCAAGTTCTTCTTTTTCTTCCTTGCGTTCTATCTGGCTGCTATAGCTTTCTATGTCGCGACCTACCGGGAAATGATGTCATTCTCCGGAATGAGTGAAATCTACGACCAGCGCGCCCGATTTGGCTCCGCGCAGACGAGCACACTCGCACTCTATCTTACGGGGTGGCTGTCGAATGCGATGAACCCCTATCTTCTGGCGATTGGACTGTTCGACCGAACGCGGCGCTGGGCGATAGCACTCGGGCTTGTGGGGCAGATACTGGTCTTCATGGCGTTCGCAGGAAAGATGATGCTGGTGATCCTGATCGTCACGTTCGGGTTTTACTTTTTCGTGCTCAACAAGGGCCGCATTGCAACGTCTCGCCTTGCGTTCGGATTTGTAGCGCTGACATTTTCTGCGCTCGCAATTCTTATAGCTACAAATTACCAGCCGGTTGGACCGGCCATGGACGCCGTCGCGCTGATCTATATGCGGACCCTCGGCATTCAAGGTGCGATGACCGGCGTGTATGCGGATGCTTTTTCCGTCAATCCGTTGACCTACTGGTCACATGCAAATATCATCAACATGATCATTGACTATCCCTACAAAGCGCCGCTCGGATATGTCGCCGGCGCCCATCTCGTCGGAGGAAACGGGTTCAACGCCAACGCCAATTTCTGGGCTACGGACGGCGTAGCAGCCTACGGTTTGGCGGGCGTGGTGGTCATGGGGGTGGTTCTCGGCCTGCTTCTCAGCCTGGCCAACAAGGTCGTGACCCCGGACCGGTTGCCGTTCGCGGCGACCGTTTCGATCCCCTTCATCATGTCGCTTGGAAACTCGTCGCTCTTCACCAGCCTTATCACAGGCGGCGGTCTGATTATGGTCATGATGATAGCCTATGGTGTGCCGCAGCCTCAGGCGCCCCGCAAGCAGGGGGTGGCATATCGGGAGCATGCCATATCGTCCAGACTTTCCAGATGAAGGACTGTATCTTGTTGCGCATCGACTCTTAGTCGCGCCTGGCGAGGATTTCTGGTTACGCTGGCCGGCGTTCTCCCGCTCGCACTTTCGCCGGTGCGGCTGCTGCAAAAGTTGGGCCTGGCCTTCACCTCTCATCATGACAAGCTCAACCACGCCACGGCATTCGCCCTACTGGCGGCTCTGGGCGGCCTCGGCTGGCTCACAGCTAGAGCACAAGGCAACACCTGTTCGTTTCCTCGCTTCTCCGGTGCTGCAATCGAGGTGCTTCAGGGCATGCGGCGATAGCGCGCGATATGGATGTGGGCTGCCGACTGCGCCGGAATGGCATGTGGTCCGACTATCGTCGGTGGACAAGCGGCTGGTAGGTGTGTTGCTACTTAGGCCGCATAGATTTTGCGCACCGGCCACAGGTCGATCATCTAGTCTCGACCCATCCTCGGTGCTGCCATTGCCACTCGCGGTGCGTCCCCGCGCCGGGCGCCAGGTTCTGGATGCGGGCACCCGGGAAGCCTGGGAATGTCGGCCGCACGGTCCCCTCCGAGGCCGGGACGGGCTGCGTGTGGGAATTCTCAGTGTGGATGTTCGTCAACGACCCGACAAAACCCCGCGTGTCCATCGTGTTGCCGACTTTTTGGCCGGCGATGGTCAAGCCGTCGACGATCATCGCGCCGGCGCCAAAGCAGCGGAAAGCACTATACCCCTCGGTGCCGCCACCCGACAGCACCAGCCGCATGCCCTGGATCGTCATCCGACCGCCAAATTGAGTGGCCTGGAACGGTGTCCCGCGCGACGTGCAGGTCACGTTGCTGAAGCTCCAGTTTCGAGCCGGTGTGGGCGAGGCGGATACAGCCACCGCGGTGAGGGACTTGGTGGCGAAATTACAATCTGCGATATGCACGTCGTTGACGTAGTGAATAGTGTCGTTTGGGGAAAGGAGCGCATGTGCCGTCGCATCAGCAGCGACCCGCGCCCCGGTGATCGTCACACCACCGACATCGGCGCTAGCGCCTTGCAACAAGATACCAGCCTTGGACGCCCCAGCGCATTGCACGCCCTCGACACTGACATTGGCCTCACTGCCGCGAATTCCGAGATAGAGGTCGGTCACGTTATTGCTGAACGTTCCGCCTGAAATGACGACGTCCCGGACACTGTTGCAGGCGATCCCCGATTTTGGCAATGTCGCGCCGACGGTGCTGGACTGGCCACGCACCGTAGCATTCCGGATGACAAGGCCTGACCCGTTGACTGCATAGATCCCGTTGTCGCGCGGTGAAATCAGAACGGGATCCGTGATGCGGATGTTGCGGTTGTTGGCGCCATAGACCATCAGCGCGTAGCAGCCTGTGTCGTCTTTGCCCCCCACAAGACCGGCATTGTGGACCACGGCCCCGCGGATCTCGCTGTCGCGGACATTGCTTTCAAAGTTGATGCCCTGCTTGATGTGTGTGGCTTCAGCATAGAAGCCGGTCACAATCACGTCACGGACTATTGCCCGGGCGGCGTCGTGGGGCTCCCACGCTGCGCTGTTGATGCCAATGACGGCGGCGTTTGCGCCGAGATTCTCCGGGTCCAGCGAATTGCCTTGCCGGGAAATGCCGCGCAGGCCGTTGATGCGAATGTGCTGGATCTCGAGGTTCGAGCGGCTCTCGTTATAGACCAATATCCACCATGGCGCCTTGAAGTTCTGGAGTTCGACGGTGTCCAGCGTGAATGTATCGATGCCGGCCGTAGCGGTCGGGCTGAGGGCGAACTTCATGAATGCGCCGCCGTTGTAGCCGGTCGATACGCTATTGCCGATGACCTTCAGATCGGCCACGGCGACCCTCGAGACGTCTGTAGCGGTGAAGACATAGAAGATCTGGTCTGATCCGGTGATGTTTATGACCGATCCGTTGCCGTCGATCGTGCAGTTGGCCGGAACCGCAATTCCGGGGTGGCCCAAGGCCCTCAGGTCCGCCGAGGACCAGTTGTAGACCCCGCGGCGGAACATCAGGGTTCCGCCTCCCATGGCCGCGATCCGGGCCACGGCTTTGACGAAAGCGGCTACGTCCGTTCCATCGTCGCCGAAGACAACAAGGCCGCCTGGCGCGTGCGGGTATCTCGGCTGGGGGCGATCGAGTTGACCGACGGGCGAGGTGGCGGCAGGTCCGACCGCCAAGGCCGCCACGGTTCCAAGCGCTCCTGTCAGCAGATGGCGGCGGGTGGGGGAGAATTTGTCATCCGGGGGCATGCGGGGCTCGCGCCTTTCTGCAATCGCACCGCATTCGGCGCCTTTCGTCACCGGTCGGATATGCACCGGTCGAGACGCCAACCGAGCGTCCCTTGCCAGCCTGTCGGCAAGTGGGTAGCAGTGCTCGCGGGCCAACGAAACATCGACATCAAGAAACCGAGATTGCGGCGAGGTGAAGGCCTTTTGGAGAGCCTGACCATGACACGGACTCAGCGTGCACGGCCAGCACTTCAGTGAAGATGGCGCGGAAGCGGAATAGTTCCGCCTTGGCAATGTGGCTGGCGTCGGCGAACATGGATCGCCTGTCCAACACATAGTTGCATCGGCTTGCATCGCACAGCGCGGTGTCGGGCCGCGCGAAGCCGATATCGTTGCGGTTCTCGAAATACTGTATGATTGCCCCGAGGCGCCTAAGTGCTTCACCCATCCATCGGCAGCGGCTCATGCTCTGGTGGCGATCGGCGGGCATAGGAACTGGGTAATTCAACGTGAACAAGATGCTGAGCTTTGGTGCAATGCTGTCGATTCTGTTGGCGACGGCCGCTGCTACGCGCTCCGAAAACGCCGCGTGGCAAGCCAAAGTCAACGAGTTCGGTCAATTCCAAGGACATGCCGACATCGTCATGTTTGGCGATTCTCTGACTGCGAGTGGCCATTGGCAGGAGATGTCTCCCAGGCTGTCGATTATCAACCGCGGCATATCTGGCGAGCGCGTCGATAGCGCGCTTCTCAGGCTCGACCAGATCACTGTCGCACGACCCCGGCTGGTTTTCATGATGCTCGGGGTCAACGATATTCGCAGGTCAATTAGCCCTGACGACGTGGCCGCATCCTACGGCAAGATCATCAATCGTCTGGCGGATGTGGACCGCATTTTTGTTCAGACCACATTGTTAACAAGCGACGTGGTCCACAACGCCGCAATAAAGCGTTTGAACAGCGCGCTCGCGGCGCGGTGCTCACAAGCTGCAAACTGCCGCTTTCTCGACCTGAACACAGCTCTTTCTCGAGATGGCCGCCTTCGTCCGGAGTTCACGACCGATGGCATCCACCTCAACGGCGACGGCTACCGGGCATGGGAACATCAGATCCGCCCGATAATAGCCTCGATTTCAACGCCACGATGACCAATCCCCCAACGGGCTTTGGGAAGTTCTGAAAAGTGGCGGCCTCAACGAGGCCGACGTCATTCGGAACGCATTACGCCTGCCGAACTAGCCGATGCGGCCCCTGGCACTCACCACGTCCAACCAAGGACTGGGAAAATAAGCGCAAAGGGGAGAAACAGCAGGACCATCATGAGAAAGAACGGCCAAAATCCAGGGCCAGAAAAGTACCCTTCGACCTTGTTGCGCAGCTCTCTCATGGCTCCTTCTCTTTCAGGGTTATTTTGACGAACACAGTGCGCCGGCCATGTAGACAAGATTGCGCGTTGCGGTCTTGGGCGCAAACCTCAATAATCCCGTCCGCATCTTGTATTTCAACCAGCCCTTAGCGCGGCCGGCCAAATGTTGCTCATAGGCTAGGTCATGAGCGAACACCATTAGTCGCTCGACCTTTAGACCGGAGGTCTTGAGCAGATTTTTTAATGATAACGGCGTGTAGAAGTTGATGTGGCCGTATGCACCAGAAATCCGGATCGCGCGATCCATGAAGCGGGTGTGCTCCAACGGCACCTCTATATAGAGCTTCTTGCAGACCCTTGCCGCTTCCGTCAGAAACATGCGCTCGTGCTCGACATGCTCCACGACATGGATCGCGAGCCCCAGATCATATGACTTGTCGGCGTGGGGAATGTGGTAGCCGTCAAACATCTCGACGCTTTTTAGGTTCGGAATTCCCCGAGACTCGATCGCGTCCTTACCGGATGTGGAAATCTCGACGGCGCCGAGAGTCTTTCCGATCTTGCCCCTGTATAGCTTGTCCAGCACGGCACCTTCGCCAGCACCGATGTCCAGGATTGTCTCGAAGGTCTGGCCGCCGGCTATCTTCTCGATGTGGCCGACCGTCTGGATTGAAGTAATTTCACGCTTAAGAGCCACTTTGCCGTCGGCATAGTAGTCGTCATACATGGCAATAATGCCGTCAGCACTGGTCATCGCATCTTCCTCGTTCGATGAGGCGGTGACCGTGCCATGGCGACCTGATCTAGTAAATCCTCCTTTTGTGGATCATTTGATTCCGCCCCCACGATTCCCGCCCAATCAAATCCCGATCTAGAAGCCTTAAAAGAAATCGGCTAGAGACGACGCTTCTGGGGACTCGGCAAAATGGGACTTACCAAGGTAAAGAGCATTTTTTCTGTTTGGAAAGGTCGGGTTATCCCGAGAAAAACTGTGCCATGGCAAGACCATTGGACGGCGCGGACCTACATGATCGCGGCCAATTTGCGATGGCTAGGCCCAAAGAGCATGATCTTGGTAGGTGATTCGAACCTCGAAATGATCCCGCCGCATGCGTTTGAGGGACTTAGCGTGATCAACGCTGGATTCGGCGGTGCCACTGCCGAAAACGTGCATGCGTCGATCAAATCCCCGCTGGTACTGGCATCCCTCAAGGAAAATCCCCCGTCGAAGGCGATTATTCAGGTCGGCACAAACGACAGCCGCACTGGAGCCGACGTAGCCGCAGTGGCTGATCGAGCGATTTTGATCAGCTCACTGTTCCGGGACATTGGGACCGAAACCGTCATCTTCGCGGTCCCTCCGATCGAGGAGGCGAAGACCGCCTTCAGGTCGGAGGCCGTTGCCGTCGCGATCAACGAGGCTATTCGCGTCGCATCGCATAGAGCGGGCGTGCCTTTCATCGATCCCTATATCTCGCTTCGCGGCTCAAACGATGTGACCGAAGATGGTATCCACCTTGCCCGTCACGCCATCACCACACTTGTCGCCGCCATTCGAGCAGCCCAACAGGTACCAAGGAACGTCACCGTATGAGCATCCCTTTTAGCGTGCATTCCTTTCTGCGAGCGACCCCGCTCCGTTACTATTATCACCTCCTGAAGGGGCGCATAGCCAGCACCCCACAATCGGACGAAGCCACAATCCTGTCACGGATCATTGGACAATGCCCCCGGACGTTCCTCGAATTCGGCTTCCATCCGACGGAATACAATTGCATCGGTCTCAAGGATTTTCTGGGACTCCTAGTCGACGGTGATCCGCAGACCGTGCGGTTGGCCAATGCTCTGCTTCCAAAGCGGATTGAGACAAGGCAGAGCTTCATCACACTCGACAACATCGCAGATCTCGGCGCGCATTTCCCCGAGCTTGGAGTGCTGTCTGTTGACGTTGATGGCAACGACTATTGGTTCCTCAAGGCTCTGCTGCCGGTACGCCCAGCGGTCATCGTCGCAGAGTACAACGCCAGCTTCGGCCTCAACCCGGTAACAGTGCCGTACGATCCGTCTTTCGACCGGAAGGAAAAACACGAAAGCGGATGGTATCACGGTGCCTCAATCACCGCGCTGACGAACCTCTGCAAGGAATCTGGGTATAAGCTCGTTGCCGTCTCAGCGGCAGGCGGCAATGCTTTTTTCCTCCCCCAGCAAGCGGCAATGCCGGAGCTGGTTCCAGCCCAAGCTTACCGCGAAAGCGCCCTTCGCAATCGCTGGTCCGGCACTACCGCCAAGGATCAGTGGGAGCGGATTAAGCACATGCCTTTTGTCGACGCACCCTGAGATCGATCCGAGACGAACAAAATGTACTCTGGCCCACCCCTTCGCTTCACAATTCATGCGATTGATCAGCAGCGGCAAATTTCCATGCCAATCGCGACGAGCGCGAATAAGGCAGAGATGCGGGAAGAGTTCCAGAAAGTTTGCAGAGAGATGCCACATCTGCATGTGGCATTCTACGACGGTGCAACGCTCATTGATGAGCGGCAGCCAAACGCATCACGTCATTAGATAATTCGGCTCGCACCAATGAGTCTGCCGGGACATCCGATCGCACGATGGCGCCAGCGGAAATTATAGAGCGATCACCGATCGTCACCCCTTTCATAATGATGGCGCCCGTTCCGATCCAGACGTCGTCGCCGATGATTACCGGAGCCGAGCGAATGCCGGGATCGGTTCGCGGATGTCCTGTGCGCCAAATTGCCTCCGTTTGGGCAAACCGCATTTTCGCGTCCATCGGGTGTGAATTTGTGTCGTGGATCGCGACATTTGACGAAACCAGAACTCGGTTGCCGATCTTGATACCTTTCGGATCAGACGACCAAATTGTAGAGCCGGCTCCAAGATAGAACCAATCGCCGATTTCAATCCGGCCCTCATGAGCGAACACCTGCAGGTGCCCGTCCAAGCGACCGTCCGAGCCGATTGACACGCGTGACCGGTCACCATGGATGTTGAAGATTCCAGCCCCTGTCCCGAATGTCGTCCGACGCCCGATGATGGCACTCTCCCTCGCTGCCCCCGTGGCGATCCATGACCAGAAGCGGCGGCGAAGGGCGAGAATGATTGAGAAGACGCGCATTCGCGGATATCTGCCATACTCGACCGTCGCGGTCTATATGACGGTTACGTCCAAAGAATCCCGCGCGGGAAAGCGCCCGCAAATCATCATGGGCATAGTTCGCGTATCGCGCGCCGCCGGCGCAGACTGCCCTCTATTCCTTCAGACTTCGCGCCACCAGCCGCGCCACGCTCCGTCCGACCAGCAGCACGACGAGGAAGCGGGCCGATTGCAGCGCCATGACGAAGGCGACATGCTGTGCGGCGGCGGCGATGATGGGGAGTCCATGCCGCCGGGGCTGGTCGCCAGATAGTCGGTCAGCGGATCGAGCACATGGCTGATCATGAAGTCGAGGCCGCCGCAGATGGCGACGACGATGACGATCGAGCCGACGATCTGCGGCAGCGCACGCGTCGCCTGGCGTCGCGATCCTTCGCGCCCCCCTCTGTCCTGCCGGACATCTCCCCCACTTGGGGGGAGATCGGCCGCCATCTCGGCTTTCGCCAATCTCTGATGGCGCAAGAGTGGGCGGGACGCTGAAGCTGCCAATCTCCCTCCTGGTGGGGAGATGCCAAGTTTTGGCAAAGAGGCCGGCTATCCCGCCTTGGCCTCGGCCAACCCAAACCCGCCAACAGGATGCGTTTCCACCTGGAACTCAAACCCGGCGATGATCGTCCGCGCCCTGGCAATCGCCGCCTGGACTTCCGGCAATTGCAGCGAAGCCTTGTGGCTTGCCTGGTCGGTCCATACCTCGGTCACCCAGATCGCGTCGGCATCGGCCGGATCGGTGGCGATGATGTAGCTCAGGCAGCCCGGCAAGGCGCCGGTGCTGGCCAGCAGGACGTCCATCATTGCGTCGCGCTGGCCGCGCGTCGCCCGCAGCTTGCCGATCAGACCATACATTGCCGGTATCTCCGTTGCTTGCTGCGACAAGTATGCAGGCCGCCGCTCATGGCATCAACTGGCCACCGTTCACCTCGTGGCCGGTGATGTAACCGCTCAACAGGGCTGACGAGAGGAACGGCGCCGACGCAATCCTGCGGCGTGCCGGCGCGGCCCTGCGGAATGGTGGCAACCATGGCCTGCTCCTCGGTCGAATAGCGCTCATGGAAAGCTGTCGCGATGGTGCCCGGCGCCACCGCGTTGACGCGAGCCGATCAGTTCCTTGGCCATGCCGCGGGTGGAGACGAAGGCCTTGGCCGAGCCATAAAGGCCAGCGCCGCCGCCGGCGCCATTGCGCGCCGCGATCGACGAGGTGTTGACGATGAAGCCGCCCTGGCGCTTCAGCCATGGCATCGCCTGGCGTGATGCGGTCAGCACGGAGCGGGCGTTGAGGTCCGCGTCGTAATGCGCCTCGGTCAGTTCGGCTAAGGCACGCGGCCGAGGCGGCATTGTTGACCAGGCCGTCGAGCCGGCCGAAATGGGTGCGCGTGACGACGCGCTCGACATCGGCAGCGATCGAGAAATCGCCCTGGACCGGGAATACCTCGCCACCGCCGTTGCGGATGGTTTTGGCCAGGTTTTCTGCAGCCGCCCGACTTGAATTGTAATGCAGCGCGACGCGGCATTTCTGCGCGGCGTAGGCCAGTGCAAGTGCCGCCCCGATGCCGGTCGCGGTGACCAGCACCGCCTTGCCGGCGAGGTCGCCAAAGTGGGGGTGACAAGGGCGGAAGTGACAGGGGTGGCGGTGACAGGGGCGGTTGTGGTGGCTGGCATTCCTCCGGGGTTGTCCTGCTCTTCGTAGGGCCTCGCCGTGCTCATGTTCAAGTCCGTGGAGGTTCAGGGCCGCAAATAGGCGTAGCCCTGGCGCTGCAATTCGGCGAGCTTGACGACGCCGCCGGTCTCGGCGGCATGGAAGCCGTCGAGCAGATCGGTGAGCGCAACGTCCATGCCCTGCATGGTATTGGCGCAAGCATGCGGGGCCAGCCCGTCGCGAACCAGACCGGAAAAACGGCTGGAAATGGCAGCCGACGCGCTCTTCGACTTGAAGGCGGCGAGTGCCGGTCCGTGCACGACCAGCACGATGTCGACCTTGCCGCCGGTGCCCTCATAGTGGTTCTTGATATTGCCCAGAACGAAGCCGACCTTGTCGAGGTCGCTGAGGTGATAGGCGACCTTCTGCCTTTCCTCTGCCACGGCCGCCGCCTTGACCTGGCGCAGCCCGAAGAGGCCAGCGGCCCCGGCAAGGCCGACACGGAAAATATCGCGGCGTCGCATCATGTCGTTCTCCAGCATGTCCGCGTAAATTGCGTGGCTTCGGCCTCGATCCTAGCATAAATTGACGTTACGTCGTGGTCGGGCGAGGAGGGGTCGGGCGAGGAGGGGCACATGACATCGAAGTCCATTGGGGGGAAGACCATTGTGGGCGCCGGACTTGCTGGCGCCTTGCTGGCCGCTGTCGCCGGCATGGCCCTTGCCGACGATACGCCTGAGCTCGCCGAACTCAGCCCGGACGGCAAGGATGGCTGTTTCGGGCGTGTCTATGATGCCGCGCATCTCAAGGTGCATCCGAACCAGAAGGTGGGACGGATTTTCTTCTATTATGGCAGCGATCCGGTCAGCCACCCGAACGAGGAGCCGAGCAGCGCTCCGTCCGGCTACAACGGTTTTTTGGCGACGACGGTGCGCGGCGCCAAGAAGCCTGAATGGGTCGGCGGCTGGTGCGGCAAGGATGATCCGCAATCGGGCGAGATCCATTGCGGCATGGAATGCGACCGCACCATGGCCTTGGTGAACGTCGACGAAAAAGGCCGGCTGATCGTCTCCGGCGTGCATCGCAGCCTTTATCTCGAGGCCGGCGCCGAGGATGAACTTGGCGAAAAGGAGTTTGCCAGGCAGGCACTCGGCACGGAAGACGACGGCTTCCGGCTCGACCGCATGCCGGCGCAGACCTGCAAGGCCGAATTCGCGCGCATCGATCCGGTCGATCCGGCGCTGGGAGCACCGCTGCGCGAGCGGCTGAAACCGGACCAGCCGTTCTGCTACGGGCGCGACTACGATGCCGCGCATCTCGGCTCGCATCCCGATCAGCTTACCCACACCATCCGGGTTTTCCGGGGCCCGATCGAACTGGCCGCCTTCGCCAAGGACGGCGAGACGGCAAGCTGGCCTGATGGCGCCGACATAGAAGTTTCCGTCACCACGCGCCAAAGTGCCGCCAGGGTCACGCAGAGCTACAGTTGTGACGGCGAAGCGGACCAGTGGCGCTGCGTGGCGAGCGGAAGGACGAGCGACTTTTCCTGCGACATCGCGGCCAGGGAGATTTTTCTGCGCCGCGGCGCCAACGGCACGATGATGCTTGCCAACCCTAACAGCAGCCTGCCGATCGTCGACCTGTGCTCGAAGGCGGCCGACGGCGAGACCGCATCCGACGACAAGGTCTATCGGCTGGAGCCGATGCCGCAGGCTGCCTGCGCGCCTTGATCGGATCCTCGGATCAGAATGGCGGCGGCAGCGATCCTTCGCGTCCCCCTCTGTCCTGCCCTCTTTGCCCCCACTTGGCATCTCCCCCACGAGGGGGAGATTGGCGGCTTCAGCGTCCCGCCCACTCTTGCACCATCAGAGATTGGCGAAAGCCGGGAAGACGGCCGATCTCCCCCCAAGTGGGGGAGATGACATATTTTGGCAAAGTGAGGGCAGGACAGAGGGGGGCGCTGTCCCGCCGGCATAGAGTTCTGCACCGGCTCGACGTTTTTGATGTCATGGCAGGGAAGCCCGCGTCTCTCAGGCCTCACGCGAACGGCACGGCCGTCGTGCCCCTGGGCAGTTTTGCCTCGTCGTCGGGCTCGACATGAATGGTGACGCGCACCGAGGGGATTTCCGCCTTCAGCGCATCCTCGATGCGGTCGCAGATGACGTGGCTGGCGCCCACCGACATGTCGGCGTCGACGACCAGGTGGAACTCGATGAAGGTGGCGCGGCCGGCAATCCGCGTCTTCAGATCGTGGACTTCCAGCGCGCCTTTGCAATTGGCCGAGATGATGTCGCGGATGCGCATGTGCTCCTGCGTGTCGACGGCGCGGTCCATCAGACCGTTCATCGACGAGCCGATGACGTGCCAGCCCTGCCACAGGATGTTCAGCGCAACGATGACGGCAAGAGCGGGATCGAGGACCTGCCAGCCGGTCAGCACTGCGCCGACCAGACCAATGAACACGCCGACCGAGGTCGCCACGTCGGTCATGATGTGCCTGCCGTCGGCGACCAGTGCCGGTGACTTCTCGGCACGGCCGGCACGGATCAGCGTCAAGGCCCAGAAGGCGTTGATCACCGTCGCGACGCCGTTGATGGCAAGGCCGGTCCAGGGCTGTTCGAGCGGGACGGGATGCCGCAAGGACCACCACACTTCGTTGAGGATCAGAAGGGCTGCCAGCACGATCAGCACGCCTTCCAGGACAGCCGAGAAATACTCGGCCTTGTGGTGGCCGAACGGATGATCCTGGTCGGCCGGCTTGTGGCTGACCTGGATCGCCCAGTAGGCGGCGGCCGAGGCAATGACGTTGACGATCGATTCCAGCGCGTCCGAATACAGCGCCACGGAACCGGTGACGTACCAGGCCGCCAGCTTCAGGCCGAGCACGACGAAGGCGAGGACTATCGACCAGAAGGCGAGGCTGGCGACCTTGCGCTTGGCGGCGTTTTTCGAATCAATAGCGGTCATCGATTGCTTCCGGCCGCCGAAACCGGAGCTAAGCCGCCTTTTCCTTGGCCTTGCGCGGCAGATGCGCAACGATGTTCTCGATGATGCGCATGCCGGCATTGTGGCCGAGCGTCATGATCGATTCCGGGTGGAACTGCACCGCGGCGATCGGCTCCTTGCTGTGCTCGAAGGCCATGATGACGCCTTCTTCCGTCTCGGCGGTGACGACGAAGCCGTCGGGCAGGCGGACCGGATCGGCGAAAATCGAGTGATAGCGGCCGACCGTCACCTCCTTGGGCAGGCCGGAAAAGATAATGCCCGGCTTCGACACGCGGATGCGCGACGGTTTGCCATGCATCGGCACGTGCAGCTGGCGCAGCTCTCCGCCATAGGCCTCGGCCAGCGCCTGCAGGCCGAGGCAGACGCCGAAGATCGGCAGGTCGCGCGCGCGGGCCCGCTTGATGGTGGCGGCGCAGTCAAAATCCTTCGGCGTGCCGGGACCGGGCGACAGCACGACGAGATTGGGTTTCAGCCGGTCGAAGACCTCGTCCGGCACAGGCGTGCGCACGGTCGAGACATTGGCGCCGGTCTGGCGGAAATAATTGGCCAGCGTGTGGACGAAGGAGTCCTCGTGGTCGACCAGCAGGATGTTGACGCCGTCGCCGACGCGCGCGGTGGCGCGTTCGGTGTCGGCGGCATTGCCGGTCTTGGCGTCGCGGATGGCGGAGATCATGGCGGATGCCTTCAGTTCGGTTTCGGCTTCTTCTTCCTCGGGAATGCTGTCGAAGAGCAGCGTGGCGCCGGCGCGCACCTCGGCGATGCCGTCCTTGATGCGGATGGTGCGAAGCGTCATGCCGGTGTTCATGTCACCGTTGAAATTGACCATGCCGATCGCCCCGCCATACCAGGCGCGCGGGCTCTTCTCGTTCTGCTCGATGAAGCGCATCGCCCATAATTTCGGCGCGCCGGTGACGGTGACCGCCCAGGCATGCGACAAGAACGCGTCGAAGGCGTCCATGCCTTCGCGCAGCCGCCCCTCGATATGGTCGACGGTGTGGATCAGCCGCGAATACATCTCGATCTGGCGGCGGCCGATGACGCGCACCGAGCCCGGGTCGCAGACCCTCGACTTGTCGTTGCGGTCGACGTCGGAGCACATGGTCAGCTCGGATTCGTCCTTCTTCGAATTGAGCAGCTTCAGGATCTGCTCGCTATCGGAAATGGCGTCGCCGCCGCGCTTGATCGTGCCGGAGATCGGGCAGGTCTCGACACGGCGGCCGTTGACGCGCACGAACATCTCGGGCGAGGCGCCGACCAAATATTCGCCTTCGCCGAGATTGATGAAGAAGGAATAGGGCGAGGGGTTGATGGTCTTCAGCTTGCGGGAGATGTCGGAGGGCGGCGTCTCGCAGCGCTCGTAGAACATCTGGCCGGGCACCACCTCGAACAGGTCGCCGCGCTTGAAACTCTCCATCGCCTTGCGCACCAGATTGGCATATTCGCCGGGCTCATGGTCGCCGCGCGGCGGGATGCGGTCGGCGGTCTTGAACGGCTCGACGATTTCGTCGCGCGGCAATCCCTGCGTCGAAAACCCGTCGCTGGAATAATCGTAGCGGTCGGTCCAGGCCTTGGTCGAATAGTGGTCGACGACCAAAATCTCGTCGGGCAGGAACAGCACGAGGTCGCGCTGGCTTTGCTGGCGCTCGAGCTTGTAGTCGACCGGATCGAACTGGAAGGCGAGATCGTAGCCGAAGGCGCCGTAGAGGCCGAGATTGGCGTCTTCCACTGTCTTGAACAGTGCGGTGATGGCGCGCAGCACGGTGAAGACGGAGGGAACGCGGCTGCGTTCTTCTTCGGTGAAGACACGGCCGGGCTTGGCGACGTCGAGGCGGATCAGTCGCTTCGACGTCTCGGCGATCGTCACCTCGTCAAGGCCGCCGAGCGCCTTGCCGACCACCGGCAGAAGCATCTCGCCACGGCTGTTCAGCGCCTCGATGCGCATGGCGCGGCCACGCGCCGAGATCACCAGCGGCGGGTCGATGATGGCGGTGTCCCAGCGCGTATAGCGGCCGGGATATTCGTAATTCGAGGAAAACACGGCGCCGCGGCGCGCGTTCAGCCCGTCGACATAGGCGTCGATCGCGCCTTCGTAAGGTCGGTCATGGCGCTCGCGGGTAATCGTCACGCCACCCGCCGTGACGAAGCGCTCCGCCCCGTTCTCCAGAATTTTCGTCGTCATTGCCGTCTCCATCAGCGTCTTGGCTATTTCAGCGTCTTGGATATTTCAGCGTCTTGGGGGCAACGGACCCGGGGCATGGCTTTGAAAAACAAATGGCCGCCCGGACATTCCGTTGCGGCCACCTTCTATTTTTCACGCGCACGCGTTCGAACAGGCCGCTGTCAGCGAGCCCACCACCAAACGGTCTTGATCGAGCGCATGTTCATGGCGATTCCAATAGCGGCGATTGCACGGCCGCGCAACTGGATTCCAATGGAGGGCATGGAGAAGGGCATGAGCCCTCAATCCTCCAGCGTTCCCGACCGTGCATCGGCGCTCTTCCTGTCGCCGACCAGCTTCAGCAGATCTTCGCCGGCGCGGATGATGCGCCGGGAACGCCGTGTCAGGATGATGCCCGCCTGCGGCGCGAACAGCTGGGTGCGGCCGCCGGCTTCACCCGGCGCATGGACGATGGTGGCGAGCAGCGCGCCTTCTGCCACACGGTCGCCGGGCTTCACTTTGTAGAGGACCGCGCCCGCCCGCGGCGCCGGCATCATGTCGATGTTTTCGAGCGGCGCGACGAGACCGGTGAAGCTGCCGGGCGTGGACAGGGCCTGATCCAGGATCACGCCGCGCGCCACCAGCAGCCGATACAGCCCTTCGGCATCGGCGCCGGCCAGAGCGCCGTCGACATCGAGTATACCGCGATACTCGACCGTGGTGGCGACGCGCCGGTCGAACCGCGCCACCTCGGCAGGGAGGTTCAGATACGGCGTGATCGAGGCGCCTTCGAAGGTGCCGTCGGTGTCCTCATCCCACAGGATCACCGCATCGACGCCCATGGCCGCCGCACAATCCGCCATGGCCGGCCACAGGCTGGCATGGACATAGAGGTAGGCGAGGCCCTCGTCGTCGCAGTGCAGGTCCAGCACGATGTCGTGACCGATCGACAGCTGCAGCAGCCGCGTCTTCAGCCGCTGATCGGCAGTGCCAAGCGTGGTGTCGGGCAACAATTCAACGTCAGGCGCGGCCAGCAGCGGAAAGCCGCGGTTGAAGTTGGTGCGCGTGCCCAGGTGAAAACGGCCCTGGTGCTCGCCGAAATGATACTGGGCGCGGCCGATCGGATTGGCTTGCGGCACGACGGTGATACTGCCCTTGATGCGGCCTTCGGCTTCGGCCTTTTTAAGCATCGGCATCAGCGCGTCGATGGCGACGACGCCCGGCAGTTCGCCGGCATGCAGTGCCGCCTGCAGATAGGCCGAAGGTGCTGCCTTGTCGGTTCCTTCGAAGCGGAAGACTGGGAATTCGTAGGAATGGCCTTCGCTGTCGCCGGCAATGCGCTCGATCGATTTCTGCATGATGATCCTCCAGGAAAACTCTTGCCCTTTCGTCGATACGCTGTCGATTGGTCCAGCTTTTCACGCTATGGGCGCAAGGGCCTACCCGGCCGGGCGCGGTGGACATACTGGTCCTGCCCGGCCTATGCCAGCGACTTCAACTCCTGGGCGATGGTGGGCAGAACTTCCGAGACGTTGGGGTGGATGTGCATGGCGCGCGCCAGCGTGCTGATCGGCGCCTTGGCGTACATCAGATCGAGCACGCAGTGTATCGCCTCGTCGCCGCCGGGGCCGAGCACCGAGCAGCCGAGGATTTCGTTGGTGTCGGCATCGGCCAGGATCTTCATGAAACCTTGCGTCTCGCCTTTCTCGACGGCACGGCCGACGCGTGTCATCGGGCGCTGGCCGACCAGCGCGCGGCGGCCGGACTTTCTTACCGCTGCCTCGGTCATGCCGCAGCGGCCGAGCGGCGGGTCGGTATAGAGCGCATAGGCTTCGATGCGGTCGCTCACCCTGCGCGGGTCGTTGTCGAGCAGATTGGCGGCGACAATCTCGTAGTCATTGTAGGAGGTGTGGGTGAAGGCGCCCTTGCCGTTGCAGTCGCCCATCGCCCAGATGCCGGCCACGCTAGCGCGCAGCTGGTCGTCGACGACAATGAAG
Organism: Mesorhizobium sp. WSM2561; assembly: GCF_000513915.1. Lineage (NCBI taxonomy): Bacteria > Pseudomonadati > Pseudomonadota > Alphaproteobacteria > Hyphomicrobiales > Phyllobacteriaceae > Mesorhizobium > Mesorhizobium sp. WSM2561. The sequence continues at coordinate 99,765 of NZ_AZUX01000001.1, forward strand.
CCGCGTTTGTCGAGCTCGACGCCGGCCTTGTCGAGGCCGAGATCGTCGGTGTTGGGGGTCCGGCCTACTGCCAGCAGCACATGCGAGCCGACAGCCGGCGCCTGGCCGGCGGTGAAAGTCACGGCAATGTCGCTGCCCTGCCTGGCGAAGCCGATGTCGCCGGCGCCGAGATGAACCGTGATGCCTTCGTTTTCGAGGATGGACAGGATGGCGGCCGAGACATCCTCGTCCTCGCGGCCGATCAGCCGCGGGCTCTTTTCGATCACCGTGACCTGTGAATCGAAACGGCGGAACATCTGCGCGAATTCGAGCGAGACGTAGCTGCCGCCGACGACGACGAGGTGGCGCGGCAGCACGTCGAGATCCATCATCGACGAGTTGGTCAGGAACGGAATGTCGTCGACGCCTGGCAGATCAGGCACCGAGGCACGGCCGCCGGTGTTGATGAATATTTTGTCGGCGCTCAGCAGGTCGTCGCCGACGCGCACGGTATCGGCCGTCTCGAAGCGCGCATGGCCGCGAAAAAGCGTGCATCCGTCCATGCCGGCAATCCAGCTTTCGAGGTTGCCGCGGGCGTCGTTCGACACCTTGTCCTTGCGTGCCTTGATCGCCTTGTAGTCGACGCCGACCGGACCGGAGAGCGTCACGCCGTAGTCGGCGGCGCGGCGGGCGAGATGCGCGGCATAGGCGCTGGCGACCATGGCCTTGGTCGGCATGCAGCCGGTGTTGACGCAGGTACCGCCGACCAGCTTTCGCTCGATCAGCGCCACACTCATGCCGGCCGCCGTCAGCCGGCCGGCGAGCGGCGGGCCGGCCTGGCCGGCGCCGATGATGATGGCGTCGAATGACCTTGCCATCATGCCACCGCCGCCACAATCAGCAGACCGCCGACGATCGCCACCGCGTCCTCGACGAGGGCGGCGGGCTGGTCCTTGCCGAAAGCCAGGGCTAGGCATTTGCGCAGCTCGGCGCCGCCCAGTGTGCCGATCACCGCGCCGATGGCGCCGGCGATCAGGCCGCCGACGGTGGCGCCGCCGGTCGCGCCGATCACCGCGCCGGTGAAGGCGCCGACGGCGATGCGCGCGCCAAACTGCTGCGGCACCTTGCGGCTCGGCGTTGACGGCAACTGGTCGGTGACCAGTTCGGCAATGGCCAGGATGGTGAAAATGCCGACGGCGATCCAGTGGCCCATGAAGCTGGCCCAGGTTCCGGCGACCGGCAGCCAGCCAAGCCAGGCGCCCCAAGCGACGGCGGCAGGCGCGGTCATGGCGCGAAGGCCGGCAACGACGCCGATCAGAAGTGCAAGGATGTACAGCATGATTGACCCCTCGATCATACGGCCTGGGGACAGCCCAGCCGGGGCAGGCTAGCATAGGTTCGGCATTTGACCAGAGGCCTGCGATCTCTGGCGCTCAACCATTTTCATGGACACCCTATTGAAACAGCAGGGGTAAGACGGGAGGGCCGCCATGGCTCGAAACGGCAGGATCGAGCGCAGTCGCTTCAGAACAAAAGATAGCGTACAACTCAGGTTGGATGACCAATTCTCGATGTCGGCGCCGCCCCTCATCTGCCTGCCGGCATCTTCTCCCCGTATAGTGACGGGGAGAAGGGGCTGGCCGCAACCTCGGCATCCCTATTGCAACGCTGACAGTGGCGAAATCGTCGGAGACGGCGTCTTTCTCCCCGTCACTATACGGGGAGAAATGCCCGGTCCACGCTCCGCAGCTGCAGCGCAGCTGCTGCGGAGGACGGGCAGGGTAATGAGGGGCAGCGCCAGACCTGAAGCGATTGCCTCACCTCGGCGCCTGCGCCACGCGCTCCTGTGCGTTCTTCGAGAATTCGCGCCGGTACTGCGCGGGCGTGGTCCTGAGCCGCGCCGAAAAATGCTGGCGCAGCGAGGTGGCGCTGCCGAACCCGGCCTCGAAGGCAACCGTGTCCATCGATTTTTCCGTTGCTTCCAGCAGCCGCTGCGCCAGCGCGACGCGCTGGTCGGTCAGCCAGTCGCCGAAGCTGGTGCCGATTGTTTTCTGGAAGCGGCGGGTGAATGTCCGGCGGGTGAGGCCGGCGATGTCGGCGACACTGTCCAGGCTGTGCGTCTCGTGCAACGTCTTGCGCACGGTGTCGAGAGCCTGTGCGAATCGGTCGGCATTGCCGGTCCTGGCGATGGGGCGTTCTATGAACTGCGCCTGCCCGCCCTGACGATGAGGAGAAAGCACGATCTGCCGGGCAAGCCGGAGTGCCGCCTCCGCGCCATAGCGAGCCCGTATGATGTGGAGACAGCAGTCGAGCCCGGCGGCGACACCGGCCGAGGTCACGACATCGCCATTGTCGATGTAGAGCACCTCCGGCTCGACGAGAATGTCGGGATAGAGGGCCTGCAGCTGGTCGGAAAAAGCCCAGTGCGTCGCGGCTCGCCGCCCCGAAAGCAGTCCGGTCGCCGCAACAGCGAACGTTCCCAGGCACAATCCGACAATCAGCGCACCGCCCCGGTGCGCGCGACGCAGCGCCTCGATCAGTGCCGCTGGCGGTGGGACTTCGAGGTTCTTCCAGCTGGGCACGACGACGATGTCGGCGCCATCAAGCGCGGAAAGCCCGTGCGGGACGCTGATGGTCAGCCCCGCATCGGTGCGGATCCGCCCGTCCTCAATCGCGCAGACCCGGAACTCGAAGCGCGGCAGGTCGAGTGCGGCGCGATCCTCTGCGAATACAAGGCACGGCACGGAGAGGTGGAACGGGCTGATGCCATCGAAGGCGATGGCGGCAACGATCGGATCTGCCATGATGAGCACCATGAGAGTTTCCGGAATGTCCCAATTCTTTCGAACAATGTCAATCGGGACACTTTTGCGGCCTGATGCCGAGTCTATCCTCGACCCATCAATGTCAACGGGAAAGGAAAACTCCATGTCGGAATCAGCCAAAGGCAAAGCGCCACGCCGTGCCCTCATCGTCGTCGACGTTCAGAACGACTATGACGGCGGCAATCTCGCCATCAAGCATCCGCCCTTCCGCGACACCGTCGCCAATGTGGCGTGCGCCATGGACGCGGCCGCCGAGGCAGGCGTCAAGGTGGTGGTCGTCAAGCAGTTGGCGCCGGAAACCTCACCGGTCTTCGCCAAGGGCAGCCATGGCGCCGAATTGCATCCCGAGATCGCGAGGCGAAACCGCGACCACTACATCGAAAAGACCTTGCCAAGCGCCTTCACCGGCACCGACCTCGAGGAATGGCTGCGCGCCAACGCTATCGATACGATTACGGTCATCGGTTACATGACGCATAATTGCGATCTGTCGACGGTCATCCACGCCGTCCATATGGGCTTTGCCGTCGAGTTCCTGTCGGATGCAACGGGGTCGCTGCCCTATGCCAACAGCGCCGGCTACGCCTCGGCCGAGGACATCCATCGCGTGGTGACCGTTGTCCTGCAGTCGCGCTTCGCCGCCGTTCTCAAGACCGCCGAATGGATCGACTGCCTGAAGACCGGCGTGCTGCCCGAGCGCGATACGCCCTACGCCTCCAACCAGCGCGCGCTGGCACGCAACGCCGCTTAGAAGGTTGGCGCGGCACACGCAAAGAGGGCGCCGCATCGCTGCGGCGCCCCTATCATTCCGGCCTTCGAAATTCTCAGAACAGGCCTTCGATCTGGCCCATCTCGTTCAGGAAGATCTTTTCCGAGGACGGCGCCTTGGGCAGGCCGGGCATGGTCATGACCTCGCCGCAGATGACGACGATGAAGCCGGCGCCGGCAGACAGCCTGACCTCGCGCACCGGCACGGTGTGGCCGGTCGGCGCGCCGCGCAGGTTCGGATCGGTCGAAAACGAATATTGCGTCTTGGCCATGCAAACCGGCAAATTGCCGTAGCCGGCGTGCTCCCAGGCGTGGAGCTGGTCGCGCACCGACTTGTCGGCGATCGCTTCGGATCCGCGATAGATGCGCTGGACGATGGTGTTGATCTTCTCGAACAGCGGCATGGCGTCGGGATAGAGCGGCGCAAACTGCGAGGAGCCGGATTCGGCCAGCGTCACCACCTTGTTGGCGAGTTCCTCGATGCCGGCCGAGCCGTGGGCCCAGTGCTTGCACAGGATCGCCTCTTCGCCCATCGAGGCGACGTAGTCCTTCATCGCCCTGATTTCAGCGTCGGTGTCGGAATAGAAATGGTTGATGGCGACCACGGCAGGCACGCCGAACTGCCTGACATTCTCGATGTGACGGCCGAGATTGGCGCAGCCCTTCTTGACCGCCTCGACGTTCTCCTTGCCGAGGTCTTCCTTCTTGACGCCGCCATTCATCTTCATGGCGCGCACGGTGGCGACGATGACCGTGGCCGCCGGCTTCAGGCCGGCCTTGCGGCACTTGATGTCGAAGAATTTTTCGGCGCCGAGATCGGCGCCGAAACCGGCTTCGGTGACGACATAGTCGGCAAGTTTTAGCGCCGTCGTGGTGGCAACGACCGAGTTGCAGCCATGCGCGATGTTGGCGAAGGGACCGCCATGGACGAAGGCCGGGTTGTTCTCCAGCGTCTGCACGAGGTTGGGCTGCATGGCGTCCTTGAGCAGCACGGCCATGGCGCCGTCGGCCTTGAGGTCGCGGGCATAGACGGCCGACTTGTCGCGGCGATAGGCGACGATGATGTCGCCGAGGCGCTTTTCCAAATCCTTCAGGTCGGTGGCGAGGCACAGGATCGCCATGACCTCCGAGGCGACGGTGATGTCGAAGCCGCCCTCGCGCGGAAAACCGTTGGCGACGCCGCCAAGCGAGCAAATGATCTCGCGCAGTGCGCGGTCGTTCATGTCCATGACGCGGCGCCAGACGACGCGGCGGATGTCGATGCCGAGTTCGTTGCCCCAGTAGATGTGGTTGTCGATCAGCGCCGAAAGCAAATTATGCGCCGTGGTGATGGCATGGAAATCGCCGGTGAAGTGGAGGTTCATGTCCTCCATCGGTACGACCTGCGCATAGCCGCCGCCGGCAGCGCCGCCCTTGACGCCGAAATTCGGCCCGAGCGAGGCCTCGCGGATGCAGACGATGGCCTTCTTGCCGATGCGGTTGAGACCGTCGCCGAGGCCCACCGTCGTCGTCGTCTTGCCTTCGCCGGCCGGCGTCGGGTTGATGGCGGTGACGAGGATCAGCTTGCCGTCCCTGTTTGTCTTCACCGACTTGATGAACTCGGCCGAGATCTTCGCCTTGTCGTGGCCGTAAGGCAAAAGATGCTCGCTTGGAATGCCGATTTTCTGGCCGATCGCCTGGATTTGTTTCTTGTCGGCGGCGCGCGCGATCTCGATGTCGGACTTCACTTCGGCCATGGCGGCTTTCCTCTGGATTGGACGGTGGAGGGGACGGGTTTGATCAGTGTGGTCGCAAGCCTGTTCGGAACAGCCTGGCGCTGCAGGCGAGGGCACGTTCTACCCCTGTCGCTGCCGTGGCGTCAACTTGCATGCAACTATGTTTCCTTTAGAGAAAGACGGCTGTCTGTTTCCCGGTCGACCTGTCCCGGATCTTCGCGGGTTGTCGCGCCGTATAGAAGCCAGAGCACGCGCCGTCCTGCCGTCTCAAAACAGCCGCGGAATGCACGGAATGCGACAGGGTTCGAGCGCCGGTCGGCGTGTCGAGCGGTGGCGCCAAAGCGCGTCAACGCGCTTTAAGTTCTTGCTTGATGCATGTCGTTATCGCAAATCCGCTGCGCACCCTCGGTGCAGGCCCAAGGGCATGCTTTTGCGCGACATGCATTAGAATGCACCGATCTGGTGCATCAGCCCCAAGCCGTCAAGCTGGCCGAAATGTTCGACCACGATGCCGTTCTCGACGCGATCAATGTTAATCACACCAACCGAGACGCAATTTCCGCTCGGTTCGACGCCGTGGAAGATGCCGGTGTGCGTGCCCTGAAAGCGACCGCGCGTGACCACCTTGTCGGCATCGCCGACAAAGTCGTCGATGACGTGATGGCCGTCCGGGAAACCAACAAACAATTCGGTCAGGGATTTTCGCCAGTCATCAAAGCCGATCGGATTGGCGCTGGCGAGGTGAACGGCGAGATCCGGAGAGACCAGACCGGCCAGTCTATCCCAGTCCCGCGCATCGATCGTGGCATAGAGATTTCGAGCAATTTCCCGGATATCCATCGCGTGTCCTCGCTGGCTGCCGCCCACGGTTGAACGACGACGAGACGATCAGGTTCCGCTCCTCGCAATGCGCAGCCGAACTGCCGCGTCAGCACGTTGCCGATCCCGACGGGGCCAGCGGCGATTCAAGCCAAGGCGTCTTTCACCAATCGCTTGCTTCACCGATCCAGGACAGACCTGACCTCGACGAGGTTCGATCGAACCCTAAGCACATAGAAACCCATCGTGGTGAGGTGGGTGGGCATGATCCAGCCATCCTCGCGGCCGTTGGAGATTATCAGAGGCTGGATGGCGAGCGCTGCCTTGAGCTGGCCTTCCACGCTGTTCCACAGCGGCGTGAGGCCGCGATTGTCGAGGATCTGCTGAAAATCGTGATGCGCCGCCGTCAGGATGCCATAATAGCCGTAGAGCTGGCCGTAGGCGAACCAGAAGCGGTCGTCAGCGCGCGTGTCGAACCAGCCGCTGTTGAAGTTCTGCGAGCGGTCGCGGATCAGGTCCGACGTCGAGCCTATGTCACTCGCGATCCGGTCGACGAACTGCAACAGATTGTCGGCGCGCGCGTTGAAGACAACCTCGCATTTCATGAGCCGGTCGTTGAAGGCGCGAAGGCTGTTCGCCGCCGTGCGATAAAAACTCGGCGTCGGGGTTTTCGGACCAAACGGCCTGAGGCCGAAATACCAGGTTTCCTCGTCGAAGGTGATCGCGCCGCGCGCATCCTGCAGGTTCTGGTCGATCTGGCTGGTGCCGCGGACGCGGCCCAGCGTGTCGACAAGCTCGACCGTGGTGCGCCGGATGGCCTGATTGACGCCGCGCTGGAAGGAGGCCTTGTTGTCGAGAAACGGCGTGCGGTCCCAGTCCATGCCGAAGAGCCCGAGCTTGTAGAGTATCATCGACGAGATCCAGGCATTCTCGTTGACGTTGAAATCGATGAGATCAGCCGTAACCTGGACAATGGCCGAGTGGGTGCAGGTCTTGACCTCTCCCTCGACGCCAGCGGTTTCCCCGGTGGCGGAAGGAGCGGGCTGCGCCGGCGCGGTTCCGGCCGGCTGCGTGAACCTATATGCTTCCGCATAGGCGGGATTGAAATTGCTCCAGACCTGCGTGTTCCAGATGAAATAGCCGTAGAGGCCGATCAGCATGAGCAGAGCGAGGCCGAGCACCGCCTTCAGGATCCAGCCGCGCTGCGTATACCAGCGCCCGGCCCACAGGAACGGCCACAGGATCACGCCGACGGCGAAGCCGATGCCGCGGCCGATCCACTGGAACATCCGTGTGAAGAAGTTCACGATCGGATCAAGCATGGCGATGTCACCCCTCGTCAGTCAGCCGGCCATTCAATCGGTAAGGCCGTAGAGGCGTGTGCGAAACGCCACCTTGTCTTTCAGATATGTGGTTTTCAGAACGTCCACAACATGCGATCGCCAGGCGTCGCTGAAGCCGTCATAGTCGCTGTAAAAACCCGGTTTGTTGAAGACATAGCGCGAGACGAAATCCTGTGGCACGAAATCCGAGATCAACTGGTTGGTCAGCCAGGCGTCGGGATGTCCGGGCTTGGCCCGGATCGTCAGGAAACGCTGCTGCGGGAACACGTCCTCGACCTTGAGATAGCCGAGGTGAGCGATCTCGCGTTTGGCGGCGTTGAGGAAAGGAAAATTGCCGTCCCTGGTGATCAGGTCGGCATGGCTGTGGATCCAGGTCTGCAGCCAGACCTTGTCGACGTCGGTCAGGTTGCGGTCGGGCTCGGCGTCGCGGATCAGCGCGCGCACCACCATTTCGGCGCGGTGTTCGAGATAGCCTGAAGTTTCGATCCACGAGGCACGCGGCAGTTCGATGCGGCCGGTCGCGGCGAGGAACTTGAACACCCTGTCGGCATCGTTGATCGAGAGGTAGCTCACCTGCCACGGCCGCGAGCGGCGGAAGCCGGGTGCTGCCGGGTCGCTGATCACCGTCGTCATGTCGGGGTCGATGAACACATAGAGCCCGCCGAAATGGCTGGTCCAATAGGCGCTGTGGCGAAAGATCACCTGATCCGGCACCAGCGCGTTCTCGCGGATGTCGCCGCAGATCTTGGCCAGCTCGACCATGCGGGTGAGCATGGCACTGTCGCGCCAGGCGTCCGGTTCCTGCTTCAACCGGTCGACGAGCTTGCCGAGTTCGGCGGCTTTGCCGAGCACGTCCTCCGCCGACAGAACCTTGAACTCGACCTGGCTGATCGACAGCAGGTCCTCGATGTCGTCGACCTTGGGGACCGAATCCTCGATCTCGCCATAGATGACATCCTTGATGGTCAGCGCGTCGATGGCGCGCTGGTTCGTCGACATGAACTCGAACATCAGCTGCGAGGTGTTGGAAAAGGCGGTGTGGACCACCGGCAGGTCGACCTGCGACGGCGTCAGGATGATGAAGCGGCGGTTGATCTCGTTGGGATCGAGATAGCTGTAGTCGCCGCATTCCTCGGCAACCTGCGGCGAGAAGCCGGTGCGGTCGATCTCGAAGCTCTTCAGCTTCGTCGGCTTCAGGCCGAAGGCGACCAAAGCCTTGTTGTAGCGCTGGATCAGATGCGGCTCGTCGATGGTCAGCAGCCGGCCATAGATCAGCTCGTTCTCGCGCAAAAGGTCGGATTTCTTGGCGGGGCTCATTCTCCCTTCTCCCCGTTCACGGGGAGAAGGTGGATTGGCGCGCAGCGCCAAGACGGATGAGGGGTGTTCCAGCTTGACGAAAACCCCTCATCCGTCGCCTTCGGCGACACCGCCCGGGGGCGAGCCACTGGTCTCGCCCCGTCCTTCGGACCCCACAAGGGAAGAAGGGAGCGTCGGCGCGTCTCACGCATTCCACAGGCCCTTCTTCTTCAGCTCCTCGATCTCGCGCATCGCGCGGTCGCGCAGGCGGGTGTCGCGGATCATCTTGGTCACGGCTGCGTCGTCGGACCTGTCGGAGTAGCGGAACTCCGAGTCGGCGTAGCGGTTGACCTCCTGCATGACCATGTCCATCGAGAACGGGCCGCGCAGTTCCTCGATCATCGCTTTCTTGTCGTCGTAGCTCTTGTGCATGAAGACCTCCGGCTTCTCGAACCATTCGTCCGGCAGCTCGATGTCCATGGCGCGCATCTTGATCGCATCGGTGACGTTCTTGATGGCGCGGCCGGTGAAGCGCGGCTCGGCCTCCTTGATCATGTGCAGATAGGTGCCGATGTCGGCCATCGACTTCGGCGCGCCGTTCTCCTTCATGTAGCGCTCATAGACCTTCATCAGCCCGTCTTCCCTGGGCTTCTCGTGCTCTTCATAGGCCTCCATTACCGCGCGCTGGATTTCTTGGGCGGCGTAGAGCTTGTGGTCGCCGAGCGGGATCTTGTGGTTCTTGCCGGCGAGCAGCACGAAGATATCGATGTAGTCGTCGCGCGATTGGGGCCCATCGACCAGCCAGCGGGCGCCGGCGCGCTGGCGCAGCGCGTCGTCGACGTTTTCGGGATAGTTGGAGAACATGCCGAAGGAGCAGTTGCCGCGCACCACCGTGGCCGCACCCCCGAATGCGTCCATCAGAACGCCGGTGATTTCCTGCTGGCCGGCCGAGGCACGATCGTCGGAGCGTCGGGCCGCCACCTGGTCGATATCGTCGATGGTGCCGAAGCCGATGACGCGCGGGTTCAGCACATTGTTGATGAACTGGCGGCAGCTCTGGCCCGACTTGCCCTGGTAGGAGGAGATCTGGTCGACGCCGAAGTTCTCGTAGGCGAAGGGATAGCCGGCGACCTGGCAGTAGCCGTTGACGAGACCGGCGATCATCTGGATCAGCGTCGTCTTGCCGGTGCCGGGCGCGCCGTCGCCGATGAAGGTGAACAGGAAGCCGCCGAGCTCGACGAACGGGTTCAGCTCGCGCTCGAAATCATATGCCATCAGCATCTTGGCGAGCTTGACCGACTGGTATTTGGCGATGTGGTTGCCAACGACCTCTTCCGGCTTCTTGAAGGTCATCACCAGCGGCTTCGACCGCTTGCCCGGCGCGACGTCGAAGCCGTCGAGGGTGAAGTCGTCGACGTCGATGCGGATATGCGCATTCTCAAACGGACCGATGCCGTCGAAGCGGCCCTTTCGCGCCAAAAGTCCGTCGATGACGACACGGGCGAAGGCGCGCGCCCGGGTCATCAGCTCGGCGTCGTCCTTCGCGCCTGCTATCGCCCTGTCGAGGCCGGCCACGATCGATTTCACCGCGTCCTGCGGCGTGTCGAACAAAAAGTCCGGCTCGGGCGTGTCGTTCGGCGCCTCGCCATCGCTGTCGATCAGCTGGAACAGATAGGAGGCGAGGCTGAAGGCCGAAATATAGGCCGAGGCCGACAGCAGCTTCTTGAAGGCGGCGGCCTCGTCGCCTTCGAGCGGCGCGCGGGCGTTTTTCGCCTTCAGGCTCTCGAGATCTGAGCCTTCGGCGAAGACATCGGCGATGGCCAGCGCGATCGCCAGCCCGCGCCGGGTGCGATAAAGCAGCATGTGCTGTGCAATGCTCAGCAGCTGGTCGTCGGGATGGACGGCGGCGACGGTCTTGGAAAGCTCGACCTCGCGCGTGCGGCGCACCGAGCCGACCGAGACGGTCGAGACGAAGCGGCGGTTGGTGCCGGCCAGTGGGGTACCGGATTCCCGCGACGGGTCCTCCAGCACGACGATGCGGGTGATGAAGCTCTGCGCGGTGGCGCGGTGCTTTTCGATTGCCGCTTCCGAAATCGTGGTCAGGCCGGTGTCCATGAAGGATGCTCCGCGGTTTGACTGTCAGACGTCACTGATGACCTGTCCTTTGGACAGGATGTGGACCTTGTAGCCGGAAAAGATCTTCTGCGCCTCGCCGGCGGCGTAGAGCGCCTGATAGGCCTCATGCGGGATCAGCGCGTGCTTCTCGTAGCTCGACACGCCCTGGCGCGCCGCCTCCAGATCGTCGGTGTCGATGAAGAATTCCTGCGTCGCTTTCTCGCTCGAAAACAACCCCTTGCGGCCTGGCTTTTCGGATTTCGAATAAACCTCCTGGATGGTCCAGGTCAGCAGCCAGGCGTTTTCCGGCTTGCGCACCTTGTCCAGAATGTCGGTCACCGTCGAATTGTTGTCGGTGATCCCGGCCGAATAGAAAGGCCCGAGCACGACGCGGCGCAGCTGCTTGGGGTGGAGCTGCTCGAAATCCTTGTCGAGGTTGACCGCGATCGTAGCCGGCGACAGCGTATAGGCGGAGTTCTTCTCGGTGAAGTCGTCGAAGCGGTGGGCAAGCTCGGGATTGAGCAGTCCTTCAACCGGAAGCGGAATGTCGACCTTTTCGTTGAGCTTGCCATTGCGGTCGACAAGCTGCCCGATCATCTCTTCGGAGGAATCCTCGACCGTCACCATGTAGACCAGCGGCAGGTTGGCGCTGCCGTCGAAGGCTGCCCAATGGGCGAGGTAGTAAGGCCGCCTGGTCTTCGGATTGACCGAGACTTTTGCCGTCTGCGCCAAGGTGAACGGCCCGAAGGTCGTCTCGCTCCTGACGCCTTCCAGATAGAGCCGCTCGGCCATCGACTTCTGCAGCGCCTCGGGGAATTCCTTGTGGCGCAGGATGAAGTCGGCCATTTCCTCGCGCAACTCGTCGGCTAGCGGTATGTTGGCGAGACGCGTATCGGCCTGGCGGCGGTCGTTTTCAAGTTCGAGCACGTTCTGGAAGACCGGAAAGCCGCTTTCGGCGCGCGAGATGCGGAATGTCTCCATGAAGCCCAGCCGGTTGCGCCAGCAGGAAAACGAGTTGTCGAGCCGCGCAATGTATTCGGCGACGATCTTGGCGACGATGCCGTGCCGGTAGAGCGGCGAGCGATCGTCGCGCATGAACACTTCGAGGCCGCTGAGTGCCGCGGTGATCGCCGAGAAATACCGCGTTGCCGCTTCGTTTTCGGGGGTCATGCAGCCAGCCCTTGGGAGATATGCAGCAATTACGACTGCACGTAGTTTGCCGCATTGTGCTTTTTCAGCACGTCGTCGAAGCGGCGGGCAAAGGCATCGTCGGCCAGCTTTTTGCGGCGCTGGATGTCGGCGGTCGCCACCATGTTCTTCTCGTGCATTTCGAGGAGATCGCCAATGTGCTTCTGCGAGGCCGCCCCGATGCCGGCCATGGTTTCCTCGGCGGTGTTGTCGACCTGGCTGCCCAGCGTGTTGATCTTGTGAGCGACGTCCTGCTGGGCGGCGGTCTTCAGCGAATCTTCCAGGGCCTTGTAGAGCACGATGCGCTGCTCGGTATCGATGGTCAGCTTGTTGATCAGCGTCGACTGCGCCGCGATCTGGTTGTTGAGCGAATCGACGAAGGTCTGGAACATCGAGGTGTAGCGCTCCAGCGTCTGGCTTTCGGCCAGCAGTTCCTGCTCCTTGGCCTGCTTCTCGTTGTACTCGGTTGCCAGTTTCGAACGGTCGCCTTCGAGCTCGGTGCGCTCCTTCTGGCTGGTCGAGGCGGCGATCTTGTTCTCGATGTCGAGCAGCATCGGATTGAGCTCCTCGATGCGCTTCTGCACGGTCTCGAGATTCGACATGGTTGCCTTGCGGCGCTCGATCACCTGCGACAGGCTGGCCTCGGAGGTCTTGTAACGCTGGTCGAGGATCTGCTTCTGCGCCTTGAGGATGCCGACGATGGTGTCGGATTTCGCCAGAAGCTCCTGCAGATTGCCGGCCAGCGACATGTTGCGGACGCGGTCGGTGCGCATGCGTTGCTTGCTCTGGTCGGAAAATATGCCGACGAAGCTTTCCCAGCCGGTGTAGTTCTTCATGCTCTCGAATTCGGCGCCGAAGACGTTGGTGGCGTCCTCCAGCCCGATGATCAGGTCGGCGATGTTGCCTTCCATCACCTTCTGCTGCTTCAGCACATCCTCGATGCGGGCGTTCTCGAGGTCGAAATTGGCGTCGCCGATCTTCCTGTCGGTCTTGGCAAGCGTGTCGAGCACGGCGCCGGACTGCTCGATCTTGGTGCGCATGTCCTGCACGACCTGATTGGTCTTGGCAATTTCGGCATCAAAATTCTGCAATGTCGCCATAGGAGCCTCCCGCTTCGGCAATTGTTCGTGTCGCGAACGCCGCGAATATATGTATGGCAAGGGGGGAAGGAAAGGCGGAAGATGCCGCGATACCTCAAACAAAACCCGACCCCATCGGCCTGTCTTCCACTGCTGGTGATTGGCGAAAAGCCGAAGCGACACCCGACCTCCCCCTTGCGACCCGCTTGCGGGGAGATCGGCAGCTTCGCCGACGGCGCTGCTCAGGCTTTGGTGAAGCCGATGAAATCGTCGGGCGCGGCGCGGCCCATTTCTTCTTCCCAATGGCGGCGGCTCAGCAAGACATAGACATCCTTGCCGATCGCCACCTGTTCGCCCTGTCTCGCCACCTTGCCGTCCGCGCCGAGGCGCACGACCATCGTCGCCTTGCGGCCACAGCGGCAGATGGTGCGCACCTCGCGCAGATCGTCTGCTATCGCCAGGAGCGCGCGCGAGCCGGAAAACAGCTTGCCCTGGAAATCGGTGCGCAGGCCGTAGCACATCACCGGGATGTTCAGCCGGTCGGCGATGCGGGCAAGCTGCCACGCCTGCTCCTCCTCGAGGAACTGCGCCTCGTCGACGAAGACGCAATGGACGGTCGTGTGATCGTGATGCTCGGCGACCCGGGCGAACAGGTCGTCGCCGTCGCGGAACATCTCGGCTTCCGTCTCCAGGCCGATGCGCGACGAGATCAGCCCGGTGTCGCCTTTGCGGTAGTGGCCGGCGACGAACAGCATCGTCGTCATGCCGCGCTCGCGGTAATTGTAGGAGGCCTGCAGCAGCATCGTCGTCTTGCCGGCATTCATGGTCGCATAGTGGAAGTACAGCTTGGCCATGCCGCCCTTTTAAGCCGAGTTGTTCCAACGCGGGGAGGGGGCGTCCCGACGTTCCACCGGAAAAGCGGCTGGCCACCGGAAAAGCGCCTGGCCACCGGAAAAGCGCCTGCAGCAGCAGGCGGCGTGTCGCTGGTCGGCCAGTCCGCGCCGTTGATCGCGATTGTCTTATCGCTTGAAACCGCACCAGAATGGTGTTTGGCTGACGAAACAAGGCGGAGACAAAACCGCAACTTCGCTTCGCCGATAGATCGCAATGGGAGAATACAGATGTCGCGTATGAAACTATTCGCCGCCGGCCTCGGTCTGGCGGCATTTCTTTCGGCGAGCGGCGCACTCGCCGCCGAGCCGGAAAGCTGCAAGCCGGTGCGTTTTGCCGATGTCGGCTGGACCGACATCACCGCCACCACCGCTACCGCCAGCGTCATCCTCGAAGCGCTCGGCTACGAGCCCGACGTGCAGGTGCTGTCGGTTCCGGTCACCTACACCTCGCTGAAGAACAAGGACGTCGACGTCTTCCTTGGCAATTGGATGCCGACCATGGAAGCCGACATAAAACCCTATCTCGAAGACAAGTCGGTCGAGACGGTCGTGACCAACCTGGAAGGCGCGAAATATACGCTCGCCGTTCCGCAGCACACCCATGATGCCGGTCTGAAGGATTTCGCCGATATCGCCAAGTTCAAGGACAAGCTCGACGGCAAGATTTACGGCATCGAAGCCGGCAATGACGGCAACCGCCTGATCCTCGACATGATCGCCGCTGACAAGTTCGGCCTGAAGGATTTCGAGCTTGTCGAAAGCTCCGAGGCCGGCATGCTGTCGGCGGTGCAGAAGGCGGCCGCATCGGGCGAAGACGTGGTCTTCCTCGGCTGGGAGCCGCATCCGATGAATACCAACATCAAGATGGCCTATCTGTCGGGCGGCGACGAAGTGTTCGGCCCGAATTTCGGCGGCGCGACCGTCGCCACCAATGTCCGGGCCGGCTACACCACCGAATGCCCGAATGTCGGCGCGCTGCTCAAGAACATGGTGTTCTCACTCAAGATGGAAAACGAGATCATGGGTGCGATCCTCAATGACGGCGCCGACCCGAAAGCCGCGGCTACCGAATGGCTCAAGGCCAATCCGGACGCGATGACGCCATGGCTCGCCGGCGTGACGACCTTCGACGGCGGCGACGCCGCGGCCGCGGTGAAAACCGCACTGGGTTCGTAGCAAACTTACACCTCCCCCGTGTGGGGAGGTTCGGCGCGGCACGCGCCGCGGTTGGGATGGTTCGGAAACGGAGCATAACCGTGACCATCCCACCCGGCTCGGCTGCGCGGTTCGACCCACCCCGTCAGGGGAGAGGTGAAGAAGAATGAGGGGACATTTGCCATGGATCCGGTTTCGCAACTGATTTCGAGCTTCAAGATCCCGATCGGGCGGTGGGGCAAGACCTTCTTCGACTTTCTGACCACCAATTTCGAATGGTTTTTCGACAGTATCGCCGACGGGCTCACCGTCGTTCTCGACGGGCTGGTCGATCTTTTGCTGCTCGTCCCGCCGGTTCTCCTGGTCGCCGCCATAGCCGGGCTTGCCTGGTATCTGCAGAAATCATGGAAGCTGGCGCTTGCCGTCGCGCTCGGCCTGCTCTTTATCGTCAACCAGGATCTCTGGCAGGAAACCGTCGAGACGCTGGTGTTGGTCGTGGGCGCTGCTGCGGCCTCGATGGCCATTGGCGTGCCGATTGGCATCTGGGCGGCGCATAACGAGCGTGGCTACCGCTATCTCCAGCCAGTCCTCGACCTGATGCAGACCATGCCGACCTTCGTCTACCTGATTCCGGTGCTCATTCTGTTCGGCCTCGGCATCGCTCCCGGCCTCATCGTCACTGTCATCTTCGCCGCTCCCGCGCCGATCCGCCTGACGCATCTCGGCATCACCTCGGTGCCGAAACCGATGATCGAGGCCGGCGAAGCCTTCGGCGCGACAAAACGCCAGCTGCTGTGGAAAGTCGAGCTGCCGGCGGCGCTGCCGACCATCATGGCGGGCCTGACGCAGTGCATCATGCTTTGCCTCTCCATGGTCGTGATCGCTGCGCTCATCGGCGCCAACGGCCTTGGCAAGCCGGTGGTGCGCGCGCTGAACTCGGTCAACATCCCGCTCGGGCTCGAAGCCGGCCTCGCCATCGTCGTGCTCGCCATCATCCTCGACCGCATCAGCCGCATCGGCACGGGAGCCGCCAAATGAGCGCTGCGGTCGATTTCAAGAATGTCGACATCGTCTTCGGTGCCGCGCGCAAGGAAGCGCTGGCGCTCGTCGACAAGGGCGCGACGCGTCAGGAAATCCTGGAGAAGACCGGCGCCGTGCTCGGCTGCGCCGGTGCCAATTTGACCGTCAACGAGGGCGAGATTTCCGTCCTGATGGGCCTCTCCGGCTCCGGCAAATCGACGCTGCTGCGCGCCGTCAACTTGCTCAACGTGCCGGCGCGCGGCAACGTCATGGTCAAGGACGGCGACCGCATGGTCGATGTTGCGGCCTGCGACGCCGCCACGCTGCGCCACATCCGACAGACGCGGGTCGCCATGGTGTTCCAGCAGTTCGGCCTTCTACCCTGGCGCACCGTCGCGGAAAATGTCGGATTCGGCCTCGAGCTTTCCGGCGTGCCAGAAGCCGAGCGCAAGGCGCGCGTCTCCCGCCAGTTGAAGCTCGTCGGCCTCGACCAGTGGGCGTCGAAATACGCCCACGAGCTTTCCGGCGGCATGCAGCAGCGCGTCGGGCTGGCGCGCGCGTTTGCCACCGAAGCGCCGATCCTGCTGATGGACGAGCCGTTCTCGGCGCTCGACCCGCTGATCCGGACCAAGCTGCAGGACGAATTGCTGCAGCTTCAGGCCGAGCTGAAGAAGACCATCATCTTCGTCAGCCACGATCTCGAGGAGGCGCTGAAGATCGGCAGCCACATCACCATCATGGAAGGCGGGCGCATCGTGCAGACCGGCGCGCCGGAAGACATCGTGCTGCGCCCGGCCAACGACTATGTCCGCGACTTCATCGCCAATGTGAATCCGCTCTCGGTGCTGACCGCCTGGAACGTGATGCGCGACCGCCGCGACCTGGACCACGGCGAGGACGGCTGGGTGTGGCTCGACCGCCGCAAGACGACGCGTTTCAAGATCGACGAGCACGGGCTGGTGGCGGCGGCCGAGCGCGACGGCAAGCCGGCGTTCTGGGTGTCGTGCGCCGATGTCGAGGCGCAGCCGGAGGAGACGACGCAGGTATTCTGGGCCAATCCCGGCACCTCGCTGAAGACGGTGATGCTGGCCATGCACCGCTCGCAGACCGCACCGGTGGCGCTGTTCGACGACCAGTCGCGCTTCGTCGGCGCCATCGGCATCAGGGATGTGCTGAGTGCGGTGTTGCGGCGGTAGTTTTTTTCTAAACGAAACGGCCCGTATCGTTTCTGTGCGGTCTGCGCTGGCTTGGCGGCGGTCCCATATAGGCACGGACTTGTGAATGGCCGCGCCCGCCGGGAAGGCGGTTTGCGGGCGGTCCAAAATGGACGATCGCTTTCGTCCATGTCAGAATAAAAGCGAAATTCTTGCGCGCAGTTGCCGGTTCCGATGCCTGAGATCGTCACCAAACCCCGAACCAAGACGCGGCCGAAGATTGAACGGCCGAAGCTCTACAAGGTCATCCTCCTCAATGACGATTTCACGCCGCGCGAGTTCGTGGTGACGGTGCTCAAGGGCGAATTCAAGCTGAGCGAGGACCAGGCGCGGCGGGTGATGATCACCGCGCACCAGCGCGGCGTCTGCGTCGTCGCCGTCTTCACCAGGGACGTCGCCGAGACCAAGGCGACACGGGCGACCGATGCCGGCAAGGCCAAGGGCTACCCGCTGATGTTCACGACGGAACCGGAGGAGTAGCGCCGGCTTCCCCTTCTCCCCTTGTTGCGGGAGAAGGGGATTGGCGCGCCGCGCCAAGACGGTTGAGGGGAGCACGAGGGGATGCGGTAATTGACAACTGCTCATCGCCGAGGCACGTTCGCAGCGCTGCGTAGGGCGCATCGATGTAACGTCGAAAGGGCAATGCCCGCCTATACTGTGACCACAGTTGCGCCCATGCCGAATCTCGAAAACCTTAAAAAGCAGGCCAAGCAATATTTGCGGTGGCACCGCGAACGGTACTATCCGGTCGCAGCCGAGATCAGGGCTGCGTTGCCACGCTTCCAGCATCTCGATGACAATCAGGTACTGGAAGCAAATTTCAAGCTCAGCGACGCGCAGGAACTGATCGCGCGTCAATTGGGGTTCGAGGGATGGCAGGCGCTCAAGACAGGAGCCCCAGCCATGACAGATCAGAAAAAACAGACCGTGCCTGCACCCGTTCTGAGTTCAACCTCAGCGCAGTTGTTCGTCACCGACATCAAAGCGTCGATCGAATTCTTCACCACCAAGCTCGGCTTCGGAGTCGACTTTGTTTACGGCGACCCGGCATTTTACGGACAGGTGACGCGTGACAATGCGCAATCGCGCTGAGGTTGATTTGCGAACCTGTGTTCGTTGGCGATATACGGCAACGTGAACACCTGCTCTCCGCCGGGATCACAGTCGATACTGCAGACGAGATTAAACAGCTCTTTCTGAATTTTCAGGCCGCAGGGGTGCCCTTTCACCAAGTCCTCAGGAAAGAACCCTGGGGTGCCAGAAACTTCATTGTTATGGATCCAGACGGAAATCTCATTTTGTTTGCTGGCCCGGGCGACTGAGCCGTCTGCGTCGTCGCCGTCTTCACCAGGGACGTCGCCGAGACCAAGGCGACTCGGGCGGCCGATGCCGGCAAGGCCAAGGGCTACCCGCTGATGTTCACGACGGAGCCGGAGGAGTAGCGCGCCCGCTTCCCCTTCTCCCCCTGTGGGAGAAGGTGGATTGGGGCGCAGCGCCAAGACGGTTGAGGGGTGCTGGACGGCGTGCCGTCGCTGCCAAGCTGGAACACCCCTCATCCGACCGAGCGGAGCCTGTCCTCGGGCTTGCCGGAGGCAAGACCCGTGGGCTCGGCCACCTGCTCCCACAAGGGGAGAAGGGGAAGGCGCGTCGCTAACGCCCCTCGCGGTACCACATCGAGCCCAATGCCAGAAGCAGCAGGCCGAGGCCGAGGAACCCGCCGAACAGCGGCACGCGCGAGACGGCCTTCAGCACGCTGTCGTCGGTGGTGCGCAGGCCGATCCAGTCGTTGCCGGCCGCCGCGCCCGTGGAGCGGACCGGGACGACCGACGGCAACGTCACGCCGCCGGCGAGATTGCCAATGGTCGACGATTGCGCCAGCCGGCGCACGCTGCCGCCGGTGGCCTCGGCCGGGGCTCTCAGCCGGTTCTCGGTGGAGACGACGTCGGTGAATTCCGGTGCGTTGACCGGGCCGACATGGGCAAGCGCTTTCAGGTCGCCATTGCCGACCTGATAGAGGCCGATCTCGCTGGTCTCGATGCTGCCCAGGAAGACGCCGGGTTCGGCTCTCTCGAGCTTGACGGTCATCGCCTTGCCGGACGGGGTGATGATTTGCGCCGGGCCGGGATCGTCGCTCATCGTCTGGCGGCGGATTTCCAGCATCATGCCGCGGCCGTCGGCAGTCAGCCGCTCCTCCTCGAGTTCGGGCTCCTTCATCAGCCAGTGGGCGATGCGGCGATAGAGCTGGACATGCGGGCCGCCGCCCTCGAAGCCGCGCGCCCACAACCAGCCCTGGTCGGATAAAAACATGCCGACGCGGCCTTCACCCTTGCGGTCGAGCAGCAGCAGCGGTCGGTTGTCGGCGCCCTTCATCACCGCCTCGCCCCCGGGGTTCTCGACGCCGATGGTGCGGAACCAGCGGCTCCAGTGCGGCGGCTCGGTGGCGGAGCCGTCAAGCCCGCGCGTTACCGGATGGCGCTGGCCGAGCTCGGTGAGGCGCGGATAAAAGGCCTTCTCGACGACTTCGCCGGTCGGCATCGCCGGCAGCGCCGACATCAAAGGCGTGCGGGCGATGGAACTTTCGCCGGCATATTCGGGTCCTGCCGCGATCAGCAGCGCGCCGCCCTTTTCGACATATTCGGCGATGTAGTCGTAATAGAGGACCGGCAGCACGTCGCGGTGCTGGTAGCGGTCGAAGATGATCAGGTCGAAATCCTTGATCTTCTCGACGAACAGTTCGCGCGTCGGGAAGGCGATCAGCGACAATTCGTTGATCGGCGTGCCGTCCTGCTTTTCCGGCGGCCGCAGAATGGTGAAGTGGACAAGATCGACCGAGGCGTCGGATTTGAGCAAATTGCGCCAGGTGCGTTCGCCGGCATGCGGTTCGCCGGAAACGAGCAGCACGCGCAAATTCTCGCGGATGCCGTCGATCAGCGCGATGGCGCGGTTGTTGGTGTCGGTGAGTTCGTCGGGTTCGGGATCGATGGCGAGTTCGACGATGTTGCGGCCGGCGCCGGGAATGGTCACCTGCAGCGGCATGGCCTGGCCGATGGTGGCGCGCTCGACCGAAACCTGCTCGCCATTGACTGAGACGCGCACATCGACCGAGCCGGCCTCGTTGTTGGTGCCGATGACGCGATAGGTCATTTCGAGCGGCTTGCCGACCAGACCGAAGCGCGGCGCATTCTCGAAGCGGATGCGGCGATCCTTTTCCTGGTCGTTGCCGGTGATCAGCGCGTGCAGCGGGGCGTTGAAGTCGGGCGTGCCGCCCGGGGCGTCATGCACCTCGCCGTCGGTGATCATGACGGCGCCGCCGATGCGCGAAGGCGGCACGTCGCGGAAAGCGCTCTCAAGCGCCCCGAAAAGCCGCGTTTCGGTGCGCTCCTCGGCGGCTTCCGACTTGCCGGCCTCGACGACGCGGACGTCGAACTGCTTGAAGCGGCCGAGACGCTGCTGAAGCCCGGCCAGCGTCTCGTCGGTCTGCCTGGTGCGCTCGCCAATGTCCTGGCTCTGGCTGCGGTCGACGACGACGGCGACGACGCTTTTCAGCGCCTCGCGCTCTTCGTCGAGCAACACCGGGTTGAGCAGGGCCGCAGTCAGCGCCAGCAGGGCGGCAAAACGGAAGACCGCGCCGCGCTGGCGGAACCACAGGCCGACCAATGCCAGCAGCAACAGCGGCGCCAGCACCAGGCCGAGCAGCGGCCAGGAGATGAGCGGTTCGAAGGCGAGCGACAAGTTCATGGCTTACTGCCCCAGCCGTTCGAGCAGCACCGGCACATGCACCTGATCGGATTTGTAGTTGCCGGTCAGCATGTACATCATGATGTTGACGCCGGCGCGCAGCGCATAAATGCGCTGCATCGGATCCGACGGCACGGTCGGCAAAAGCGGGTCGCCATTCTCGTCGACCGCCCAGGCGCCGGCGAAATCATTGGCGGTGATCATGATCGGCGAGACGCCGTCGCCGGTGCGCACCGGGCGGTTCTCGGTGTTGCTGGCTTCGAGCGACGCCGCGACCCAGAGCGGGCCACCGGCGAAGCGTCCGGGAAACTCAGGCAGGATGTAAAAGGATTTGGTCAGCACATGGTCCGACGGCACCGGCTCCAGCGCCGGCACGTTGAGGTTGCCGAGGATGTCGCGCAGCCGCTCCGTCGCCGGGCTGGCCTGCTCCGCGCCGATGCCGGTGGCGAACTGGTCGCGCGTATCGAACAGCACCGTGCCGCCCTGCTGCATATAGGCGTCGACGCGGGCGATCGCGGCCTGGCTCGGCATCGGCGCGGCAGGATCGATCGGCCAATAGATCAGCGGATAGAAGGCAAGCTGGTCCTTCGAGATATCGACGCTGGCCGGCGCCCCCGGCTCGAGCGCGGTCTTCTCGATCAGGAAGCGGGTCAGGCCCTCCAGCCCGGCCTGGCTGATCGAATCGACGCTCCGGTCGCCGGTCTGCACATAGCCGATCCGGGTTTTCGAAATGTCCTCGATCGCCCGCTCATCACCGGGTTTGGCATCGTCGGCGCGGGCGATGTCGGTGTGGCCGACCAGGGCGCCGAGCGCAATCAGCAGGGCGGCGGTGGTTGCGGCGGCCGTGCCGGCGCGGCGCGGCCGGCGCGATAACAGGCCGCCCATCCAGAACACCGCCAGCGTATCAAGGACCATCAGCAGGAGAGCTGCCGCCACCAGCGGGCCCTTCAAATTGTGCGATTCGTCGAAAGCGTACTGGACGGTGGTGACCGGCACGGTGATCTGAGGACGGACCAGCGGCGCCAAGCTGCTTTCGGCATTGAGCAGATTGTGAGCGATGACGCCGGTGTCGGAGCCATACAGGCCGGGCGGATTCTCGAACGTCACCGGCAGCGGGCCGGCACCCGGCACGAGCGGCCGTGCATCCGGCGTCGGCGGCACCAGCGTGCCATCGGCTGATATCATGCGATAGGGCGCCAGCGAGGCGGCGGCGGCTTCGGCATTGGCGACCGCCGCACCCTGGTTGCGCGACAGTTGCACGATGCGGCGCAGCATCTCGACGAAGCTGCCGGAGATCGGCAGGTTCGACCAGGTCGCCTCCGGCGTGACATGGAACAGGACGAGCGTGCCTTTGCCCCTCTTCATACCGGTCACCAGCGGCGTGCCGTCGGCAAGCGTGGCCCAGCTGCGCTCGACGATATCGGGCGTCGGCTCGGCCAGCACCTGCCTGGTGACGGTGACCTCGGCCGGCGGAGCGAGATCGGCGAAGGGGCCGGTCTTCGGAAAATCGGTGACCGGCTGCGGCGTCGTCCACGACAGCGCGCCGCCGAGCGAGCGCTCGCCGGTGCGCAGCCTGACCGGCAGCAGGTCGTCGTCATTGCCGGCGGCGACCAGCCGCGAGCCGGCGAATCGCACCAGCGTGCCGCCATTGTCGACCCAGTCGACCAGCCTTTGCCGCACCTGCTGCGGAATGGTGCCGACATCGGCCATGACGATCATCGCCGGCTTCTGGTCGAGGAGCTGCGGGATGGCGTCGGCAAGGTCGGCGCTCGACGGCTCGGCCAGATCGGCGAAGGGCTGCAGCGCGCGGCGGATGTAGTACAGCGGCGACAGAAGCGGCTGCGCCTGGTCGGCTTCAGCCTGCGACAGCAGTCCGACGCGGCGGCGCTTGGAACTCTCGTCGAGCACGCGGACGGCGCCGGCCTGCCGCTGACCGTCGAGCGTGATCGAGGCGAAGTCGTTGCGCAGCTCGAACGGCACCGCCATCGTGCCGGTGGCGGTGGATTCGCCCGGCGAGAAGGTCAGCGTGGCGTCGGCGATGCGGCGGCCCTTGTCGTCGAAGGCGCCGGCGGTCACCTGAGCCGGCGCCGGATCGCCCGGCGCGCGGATGGCGGTCAGCTCGAAGCCGTCCACCTGGTTGTCGGCGCCGGTCAGGCCGATCAGGCCAGGCCGGTCGGAGGCGGCCCAGACGACACGGGCGGCGTTCTTCGACAGAAGCGTGTTGAAGGCGGCCTCGTCGCCTTCCGCCGCCAGACCGTCGGTGAGCACGGCGACGCTGGCGCCCGGCAAGCTCTCCAGGGTTGCCGCGACGCGGGCATAGACGGCCGGGCGATCGGTCGGGATCGGCCGCGGCTTTGCCGCGCGCAGCCGGTCGAGCGCGGTGGCGGCGTCGAACGGGCCGATCTCGGCATTCGGCTTCTCGGCGGTGAAGGCGATGATGACAGGCACGTCGTTGGAGCTGGCATCGGTGATCAGCCGTTCGGCAGTGGCGACGCGCTGGCCCCAGTCGGCGGCACTTGCCCAGTCATTGTCGATGACCAGCGCAAGCGCGGCGCCCTCGGCCGGCAGTCTTTCACGCGGGTTGAAGACAGGTTCGGCCAGCGCCGCAACGATAAGGGCCGCCATCAGCAGCCTGAGCAGCGTCAGCCACCACGGGCTCTGTTGCGGCGTCTCCTCGCGCTTCAGCACGCGGGCCAGGATCTTCAGCGGCGGGAAGACCTCGGTCTGCGGCTTGGGCGGGGTGAACCGCAAAAGCCACCAGATCACCGGCAGGGCCAGAAGGCCCCACAGCACCATCGGCGCTCCGAAGGAGAGCGGCAGCCAGCTCATGCGCGGATCCTCCCGGCTGAGCTGCCATCGACGGTCATCGCCATGTGGACACGCACCAGCGCATCGGAGGCGAGGCGGTCGGTGTGGTTGACGGTAAAGCTCCAGCCGAGGCGCTTGCACCAGTCGGTCAGTTCCTGGCGGCGGGCGATGTAAAGCAGTCGGTAGTCATCGCCCAGCGTTTCGGCGCGGCCGGCGGTCAGCTTGTCGCCGGTCTCGGGATCGGTGAATTCGGTGCGGCCGGCATAGGGGAATCTCTCCTCGGCCGGGTCGGCGACCTCGATCAGATGGGCACGCACGCCGTGGCGGGCGAGCACGTCAAGCCAGGCGATGGTGTCCTCGACCGGATCGAGGAAGTCGCTGACGATGACGATGTCGCAGAAGCGGCGGATGGCGGACAGGTTGGGCTTTGCCGGCAATTCGCCGGCATGGCTGAGTTGTGCTGCGATCCGCTCGGCGCCGTTGCGGGCGGTGAACGGATCGGTCAGCCCGGGCCAGGCGATGCGCTCGCCGCTGCGCGACAGAAGCTCGGCCATGGCCAGCGCCAGCACCAGCGCGCGGGACTCCTTCGAGACGGTGGCGCCGGTCGATTTGTAGAGCATGGAAGGCGAGGGATCTGCCCACAGCCACACCGTATGGGCGGCCTCCCATTCGCGGTCTCGCACATAGATGTGGTCGTCGCGGGCCGAGCGGCGCCAGTCGATGCGCGAGGAGTCGCCCTCGACATAGGGCCGGAACTGCCAGAAATTCTCGCCGATGCCGCGCTTGCGGCGGCCGTGCCAGCCGGCGATCACCGTGTTGACGATGCGACGCGCCTCGACCAGCAGGTCCGGCACCAGCGATGCCCGCAACCGGCCGCGGGCGAGCGCATCACGCGTCGCCGCCGAAGCCTGGGCCTCGCCTATACGCGCCATCAGATGCCTTTTGCCAGTTTCGCCACCACGTCGCGCACGGTCGTGCCCTCGGCACGGGCGGCAAAGGTCAGCGCCATGCGGTGCTGCAGCACCGGCTCGGCCAGCGCTCTGATATCGTCGATCGACGGCGCCAGCCGTCCGTCATAAAGGGCGCGGGCGCGGGCGCACAGTGTCAGCGACTGGCTGGCGCGCGGGCCCGGGCCCCAGGCGACGTGCTTGTCGGTCTCGGCATTGCCCTGGCCGGGGCGCGCCGAGCGCACCAACTGGAGGATCGCCTCGACGACGCTTTCCGGCACCGGCATGCGGCGAATGAGGGTCTGGATCTCCTTCAGCCGCGCCGGCTGCAGCACGTTCTGCGCCTTGGCGTCCTCAATGCCGGTGGTCTCCAGGAGGATGCGGCGCTCCGCCTCGATTTCCGGATAGAGGATGTCGACCTGCATCAGGAAACGGTCAAGCTGCGCCTCGGGCAGCGGATAGGTGCCCTCCTGCTCCAGCGGATTCTGCGTCGCCAGCACGTGGAAGGGCGCCGGCAGGTCGTGGCGGACACCGGCAATGGTGACGTGGTATTCCTGCATCGACTGCAGCAGCGCCGACTGGGTGCGCGGCGAGGCGCGGTTGATCTCGTCGGCCATCAGCAGTTGCGCGAAGATCGGCCCGGAGATGAAGCGGAACGAGCGCTTGCCGAATTCGTCCTGCTCCATCACCTCGGAGCCGAGAATATCGGACGGCATCAGGTCGGGCGTGAACTGGATGCGGCGGGAATCGAGGCCGAGCACGATGCCCAGCGTCTCGACCAGCTTGGTCTTGGCGAGGCCGGGCACGCCGACCAGCAGCGCATGGCCGCCGGCCAGCAGCGCCACCAGCGTGCGTTCGACGACGCTTTCCTGGCCGAAGATGACGCGGCCGACGCCCTCGCGAACCCTGGAAATGTCGGCCAGCGCCGTCTCCGCCTGGGCGATCATGTCCTTTTCGCTGATCGGGCTTTCCTTGATCATCACGCTCATGCAGCATCGATCCTTCTCGTTGGAAATACCGGCTTGCAGCTTCGACGCCACAGAGTGCCGCGATTCGGCCTCGTGTGGCGCCTGTCTTTGAACTTAAATCACTGACTTAGGCTGACAAGCGGAACAACAGTGACTATTTCGTGACCATGACAGAACGCGCCGACGATCGTGAAGGAAGTTT
The DNA here is from genome assembly GCF_000513915.1 of Mesorhizobium sp. WSM2561. Taxonomy (NCBI): domain Bacteria; kingdom Pseudomonadati; phylum Pseudomonadota; class Alphaproteobacteria; order Hyphomicrobiales; family Phyllobacteriaceae; genus Mesorhizobium; species Mesorhizobium sp. WSM2561. The sequence continues at coordinate 125,837 of NZ_AZUX01000001.1, forward strand.
GACGACAGCGACCGAGGCGCGCGGACTGGAGGCGCTGATCTCGCGTGCCGCCCGCGCGGGCAAGGGGCCGGCGCCGGTGGAGCGTTGGAATCCGGCCTTTTGCGGCGATCTCGACATGGAGATCAGACAGGACGGCACCTGGTTCTACCAGGGCACGCCGATCGGCCGCATGCCGCTGGTGCAGCTGTTTTCCTCCGTGCTGCGCAAGGACGAGGACGGCAGGACCTATCTGGTGACCCCGGTGGAAAGGGTCGGCATCCGCGTCGTCGATGCGCCGTTCATCGCCGTCGAGATGGATGTTTGCGGCACCGGCGATGGCCAAGTCATCACCTTTCGTACCAATGTCGGCGATGTGGTCGAGGCCGGGCCGGAGCATCCGCTGCGCTTTGTCGACGAGGAGGCGACCGGCGGCCTGAAACCCTATGTGCTGGTGCGCGGACGGCTGGAGGCGCTGGTGGCACGGCCGGTCATGTATGAACTGGTCGAGCATGGCGAGGAGATCGAGGTCGGCGGCCGAAGGACGTTTGCTGTCCGCTCGAAGGGTGCGGTCTATCCGATCATGCCGGCGGAAAAGCTGCAGCGGCTGAGCGCATGAGAGGCAGCGCCAAATGGACCGGGGCATGATGGACCAGGTGACACTATGGACCAAGTGACGCCGGCGCCGTTTTCGGCCGAGGATTTTCGCGCCCGCGTCGCGGCGCAGCCGCTGGCGCATGCCGCCGACGATTATGGCGACCATCGCTTCAACCCCGGACATCCGCGTTTGAAGCTCGCAAAGGCGCTGCGCGATGCCGCCGTGCTGATCCCGGTGGTCGATCACGGGCGCGACGCAACGGTTCTGCTGACCAAGCGGGCGGAAAAGCTGCGCAACCATTCGGGGCAGGTGGCCTTTCCCGGAGGCACGATCGATCCTACCGACCCGAGCCCGGAGGCGGCGGCATTGCGCGAGACATTCGAGGAGATCGGGCTTGGCCAGGATCGGGTCGAGATCATCGGCCGCATGCCCGATTACGTCTCCGGCAGCGGCTACCGGATCGCCCCGGTGCTCGGAATCGTGCGGCCGGACTTTTCACTGACGCTGAATTCCGAGGAGGTCGACGCCGCCTTCGAAGTGCCGCTGCGCTTTCTGATGGACCCGGCCAACCACGGCCGCGACAGCCGCATGTGGAACGACCTCGAATGGGTCTTCTACGAAATGCCCTATGACGGACAACGCATCTGGGGCGTCACCGCGGGCATCATCCGCACGCTCTATGAAAGGCTCTATACGTGAGCGGCCGGGTGTCGCTCGCGGGCAAAGCCGACTGGCTCGGGGAACGGCATTTGCAGCGGCTGCTTGCGGCGCTCGCGGATGGCGGCGAGGAGGCGCGCGTCGCCGGCGGTGCGGTGCGCAATGCGCTCATCGGCCAGCCGGTTGCCGACGTCGATATCGCCACCACGACCGTGCCTGACGAGACCATCCGCCGCGCCGAGGCGGCGGGCTTCAAGGCCGTGCCGACCGGCATCGAGCACGGCACCATAACGATTGTCGCCGGCGGCAAGCCGTTCGAGGTGACCACGCTGCGCGCCGACATCGAGACCGACGGTCGGCGGGCAAAAGTGTCGTTCGGACGCGACTGGAAAGCCGATGCGGAACGGCGCGATTTCACCATCAACGCGCTCTATGCCGAGGCCGACGGCACGATCGTCGACCTGGTCGGCGGCATTGCCGATATCGAGGCGCGCCGGCTGCGCTTCATCGGCGATCCGGAGGCGCGCATCCGCGAAGATTATCTGCGTATCCTGCGCTTTTTCCGCTTCTTCGCCTGGTATGGCGACGGCCGGCCGGATGCCGAAGGGCTGAAGGCTTGCGCCCGGCTCAAGGAGGGGCTTGGCCAACTCTCGGTCGAGCGCGTCTGGTCCGAACTGAAGAAGCTGCTGTCGGCCCCCGATCCATCGCGCGCCTTGCTGTGGATGCGCCAGGCGGGCGTGCTCACCAGCGTTCTGCCGGAGAGCGAGAAATGGGGCATCGATGCGATCCATGCGCTGACCAGGGCGGAGAAGGATCTCGGCTGGGCGCCGGACCCGCTGCTCAGGCTGGAAGCGATCGTGCCACCGGACGCAGCGCGGATGAAGACGCTCGCCGAGCGGTTGAGGTTCTCCGTCAGCGACGCCGGTCGTCTCAGGCAGTGGGCGCTGACAGCGCCCGTCGAGCCGAAGACGACCGAAGCGGGACTCGCAAAACGGCTCTATCGCGGCGATCGTCAAGGCATAGTCGATCGCTTGCGGCTGTCGCTCGCTTCCGCTCGAGCCCGCGCCGTCGAGGACAACGACGCGCTGCTCGAAGCCGGCGGCTTTTCGCGGCTGCTGGCCTTTGCCGAAAAATGGAAAAAGCCCGGCTTTCCGCTCAAGGGCGCCGATCTGACGAGGCTTGGCGCGTCGCCCGGGCCGAAACTCGGCGCAACCCTGAAGAACCTCGAAAACGAGTGGATCGAGTCCGGCTTTGCGCTGGATCGCGGCGCACTTCTCAAGCGCGCCGCAGAAGCACTCGAAAATTAGGCAAATCAGGCCGCGTCGCGCGCCTTTTCGATGCGCGAACGGATCGCTTCGATCATCGTCTCGCGAATGATCGTCTCGCCATGCGTCTCACGCATATGCTCGACGGCGCGCCGCATGATCTCGGCTTCCTCGTCGGCGCGCGTATGCCAGTCACAACCCGGAACCAGCGAGCCGCAGTGGAATTCCTTCATCGGATTTCTCCCTTTCCTCCTCGGAGTGCCGCATCTGCTCTGACACGGAAGCTCCAGCACCTTTGATCGACGCATGATCTCTGTCGGAAACCGGTTCGGTTTTCGGGTCATGCGCTGGCCGAACCAGCATAACACGATCGGATGGTTTTGGTTGCTGCAGAGACCGAAAAAGGCGGAGCATCGCTGCTCCGCCCTCTTGACGCTACCCCGGAGGCAAGACCTCGTCTTGCTCCAGCGGGCAGGCCATCACTTCACGATCCTGACTGCCTCGGCAATTTTGTGCTTGCCGCTCATGTCCCACGAAACGCGGACCTTTTCGCCAGCCTTCAGGCCAGGATTCTTGAAGGCCTTGGGCAGCGTAAAGGTAGATCCGTTATCCAGAACAAGGCTCATCGCCGTTCCATCATAGGTCTTGACCGTGCCCGTGGTGTGCTTGACCGCTGCGAAGGCAGCGCCACCAGAGGCAAGAACGGCAGCAGCCGCAACCGACATAATAAGCTTGCGCATGGCATGCTCTCCTGGAAATGAAGGCACCATTTTTGGAAGGTGCCCCACTCAATCATGGGCCGTCCGGTCGCGTCGGGTCGCGGTTCCAGGGAGGCAAGAACCGCCGGCGTTTCCCGGCCCGGAACGAAAAATAGTCCTGTTTTTTCAAGTGGATATTAGACGAAAAAGATATTCTGCGCGCCACATTCGCCGCCAAAATCCTGCGATTTGGACCTGATTGCGACTCACGTCCGACTCACCGAGATTTTACGGCCATTTCACCTCTGGAGGCAGGCTGGACAGGATCGCGGCAACGTTGCCGCCGGTCTTCAGCCCGAAGATGGTGCCGCGATCGTGAAGCAAGTTGAATTCGACATAGCGGCCGCGGCGAATGAGCTGTTCTTCGCGGTCGCCGTCGGTCCAGTTGTCGTTGAAATTGGCCCGCACCAGATGCCCGTAGACGACGAGAAAAGTGCGCCCGACATCCTGGACGAAGTTGAAATCGGCGTTCCAGCCGCCTCTGTCCTCGTCCGAATGCAGCCAGTCGAAGAAGATGCCGCCGGTGCCGCGCGGTTCGTTGCGGTGCGGCAGATAGAAATACTCGTCGCACCAGGCCTTGAATTTCGCGTGGTCGGCGACGCCAGCGTGCTTCTCGCAGGCGAATTGCATGGCGCGGTGGAAGGCGACCGTGTCCGGGTCCTCCTGGCTGCGGCGACGGTCGAGCACCGGCGTCAGGTCGGCGCCGCCGCCGAACCATTGGCGCGAGGTGACGACCATGCGGGTGTTCATGTGCACCGCGGGCACGTTGGGGTTCCACGGATGGGCGATCAGCGAAATGCCGCTCGCCCAGAAGCGCGGGTCTTCCTCGGCGCCCGGCATCTGCTTCCTGAACTCCGGCGAGAACTCGCCATAGACCGTCGAGGTGTGGACGCCGACCTTCTCGAAGACGCGGCCGCGCATCATCGACATGGTGCCGCCGCCGCCCTTGCCGGCGTCGCGCTGCCACGGCGTCTTTTCGAAGCGGCCGGGCGACCATGAAGCCTGCGGCCCCTGCAGGTCCTGTTCGATCTGCTCGAAGGCGGCGCAGATGCGCTCGCGCAGCGTCTCGAACCACAGCCGCGCCTTCATCTTCTTCTGTTCGATGTCGGCCGGCAGCCCCGCCGGTATTTCGGGTCGTTGCAAATGCTGTCTCCGGTTGTCGGGCGCGTACCCCGACAAATGACTCGTCTTTTCCGGCCGCGATCCCTAATCTCTTAGGTGCAAGGGTCAAGTGTGAATGGAGTTCTTTCGTGCGCACTCCGGCAAGACCGCCGCTGGATGGCCTGAAGAAGAGGCTCGACCGTTCGCGCGCCGAGCGCGAGCGCATGCCGCGCGACGGGTTTTTGCGCGAGACCTTCGTCCTGCCGCGCTCCGATGCGCGGCTCAAGGCGAAGGAATGGTTCGAGCGCTTTCCCAAGCAGGCCTACTGGACCGAGATCGAAAGCTGGTTCGAGCGGCCGGGCGACGTCATCGAATTCACCATCAGGCGATTGCCGGCGGCGGATTAGCGAGCGACCAACAACCGCCTTGCGCCCGGGCCTTGGGCGCTCAGCCGGTCTTCCTTGTTGCGCAGCGGGCACTTGTCGATCGACATGCAGCCGCAGCCGATGCAGTCGGTCAGCCCGTCGCGCAGCTTCTTCAACTGGGCAATCTTGCGATCGAGCTGGTCGCGCCAGGCGGTTGAAAGCACATTCCAGTCCCCGCGCGTCGGCGTGCGGCCTTCAGGCAGCGATGCCAATGCCTCGCCGATCTCGGCCAGCGAGATGCCGACCTCCTGTGCCACCTTGATGATCGCCACCCGCCGCAGCACGTCGCGGCCGTAGCGCCGCTGGTTGCCTGATGTGCGGTGGCTGCGGATCAATCCGCGCGCCTCGTAGAAATGCAGCGCCGACACTGCCACCCCGCTGCGTGTGGCCACCTGGCCGACCGTCAATTCCGTCACCGCAGCCATTTGAATTTTCCGCTTGACCTCAAGTTAAGTTGAGCTTGTAACGAAGAAACCCTTGATATGCAAACCGCAGGAGAAGGCGATGTGCGCCTGGGTAAGAATGACAAGCGACGGTGCAGTCGTTGGCGAGAAAGCGGCCATGTTCGCTGCGCCTCTGCAAATCCTATCCGAGCTGCCGGATCGCCTCGCCGGCCACCATGGCGACGGAAAGCGCGACGTTGATGCTGCGCGCGCCCGGCTGCATCGGGATGGTCAGTCTCGCATCCGCCGCCTCGTGGACAGGATCCGGCACGCCTGCGGATTCGCGGCCGAACAAAAGAATGTCGGCGTCGGCGAAGGCGAAATCCGCATAGGCGGTCGCGGCTCTGGTCGACAGCAGCACCAGCCGCCGCGCTTCGCCTCTGCGCCAGTTCTCGAAGGCTTGCCAGTCGACATGCCGGGTCAGCGCCGCCATTTCGAGATAATCCATGCTGGCCCGTTTCAGCGCCCGGTCGGAGAGCGGGAAGCCGGCCGGTTCGATGATGTCGACGCCGAGACCGAGGCAAGCCGCGAAGCGCAGGATTGTCCCGGTGTTGCCGGCGATATCCGGCTGGTAGAGCGCGATGCGGAGACGGTTGTTCATTTCCGCATCCTTCTAATAAGTGGCAGATCGGCCACAACAGGTTCGCGGTTTTGGAAATTTCTGGACCGGCGGGTGGTCATTTTCTGCGAAGTCGGTTATACGGCGGGCATTGTCAACCCGAACCGATGGAGGGGTAATTCATGATGATCATGCACAACCAGCGCCCCTCATGTGGGCTTACCTGCCTGCCGGCGGTTTCGGTTCGACGATTCTCCTGACCTTTTAGACTTCGATCGCATCGATTCTTAGCCGAAACCCTTTTTCGGTCTTCGAAGGAATCCTGCGATGTTTTTCAAGCTGTCGAAGGGGCTGAACGCCCCGCCTGAGCACGCCGCTGTTCAACCCCCGCCTTTCGCTGGCCATTCAGCTGCGGACAGGCCGGATTTTCTTCCCTATTTTCACATGGAGGACGGACCGATGTTCGATCCCTGCAAAATTCCCGGTTCAAGAAACCTGCACGAGCGCAGGATGGCGACCTGGGCGCTTTTGGTCGGCGAAACCTACTCGTCGGCGGTTCACGCCGAAACCCGCCGGCGCCCGCATCGCGGCATGCTGCCGGACGTCGATTTCTCGCGCGCGGTTCCCGACCGCAGCCGGCCCTCGCTGGTACGCCGGATCATCAGGCTGATCCGCCCTGGCGCGAAAACCGGCGCGAAACTCCGGGTCGTCGACACAGCGCTGTCAGGATCGTCAAACGAGCCTGTCGGCGAAAAGCCCGCGACATCCTATATTGCGCGAAGCAGGATCGGCGGCCCGGGTGATTCCGGGACGCCGGTCCTTGCTGCCACGCGAACCATGACGCCATGCGCTCCCAGGACGCTACGCACTCCCGCGCGGCGTGAGCGAAAACGAGCATGTGAGTACCAAGACAATGTTCCGCTGGTTTGAAACAAGGCTCGATCCGTTCCCTGCCGAGGAGCCGGTCGAGCCGCCGAAGACGCTGATCGCCTTCTGCGTCCACTATACGCGCGGCGCGTGGCCCTACATTGGAATCGATGCGATGCTGGTGACGGCTATCGCCCTTGCCGAGGTGTGGATGTTCGGCTTCATGGGCCGGATCGTCGACTGGCTGTCGGTGCAGAATCGCGAGACATTCCTGCAGACCGAGGGCTGGAAGCTCGCAGGCATGGCTTTCATCGTGGTTTTCGCGCTGCCGGCGACGGTCTGGTTCCATGCGCTCCTCAACCAGCAGACGCTGATGGGCAACTATCCGATGCGTATCCGCTGGCAGGTGCATCGCTACCTGCTCAAGCAGTCGATGGCCTTCTACCAAGACGAGTTCGCCGGACGCATCGCGACCAAGCTCATGCAGACGGCGCTCGCCGTGCGCGAATGCGTCATCAAGCTCATCGACGTGCTCAATTATGTCGTGGTCTATTTCCTCGGCATGCTGTTCATTGTCGGCTCGGCCGACTGGCGGCTGGCAGCACCGCTTGCCGTCTGGCTTGCCGGCTATGTCTTGCTCCTGCGCTATTTCATCCCGCGATTGGGCAAGGTCGGCGAGGAGCAGGCCAACGCGCGCTCGACCATGACCGGCCGCGTCGTCGACAGCTACTCCAACATCCAGACGGTCAAGCTGTTCTCGCATGCGCGGCGCGAGGCGTCCTTCGCACGGGAAGGCATGGCCGGCTTTCTCGATACGGTCTACCGGTCGATGCGGCTGGTGACGCAGCTCTACGGCCTGCTCTACGTCCTCAACTCACTGCTGTTGTTTTCGGTCACTGCGATCTCGCTGTGGCTTTGGCTCGGCCAGGTGGTGACGATCGGCGCCGTCGCCCTGGTCATAGGGCTTGTTCTTCGGCTCTGGGGCATGTCGCAATGGATCATGTGGGAGATGTCCACCCTGTTCGAGAATATCGGCACGGTGCAGGACGGCATCAGCTCGATCTCGCTGCCGCGCGTCGTCGAAGACAGGCCTGGCGCCAAGGACATTGTCGTGACCAAGGGCGAGATCCGTTTCGAAGACATCCGCTTCCACTACGGCAAGCAGAAAGGCATGATCGAACGCCTGTCGCTGACGGTGAAGCCGGGCGAAAAGGTCGGCATCGTTGGCCGCTCGGGCGCCGGCAAGTCGACGCTGGTCAACCTTCTGTTGCGCTTCTACGACCTTGAAAGCGGCAAGATCCTGATCGACGGCCAGGAAATCGCGGCGGTGACGCAGGATTCGCTGCGCGCCCAGATCGCCATGGTCACGCAGGATACCTCGCTGCTGCATCGCTCAGTGCGCGAGAACATCCTTTATGGCCGACCGGACGCCAGCAACGAGATGCTGGTCGAGGCAGCACGCCGCGCCGAGGCGCTTGATTTCATATCAAGGCTTTCGGACGCCAGTGGCCGCACCGGTTTCGATGCGCATGTCGGCGATCGTGGCGTCAAATTGTCAGGCGGCCAGCGGCAACGCATCGCAATTGCCCGTGTTATGCTGAAGGACGCACCGATCCTCATCCTCGACGAGGCGACGTCTGCGCTCGATTCAGAGGCTGAGACGGCGATCCAGGAGAACCTTTACAAGCTCATGCAAGGCAAGACCGTCATCGCCATCGCGCACCGGCTCTCGACCATCGCGGCGATGGACCGGCTCGTCGTCATGGACAAGGGCCGCGTCATCGAGGAGGGTTCGCATGAGCAACTCGTCGCCAGCGGCGGGCTCTATGCGCAGCTTTGGCAGCGTCAGTCGGGCGGCTTCCTGCTCGACGAGGGTGCGGCCGCCAACGATGCCATTGTGAAGGGTCAAGCAGCGGAATGATGGGCCGCAGAATGATGGCACCAGAATGATGATTGCCGTCTATCGCTGGTTCGAGAACTGGGTCTATCCGTTCAGGGAGCCCGCGAGCCTTCGGCCACCGGTCAGCGTCAGCGGTTTCCTCTGGCACTATGTCGGCCAGGCGAAGGTCGCCTTCTTCGCCATGCTTGTCATCGGCGGCATTGCGCCGCTGGTCGAGGCTGGGATGTTCTACTTCGTCGGCAGGCTGGTCGACATTCTCGACCAGCTCCCTGGCGAGCGCAGCTGGGACGCGCTGTGGACTGCCGCCGGTCCCGAACTTGTCTTCATGGCCGCCGTGGTGCTGGTCGTCCGCACCATCGTCGTCGGCCTGGCGGCGCTGGTCGACGAGCAGACGATCACCCCCGGCTTCTACAATCTGGTGCGCTGGCAGGCGCACCGCCATGTCTCGCGCCAGTCCTACAACTTCTTCCAGAACGATTTCGCCGGCCGCATCGCAACAAAAGTCTGGCAGGCCGGGCAGGCGACCGGCGATTTGATGCAAAGCTTCATCGAGGTCGTCTGGTTCATGGTCGTCTATACGGTAACGACGCTGGTGCTGGTCGCCGGCCTCGACTTGCGGCTGGCGGCGCTGGTGGTGATCTGGATCACCGCCTTCGGCTGGCTGGCCAGGCGCTATCTGCCGGCGATCCGCAAGCATGCCGAGCAAACCGCAGAGGCCGGTTCGATGATCACCGGCCGCTTTGTCGATTCCTACTCGAACGTGCAGACGCTGAAGCTGTTCTCCGCCGATGGCGACGACCGATACATCAGGAGCGGCTTCAATATCTATCTCGATGCGCTGCGCCCGTTCACCCGCAGGCTGACCGGCGTTCGCATGGCGCTGACGACGCTGTCGGGGATCATGATCACCGCGATCGCCTGTTTTGCCGTCTATCTCTGGATCGAAGGCTCGATCACCGTCGGCGCCGTCGCCTTCACGCTGTCCCTGGTGTTGCGGCTCAACATGCTGCTCGGCCGGCTGATGATGCAGCTCAACAGCATCCTGCGGAATCTCGGCGTGCTGGAAAACTCGAAGGCGCTGATCTCGCAGCCGCTCGGCCTGACCGATACGCCCGACGCCAAGGAGCTTGTCGTGACCGGCGGCCGGATCGAAGTGAACAACGTCGAGTTCCACTACGGCAAGGGATTCGGCGTGCTCAACGGCATCGATCTTGTCGTGCGGCCGGGCGAGAAGGTTGGACTGGTCGGTCCGTCCGGCGCCGGCAAGACGACGCTGGCCAATCTAATCCTGCGCCTCTACGAGCTCGAGGCCGGCAAGATCACCATCGACGGCCAGGACGTCTCGAAGGTGACGCAGAATTCGCTGCGTGCCAACATCGGCGTCGTCAGCCAGGATACCGCGCTTTTCCACCGTTCCTTGCGCGACAACATCAAGCTCGGCATGCCGGAAGCAACCGACGCCGAGGTGATCGCGGCCGCGAAGAAGGCCGAGGCGCACGACTTCATCCTCGACTTGCGCGACAATCGCGATCGCCAGGGCTATGAGGCCTTTGTCGGCGAGCGCGGCGTGAAATTGTCTGGCGGCCAGCGCCAGCGCGTGGCGATCGCCCGCGTCTTCCTCAAGGACGCGCCGATCCTGATACTCGACGAGGCGACGTCGGCGCTTGATTCCGACATCGAGGCGGCCATCCAGGAAAATCTGGTGCGGCTGATGGAGAACAAGACGGTCATCGCCATCGCGCACCGGCTGTCGACCATCGCCGCGCTCGATCGCCTGGTGGTGCTCGACGGCGGCCGCATCGTCGAGCAAGGCACGCATGACGAGCTGGTGGCGCTCGATGGGCTCTATGCGCGGCTGTGGAAGCGGCAGTCCGGCGGCTTCCTGTTCAACGAGGAGAGCGTGCTGGAGGACACTCGGCCGGCGGAGTAGGGCCAGATTTCAGCAAAACCGGAGTGAATCATGTCGGTGCGAATGCCATCGAATTTCGGACGATCGGGAGCGCAGGAGAGCGCGCTCGACCTGCTCGGCCATGAAATCCTCGGCGAAAAGGCGGCGGCGCTCGGCCGCGCCGGCCGACGCGTGGATGAGACGCTGGCGAGATTGCGCGAGCATGGCGACGATGGCGAGCAACGCGCCCGGCTGCTCAAGGACGCGGCCGAGGCGGTCCACGCCTACTTCATCCAGCGCGAATTGTGCGGCTTGCGCAAACACGACGCAGTGATCCGGGAATACAACATCCCCAAAGCCGTGCTGGCCAGGCTCGGCGCGAAATAGACAATGGTGTTGAAAATCTGATGGTACTGAAGACGAAATATCGATTTCGACCCGTTCCAAAAGTTCGGGTGCGAGCGCACTATGGCGCAAGTCGGCCCTATTGCCGACTTCCCGCACCCATATTCCATGCGAAGAAGGACGATCCCACTTTGAGGGGCAGCCAGCGCTCGTAACACATAGGCTTCGACGTTTTTTTACGGCCAATTGGCTTCTGCCGGGCCGTATACGGTCGGCCGTCACTCCGGCAAACCTGCGAACCGCATGTGTTCGATCCAGCGGTCGAGGCTTCCGGGGACGGTGTAGTTCTTCTCCCACTGCCTGCGTTGTTTGCTGATGGAGTCGCCAGGCGAGTCTTTGAGGAAAACCGCAAGCGCTTCCTTTGCCTCCTGCTGGTTTCCCAGACAAGCGTAGATCCCCGCAAGCATGCGGCGTGCGCCGCTCGGGATTCTGGACATTTTCCGCATCGCCGTCAGTGCAGCCCCGCAATCGTTCTTTTCATAGAGCGCCCAGCCCATCTGCCAGTTGAACCAGTCTGGGTAGAAAGGATCGATGCCCTTGGCCTGCTCGATCCGATCGATCGCGTCGTCCGTGCGGCCAACATTCAGCAGCACGCCCGCACTGTGGACGAGAATATTCGAATCGCTGGGGTTCAGGGCTATCGCCAGGTTGAACCGTGCAAGGGCCAGCTCGACCTCTCCCGCTTCGGAGTGGATTTGGGCGCGGATATGATGCGAGTCGGCATCGTTCGGAGCGAGCAGGATCGCCTTGTCGGCGTACTCGGCGGCGCGCTTCAACGCCTCCTCATCGTTATTTTCCTGCTTGTGCCAGAAAACCGCGTCATTGCGATAGTGCCAGGCCATCCCGATATAGCCGAACTGGGAGTTCGGATCCGCATCGATCGCCTTGAGGCTGAACTGCCGTAGCAACTCGTTCCCCTCGGCAGAGAAGTCCTCTTTAATCTCGGCCTTTCCCATCAGGTAATAGCTGAGCGCGCTGACCTGCGCGATGTCGCTCTTTGGCAGGGGGCGCTCGATGCTCGACCCGACCCGATCCGCAAGCGTGCGGATGATTTCCTCCTGGACGACGAAAAAATCGCCAATCTCCCGGTTGTAGCTGTTGGCCCAGACATGCGATCCGTCACGCGCATCAAGTAACTGGGCGGTCACTTTCAGCCGGTCTCCGATCTTCTGCTGGCTACCTTCGAGCAGGTAGTCGACGCCGAGTTCATCTCCGATCTGCCTAATGTCAACCGGCTGATCGCGGTACCTGAAGCTCGAGTTCCGGGCGATTACGGCATAAGTCTTGCTCCGCGCAAGCTCGGTGATGATCCCCTCGGCGACGGCATCGCTGAGATATCCCTTGTCCGCACCGGCGCTGAAGTCCTCGAAGGGAAGGACCGCAATCCTGGGCATGTCGCTCGAAGGAACCGGAGCGGATTGCCACATCTTTGCACTGAAATACGCGCTGATCGCGACAGCGAACAGAACGAGTGCAGCAAGTATCAAACTGCGTCGTGAGGATCGTGTCTTGGCTCGTTCCGTGCCGGCTACGGCGTTTGGGCCCGCCGCCCCCAATGGATCGGCATGCAGCCGGTAGCCTCGCTTTGGGAGGGTTTGCACGATCATGTGCTTGTCGTCTTCCAATGCGCGGCGAATATCGGCAATGCATTGGGTCAGGCTGTCGTCGGTGACGAAGGTGTCGGGCCAAACCGCCTGCATCAGCGCATCCTTGGACACGATCTCGCCCGGTCGCGCCGCGAGCGCGGAGAGCACCTCGGCGGACTGGCTGCGAAGATCGACCGCTTTGCCGTCGACGGTTCGGAGTTCTCTGCTTTTCGCAAGAAAGACAAAACCGCGGAACGTGATCGTTTCAGCAGATTTCGGCTCAATTTCAGGAGCCGTTCGGGACATTTCACCCTCCTGGCGCGCTTCCTAGCGTAGCCCATTTGGCCGTCGCTTCCAAGCGATCCCATCAGCACCGGATGGAACGGAGGAAGACATGAATCGCACCAAGCCCATCATCGTTCTGGCTCTTCTCCTGGCGGCGCAAACGGCTGCAAATGCGGATTCCCGCATCGCGAAGTTCTGTAGCCCCGGGCCGATGGACGACCGCGCCATGTTCACCGCTATCGCTGTCACAATCCATCTGACCAACCAGGGGAAGCTAATCAGGCTCCCCCACGTCAAACCCATGACCTCCATGGCCGAATGCAGAGCTTGGACCCATCAACAGGAGTTCATGCGCGTACTCCCCGGCTATCTCGCCACCTTCCATTACTGCGACTGCGCATCAGAACCGTGATTTTGCAAGGTCTGGCTGTTCACGCTCGGACCGCAACCTGGCCTCAAGCGATATCGCCGGAGCTGCGATTGTTTAACGAGCGAAGGCAGGCGGAGACACGTCGGTGTCAGGATGTCTGCTGCAGCCGGCATTTACGGTGCAGCCGAATTGCCAATGCCCGGCGCGGTCGCGCGACAATCGGACCTTCGCGATCCGACCTCTTTGGCGGCAGGCGCTCTCGGGGGTGGCCCGAATTTGGTCGTGCCGTAAGGCGGCAAAGATGCTATCTTAGCAGCAGCTAATATTTTGGTCGCGGGGACGACCATGCAAAGGAGGACCGACCATGAAGCCGCATTCTCTCAGCGCTCGCCGTATTGGCGTGCTTCTGTTCTCCCTGTGTGCTTTCGGGTTGATGACGTCAGCCTCAATGCCCGCAGACAGCAAATTCGCCGTCGAGCCGGTGGTTGAGAAAAAGGTGAAGGAACTGCCCTCCGGACCGTTGTACTGGCGGCTGGAAAATTTCCCAACGCTGGCGCAGGCCCAAACCGCTGCGGGCCCGACCTCGCTTGCGGCGGAGGTCGCAGGCAAGGTCTGGCTGTTCACGCTTGGACCGAAGGATGGCTCTACGCCCGGCGGAACCAAGGTCGTCGAGATCGGTCCCCTTCCGCCGATCAGCGCGAGCGAGTATTTGCTGCGCGTCAACCGCGCCGGTGGAGCGCCCGGTGCCAAGTCGGCGATCCATACACATCCGGGACCGGAGGCCTTCTATGTGCTGGCCGGCAAGCTCGGCCAGAGGACGCCCCAGGGCGTAACCTACGCTGAAGCTGGCACGACCATGACCGGACACGGGGCCGATACGCAGATGGAGGTGTTCAACGCCGGCACCACCGATCTCGACGAGCTGGCCATCTTCGTGGTGGACGCCAATCAGCCGTTCTCGTCGCCGGCCAGCCTCGACTGAGGCGACAATTGCCGGGGTGGCGCGAATGTTCGCGACGAGCTGAGACGGCACCCAAGCGAAGATCCGCAAGATTCCAGAAGATTTTGGATTTTCGCTTACACGCATCATCGAATGGCAGTTTTGGACCTCAATCCTGCTACAGATGACAATTCCTGGTACTTCCGCTCTCCACCAAAGCGGTTGTCTAACCTCGGGTACCAAGCGTCAGATTTTCACCACTAGTTCGACCATGATCTTTTCCGAAAACCGGTTCCGGTTTTCGCTAACGCGGACCTTCGGTTCGTGATCATGGCCTACTCGAGCCATTCGGTGATGAAACTGCCGTTTTCGTGGATGTCGGTGGTCTCCAGCGGGCCTGGGCCGAGATTGGTGAATTTGTGCGGCGTGTTCGGCGGCACGATCAGGATCTGGCCAGCCGACGCCTCGATCTGCCGGTCGCCGACGGTGAACAGGCCGGTGCCAGCGCGGATAATGAAAATCTCGCAATAGGGATGCATGTGCAGCCGCGGGCCGCCGCCGATCTCCGGCAGATGGTTGAAGATCAGGCAGCTTCTGGAGCCGTAGGCGCCGCACTGCAGTTCACCCTGCCAATGGTCGGGGCAGCGGTCGGGCGTCCTGGCCCATTTGTCGCGGTCGATGACATGCGCCATGAGCCGAGGATAGACCGAGGCTGGGTCTCCTGTCGAGGCAAACACCGGCTCCCGTTTTTCCATTGTTTTCCTGTGGTTTCGCCGTCTTCGTCGCCACGCCGTCCGCCGTCGAATTGCGTCCCCGCGACAATCTGCCCTTGTGCCTTCACCCGTCTGGACAAAAACGGGCTTCACGCATAAACCGAAGGCCAATTGCCGGAGGAATTCGCTAGCCTGTTCGCAATGCGCTGTCGGGTTGGCGTGAAAGAGCGGGGAACAAGCCTCGGCCACCGGCACGGAAGAGGCGAAAGGATCAGGCACCCGTGAGCGCAACCGACATCCAGGATCCCAACCGTCGTGATTTTCTCTACGTCGCCACGGGCATGGCCGCGGTGGTCGGCGCGGGTGCCGTCGCCTGGCCGTTCATCGACCAGATGCGCCCGGATGCCTCGACGCTGGCGCTGGCCTCGGTCGAGGTCGACGTCTCCTCGCTGACTCCGGGAACGTCGCTTGTCGTGAAATGGCGCGGCAAGCCGGTGGTGGTGCGCAACCGCACCGAACAAGAGATGAAGGACGGCGAGGCGGTCAATCTGGCCGAGCTCAAGGATCCGCTCGCCCGTAACGCCAATCTGCCGGCCGATGCGCCGGCGACGGACGCCAACCGCACCATGCCGGGCAAGGAGGCCTGGATGGTGATGGTCCAGGTCTGCACCCATCTCGGCTGCATTCCGCTCGGCCAGGAAGGCGAGTTCGGCGGCTGGTTCTGCCCGTGCCACGGTTCGACATACGACACCGCCGGCCGCGTCCGCGGCGGACCGGCGCCGGAGAACATGTCGGTGCCGGTATTCCAGTTCATTTCCGACACCAAGATCCGTATCGGCTGAGGCGAGGGACATTTCGATGAGCGAGGGACACTCGACCTATACGCCCAAGACCGGTATCGGACGCTGGGTCGACGCCCGCATGCCGCTGCCGCGGCTGGTCTATGACAGCTTCGTCGCCTATCCGGTGCCGCGCAACCTCAATTATGCGTGGACCTTCGGCGGCATCCTGGCGCTCATGCTGGGGGCGCAGATTCTGACCGGGATCGTGCTGGCCATGCACTACGCGGCGGACAGCAGTCTCGCCTTCGATTCGGTCGAGAAGATCATGCGCGACGTGAACTCGGGCTGGCTGTTGCGCTACATGCATTCGAACGGCGCGTCGTTCTTCTTCGTCGCCGTCTACATCCACATCTTCCGCGGCCTCTATTACGGCTCCTACAAGGCGCCGCGCGAGCTTCTGTGGATCCTCGGCTGCATCATCTATCTCCTGATGATGGCGACAGGCTTCATGGGCTATGTGCTGCCCTGGGGACAGATGTCGTTCTGGGGCGCGACCGTCATCACCGGCTTCTTCACCGCCATTCCGCTGGTCGGCGAATGGATCCAGCAGCTTCTGCTCGGCGGCTTCGCCGTCGACAACCCGACGCTGAACCGTTTCTTTTCACTGCACTATCTGCTGCCGTTCATGATCGCCGGCGTCGTCGTGCTGCACATATGGGCGCTGCATGTGGTCGGCCAGTCGAACCCGACCGGCATCGAGGTCAAATCGAAGACCGATACCGTCGCCTTCACCCCTTACGCGACCATCAAGGACGCGTTCGGGATGCTGGTGTTCCTGTTCATCTTCGCCTATTTCGTCTTCTACCTGCCGAACTTTCTCGGCCACCCCGACAACTACGTCGTCGCCGACCCGCTGAAGACGCCGGCCCACATCGTGCCGGAATGGTACTTCCTGCCGTTCTACGCGATCCTGCGCGCCATCACCTTCAATATCGGGCCGATCAACTCCAAGCTCGGTGGCGTGCTCGCGATGTTCGGCTCCATCGCCATGCTGTTCCTGGTGCCGTGGCTCGACACCTCGAAGGTGCGCTCGGCGGTCTACCGGCCCTGGTACAAGCTGTTCTTCTGGCTGTTCGTGAT
Organism: Mesorhizobium sp. WSM2561; assembly: GCF_000513915.1. Classification (NCBI taxonomy): domain Bacteria; kingdom Pseudomonadati; phylum Pseudomonadota; class Alphaproteobacteria; order Hyphomicrobiales; family Phyllobacteriaceae; genus Mesorhizobium; species Mesorhizobium sp. WSM2561. The sequence goes on from NZ_AZUX01000001.1 coordinate 142,495, forward strand.
TGATGCCGTCCTGCTTGGCTGGCTGGGCTCGCAGCCGGCCGAGGGCAGCTATGTCTTCATGGCGCAGATGGCGACTTTGTTCTACTTCGCCTTCTTCCTGGTCGTGCTGCCGGTGCTGGGCCTGGTCGAGAAGCCGCGGCGATTGCCGAACTCGATCACCGAGGCAGTTCTCGAGAAGAACAAGGGTGGCGGTGGCGGGCATCCGGCTCGCGCGACAGCCGCGCCGGAAACCAAGGGCTGAGCATGACCCCGAAAAGTGGAGACCGGTTTTCGGACAAGATCATGCTCGAGACGACGACAGCGCGCCAGAGAATCTCAAGGGGATTTGGTATGAAGACGATTCTCACCTCGCTGGCGCTGCTCGGCCTTGTGCTGGCAGGCACCGCGGCCGCGACCACCGGGGCGATCGCCCAGGAGGAGGCGCACAGCGAAGCCGCGCCGACGCATTTCCCGATACACCAGCCGAAGGAGATGGACTGGAGCTTCGCCGGGCCTTTCGGCACCTACGACAAGGCGCAGTTGCAGCGTGGGCTGAAGGTCTTCAAGGAAGTTTGCGCCACCTGCCATTCGATGAAATTGGTGGCGTTTCGCACGTTGGAAGATCTTGGCTATTCGGAAGCGCAGGTCAAGGCGCTGGCCGCCGAGTACACGATCAACGACGGTCCCAACGATGCCGGCGACATGTTCGAACGTCCCGGCATACCGTCCGACCATTTTCCGGCGCCGTTCCCCAACGACCAGGCAGCAGCGGCCGCCAATGGCGGGGCTGCGCCGCCCGATATGTCGCTGCTGGCCAAGGCGCGGGGCGTCACGCGCGGTTTTCCGCGTTTCATCTTCGACATCTTCACGCAATACGCCCAGGGCGGTCCCGACTACATCCACTCGCTGCTGACCGGCTATGACGAGCAGCCGCCGGCGGGCATGGAGATACCGGAAGGCACCCACTACAATCCGTACTTCATAGCCGGCGTCTCGCTGAAGATGCCCAACCCGCTTTCAGACGATCAGGTGACCTATGACGACGGCTCGCCGCAGACGGTCGACCAGTATTCCCGCGACGTGTCGGCCTTCCTGATGTGGGCAGCCGAGCCGCATCTGGAAGCCCGCAAGAAGACCGGCTTTCGCGTGCTGGTCTTCCTGTTGCTGTTCGGCGCGCTGGTCTATCTGACCAAGCGCAAGGTGTGGGCCGGCGTGGCGCACTGAGCTACGGAAAACCACGAGATCAAAAGGGCATCGAAGGGCGCCCTTTTTTTGCATGTTCTGAGGACTGCCTCCGAAGACCGCCTCCGAAGGTCGCCGGCTCCAGTCCTTTGCCGGACAATTTTCTTCCAGGCGCGACATCGCGGTAGCCGTCGCCGGCCGCGCCGGGTTACGATCGGCCAAAATTCCCTTTCACGTCTTCAAGTCGGACGAACGCCCGGAGAGCCGCCCCATGAAACCTTCGCTCGAAGACACGCTGCTTGCCGCGATCCGCACCATTCCGGACTATCCGAAGCCGGGCATCCTGTTTCGCGACATCACCACGCTGCTAAGCAATGCGCGCGCCTTCCGCCGCGCCATCGACGAGCTGGTGCATCCCTATGCCGGCCAGAAGGTCGACAAGATCGCCGGTATCGAGGCGCGCGGTTTCATCCTTGGCGGCGCCGTCGCCCACCAGCTCTCGGCCGGCTTCGTGCCGATCCGCAAGAAGGGCAAGCTGCCTTACGAGACGGTGCGCGTCGCCTACAGCCTCGAATACGGGCTGGACGAGATGGAGATGCACAGGGATGGCGTGTCTCCGGGTGAGAAGGTGATCCTCGTCGACGACCTGATCGCCACCGGCGGCACGGCAGAGGCAGCGGTCAAGCTGCTGCGGCAGATCGGCGCCGACATCCTCACCGCCTGCTTCGTCATCGACCTGCCGGACCTCGGCGGCCGCGACAAGCTCGAGGCGCTCGGCGTGCCGGTCAGGACGCTGATCGGGTTCGAAGGGCATTGAGAGAGTGTTCTGCCTTCTCCCCTTGTGGGAGAAGGTGGGCTCGCGAAGCGAGGTCGGATGAGGGGTGCTGCACGGAGTGCCGCAGTGCCAAGCTGGAGCACCCCTCATCCGTCTCGGCGCTACGCGCCGATCCACCTTCTCCCACAAGGGGAGAAGGAAAGAACTCTGCTTATCCCACCTTCACCAGCACGGCGCTTTCGAACTCGATGACCTTGTCGCCGGTCGAATCGAAAGCTTCCGAGCGCAGCGTCAGCACTCGCCAGCCCGGCCGCGATGCGATGGGGCGGTGGGCAAGTGCGGTGCGGGTGAAGGTCACGGTTTCTCCGGCATAGACGGGTTTTAGCCATTTGAGGTTCTTGAAGCCGGGCGAGGGGCCGAATTCGGGGGCGGGCCCAGCGCCGGCCCAGCGGGCGCCCTCGGCCTCCACACCGGTCTCGAGGTTCAGCTTCATCCAGGTTGCAGCTGTGTGCCAGCCGGAGGCGCACAGGCCGCCGAACACGCTGTTCTTCGCCGCCTCTTCGTCGAGATGGAATATCTGCGGATCGTATTTCCTGGCGAACGCCTTGATCGCCTCGGGCTCGAATCTATGCGAGCCGAGGGTGACGGTGACGCCGATGCAGAAGAACTCGTCCAATGTCATGAGCGGTCCTGTGCGGCACCACGGGCGAGGAACATGACCGTGTTCTCGAGTTCGAAAACGCCTTCGCCGCGCTGGTTGAAAAGCTCGCTGCGCAAAGTGACGAGACCGAGCTGCGGCTTGGACCTGGACAGGCGCTTGGCAAGGACGGTGGTGCTGCCGCTCAAGATGTCGCCGGCCAGCACCGGCCTCTTCCACCGGACCTGGTCGACCCCGGGGGCGCCTTGCGAGGTCGAGTCCAGCAGGAAGGCGTCGCACAGCATGCGCATGAACATCGCGCAGGTGTGCCAGCCGGAGGCCGCCAGCCCGCCAAGGATGCTGGCCCTGCCCGCCGCCTCGTCGAGATGCATCGGCTGCGCATCGAACTCTTGCGCGAATTCGACGATCTCGGCCGCACTCACCAGCTTCGTGCCGAGGTCGAGCGAGGCGCCCTCGACGAAATCCTCATAGGCCCAGGTCTTTTCATAGGCCCCAGTCTTTTCATGGGCCGAGGTCTTTGCGTTCTTTCCGGTCATGGTCTGGCATCCGGTTCAAGATTGTACGATCGCCATGGATCGGGTTTCCCGGATGCAGGAGGGGCGGTCAAGTCATTTCTGGTGCGCCAGGCCATCACGCTCAACGCAATGGAAGTTCCGAAGCCCCTACAACCAGCCGCGGCGGCGGAAATACCAGAAGGGCAGGATCGCCGAGAGGATCATCAAGCCGATGGCGAAAGGATAGCCGAAGTTCCAGGTCAGCTCGGGCATGACATTGAAATTCATGCCGTAGATCGAGGCGACCAGCGTCGGCGGCAGGAAGATGACCGCGGCGACAGAGAAGATCTTGATGATGGCGTTCTGCTCGATCGAGATCATGCCGAGCGTCGCGTCGAGCAGGAAGTTGATCTTCTGCGACAGGAAGGTTGCGTGGTCGGCGAGCGACAGCACATCGCGCGACAAGGTCTTGATGCGAGCGCGGATGTCCTTGCTCATCTTGGTCTGGGTCGAGGCGTGGGTGAGGAAGCCGGCGAGCCGCTGCAGCGAGATCAGGCTGTCGCGGATCGAGGAGGCGATGTCCTCCTTGCGGCCGATCGCCTTCAGCAATTCCTGAAAATCGCGATTGCGCTTCGACGCCTTGGTCGAGCTTGGCTGGAAGATGTCGCGCGAGATCGTCTCGATGTCGCGGCCGGCGCGCTCCAGAATGTCGGCGAGGCGGTCGACGATCGCCTCCAGCAGGCCGATCAGGATGGTGTCGCCGCTGGTGCAGCCGGTCGCCACCTTCTCGGCACGCTGCGGAAACGTCTTGAAGGCCTTCGGTTCGTGGTAGCGCACGGTGATCAGCCTGTTGCCGGCCAGCACGAAGGTGACCGGCGACATCAGGGGATCGTCGGCCTCGGTCTGGGCCGGCAGAATGGCGGTCATGAAATAGGCGCCGTCCTCGACATAGAGGCGGCTCGAAATCTCGATCTCCTCCATCTCCTCGCGCGTCGGAATGGCAACGCCGAGCCACGCCTCGATCGCCGCTTCCTCTTCCTTTGTCGGGCTCACAAGGTCGGCCCAGACGACCTGGTCGCTGTTTGCCAGGAGATCGTCGGCAAGGCGCAGGCGATCATTGTCGACGACGAATGCCTTGATCATCGCCGGGTCTCCCTTGCTGAGGCCAAAAGGATGGGTTCGAGCGGACGCGTCGTTTCGGATTGCACCGGACGGGCGCTTTCGACGAAAGCAGGGGCCGGTGCAGACGCCCCTTAGACCGGGCATTGCGGGCAGTCAAGCCGCGCCGGAGGGAGCCGCGCAGCCTCTTCCTTCTCCCCTTGTGGGAGAAGGTGGCCGAGCGAAGCTCGGTCGGATGAGGGGTGTTCCAGCTTGGCACCAGAGAAGGAAGAAGGCGCCGTCGGTGACCTCAAGTATTGAACTTGAACAGCATGATGTCGCCGTCCTGGACGACATACTCCTTGCCTTCGTCGCGCGCCTTGCCGGCTTCCTTGGCCGCCACTTCGCCGCCCAGCGTGACGAAGTCGTTGTAGGCGATGGTCTGGGCGCGGATGAAGCCGCGCTCGAAATCGGTGTGGATGACGCCTGCCGCCTGTGGCGCCTTGGCGCCCTTGTGCACGGTCCAGGCGCGCGTCTCCTTCGGCCCGACGGTGAAATAGGTGATGAGCTGCAGCAACTCGTAGCCGGCGCGGATCACCTTGTTCAGGCCGGGTTCGTCGAGGCCCAGCGTCGCCAAAAATTCCATTTCCTCTTCGTCGCTGAGCTGCGCGACCTCGGCTTCGATCGCCGCCGAAATCACCACGGTGCGGGCGCCTTGCGTGGCAGCCATCTGTTCGACCGCTTTGGTGTGTGCGTTGCCGGTGGCAGCATCGGCCTCGGCGACATTGCAGACATAGAGCACGGGGTGCGATGTCAGCAGGTTCAGCCCCTGCAGGATGCGCAGATCCTCCGCGGAGATATTTTTGAGCAGGATGCGGGCCGGCTTGCCGGCCTGCAGGAGTTCAAGGGCGGCTTCCATCATCGGAAGCACGGTCAGCGCCTCCTTGTCCTTGCCGGAAGCGCGCTTGCGGAACTGCACGATGCGGCGCTCGAGGCTGTCGAGGTCGGCGAGCATCAACTCGGTCTCGACGGTCTCGGCGTCGGCGACGGGATCGATGCGGCCCTCGACATGGGTGATGTCGTCATCCTCGAAACAGCGCAGCACATGGACGATGGCGTCGACCTCGCGGATATTGGCCAGGAACTGGTTGCCCAGCCCTTCGCCTTTCGAGGCGCCGCGCACCAGGCCGGCGATGTCGACGAACGAGATGCGGGTCGGGATGATCTCCTTCGACTTGCCGATCGCGGCGATTTTTTGCAGGCGCGGGTCGGGCACCGCGACTTCGCCGGTGTTCGGTTCGATGGTGCAGAACGGATAATTGGCGGCTTGCGCCGCCGCCGTTCTGGTCAGCGCGTTGAAAAGCGTCGACTTGCCGACGTTGGGCAAGCCAACGATGCCGCATTTGAAACCCATTTTTATCCGGTCCTATCGGGAAATCGAAATTTGATGAGGGCTATGGGCGAAACGGGTGACGAACGTCAAGCCCTGCAGCCCCGATCCGTGGCCAGGCTCAACCCTTGCCGCCAAACAGCTTCTTCAGCATGGCGGCCATCGGGCCGGTTTCGGGCAGCTTGGCCGCCGGCTGCTGCGGCCGCGCCTGGCGAACGTGGCTTTGTGCTTTCGGCGCCTTGGGTGGCGGGCGGTCGTCGTCGCCCGTCGGCGTGAGCTTGTCACGCAAGGCCAGCGTCACGCGATTCATGAAGGAATTGTCGTCGCCCTTGGCAAGCAGTCCGGCATCGTCGGCGATGGTGTCGAGCAGCACGGCCAGCCACTCGCGGTCGGCTTTGGCGAAATCGCCAAGCACATGGCCATGCACCATTTCCTTAACGCCGGGGTGGCTGACGCCAATGCGCACACGGCGGAAATCCTTGCCGACATGCTGCTCGAGCGAGCGGATACCGTTGTGGCCACCGGAACCGCCGCCGACCTTGACCCGCACCTTGCCGGCGGCAAGGTCGATCTCGTCATAAAAGACGGTCAGCGCCGAAGCGTCGAGCTTGTAAAAGCGCAGGGCCTCGCCGACCGACTGGCCGGACAGGTTCATGAAGGTCTGCGGCTTGATCAGGATGATTTTTTCGCCGGCAAGCGTGCCTTCGGCGATCAGGCCCTGGAACTTTTTCGACCAGGGCGAAAAGGAATGGCGGCGGGCGATTGCGTCCGCCGCCATGAAGCCGACATTGTGCCGATTGTCAGCGTATTTCGCGCCCGGATTGCCGAGACCTGCAAACAGCAGCATCGTCACCTCCGGGCGGAAAGGATTACTTCTCTTCGTCGGCAGGAGCCGCTTCGGGTTCAGCCGCTTCGACCGTCTCTTCAGCCTCCGGCTTCATCGCCGAGGAGCCGGCAATGGTCGCGACGGTGAAGTCGCGGTCGGAGATCACCGGCTTGACGCCGGCCGGCAGCTTGACCGCCGAGATGTGGATCGAATCGCCGATATCGGTGCCGGTGAGATCGACGGTGATGAATTCCGGGATCGCATTGGCCGGGCAGTGGAACTCGACCTCGTGACGCACGATGTTGAGCACGCCGCCGCGCTTGAGGCCGGGCGACTTGTCCTCGTTGATGAAGTGGACCGGCACGTCGACATTGACTTCGGTGTCCTTGCCGATGCGCAGGAAGTCGACATGGACCGGAAAATCCTTGACCGGGTCGAGCTGGTAGTCCTTGGGCAGGACCTGGATCTTCTTGCCGTCGACATCGATCGTGGCGATCGTGGTCAGGAACCCGCCGCCATGGATCTTGTAGTAGATGTCCTTGTAGGTCAGCGCAATCGCCAGGGGAGGCTGCTTGTCGCCGTAGATTACTGCAGGCACTTTACCGTTGCGGCGAACTGCACGGGCGGACCCCTTACCGACCTGTTCGCGCGCTTCGGCCTTGAGCTCGTAAGAAGCTTGGCTCATGGCATTTCCTTTCGCGTTGTTCTGGAGCGTTCGCGGCCGGCGAGATGCCTGGGCCGTAAACGTCGAAAGCCGTCATGGCCTTACATGATCTGGTCCAAAATCTTTTTGGGATCACGTGAGGCCGGACAGCCTTCCGCCGCGTTGCCTCCAAGGGTGTCTACGCGGGTGGCGGCTCTATAGCGGAAGGCGCGGCGGGGTGCAAGCCAAAGGCGGGTGGCCAATGCGGGTGGGCAGTGTCTCGCTTTTGAATTTCGTGCTTGCTCCCCATTTTCAAGAATATTGGGGTTGCGTCTTGAAAGCCGACCGCGATCGATCAGACCGGAAACAGGAGTGCCGAAAGCAACGCAGCGCCGTACAGCCCGACCCCGAAGGACAGATGAGACATGAGGCCGCGCAGACGCGCGGTGTTCCGACTGGGCGTTTTCGACGCTGCAATTCCGGCGCCAAAGGCTGGCTGCATTATGAAGAACGGGGCGACGACAGTGGACCCACCACAAGGGCGGGAAGCAATGTCGGGTGTCGTGCCCAGTCGAGGCCCCATACTGCCATCAGCAATGCAGCAAAGACGATGCCGATCGCGTAATGCGCAACCCATCCGATAGGCGTTTCGCCCCGAATTCGGCGAGCCTGCGCGATATTCGCATGCGCGAAACGTCCTCGCGGAAAGTGGCCGATCCAGCGGCCGACCCAGGCATAATCAAGCGGCGGAATCGCCAACGTTCGTTTCAGAAACAATCCCCAAACATCCATCACCGCCGTCGCCCCCATTCCGATCGCGGCTGCGCGGACAACGAACTCCAACTGCTCGTTCATTCTGCTCCTGCCCTGTCCATGCTTCCTGTCACGGCGCGCCAGATACTAGCCGCTTCAAATAGGACATTCAATGTATTGATTGATCGTTTGATTGGTTGTACCATGCGATATGAAAAACGCAGATGTCCATCATCCGATCGTTGACGAGATAGCCGATCTCGCCCGCACGCTCGGGCATGCACATCGGCTGGTTCTTCTGCGCCACATTGCCGACGGCGAACTGGCCGTGGAGCAGCTGACGCAACTTTCCGGGATCGCCTTGGCCAACACGTCGCAGCATCTTCAACAGCTCAAGCGGGCCGGCTTGGTGCAGACCCGGCGAGACGGGAAACGGGTGCTTTATCGATTGGCTGATGGTCCAATCGAAAACGTGCTTGGGGCCCTGCGCAGCCTTGCGAACCACAGGCGCGAGCAAATCCGCGAGCTTATCGATGACACAATGAGCCGGCCGGACAGGCTGGAGAACATCTCGCGCGAGGAACTGGTGCGCCGCATGCGGGACGACGAAATCGTGCTGCTCGACGTCCGGCCGCAAGAGGAATACGCGGCCGGGCATTTGCCGGGTGCGATCAACATCCCCGTGGGTGAGTTGGAAGAACGACTTGCGGAGCTTCCGCGAGAGAAGGTCATCGTCGCCTATTGCCGTGGTGTCCAGTGCGTTCTCTCTGCCGACGCGCTGGCAATCCTGAGGGCGCGAGGCTGGGCATCACGTCGGTTCGAAGGTGGCTTTCCCGGGTGGCTGGCCTCAGACCTTGATGTCGACGGCATGAACTACGAAAGCGGCTGACAGAAGCCGAAGCCGGTGTCGCCGGGGCACGCCCGAGTATCGCTGGGCACTCCCGGTCACAATCTCGCCAGACCGAAGCCGGCAAAAGCCAAGGCGATACCTGATGCGATGGTTCGCGCCTGGTTCCAGAACTGCCACCGCCCTGAATAGTCCTGCCAGATCTCTCGCGCAGTCTCGATATCCTTGGGGACGGGAACTGCGGCCAACGCCTCGTTCATCGGTACGTTCACCGCCAATGTGAGGAAAAGGCCTGATGTCAGATAGACGAGCGTCGCCGCAGCGAACCACAACGCAGGCGATTTGCGGCCATTGAAACGCATCGCGGCAGCCGTGAGCCCGAGGACGACCGGCGTCAGAAAGAATGCGGGAAAGAACACGGCGTTGCGAACCGATGCATTCATCGCCTGCATAGCCTCGATCGCCACTCGGGGATCAGTCTGGTCGAGGCCCCACACTGTGGAGCAGACCCAGGCGTAGAAAAATCCGAAAATCGCCCCGCAAAAGACGATCGATGTGACCGACAGTCCTACCACTATCCCAGACATCGCAGCTTCCACTAAACCGTATCGCCGTGTACGCTTTAACATATACGTACAAAAGTGTACGGTTTTGGTCAAGCGGTTTGAAGATTGGCAGTTTCGAAGATTGGCAGTTTCGAAGATTGGCAGTTTGGAGATTGGAATGCGCGAAGACACCAAGGCTGCGCGTCGGGCACAGATCGAGCGGGCAGCCTACAAGCTTCTCAAGGAGAAAGGCTACGGCGGGACTTCCATGCTTGGCATAGCCAAAGAGGCAAAGGCGTCAAACGAAACCCTCTATCGCTGGTATGGCGACAAGAAGGGCCTGTTCAAGACGATGGTCGAAAACAATGCCAGCATGACGAAGGCGGCACTGGATGCGGCAATCAGGGACGAGGCCGATCCCTTGGCGACCCTTGAAAATGTTGCCCCGATCCTGCTTTCGATGTTGCTTGGCGAGCGGGCAATTTCCCTGAACCGCGCGGCTGCTTCTGACGAAAGCGGCGAATTGGGTGCGACGATTGCCGCCGGTGGTCGCGATTCAGTATTTCCGCTGATCGAGAGACTGATCCAGCGCGGCTTGGAGAGCAGCGTGCTGGCCGCGCCCTCTGCGCGCATAGCGGCCGATTGGTTCTTGAACCTGCTGATTGGTGATCTGCAGATCCGGCGGGCCATTCACGCTCTGCCGGTTCTTTTAGACAGGGATGTCCATTCAAGAGTGGTTGCCGCGATCAGCGCATTTAAAAAGCTTTGCAGCACGTGATGGCAAACATCGATCTGCGCCTGCTCTCATGCATATGCGAGCAGGAAGAGGGCTGCTACCGACACGTTTATGGCGTTCGCCCCTGCCGAGGGCATTGACAGCTCAGGTCAAGGCCGAAGTCCAACTGAGACTTCACCCGATCGTGGGCTCTTCCTCGAGCTTCCTCGCCTCCTTCATGTTCGGCAAAAAAACCGTCAGCAGCCCGAGCAGCGGCAGATACGAGCAGACCTGAAAGACGAAGTCGATGCCTTTCATATCGGCCACGATGCCGAGCACGGCGGCGGCGATGCCGCCCATGCCGAAGGCGAAGCCGAAGAAGATGCCGGCGATCATGCCGACGCGGCCGGGCACCAGTTCCTGGGCGAAGACGACGATGTTCGAGAAGGCCGAGGACAGGATCAGGCCGATCAGCACGGTCAGGATCATCGTCCATTCGAAATTGGCGTAGGGCAGGGCCAGCGTAAACGGCAGCACGCCGATGATCGAGAACCAGATCATCGGCTTCTGTCCGTAGCGGTCGCCGAACGGGCCGCCGAGCAGGATGCCCAGCGCCGAGGCGCCGAGGAACAGGAACAGCATGACCTGCGACATCTGCACCGAAACGCCGAATTTATCGATGGCGTAGAAGGTGTAGTAACTGGCGAGGCTGGCAACGTAGGCGTTTTTTGTCAGCACCAGCAAGGTCAGCACTGCCAGCGCGCCCATCACCTTGCGGCGCGGGAAGGGTGAGACGCCTGCCGGCTTGCGGTTGGCGAGCGAGGCGCGCAGCCGGCTGTACCAGCCGCCGACCCGCCACAGCACGATGATGCCGATCAGCGATCCGGCGGCGAACCACGCTATGCTGGTCTGGCCGAACGGCACGACGATGAAGGCGGCGAGCAGCGGCCCGATGGCCTGGCCGAGATTGCCGCCGACCTGGAACAGCGATTGCGCCAGGCCGAACCTGCCGCCCGAGGCGAAGCGGGCGATGCGCGAGGATTCCGGGTGGAAGATCGCCGAGCCAATGCCGATCAGTGACGCGCCGATCAGCAGCAGCCAATAGTGTCCGGCATAGGCCAGCACGATCAGGCCCATCAGCGAGGACGCCATGCCGTAGGGCAGCGAATAGGGCATCGGCCGCTTGTCGGTGACCATGCCGATAAGCGGCTGCAGCAATGACGCCGTCACCTGGAAGGTGAAGGTCAAAAGACCGATCTGCCAGAAATCGAGACGGTAATTGTCTTTCAGCAGCGGATAGATGGCCGACAGCAGCGACTGCATGATGTCGTTGACACAATGGCAGAAGCTCACCGCAAGGATGACGCTGAAGGCCGTCGCTTGCGCCGAAGTGTGGCTGGCCGTCGCCGGCGTGGCGGCGGAGGTGGCTGTCGTATCGGTCAACGCAGGCTCCATGGTCTTTTTGGCGGACGCTCCCGCAGGCGGCCCTTATGGCCCCGCTGCCTTATAAGTTACTTGCCGGGCGACTTCTTTCGTGGTTTGGTCCTATAGTTTCGCGAGTGGGCCAATAGCCAATGCCGCATGGCACCGAAATCTTCAAAGCGGGCGACACCGATCTCGGCCAGTTCACCGATCTCGGGCTGTTGCGCCGCTGGCAATGGCTGGAGCAGGCCGTCGGGCCGGCGGTGGCCCTGCCGACCGAATTTCCCGACGGCTACCACGTGCCGCAGCACCGCCACAGCCGCAGTCAATTGCTGCATGCGCTTGTCGGCGTCGTGCTGGTGACGACGCGGCATGGGCGCTGGATGGTGCCGCCCGATCATGCGATGTGGATACCTGCCGGCACCGAGCATTCCGTCGAGATGCTTGGCGACGTCAGCATGCGCTCGGTCTATGTGATGCCGGACGCCATTGCCGGGCTGCCGGATGGCTTACGCGTCGTCGGCATCACCGATCTGATGCACAGCCTGATCGTGGAATCGGAAAAGCTGCCACAGGGGGCCGAGCTTGAGGGGCGCGGCGGGCTGATCATGAGCCTGCTGCTGCATGAAATCCCGAACCTGCCGGAACGGCCGCTCGGCCTCCCTTTTCCTTCAGATCCAAGGCTTGCGGCACTGTGCCGGCGCTTCGTCGCAGCACCCTCGCCGCACGCGACGATCGACGAATGGGCCGATGTCGTCGGCATGAGCCGGCGTTCCTTCACCCGCGCCTTTCATCGCCAGACCGGATTGTCGTTGTCGACATGGCGCCAGCAGGCCTGCCTGTTCGCGGCCTTGCCGAGGCTGGCCGATGGCGAGCCGATCACGAGGGTGGCGCTCGATCTCGGCTATGACAGCGTGCCGGCCTTCATCACCATGTTCAAGCGCATGCTGGGGGCATCGCCGCGCGGCTATATGCGCGGCTCTAGGGACAACATCAGGGTGTCGAACGCTAGCGCATGACCCCCGAACCTTTTCGGAGAGGATCATGCGCAAAATCAAGGTGCTACAGCGTCCTTTGCGCGTCTCTGGACGCGCGGCGTTGTATCGCGGGCAGATTTCAGTCGAACAGGCTTGACACCGACTCTTCGGTCGCCGTGCGCGAGATCGCCTCACCCATCAGGTCGGCGATGGAGACGACGCGGATGTTGCTGGCGTCGAGCACCGCCTGGGTCGGCTGGATGGAATCGGTGATGACCAGTTCCTGCAGCTTCGAGGCGCCGATGCGGGCGATGGCGCCGCCGGACAGAACGCCATGGGTGGTGTAGGCGGTGACGCTGGTGGCGCCGGCGGCAAGCAGCGCATCGGCGGCATTGCACAAGGTACCGCCCGAATCGATGATGTCGTCGATCAGCAGGCAATCCTTGCCGCGCACGTCGCCGATGACGTTCATGACTTCCGATTCGCCAGGGCGCTCGCGACGCTTGTCGACGATAGCAAGCTGGGCATCGATGCGCTTGGCGAGGGCGCGGGCGCGGACCACGCCGCCGACATCCGGCGACACGACCATGACATTGGCAAGCCGCTTGTATTTCGCCTTAACATCGCGGGCCATGACCGGCACCGAGAAGAGATTGTCGGTCGGGATGTCGAAAAAGCCCTGGATCTGGCCGGCGTGGAGATCCAGCGTCAAGACGCGATCGACCCCGGCCCGCGTGATCATGTTGGCGACCAGCTTGGCCGAGATCGGCGTGCGGCCCGAGGCGCGGCGGTCTTGCCTTGCATAGCCGAAATAGGGAATGACCGCGGTGATGCGCTTGGCCGACGAGCGCATGAAGGCATCGATCATGATGAGCAGTTCCATCAGGTGATCGTTGGTCGGGAACGAGGTGGACTGCAGGATGAAGACATCCTCGCCACGCACATTCTCCTGTATTTCGACGAAGATTTCCTGATCGGCGAAGCGCCTGACGCTGGCTTTGCCCAGCGGGATGTTGAGATAGCGGGCGACCGCTTCGGCCAGCACCCTGTTGGAATTGCCCGCGAAAAGCTTCATGCACCGTTCCTGGTGAAGGATGGAGACTCTGGCAGACTCTCTTGAGCCCCTTGATCGGGGCTTTTAGCGGCCCGTGCCGGTATTGCAAGCGTCGTGATCGGAATCCGCCGGCTAATCTCAATAAACATGAACGGCGAGGAAAGCCGGCAACATGTCAGCCGGCCGGTCAGCCCGCTTGGCCGCCAAGCCATGTGGCAAACTGGTCGATCGTCTGGTCGGCGATCGCCTGCATGGTTTCCGGCGCGACCGCAGCCCACCCTTCGCCACCATTGACCGAGGCCGCCTTCTGCTGGCCGTTGATGCGATGCAGCCGGTTGCCTGCCGGGTCATAGACGTCCCAGACATAGATGACGGTGGTATCCTTGCCTTCCGACATCGTCGAGAAATAGCCTTTCAGCACGTGCGTCGGGGTCTGGCCGGCGCTTCCTGCCAAGGTGATGCCGCGCTGCTTGGCTCGCGTCTGAAGCTGCGCGGTCAATGGCGTCGCGGCTTCCACCGAGGCGCCGACGATCGGCGCCACCTGCAGACGGGTGCGTGCGATGACGGCGGCGCTTTTTGCCGGCAGCTCGGTTGCGGGCTGCGCAGGGGCCGAAGGCTGTGTTGTCGCGGAAGGCTGGGCGGTGGTCGCAGGTGCGGTGGGTGTTGCAGCCGTGCCGCTTCCGGCCGTTGGCACGGTCTGTGTCGACTGCGGGGCGATGGCCGAGGGTTCGAGAACGTCCTTCGCGTTGGTGCAGGCGGCCAGCGTCAGCGCCGCGAGCAATGACACGGTCGTCGCATGCGATCGCCTCATTTGCCTCAAAACTCCCTGGCGATGAACGCCTCTTGCATTCTTACCATTATGGATTCATTGCACAATCAAGTCGAGATCATGGCGGGACAGCGGCTTCGGCTGCGATTCAGTCGTCACATAGGTGCGGCCAAGCGTCATTGCCGTCTCGGTTTCGGAGTCCATGATGATCATGTGGGCGAACAGCGTCATGTTCGGCGCGATCGGTTCGGGATTGCCCTGATAGAACATCGGCATGTCCATCCATGATGGGGTGAAGCGGGCGCCGAGCGAATAGCCGCAGGCGTTGAGCCGGTGCTTGGTCAAATTGTGGGTTTCGAGCGTGCGGGCATGCGCGTCGAACACGTCGCCGAAGGTATTTCCGGGCGTCATCGCCTTTTCGACCGCCAGAAGTGCGGCGCGCGCAGCATCGAACAGCTCCTGGTGACGTTTCGACACCTTCCCGGTCAGCACCGTGCGCATCATCGTCGCATGGTAATGGTGGAAGACGCCGGCCCATTCGAGCGTCAACTGGTCGTTCTTGCTCAGCTTGCGGCGGCCAGCCTTGTATCGGCAAAGCAGTGCGTCCACGCCAGAGCCGATGATGAACTCGTTGGCCGGATAGTCGCCGCCGCCGGCAAAGATCGCGCCCTGCATGGCGGCGAGGATCAAGGCTTCGTCGCCACCCTGCTTGATCAGCGGCAGGGCCGCGTCCAACGCGTCGTCGGCGAGATTTGCGGCCTTTTCCACCTTGGCGATTTCGGCGGGGCTCTTGAACAGGCGCAGCCGGCTGACGATGCCGGACGCGTCGGCGATCTGGCCAAAGGTCTGCAATTGCTCGTCCAGGCGCCGGCCATTGTAGGCGGTCAGGCCGTGGGTGTCGTATTCGACGCCGATGCGGGCGCCGAGCAGGTCGAGGTCGTTGAGCAAATTGCGCAGGTCGATCGCCGGATTGGCTCCGTCGCGATCGGTCCACAGCACGATGTTGTCGATGATCGAGGTGTGGCGCGCCTGGCGCAGATCGGCCGAGCGCGTGAGCAGGATCATCGAGCCGTCTGCCTTCACCACCAGGCACTGGAAGAAGCAGAAGCCGAACGTATCGTAGCCGGTCAGCCAGTACATGCTCTCCTGCGCAAACAAAAGGACGGCATCGAGCTTCTTTTCGGCGATCTCGATCATCAGCCGATCGCGCCGCGCGTCAAATTCCGACCGTTCGAAATGCAGCGCCATTATTCTGTCTCCAAAACGATTGCCGAAATCTGCCGCCCGTAATCCGGCTCCTTGCGATGGGTGCTGCGCCGGTAGGAATAGAACAGATCCTCCTCGGCGTAGGTGCAGCGGCCGAGCCCATCGGCGGTGACGCCGGCCCGGGTCAGCCGATCGACCGTATAGCGGTTGAGGTCGAACATTGCATGTTCCGGCTTCGCGGAGGGCGCGAAATAGCCGATATTGTTGGCATCGACCTCGACGAAACGAGCGATGAATTCCGGGCCGACTTCATAGTTTTCCGGGCCGATGGACGGGCCGAGAACCGCAACGATGCGCTCGCGCCGGGCGCCGAGGCTTTCCATCGCCGCAATGGTGTTTTCCAGCACGCCTGACAAGGCGCCCTTCCAGCCGGCATGGGCTGCGCCGACGATTCGCGCCTCGGCATCGGCGAACAGCACCGGTCCGCAATCGGCCGTCGAGGCGCCCACCGCAATCCCCGGCCGGTCGGTGACGACGGCGTCGGCCATCGGCCGCTCGCCGGGAAAGGGCTCCCTGGCGATGACGACGTCGGGCGAATGGATCTGGTGGGCGGTCAACAGATGGCTTGATGGCACGCCCATCCAGTCGGCGACGCGGCGGCGGTTCTCGGCGACCTGCGTCTGGTCGTCGCTCGAGCCGGTGCCGATGTTGAGGCCCTGATAGATGCCGCTGGAGACGCCGCCGACGCGGGTGAAATAGCCGTGGCGAATGCCTTGCGCCCGCGCTTTCTCCAGCAAGGGCGACCGAACGGGATCCGGCTTGGTCTGATTCAGCATGGCTGCGTTGTTGTCCGTGAGAGCGATTTCGTCAAGCGACAGTCGAAAGATGGCGACAGTCCAACGGCGACAGTCGGAAGGCGGGAGAGTGGGAGAGGCGGCAGTGAAAAGTCAATCCGCCGTTGCAAAGGGCGGAACGGTGATGCCGGCAGGCAGGACAGCAAGCACCTTGAACAGGTCGCCCATGGCTTGCGGGCCGGCGAGGCGTTCGACCTCGCCCGCAATCTTTTCGCGCGCCGCCTCATTGGCATTGGCGCCGAGCTGGCCGGCGCGTTCGAGAAGCCCCATTTCCACCAGGAATTCGCCTTGCGTGGAGAGATGGGCATCGAGGCCATGCGCCCGCACGATCGCGGCAAGGGCGGCGAAATCGACATGGGCGGTGAGATCGGCTTCGCCCGGATTGGCCAGCACATCTTCGTGATCGTGCTTGCGCAAGGCCTGCAACGTGTCGCCGATCCCTGGCTGGAGGTAGCCATAGTCGAGGAACAGGCCGGCGCCGCCGAGCCCGGCCAAGCGCTCGGCGATGCTCGCCATCAGCGCGGCTCGGGCCGGCGCGACCTCGACGATCGCGCCCTGTGGCGCGTTTTCGGCATCGTCCGGCAACAGTGTTGGATCGACCGAGCCGGCGCCGGCGAAGACGTGCAATTCGTCGGCGCCGTCGAGGCCGATCATCCGTTCGCGCCAGCCTGTTCCGGCGCGGACGAACTGGCGGATCGGCACCGCGTCGATCAATTCGTTGCCGACGATGAAAAGCGGGGTCTGCGGCAGCGTGTCGATCCTTTCGTGCCAGCCGATCGCGGCAGGCGTGGCGGCAAGCGTTTGCCTTTGGACATCTGCCAGCCGCGGGCTGGTCTCGATCATGGCGAACGATGCACCGGCGGTCAGCGCCGGATCGAGCCGCGAAAGCGTGCGCAGCATGTCCTTCATCAGCGTGCCGCGGCCGGGGCCGATCTCGGCGATGGTGGCCGGCATCGGCCGGCCGGTCGCCAGCCAGGCTTCGTAGAGCCAGACGGCGATCAGCTCGCCGAACATCTGGCTGATCTCCGGTGCGGTGACGAAGTCGCCGGCAGCCCCGAACGGTTCGCGCGTCGTATAGTAGCCGTCCAGCGGATCGAACAGGCAAAGCGCCATGTAGTGGTTGACGGGGATCGGCCCCGCCGCACCGATCAGCTCGACGATGCGGGTTTTCAGCCGGGTCATACCGGCTGTGGCTGTGTAATCGGCCTAGGGCGACGTGCGTCCATTTGGAAAGTACGCCCTGGCACTTTGATTCTACGCATCGTGCTTTCCCAAAATCGATTCCGATTTTTGGGCCGATGCGGTAGCCGTCGCCATCGCCCATAGGCCGGCCAGCAGCATCGGCAGCGACAGCACCATGCCCATCGTCAGCCAGCCGGTGCCGAGGAGGTAGCCGAGCTGCTGGTCGGGCTCGCGGAAGAATTCGACAAGGATGCGCGAGAGACCGTAGCCGGCGATGAAGGCGCCGCCGACGAAGCGCGGCGTCTTCAGCTTGAGCCTGGAATGGGTGAGGAAGCGCAGGACCAGGAACAGCACCAGGCCTTCGAGCAGCGCCTCGTAGAGCTGGCTCGGATGGCGCGCAAAGGGCCCGCCATTGGGGAATTCGACAGCCCATGGCACGTCGGTCGGCCGGCCCCAGAGTTCGGAGTTGATGAAATTCGCCATGCGGACGAGGCCAAGGCCGACCGGCACGCCGGCCGCCACCACGTCGAACAGCGACCAGGTGCGGATGCCGCGCGACCAGGAAAACAGCGTCATGGCGAGAATGACGCCGAGCAGCCCGCCATGGAACGACATGCCGCCCTGCCAGACGGCAAGGATATCAAAGGGTTGATCGATGTAGCGCGGCAGGTCGTAAAACAGCACGTAGCCGACACGCCCGCCAAGCACCACGCCGATAGCCGCCCAGACGATGAAGTCGTCGAGATCCTCGGGCTTCATGGGCACGGTGCCGTCGGGCCAGAGCCTCGCATTGGTGACGAGCCGCTTGGCATACCACCAGGCGAAGAGAATGCCGACGATATAGCCGACGCCATACCAATGCACCGCCAGCGGCCCGATCTGGACGATGACCGGGTCGATGTTGGGGAAGGGCAGGGCGGCCAGCGGCAGCATAAGATACTCGCTCAACAGGATCTCCCGGTTGCGATCACGTCGGGCGCGGACCATGCGGCAGGGTTTTGACGGGGTCAAGGCGACGTGGATGCTATCACTCCCCATGGAAAAGGATGGCATCAAAATCCATCGCGCCGTGCAAGACGTGCGGTATCTCTACCGCGTCGGTGGTGATGCGGTAGAAGATCAGATAGCTGCCATGAACGCGGCGGCGGACGCCGGAAGATCGATGACGCTGCAGGAGCGGATATCGCTCCGGCATGGTCCGCAGCTCCAGGCAGTCGCCGCGCACTTCCCGGATGCCCGCACTTCCCGGATGAGTGTCACCGCGCGAAGCGGGCTGTCGAACGCGATGTGATCGCCAATGGCTTCAAGATCTGCCTTAGCCTGATGGGTAAAGATCAGCCGCTTCACCTGGCCTTCTCGGCCATCGCCTTGTATTTGCCCTCCAGGCGGTCAAGCACCTCTTCCGCAGGCTTCACCCGCCCTGCGTCGGCATCGCCGATGCCTTTGGCGAGCGCGGCGTCGAGTGCAGCCAGGCGCTTCTCCCGCTCTTCGACGAGGCGAACGCCTTCGCGCAGCACTTCGCCCTTCGAATTGTAGCGACCGGTGGTGACAAGCTGGTTTACAACGTCCTCCAGACGGTTGCCCAAATCTGCGCTGATGGCCATGGAGTGCTCCTCGAAGATGCCTTTCGGGTGATAATAATAGTTATTGATCCGTTCAGCCAGTATTCAGTTGACCAAAGTGCACCGACAGTCGATGCCCATCGGTCTCAAACGTTCTTGCATTCCGCGTCACGCGCCACTACGTCAAATCGAGCAAGCGAGGATTTGCCATGTCGACCGGACCGAACCGTATTCTCGATGAATTCGCCAAGCTGATGACCGACGCTGCCGGTGCCGCGCAAGGCGTGCGCCGCGAAGTGGAAACAGCCTTCAAGGGGCAGGCCGAGCGTGTTCTCAACTCGATGGACCTGGTGCAGCGCGAAGAATTCGAGGCCGCCCGCGACATGGCGGTAAAAGCCAGGGAAGAAAACACCCGTCTCGCTGCGCGCATCGAGACGCTTGAGGCAAAGCTCGCCGATCTGACCGGGCAGGCCGCGCCTGCGGCTGCGGCAAAGCCCAGACCAAAAAAATAACGTTAAACTTTTCCACAAAGCACAATCGCAAAAAGCGCTTTGTCATGAATCGCTTACCGGCATTGCGTGAATCTTTGTGACAGCGGCTTTCCACATGCGAATGACGCAGTGCGAAAAATTGGGCTGGTCACGCGACTCCCGATCAATAGACTGAATTTGTTGCATGATTCGGAGCAGGGTCATGCGCCGGGCGGTGGGGTCCGGTCTGGGGTCTTTGTGCGTTGACGAAGTCCTGGCCGTCCGAAGATCTAGACAAAATTGTTCGTTGTGGGTGCCCCGCCGGCCGAGGCGAAGGAACGACAGGAAGCATTCATGGAACTTCTCGAACTCGAATTCTCGCGCGAAATCCATCCGGTGGATGTTATCGAGCAGGTGGCGCACAACAACGACTGGTCCTTCGAACGGGCCGGCGACGACGAGATTTCGATTTCGGTTGCCGGAAGCTGGACCGACTACCACGTCTCATTTTCCTGGATGGAGGATTTCGAGGCGCTGCATCTGGCCTGCGCTTTCGACATCAAGGTGCCGGAGGCGCGCGCGCTCGAAGTGATGCGGCTGCTTTCGCTGATCAACGAGCAGATGCTGTTCGGCCATTTCGACCTCTGGGAGCAGGAGGGCGCAATCATGTTCCGCCAGTCGCTGCTGCTCGCCGGCGGGGTCGAGCCGTCGAGCCAGCAGGTCGAGGTGCTGCTGTCGTCGGCGCTGGAAGCCTGCGAATGCTATTTCCAGGCGTTCCAGTTCGTCGTCTGGTCGGGAACCTCGGCCAAGGACGCGCTGGCCGGCGTCCTGTTCGAGACCTACGGAAACGCCTGAGCCAGGTCCTCCATGAGTTCGAGCAGCCAGCGCAAGCCCGAGATCAGCTTCGCCGATTTCGACCGTGTCGACATTCGCGCCGGCACGATCGTCGAGGCCGAGCCGTTTCCGGAGGCGCGCAAGCCGTCGATCAAGCTGAAGATCGATTTCGGCGCTGACATCGGAGTGAAGAAATCGTCGGCGCAGATCACCAAATACTATGCGCCCGAGACGCTGATCGGCCGGCAGGTGTTCGCGGTGGTCAATTTTCCGCCGCGGCAGATCGGCCCCTTCATGTCGGAAGTGCTGACGCTTGGCTTTCCCGACGAGGAGGGTGCAGTCGTCCTCGGCGCAATCGAACGCAGGGTGCCTGACGGCGGCCGACTGTTCTAGCTTCGTCACGCACGGGCGGAGCGGGAGCGAAGCCGACGCGCAGACTTTCCGTGGCCGCTCCTGGCGAGCCAAGCTGGACGAGCCAGATGCCCTCTGCTTTGAGAGATTAGATGGTTTGGACCACCCCAAACGGATTAGTCGACAGCCCAACGGCCCAGGCGTATTGTTTTGACGCGGCATCTGTCGGGCTGTGCCGCCAATTCTCGGGAGGATACGATGGTTCGACTGCTGACTGCGATTTTCGCTGTGCTTTCCCTTTGCCTCTTTTCGTGGTCGCCCGCCAACGCTGACCCCGTCGACGATCAGGTGAAAGCCGCTTACGTGGCCTGGGACGCTGCGTTCAACAAAGCAGACGCAAAGGCGGTTGCGGCGTTCTACACCGACGACGCGATCTTCTTGCCTGCCACCCATGACGTCATCAAGGCACCGGACGGGGTCGAGAAATTCTTTGGCGGCCTCTTCGGCATGGGCGTGACAGGCCACAAGCTCGAACTGATCGAAGCAGGAGGTGACGGCAACCTGCTGTTTGGCACGGCGAAATGGTCGGCCAAGGGTAAAGACGCCAATGGTGCGGATCAGCCGTGGGCCGGAGTGGCAACCCACGTCTTCGAAAAGCAGGCAGATGGCAGCTTGAAACTCCGGCTGCACACCTTCAACTGATCAACGGCGTTCTTGCTTCCGACGGGAGGGGTCCGCTACCGGGTCGCTGCCCCAGCTCGCGCAGTCACGATCCAGACGGACGCCAAGAGCTGCCCCCTGGCTCGCGCAAGTAATTGAAATCGATCAGCGCCTCCGCTTCCCTGTTTTCGGCAAAGCGTTCCGGATGAACCTGTGGAGCAAGTGCGCCGCCGCCTCAACCCAACAAGTTCTTCACCGAAGGGGCCGCTCGCAGGTCACGAAATGGATCCTCGAGTCTGCGCGCCGGCGTTGCCGCCGCTTCCCCCGTGGATGACGAAAGGTGGTGTCAGTTTTCGCTGGGTGCCCAGCGCCTCTCCAACCGTTTCCAGGAACATCTCCGCGCAGGCTTTCCAGCTATAGCGCATTGCCCGTTGGCGCGCCTCGGCGCGGTCGACATCGAGCGCCGCGAGCGCGGCCTCACGCAAATCGTTCGACACCGCTCCGCCGACGCCGTCGCCGACAATGTCGATTGGCCCGGTCACCGGATAGGCTGCGACCGGCGTGCCGCTGGCCAGCGCCTCGATGATGACATTGCCGAACGTGTCGGTGCGGCTGGGAAAGACGAAGACATCGGCCGAGGCATAGATTTCGGCCAGTTCGTCGTTCGGGCGGTGGCCAAGGAAATGGGCATCGTTGTATCTGGCCTTGAGCCTGGCCAACTCCGGTCCCTCGCCGACGACCACCTTGCTGCCGGGCAAATCCAGGTCGAGAAAGGCGGACAGGTTCTTTTCGATGGCAACGCGGCCGACGCAGAGGAAGATCGGTGGCTTGAGCCCAAGATCCTTTTTCTTGTCCGGCCGGAAATGGTCGGTATCGACGCCGCGCGTCCATGGCCTGAGCTTGGTGAAGCCGCGCGCCGCCAGATCGTCCGCCAGCGACTGGGTGGCGACC
Organism: Mesorhizobium sp. WSM2561; assembly: GCF_000513915.1. Classification (NCBI taxonomy): domain Bacteria; kingdom Pseudomonadati; phylum Pseudomonadota; class Alphaproteobacteria; order Hyphomicrobiales; family Phyllobacteriaceae; genus Mesorhizobium; species Mesorhizobium sp. WSM2561. The sequence goes on from NZ_AZUX01000001.1 coordinate 164,692, forward strand.
AGCGTGCCTTGTCCGGAATTGTGGAAATCGCGAAGCCAGCGATAGGCCCAGGCTTCCGGTATAGGCAGCCGCGCGCTCAGATATTCCGGAAAGCGCGTGTGATAGCTTGTTGTGAACGGCCGGCCCGCCTTGCGGCAATAGCGCCGCGCCATGATGCCGAGCGGGCCCTCGGTGACGATATGGATATGATCGGCGTTGCGTGCTTCGATCAGGCGCGCGATGTGGCCTGGCGTCGTCAGCGCCAGCCGGATGTCCGGGTAGGTCGGCAGCGGCAAGGTGCGAAAGATATTCGGGGTCAGGAAGTCCGTCTCGACGTCGAAGGATTTCAGGGTTTCTGAAAGCCGTTCCAGCGTATGGACAACGCCGTTGACTTGCGGGCGCCAGGCGTCGGTGACCATCAGGATGCGCATAGCAGGCCTTTGCTTGAAAGGTCGTCGGTTTCCTTGATGCGGGGCCGCAAGGCCGAATCAATCAGGATCACGCGCTTCATGCGCGCTCTTCAGCATGGTTTCATGACGGGCCGATGAAGGCATAGCCGATGACCGTCTACAACACCTGAAAGCACGACGCGTAAGTTCAAAGTGTTAGAGCGTGCTTTGTGCGCCCAATTGGACGCACGTCGCTCTAGTCAGGCCGGAACCTTGATGACGGCGCGCAAGCCGCCGAGCGGGCTGTTGTCGAGCATGATGTCGCCGCCATGGCTGCGGGCAATGTCGCGTGCGATGGCAAGGCCAAGGCCAGTGCCGCTGGCATCGAGGTTGCGGGCTTCGTCAAGCCGCACGAAAGGCTTGAACACGTGCTCGCGCTTTTCAGGCGGAATGCCCGGACCGTCGTCGTCGATGGTGACGAGCAGCGAGCCGCGGCCGTGGTTGGCGTTGATCTCAACCGTCTTGGCATAACGGAAGGCGTTGCCGACGACATTGGACAACAGCCGGGCAAAGGCGTGCGGCCGCACATGCACATTTGGATCGCCGGCGAGCGAGGTCGACAGTTTGCGCTTGCGCAGCGTTGCCTCCTCGCCGAGCTTGTCGAAATAGGCTTCAAGGTTGAAACGGCCGGCGTCTTCGGTTGCCTCGCCGCGGGCAAAAGCGAGATAGCCTTCCAGCATGGACTGCATGTCGTCGATGTCCTGGCCGAGCGCCTCGGTGTCGGCCTTGGTCCCGGTCAGCGCAAGCTGCAGCTTGAAGCGCGTGAGGATGGTCCTCAAATCGTGACTGACGCCGCTCAGCATGGCGGTGCGCTGTTCGAGCTGGCGTTCGATGCGTTCGCGCATCTGGATGAAGGCAAAGCCGGCGCGGCGAACTTCCTCGGCGCCGCGCGGACGGAAATCGAGCGGCATCGGCCGGCCCTTGCCGAAACTTTCGGCGGCCTCGGCCAGCGTCAGGATCGGCCGGATCTGGTTGCGCAGGAACGGGATGGCGATCATCAGCAGCACCAGCGAGGTGCCGACCATCCAGATCAGGAAAATGTGCGTGTTCGAGGCATAGGCCTGGCTGCGGCGCACGAAGGCGCGCAGCACCTTGCCTTCGAGCTGGACGCGGACCTCGATGATATTGGAATTGCCGACCGTATCGATCCAGAACGGACGGTTGATCTGATGGGTGATCTCGGACGAGAGAATTTCGTCGAGGATCGAGAAGAACGGCTTTGGACCGGGCGCCGGCAGAGGATCGGGCGGCAGCAAGTCGATCTTCAGCTGCATGCGATCCTGCGCGATGCGGATGATGTTGGCGTAGTCGGCCTCGTGCGGATAGGTTTCCACCAGGTCGACGATCGCGGCAATGTCGCGGACCGTGGCCTGCGACAGGCGCTGCGTCACGGTCTGCCAGTGGCGTTCCATGAAGACAAAGGCGAGGACCGATTGCAGCAGGATCATCGGCGCGATGACGATGATCAGCGAGCGGGCATAGAGCCGCTTCGGCATGTAAAGCGAAACGAGGCGCCAGAACCGTTTCCAGGCAAGCGGCACGGCCTTCAGCGCCCGCCTGGCGCGAGCGCTCAAGCCGCGATCTCCCGGCCGTTCCAGTTGCGTGGTCGCCATTCGCCCTTTTTGCTCATCCGCAGCCGCTCGACAAGGGGCTGCGGGCGGCAGTCTATTCCACGCTGAGCCGATACCCAATACCGCGCACGGTCTGCAGCCAGACCGGATTGGACGGATCGCGCTCGATCTTGCGGCGCAGCCTGTTGATCTGGACGTCGATGGTGCGCTCGCCGACTTCGGATTCGTCGCCGACAAGTTCATGACGCGGTATCGTTTCGCCGGCCCGGGCCGCGAAGATCGCCAGGATCTCCTGCTCGCGGTCGGTCAGCTTCAGAGCCTCGCCGCCGCGCTTGAGCTCGCGCCTGGCGATCTGGAACGTGTAAGGCCCGAAAACCAGCTGCTCGACCTTGGGCGTCGTTGCAGGACCGCCGCGGCGCAGGATGTTGTTGATGCGCAGGATCAATTCGCGGGGATCGAAAGGCTTCGGCAGATAGTCGTCGGCGCCGGCCTCGAGCCCGGTGATCCGGCTGTCGGTCTCGGACAGCGCGGTAAGCATCAGGATCGGCACGTTCTTGGTTGCCCGCAACGCCTTGGCGAGATCGACGCCGGTTTCGCCCGGCATCATGATATCGAGCACCAGCAGATCGAAATCGAGGCCGGCGAGCTTGCGCCGCGCTTCGCCGGAATTTCCGGCAACGGTGACACGAAAGCCGTTTTCGGTCAGATATTGTTTGAGAAGATTGCGGATACGGGTATCGTCATCGATCACCAGCAGATGCGGCGCATCGTCGTCCGGTGCTGCCGGTTGATCAACCCTTTCAATGGTCTCCATGGCTTTTCCCTGACGTTTTTGCGGGCACAATGTCGATCTGCGCCCTTAGTTCCGGATTGACCATCGCTTCCAGGAAGCGCTCGATCAAGGCGCGTTCGGTGGCTCCGGAATCTTCCAATGCAGCATGGATGCGGCGTGACTGTGGCCGTGCCAGCGCCAGCGCCAGGGCGCGGCCCTTGGCTGTCGGATAGAGCTCGCGCTGCCGGCGGTCGCGCGGGCCCTGCAACTGGACGATGTGATCGGTATCGATCAGTTGCTTGAGCACGCGCGCCAGGCTCTGCTTGGTGATCTTCAGCACGTCGAGGAGTTCGGCGACCGTCAGGCCCGGCCTGCGATTGACGAAATGCAGGACCCGGTGATGGGCGCGGCCGAAACCATAGTCGAACAGGATCTGGTCCGGATCAGAGGTAAAATCGCGATAGGCGAAGAAGAACAGTTCGATGATGGCAAAGTCGATGCCGTCCTCGTCGGTGATCGCCGTCCTGATCGGTTTTCCGGCTGGGTGGCTGCGATCCGTCATCTTTTCTCCGTGCGAAAGGGAAATTATGTCAGTACTATTGACGTAATTTCCCGGCAATGGTAATTTTTGACAAGCTTTTCGGCGGATTGCGAACGAAAAGGCAAGGGAAAGCCGTTTTTCCGGAACTTCCTGTGTTTGCCAGCCCTTATATATCCGCCTACGCTTCGAGATGCCGGCCGCCCGATGCGGCTGACAGGAAACGCGCAACGATAATGTGCGGGCGGCCGCCCGCGGGAGGTTACCATGGCATCCGTTCCCTTTGACCAAATGGACGGCTTTATCTGGATGAACGGCGAGTTCGTCCAATGGGCCGACGCCAAGATCCACGTGCTGACCCATGGCCTGCACTACGCCAGCGCGGTGTTCGAGGGCGAACGCGCCTATGGCGGCGAGATTTTCAAGCTGACCGACCACAGCGAGCGCCTGCACGAATCGGCACGCCTGCTCGGCTTCAAGATTCCCTATTCGGTTGCCGAGATCGACGACTTCTGCCGCACGCTGTTGAAGAAGCAGGGTTTTCAGGATGCCTATGTCCGGCCGATCGCCTGGCGCGGCAGCGAACAGATGGGCGTCTCGGCGCAAAACAGCCGGATCAACTGCGCCATCGCCATCTGGCAGTGGCCCAGCTATTTCGATCCGGCACAGAAGCTGAAGGGCATCCGCCTCGATCTGGCCGAATGGCGCCGCCCCGACCCGCGCACCGCGCCGTCGAAATCGAAGGCTGCCGGCCTCTACATGATCTGCACCATGTCCAAGCATGCCGCCGAAGCCAAAGGCTATGCCGACGCCATGATGCTCGACTGGCGCGGCCAGGTTGCGGAAGCAACCGGCGCCAATATCTTCTTCGTCAAGGACGGCAAGATCCACACACCCACCCCCGATTGCTTCCTCGACGGCATCACCCGCCGTACAGTCATTGGTCTTGCCAAGGATCGCGGCTTCGAGGTGATCGAGCGCACCATCATGCCGGAAGAACTCGAAGGCTTCCAGCAGTGCTTCCTCACCGGAACGGCGGCCGAGGTAACGCCCGTTTCAGAGATCGGTCCATACCGATTCGAGGTGGGCGAAATCGCCAAGACTCTGATGAACGACTATTCTACAGCCGTTCAACCCAAGCATGCGATTGCCGCAGAATAACAAAAGTCACAACTTTTTTAACAAGTAGGGGCGGTTTTCGGACTGCCCCTTTTATTTAAGCACCTCGGCATTTGACTTTCGTCCAGTTCGGCGTCTCATGATGCTGTCGGCCCGGGAGGCTGGCAGCTATGGAGGGATTGGTAATATGGACATGAACACGCTTCTTCAGATCATTGTTCAGGTGATTATGGGTGTCATTGGTGGCCAGGCGGTGGGCGCCGCGCTCAAGACAGCGGCAATGGGGCAGCTTACCAAAATCCTCGGCGGCGCGCTTGGCGGCGTCGGCGGTGCGGCCATCCTCGGCAGCCTGCTCGGCGGTGGCACGATCGATCCGGCTGCAGCCGCAGCGGCAACGGGCGGATTGGGCAGCGCGCTGAATGTGCAGAACATCCTCGGCGGTGCTGGTGGTGGCGCCATTCTGACGGCCATCATCGGCGCGGTCATGAACGCGACGAAGAAGTAAGCTTAATGCATGTCGCGCAAAAGCATGCCCTCCAGGGCCTGACCCGAGGGTGCGCAGCGGTTTTGCGATAACGACATGCATAAAAACAATAACTTAAAGCGCGTCGCATGAATCCATTCAGCCGCGACGCGCTTTAGCGGTTCCGGGTTTTGCGTGGGCGGCTTCGGCCGCCCGTTTCATTTTTGCGTTGTCGCGACAGCCGGATGCGGTGGACGACGTTCGCGTGTGTCTCTAAATCAGAAGCGACACAGCGAAAGGACGATCATGGGTCAGCTCAACGCCGGCATTGTGCCGGTCACGGCCTTCCAGCAAAACTGCACCATCCTCTTCGACATGGACGACAGGCAAGGCGTCGTCGTCGATCCCGGCGGCGACATCGACAAGGTGCTGGCAGTGCTCAACGACAATGCGATCAACGCCGGCGCGATCTGGATCACGCATGGTCACATCGACCACGCCGGCGGCGCCATGGAGCTGAAGGACGCGCTCGGCATCGAGATCATCGGCCCGCATGAGGCCGACCGTCCGTTGCTTGCCAATCTCGAGAACCAGGCGAAACACTACGGCATCACCGATCCGGTGCGCAACTGCGTGCCCGACCGCTTTCTCGGCGAAGGCGATACCGTCTCGTTCGGCCAGCACGCGTTCGAAGTCTTTCATTGCCCGGGCCACGCGCCCGGCCATGTCGTCTTCTACAATCGTGCGGCGAAGTTCGCCCATGTTGGCGACGTGTTGTTCCGCGGCTCGGTCGGGCGCACCGATCTGCCGGGCGGCGACCACGCCGCGCTGATCGCCTCGATCAAGGACAAGCTTCTGCCGCTCGGCGACGACATCGGCTTCATCTGCGGCCATGGTCCCGGCGGCCGCTTCGGCGAGGAGCGCCGGAGCAACCCCTTCCTGATTTAAACGCGTCGTGGCTGCGGAGCCTCACGCGGCGCGCGTCAGTCTCTCCTTTCCTTATGACGCCGAAAAAAGCGCTGTCCTTGCGGACAGCGCTTTTTTGGGGGGGCAGGGAAGCCTCAGTTCGCGGTGCAGAAATGCTGTTCGCCGTCATAGCCGGTGAACGTGCCGGTGCGGCCGTTGAAAGAGCGATAGCGATCCGAACAATATTCATACCAGCCACGGGTCCATGGCTCGGCATAGCCGTCATTGTAGGCGACCCGCGGTTCCGCGTAGTAGCGGCGCACCGGGGCGGGCCGCCGTGGATAACGATCATAATCGTCATAGCCGGGGTCGTAATAGCTGGGCTGCGGGTTGTTGAGCGCACCAACGATCAGGGCGCCGGCCGCGAGGCCAAGGACGCCTGCCGCGATCGCATCGCCATTGCCACGATGGTGGTGCCGGTGGCGCCAGTCACCAGCGCTGGCCGCTGGCAAGGTCGCGAGCGTGGTTGCAACGATCGCGGCGGACAGGACGGCGGTCTTGAGAATTCGGTTCATCTCGGTCTCCTTCATGCCGGCCCGGGTAATCTGCGGCCCGGGTAATCTGTGGGTAATCTGGGGGATGCGGTCCGGCTTTACCGAAGATTAATAGGCGACCGTGGCTGAACGGGGGCTGAACGAAATTGGCGGGCTGGGGACCAGTCGATTTATCGATCAGGCATGGCGCAAGGCACAAATATTGTACGCTCAACAAGGAGCGGAGCTGCGCCAGCGGACCGCCCGACGCTGTCTCGAGCTCGGCTCAGCCGATCGACAGGTTGACGGCTTTCGGACCCTTGCCGCGCTTGTCCGGCTCGGTGTCGAATGTCACCTTCTGCCCATCCTCAAGACCGGGAAGACCCGACGCCTGCACGGCCGAAATATGGACGAAGACATCCTTCGCGCCATCATCCGGCGTGATGAAGCCGAAGCCTTTGGCATGATTGAAGAATTTGACGGTGCCGGTCTGCGGCATGGGAAGCTCCTTTGATCCCATCAAGTCCAGTCTCGGGCCGGCAAATGCCCGAGTAGAAATTTGTCGTTTATTTTAGCGCCATCGGCAAGAGAAAGTTTTGCGAGCAGTGGCTTGCCGCCCTGCCACTAAAAAAGGCGCGACGAAACCGCCGCGCCTTCGAAACTCGGGTCCGGCGCTGAAAGCCGGTTCAAGGCCTTTGGAGCGGCCTCGGGCTCATTCCTGGCACCTCCGGCTTCGCACGTCCCCTAGGGCACGTCCGGGCGGACATGCGCGCCGACGGTTCAGTCCGCGCGGAGATTGACCGCCTTCGGCCCCTTGCCCATGCGGTCGGGCTCGACATCGAACGTGACCTTCTGGCCATCGACGAGCGTGCGCAGGCCCGAAGCCTCGATCGCCGAGATGTGGACGAACACGTCCTTGGCGCCGTCGTCTGGCGTGATGAAGCCGAAGCCTTTGGTAGCGTTGAAGAATTTAACGGTGCCGGTCTGGGCCATTGGGGAAACTCCTTCACCCGTGTCAGTCTTTGTGGTTTGCCCGCCGCCTGACGCCGTGGGCAAGTCCCGGTGGTTGCTTCGGCAGTCATGCATTGGCGCATGGTTAGAACCCCCCGCCGAAAAACGGGGCCGTCAGAGATTCACAGTATCGGGGAAAGGTCGTCCAAAACGTTCCGCTCTCCGGGTCGCAAATGCCCGAACACAAAATTTATCGCACGGAAACGCGATGGTTGCAAGGTAGCGCCAACGGCCGCTCATGGGCGCCTTCGCACACATGGCATCGACAAAGCGGGGTGCTCGCCCGGTGGTCATCGGCCATAGCCCGGCCACGCATGGTCCAGCCTGCTGGGAGCCTGCAAACAGGGGTTGCATTCGGCGGGTGGAATGGCGAGGATCGGCTTGGCGTGTAGGCGCATTTTGCATCTTTTGCGCATGCCGTTGTCCCAAACCGCTTCGCACCCTCGGGTCAGAGCCCCGTGGGCATGCTTTTGGGTGACATGCATTGGAGCGGGGGCTCGAGGGAGGTCTGGTGATGAAATTTCTTGCGGCAATCTTCTCGCGACAGGGTTTTGCCATCCTGTTGCTGTCGGCAGTTCTTGCAGCCTGTACCGCGGTGGTGGTGGAGGAGGACGGACCGGGCTACCGCCCGCCTCGGCCCGAGCCGCAATATTGCACCAGACAATATGATCCGGTCTGCGCGCGGCGCGGTGGCGACCGCCAGACCTTCGCCAATGCCTGCCTTGCCGAGCGGGCCGGATATCGCATCATCAGCGGCGGCCAGTGCCGCGACGGTGGCGGTGATGGAGAGCAGACATTCTGCACGCGCGAATACCGCCCGGTCTGCGCCCGGCGCGGCAGCGCGTTGCGCACCTTCCCCAACGCCTGCGAGGCTCGCGCCGCCGACTATCGCATCGTCGACGACGGTCCCTGCTGAGCTGGTTTCCTCCCCGTCTCCGGGCGGGGAGGCTCATCCATCAACTGGGCGCAGCCGCGCGAGCGCAGCTGGCGGCTCTTGCCCCTACGCCGGCAGCCTCGCCTTGCGGCAATAGGCGATGAACTCGGCCCTAGCCAATCCTGACCATGGCTTCGAAATTATGTGATCTTTGATCCGATCCGCGCGATGGCTGGATGAATGCAGGGCTGCTCATCCGTCCGCCGCTAGCCCTTGGACTTCGGTTTCAAACCGGCTTCCGCCTGCTTCACAGCCGAGCCGAAGGGGGAGACCGGTTTTGCCGCCGTCTTGTCCTTCTTGGGCTTGCGTGTCTCGCGGTTGCTGCGCTGTTGACCCTTGGCCATTTCCTGGTCCCTCGTGATTGGTGAACATGGTGGCGACGGTTGATGGATGGCTAGCTGTTTGGATCGTCGGCCACTTCGAGATTGTCTTCCGTGGTGACCCGCTCATGGGTCTCCTCGTCGCTACGGATGCGGTATTGCGGCGAGCCGTCCTTGACCGGCAGCCTGCTTTTGATCTGGAACAGCTCGGCGGTCTTCTGAACGAGGCCGGTGCGGCTCTTCATGCGAACGGTCTGGCCGATCGCGAAAAGATGCGCAGGCGTGTCGGTGCGCGGGCGCGCGTTCTGCTGGAAGCGGATCATGCGGCATTCTCCTGGTCGCGCCTCAGCGCGGTTTCGAGTTCGGCGAAGTCGATGGCGACCAATTGGCTGGTCTGGCTTTTCACCGTTCTTGCCGGCAGATGGATGAAAGTGGCGACACGGCGCCAGGCAAGCCACGAGATGCCATCGACAAGCTCCTCATCGTGGTCGATGTCGTAGTCGCCGGCCGGTAATTGTCCTTCCAGGCCGCCAATCATGAACGGTGCCTCGAAATGCGCGATGGAATGGGTAGTTCGGCCAGACATTCTCGTGCCTCGAAGTGTCGTCTTGGATCCGATAGGGTGGCGCCCGCTTCGCGGCACCGGGACTTAAGGTCGTGGGTCCCTGTTCGGCAATTTGGGTATCGGCAATTTGGGTATCGGCGATCTGGAATGAGTTTGGCGGGTCGAGAACTTCTGACGCCGCGAGATGCCAAGCTTGGCCCAAAAAACGATCTCAATTCATTAATCCAAAATTGCGGTTTATTCAAGAAGATTCCCGCCTGGAGCCGATCTTGGCGTAAAATTACTTTTCTAGGGCTATTTGTAAAATGGTGATACGATCCGGACTCTTCACAAGAATTGTTTGAGATTGTGCCGGAAAACTTCATCCTGGCATAGATTTTTATTTATATCTGAAAGGAAAATCCATGGTTTCCGTGAAAACGCCTGATGGCTCGACCGTAACAATCAAGCCGATCATCAAGCCCACAAAAGTCATGTCGGCGCGACTGACGATAAGAAGTGATGAGGCAGCGAGGCGCAGGATTGCCGACACCGACGGCACGCTGCGGCGGGCCAGACAGGTTGCGGAGACCAACCGCCTGATCTGACATGGCCGGCCCATGAACCCAGGATTTCCGGCAACTGGCCTGCGAACCCTTGAACCTGCCGCGCCGATGGCCTAGATCGCGGCAGGCAGACAAAACACGGCAGGTTTCCCATCAACAGAGATCCGAGAAGACCGGCAGGCGCGGGCGGCAATTTCGGCTCAGGCGGACAGCCGCCGCTGGGGCTCGACCAGCGCGTGCAGCAGGCACTGCAATTGCATCAGGCGGGGCGCCGGCAGGAAGCCGAGACGCTCTACCGGCAGGTGCTGGCGCAAAAGCCCAATCATGCGGCGGCAGCACATTTCCTCGGTTTGCTGCTGCACCAGACCGGGCGTAGCGCCGAAGGACTTGATCTCCTCGAGCAGTCGGTGCGCCTGCAACCCAAGAATCCAGATTTCCTCAACAATCTCGGCACGGTGATGCGCGACCTCGGCCGTGTCGGTGCAGCCGTCGATTTCTTCCGTGGCGCGGTGGCAATCCGGCCGGAGCAACTCGCGGCGCGCGACAATCTCGGCTCCTCGCTGAAGCAACTCGGCCAGTTCGAGGGCGCGGAGGAGATCTATCGCGGCACTATCGGCCGCAACCCGTTCCATGTCCGCGCCCGCATCGGGCTTGCCGAAACGCTGCAGGAGGCTGGGCGGCTCGACGAGGCGCTCGCCGTCTTCCGCGAAGCATTGGCAATTCGGCCGAAGGACGCCGACCTGCTGCACGGTCTGGGCGTCGGGCTGATGGAGAAGGGCAGCCTCGGAGAGGCAGCGGAGCATTTCCGGCAGGCGCTGGCGGTCGATCCCGGCATGGCCAGGGCCTGGCTGATGCTCACCCAGGTCAAGCGCCAGCAGGAGCGCGACGCCGAGCTTGCCGGGATGGAGGCGCAGCACGCCAAGGCGCCGGACGGCAGCCTGGCGCGCATGCAGCTTTCGTTCGGCCTCGGCAAGGCCAATGACGATCTGAAGGATTATGGCCGTGCCTTCGATTATTTCGCCGAAGGCAATGCCATCCGCCGCATGGGCATCGACTATGATGCGGGCAAGACACGCGCCGAATTCGAAACGATGAAGGCGGTGTTCGACAAGGCCTTCTTCGATAAGCACAGACCGAGCGGGATTGCCGACGACACGCCGATCTTCGTCGTCGGCATGCCGCGCTCCGGCACCACGCTTGTCGAGCAGATCATCGCCAGCCATCCGCAGGTCTATGGCGCGGGCGAGCTCGGCATATTGAAGACGGCGGTGGGAAAACAGTTTCCGCCTGGTATGAAGGGCGGTTTCCCCAGCGGGATCGCTGACCTGCCCGACAAAGCCTTTGTCGAGGCAGGCCAGGCCTATCTGGACCTGCTGCACGCCCGCTATCCGGGTTTCCGGCATGTCACCGACAAGATGCCCGGCAATTTCCTTTTGGTCGGCTTCATCCATCTGATGCTGCCCAAGGCCAAGATCATCCATTGCGCGCGCGACGCGGCGGCGACCTGCCTGTCGATCTACAAGGTGCATTTCCGCGGCGACAGCCACCGCTACGGCTACGACCTCGGCGAGCTTGCCGATTTCCACAATCTCTACACCGACATCATGGCGCATTGGCGCACCGTTCTGCCTGATGCCGTGCATGATGTGCGCTACGAGGATTTCGTCGCCGACCAGGAAGGGCAGACGCGGGCGCTGATCGCCTATCTCGGCCTGCCATGGGACGATGCAGTGCTGTCGTTCCACGAGACCGATCGGCCGGTGCGCACGGCGTCGGCGGCGCAGGTGCGCCAGCCGATGTACCAGGGCTCGGTCGATCTGTGGAAGCGCTATGGCGACCGGCTCAAGCCGCTGCTCGACCGGCTGGCGTAATGCGGGCCTACAACTCAATGACGGGCTGAAAGCCGCCGAAGATCATGCGCTTGCCGTCGAACGGCATCGCCGACCAGTCGGACTTCAGCCGCTCATCGGCCATGACCTTGGCCATCACCGCATCGCGGCTCTGCCGCGATTCATAGACGACCCACGAGAAGACGACGATCTCGTCGTCCTTGGCCTGCACGGCGCGCGGGAACGAGGTCATTTCGCCATAGGGCACGTCGTCGCCTATGCATTCGACATAGGCGAGCGCGCCATGCTCCTTCCAGACGGTGCCGCCGAGCTGCGCCATTTTTTTGTAGGCATCGAGATTCGCCTTGGGTACGGCAAGAACGAAACCATCGACATAGGACATTGTGGTTCTCCTTGGGTTGGATTTTCCTTCTCCCCTTGTGGGAGAAGGTGGCCGAGCGAAGCTCGGTCGGATGAGGGGTGTTCCAGGGAAACACCAACGTCTCATTTTTTCCAGCACCCCTCATCCGTCTCGGCGCTGCGCGCCGATCCACCTTCTCCCGCAAGGGGAGAAGGAAAGAAGGCGCTACGCCGCCTTTACTGGCGCGTTCATCGCCCACTCGACGCCGAAGGGATCAGTCAACTGACCCCAGCGATCGCCCCAGAACATCACCTGCAGCGGCGTGCCGACCTTGCAACCGGCATCGATAGCGCGCTGCCACCAGGCGTCGATGTCGTCGCTGCCGAGATGCAGCTGCATGGTGAAGCCCTGCGGCTTCACCGGGGCCATTCCGTGCTCGGGATAGAAGTCGGAAATCATCAAGGTCGAACCGTTGATGTGGAGATGGATGTGCATCGTCCGGCCCTGCTCGTCCGGCGGGTAGAAGAAGATCTGCTCGGCGCCGAAGGCCTTCTGATAGAATTCCGAAGCCTTGAAGGCGCCGTCCAACTGAAGGTAGGGCGTCAATCCGCCGAGGACTTTCGCTTTAGGCTGGGTTTGGGGCTGGTCGTTCATCTTTTTGCTCCTCTCTGCGTTTGGTTTGACCTTGCGGATCACAGGACGAATGAAGCGGCGGCGATCCTACACGTCAGATGCAATTTTTTAATGCCGGGACCAAATGCGCCGGGCCGCCGGCGGTTGGAGTGACCCCGGGCGACGCGCAAGGCTTATGACGGCGCCGCTGCGGCCGGTTGGTCTCTTATCATCTTGCCTCGGACAAGGAGATTGCAATCCGGCGGCTGTTTTGCGCGTCGACGACGATCTCCGGCCAGCCGATATCCTTGCGCAGTTCGATCGGCAATGAAAGCAGGGCGCGCTCGCTGCGGTAACGGGCGCGAGCCGCCGAGTAACGGGTCGCGATGCGACCAACGGACGACAGAATGGACATGATGCTCTCTCCTCGATTGGCGCCGGCATCACCGTGTCGGCATCCCAAGGACGTGGCGCGCGGCCATGATCCGACAGGACTGGCGGAATTTTTTGCCGCAAAGCTTCAACCGCCCGTTTCTGCCACCGATCTGAAGAAATCTTCCGGGCTGTCGATCTCGGCCAGCCGCCGCTTCTCGATCAGCCAGAAGCGGTTGCCGATCGCCCTGATAAAGGAGCGGTCGTGCGATGCCAGCACGCAGCTCGCCTGATGGCCGAGCAATTCTGCCTCCAGCGCCTCCTGGCCGTCGATGTCGAGATGGTTGGTCGGCTCATCGAGCAGGTAGAAGTTGGGATTGGCAAGCCTGAGCGCCAGCATCATCAGCCGCGCCTTCTGTCCGCCCGACAGCACGCCGATCCTGCGCTCCTGCATATCGATGCTGACGCCTGCGCCCGCCAGCAGCGAGCGGGCGCGCTGCTCGCCGACATCGAATCTGCGCGAGAGCATCGCCAGCGGCGTGTCGTCGCCGCTGATGCCCGACAATGCCTGGTCGCTGTAGCCGAGCACCGTCGACGGCGTCACCTTCACGCCTTGTGTTGCCGTCTCTGGCTCGACGACGGCATTTCTGATCAGGCTGATCAGCCGCGACTTGCCGACGCCGTTGCGGCCGAGCAACACGATGCGGTCGCCCTGGCAGATGTGGCGCTTGCCGGTCCTGAACAGCAGCGTGCCGTCAGGCGTTTCGACCGCCACGTCGTCAAGCGTGATCAGCACCTTGGCATGGGTGCCGCGATTGGCGAGCTTTATCGCGCCCGCCGATTTTCGCGGTGCGCCGGTGCCGCGACCTCTTCGAGGCGCTGGGCGCGTTGGTTGAGCTGCTTGGTCTTGACCGTCAGCAGGTCGCTGCCCGAGTTGATACCGATGTTGTTGAGCTTGGCCGCCTGCCGGCGCAATTGCTGCGCCATCTTCATGTCGCGCTGGAATTTGCGCTCGGTCGAGGCATCGACTTCGCTCAACGCATCGCGTGCCCGCGAATAGGACAACGAAAATACCGGCGACTGTTCGGGGCGCAGGAACAGCGTCCGGTTGGTCGTTGCGTCGAGGAAGGCACGGTCGTGGCTGGCGATCACCACCGGCACCTCGCGCGGCAGCGCGTTCAGCCAGGTTTCGAGCTGGCTGATCTTGGCGAGGTCGAGATGGTTGGTCGGCTCGTCGAGAAGCAGGACGTCGGGATCGGTGACCCAGACGCGGGCGATCAGCGCCAGCCTTTGCCAGCCGCCGCTCAAGGCCCGCATCGGCCGCTCGCGCATCGGCTGCGGCACGTCGAGTGAATCGAGAACGACATCGACGCGCCATTGCTCGCTTTCGGCCTGCTCGGCCGGCAAGGCGTCGGCCACCATCTGCTGAAAGCCATGCTCGGCCAGTGCTGCGGGAACGGCTTGCTCGACATAGCCGACGCGCAGGCCGCGCGTGCGGGTGATGTCGCCTGCTGTCGGCTCCACCTCGCCGGTCAGGCATTTCAGCAAGGTGGACTTGCCGCGGCCGTTGGCGGCGACGATGCCGAGCCGGTCGCCGGTGCCGATGCTGAGGTCGAGGTTGGAAAAGAGCGGCGCACTCATGGTGACGCCGAGGGACTTGAGGCTGATCAGGGCCATGTTGGTTTCTCTGGTCTGCCCGGATGAATTCCGGTTCGCTGCACTTTGACGGTGCGCAGGCGGGCCAGCAGGCTCGGCGTTGCAGCACCACGAAGGGCAGACCAAGAAAATCGAAGCGGGAGAACCCGGACCGTCTCTGGTCAGCCCTGCAAGCAAGCTCGCAGGGCAGGGACAGGGCCGCGCTGACGGTGGTGGTCGAAAGACACGCAGCCCTCCTTTCAAGACGTTCGAGTTATGGGAACTGGCTACACCAGGGGAGGGGCCGATGGCAAGTGGGCGTGTAAAAGTGAACTAAGCGCTGAAGTTGCCAATCTCCCCCCATGTGGGGGAGATGTCCGGCAGGGCAGAGGGGGGCGCGAAGGAACGCTACCGTCCCGGCCGACCGGTCTTGCCGGGTCGACGCTTTTCGCGGCGAGCGTCGGCCGGATCCTCGTAAGAGCCGATACCACTGCGCTGGCGGACAATTGGCTTACCGGACTCGTTGCGTTCCTTGGCGCCCCCCTCTGTCCAGCCCTCTTTGCCACCACTTGACATCTCCCCCACTTGGGGGGAGATCGGCTGTGGCTTGGCCGGCACTTTTCCCTCAACAGGCTTTTCAGTCCGTCGCACCGTCATCTCATCAAGCGAGTTCTTCTTGAACAGCGGCTTGGTCGGCTCGCCGGGGATGCCGAAATCGGAGCCGTGCGCCTCTTCGGCCGACTGCTTCTTGAACAGCGAGCGGGACACCGCCCCGGCCGGCGTCGGCATGTCGGTGCCCGGCCCCATGGCGTCGAGCGAAGGTTTTGCGAACAGAGGCTTCTTGACCGGCACGGCGCCGTCGGCGCCCATCTCGTCGAGCGCGGGCTTGCGGAACAGACCCTTGCCGTCATCGTCGACCGTGCGGTGGATGGCGCGGCCCTTGTTGTGCTTGCCCTTTTCGCGGCCCGAAACCGGGCTTTCCATGTCGGCATATTTGGCCAGCGGATCGTCGGAGATGGACAGTTCCATCTCGCGCAGCCGCTTGATCTCGTCGCGGATGCGGGCCGCCTTCTCGAAATCGAGATTGGCGGCTGCGTCGCGCATCTGCTTGTCCATCGCGTCGAGATGGGCTTTCAGATTGTTGCCCATCATCGCGCCGGCGCTGTCGGTGAACTGCGAGATGTCGGCGCGGACGTGGTCCTTCTCGTAGACCGAGTCCAGGATGTCGGAGATGCGCGACTTGACCGATTCCGGCGTGATGCCATTGGCCGCGTTCCACTCCATCTGCTTTTCGCGACGGCGGTTGGTCTCGGCCATCGCCCGCTCCATCGAGCCGGTGACCTGGTCGGCGTAGAGGATGACCTTGCCGTCGACATTGCGCGCGGCGCGGCCGATGGTCTGAATCAGCGAGGTTTCGGAGCGCAAAAAACCCTCCTTGTCGGCATCGAGAATGGCGACGAAGCCGCATTCGGGGATGTCGAGGCCTTCGCGCAAAAGGTTGATGCCGACCAGAACGTCGAAGGCGCCGAGGCGCAGGTCGCGCAGGATCTCGATGCGCTCCAGCGTGTCGATGTCGGAGTGCATATAGCGGACGCGAATGCCCTGCTCGTGCAGATATTCGGTCAGGTCCTCGGCCATGCGCTTGGTCAGCACGGTGACCAGCGTGCGGTAGCCGGCTTTTGTCGTTTCGCGGATTTCGCCGACGACGTCGTCGACCTGGGTCTTGGCCGGGCGCACCTCGACCGGCGGGTCGATCAGGCCGGTCGGGCGGATGACCTGCTCGGCAAAGACGCCGCCGGACTGCTCCATCTCCCAGGCGCCGGGCGTCGCCGAAACCGCGACCGAAAGCGGGCGCATCGCGTCCCATTCCTCGAAACGCAACGGCCGGTTGTCCATGCAGGACGGCAGACGGAAACCGTACTCGGCCAGCGTCGCCTTGCGGCGAAAGTCGCCGCGATACATGCCGCCGATCTGCGGCACGGTGACGTGGCTTTCGTCAATGAAGACCAGTGCATTGTCAGGGATGTACTCGAACAGGGTCGGCGGCGGATCGCCCGGCTGGCGGCCGGTGAGATAGCGCGAATAGTTCTCGATGCCGGCGCAGGAGCCGGTGGCTTCCAGCATCTCGAGGTCGAATCGGCAGCGCTGCTCCAGCCGCTGCGCCTCGAGCAGGCGTCCTGCCCGTTCGAGTTCGACCAGCCGCTGCTTGAGCTCTTCCTTGATCGACTTGATGGCCTGGTTCAGTGTCGGGCGCGGCGTCACATAGTGCGAATTGGCATAGATCTTGACGCTCTTCAATTCGCCGGTCTTCTGGCCGGTCAGCGGGTCGAATTCGGTGATCGCCTCGATCTCGTCGCCGAACAGCGAAATGCGCCAGGCGCGGTCCTCAAGGTGGGCCGGAAAAATCTCGATCGTGTCGCCGCGCACGCGGAACGAGCCGCGGACGAAGTTGATATCCTGCCGCTTGTACTGCTGGGCGACGAGATCGGCGAGCAGCGCGCGCTGGTCGAGCCGGTCGCCGATCTGCATCTGGAAGGTCATCGCCGTGTAGGTCTCGACCGAGCCGATACCGTAGATGCAGGACACCGAGGCGACGATGATGACATCGTCGCGCTCCAGCAGCGAGCGCGTCGCCGAATGGCGCATGCGGTCGATCTGCTCGTTGATCGACGATTCCTTTTCGATAAAGGTATCCGTCCGCGGCACATAGGCTTCCGGCTGGTAGTAGTCGTAATAGGAGACGAAATACTCGACGGCGTTTTCCGGGAAGAATTTCTTGAACTCGGAATAAAGCTGCGCGGCCAGCGTCTTGTTGGGGGCGAGGATCAAGGCAGGGCGCTGCGTCTCCTCGATCACCTTGGCCATGGTAAAAGTCTTTCCCGAGCCGGTGACGCCGAGCAGCACCTGGGTGCGGTCGTTGTCGTTGACGCCTTCGACAAGATCCTTGATCGCCGTCGGCTGGTCGCCGGCCGGTTCGAAATCCGACACCATCTTGATGGCGATGCCGCCTTCGGATTTTTCGGGCCGGGCCGGGCGGTGCGGCGTCCACAGCACGCCGTCCTTGTGCAGCGGGTTGCCGGATTCGATCAGCGCCGACAGCGCCGCCACGGTGGCGGTGACGCCGCCGGAGGCCATGGTCTCGGCTTCCTCTAGAGAAACGTCGAGGCCGGCGACCGGATTGAGGCCGGCCGCGGTGCGCTCCCGCGCCGAAGCCGCGCCACCCATGGAAGTGCCTCGCGCCGTGCGGCCCGGAGAGGAGGAGCGTTCGGGGATCTTTTTCGCCTTGGCGCCTTCCCTCCCCCTTGAGGGGAGGGTGGCGGCGGAGCCGCCGGGTGGGGTCGGTGCGGCCGGGCTCGACGTGCCCTCATGTTGAGCGCTTCCTTTGCCGACCCCCTCTGTCGCCTTCTCCCCCTCGAGGGGGGAGACTTGGCGCCCTTCCTTTTCGGCCTCCTGCTCGATCTGCTCGGCCCAATCGGCGATCGAGCCGGTCAGCGGCGTGCCTGACAATTCAGCCTGCGGCGCCTCGGCAAAACCGCGCTTGTGCAGCGGCTCGGACGCATCGAGGAAATCGGTCAAAGGGCTGCGCCGCTTGGGCGGCGAAGCACGATCGTCACGCGCCGACGGCGGCGTCTTTTTGTCAGGAAGTTTGGCCATGCCCCAAATATGGGAGGTATCGGCCAAAATGGAAAGAGCGGAGTGGCCAGGGGCGCGAGAGGAAACCAGGCTGCTGACACAAGGGTGTCAGGAGCGATGTCGAACGCGCCCTCAGTTGAACCACAGCGCAAAGGTCAAAAACCCGGCGCCGCCGAACTGGCGCCGGATCTGGTCGAACTCTTCGCTGGTGAGGATCTTTCCGCTGTCGAGATAGGGCGCGATGGCCGGGCCGGTGATCGACAGCACCAGGTCGAAGGGCTTTGGCTCGTCGAAGAAGCCCTTCATGTTGATGCCTTTGTCGGCGAAGCGGAAATGCGGCAGCAAGGTGCGGCCTTCGAGCAGGTCCTCAGCCATGTCAAGCGCGGCGTGCCAGGCCTGGACCTGCTCCTCGCCGACCTCCAGGCCGGTGAGCGGGCTGGCGCCTTTCTGTTGCGGGCCGGGCAGCCATTCACGGTCGTTGTCGGTCTCGGCGCGGATCGCCTTCCAGTCTTCGCGGGACAGCCGGATCATTTCCATGAGGTGGCGGCGCGCCGCCTGGCGGCGCTCCGGCTCGACCACCGGCCAATTGACCAGATGAACCAGCGAGATGAAGTCGGCGATGCGCCACTCGGCCGACAACATGCCGCCGCTCATGCCGCCGTCCGGCGGCACGAGCGTGTCCTGCAGCGGCAGTTTTGCGCGCGGAAACAGCATGTGGAACGAGCCGTCGAAGGCGTTGCTGAAGTCATGCGCCAGCCAGAAATCCGCCTGCGCCATCAGGAATTCGGCATAGCCCTGCAGCCAGTAGCCATCGGCGCGGTCGAAGCGGAAGGTGAGGGCGGGTGCGGCCGGGTCTGGCGCACCGCCGCCGCGTGACAGGGACGCCATGATCGCGGCGGCACTTTCGTCCGGCGCGATCTGGCCGTCCTCGTTGAGGTCGATGCCGAGACGGGTGAGGTCGACCTCGATGCCGATGTCCGCATCGGCAGGCACGGATCCAAGCGTGGCTGCGGACTTTTCCAGCCGATCGCGGAAGGCGACCAGGATGGCGCGGAAGCCGTCGTAGGTCAGTGGCGCGGGATTGGGATTGTCCGGCACCGGCAGCCGCATCAGCGGCAGCATGAACGATTGCGGGCTTTCGAAACCGTGGCGGTGCAGGCCGCCGGCCAGGATCTCCAGCGCGGTGAAGAATTGGCCGGCGCCGGTGGCGTAGGCCGACGCAGGATCAGTGGGCGCAGCGGCTTCCAGCGCCGCAAGCATGCTGTCGCGGTCGGCTACGGTTTTTGCCTCGAACAGGGCGGCCGGTTCGCGGGCCGCGGCACCGGCGGAAGCAACCGGCAGCAGCAGAAGAAGGGCGGATGCCAGCAGGCTCGAAAATCGCGTCATCTTGGTCCTCCGGTATGCCGTTCGGCGGCAACCATATACGCATCTTGTGTGTTGCGCCTACTGCGGGCATCTGGCTGCACGATTGCGAACGGAGGCGCTTCGCTATATCGGGCGCATCGTCTACCGTGGCCATTCATCCCGGTGCAGGCTGCGCGTGTCGAACTATCCGCTTTCCTACAAATTGTCCTGGCTGCCACGCTTCTTGAAGCCTTCGCTCAGCGGCGATCGAAAAGGCTTTGCGCCGGCTGCAGGAACCATGATCGAGCCGCCACCGGCGCGGACGGTGCGGCTCGCCTTTGTCGGCGATATCTCGGCGGTGGCCAATCGCAGCCCGCCGCAATGCGACCCGGCGATCGCCACGCTGCTCGCCTCCGCCGATCTGGTGGTCGGCAATTGCGAAAGCCCGGTGGTGGAGCGACCGAGCGCGGCGATGGGCACGAAGCTTGGCACCCGTCATGCCATGACCGAGCGGTTTCTTGCCGAGGCGCTGGCCGCCGTCGGCATCTCGCGCGATAGGCTGGTGCTGTCGCTCGCCAACAACCATGCGCTCGACCAGGGCGTCGAGGGTTTTGACGAGACCGTGGCAGCGCTGGAACGGCTTGGCATCCGCAGCATCGGTACCGCGGCCGCCGGTCCGGTCGAACGCATCGCAGTCGGGCCGCTGACAATAGGCTTCGCCGCCTTCACGCTGTGGCGCAACGCCGGCGCGGCGGCGTTCGCCGGCCGTGTGTCGATGCAAGGCGAGCCGGCACGATGGCCGCGCCGCGACGCCGTCGACCTCACCTGCGCCGTGCCACATTGGGATTGGGAATTCCGGCATTTTCCGCAGGCTGAAACGCGGGCGCTGGCCCGGCGTTTGGCCGCGCAGGGCGTCGGGCTGATCGCTGGCCACCATGCCCATGTCGTGCAACCGGTGGAGCGGATCGGCAAGGCGCTCGTCGCCTATGGGCTCGGCGATTTCCTCGGCACCGCCTTTGCGCGGCAGCCATGGCCCGGCCGCATCGGGGGCATCCTGACCGTCGATATCAGCGCCGACGCCGACACGCGTGGCGCGATTGCCGCCTACCGGCTGCATCCCTTCATGCGGCTGCGCGCCGGCGACCATGAGCGGCTGGTTCCCGTCGAGGCGCTGGAGGGTGCATTAAGGCAAAAGGTTACGGCCCGTTTCGTTGCGGTTTTTGGTAACGGGAATTGATGGCCACAGTTGACTGGTAGCTCGGATAAGTTGTGTGGGTTCACCACCATCCCAACGCTGTAGTCGCGCGACTTTCCGCAAAATCGGCTATTGTCCAAGCTGGGTGTTCGATCATTTCGACGGTGGGATGGCGATGGAAGCAGCGGATTTCATGCCTGATGAAGCTGACATCGCCGGCATCAAGAGCAATCTGGCGGCCTACGAGGCCGAAAGGGCTTCGGCCTACCGGCAAGTCCGCTGGCGGGTGCCGCTGTTCATCGGACTGGTGCTGGTGTTCGTGGCGCTTGTCGCCTGGCTTTTCAACAGGATCGCCGATCCCTACGAGCAATGGCTCTCGACGCCGCATGTGTTGCTCTATGTCGTCGGGTTGCTGGCGGCGATCCTGCTCTATTTCCAGGCGATCAAGCCGACGAGCCGGTTGCAGCAATCGTTCCACAAGACACTGCTGCCGATCATCTTCGGCTTCATCAGGGATATGCGCTACCAGCATGAGGTGACGCCGAATTCGTTCGACCGGCTGCC
The DNA here is from genome assembly GCF_000513915.1 of Mesorhizobium sp. WSM2561. NCBI lineage: Bacteria > Pseudomonadati > Pseudomonadota > Alphaproteobacteria > Hyphomicrobiales > Phyllobacteriaceae > Mesorhizobium > Mesorhizobium sp. WSM2561. Next base: position 185,942 of record NZ_AZUX01000001.1, read on the forward strand.
GCGCGAGACGATCGGCACGTTCAACACCAAGCGCTTCGACGACATCGTATCCGGCCGTTACGAGGGATTTCCGTTCGAGCTTTACGAAGCCGATCTCCGGCAAGGCACGGGCGGCACGATAGCATTCAAGGGGATCGTCGTTGCCTTCGGGACCATGGTGCCGTTCCCCGGCATATTGGTGGCCGCGCGCCGGACTGACATGGCCGCCGGGTTTTTCCGCGGCATGTTCGCCAGCAAGATGCAGGAATTGTCATGCGGGGTGCCCGAACTTGATGCGGCCTACGACTTTCGCAGCGACAATGTCGAGGCGGCGCAGCCGCTGGTGAGCGGCCGGCTGGCGCAGGCACTGACATGGCTCAAGGAGACATGGCCTGATGATCCGGCGCGGGTCGCGCTCAATGGCAGCGACGGCTTTTTACTCCTGCCGCAGACGAGGAATTTTTTCGAGCTGCCCGATATCTCGGTGCCGCTCGACTACGCCAAGCATGTCGCGCCTATGATATCAGATATCGGGGCGATGCTGGCGACGGCGGCGCTGGTGCGCAAGATCGGCGCAAAGGACGAGGCGGCGGGTTAGCCCGCACTTGAGGTCTGCTGCCAGCTTCTGAATCAACGCCAGGAAGCTTCCAGTCGAACCGCGTGAAGCTGGCAGTCAGATCGCGAGAGAAGCCCAAAAACAGTCGGCGCCGGGATTTCTCCCAGCGCCTCCCTGTCAGATCAGGACACGGTCGCGGCAGCAACTTCCGTAAAGACGTCGCGCCATGCCGGCCTTGATGTTGACGGTCCTGCCAGCCACCGCCCGAGGGCAGCGTCCGTTCGGGACCTCGCCAGTCTCCACCCTTGCAAGCTTCGTCCAGCGCGCCATCGAAGGTCTTTGCCGTCCTTCATGGCAGCATCGGTCCGCCGTAGGCGTTCGCACGCTTTCCGCGGCCCCGTAGGTCTCGGTCCTCAAAACAGGCAAGCCTGCCTTCATTCGGGCCGTACGGGCCTCAGGAAGTCTGCCGTCTCGCTTTGCCTTTCGACTTGGCAATCGGTAGCCGCCTGAGATGGGTTTAATGTACGCCGGGTAAGCGTTTGGCGAAATGACTGCGAGCCTGTGGATTGCGGGATTATCGGGGACCAAGGCCTGCATCGGCGCGTTTATTTTGCCGAGACGCGTGGCGGGACATGCCCATCCTGCGGCGAGCCGCAGGATTCTGCCCTTGCCCCACACCGCGGCGCGGGCTTCAATGCCGGCGAAGGATTTTAGGACAGCAGTGTCGTTGCTATCCTATGGGGAGGCATTCTTGAAGGTTGGGGTGGTTCTCAATCCGATTGCCGGCGGCGGCTGGCTCAAGCGGCATTGGCCGGAGGTCAGCGCTTCGCTCAGGAAACATTTCGGCGATTTCGAGCTGCGCGAGACGCAGGCGACCGGCGACGCCGAACGGTTAGCGCTGGTCCTTGCCGCCAGCGGCTTCGACCTGGTGATCGCGGCGGGCGGCGACGGCACCGCCAGCGAAGTCGCCGACGGGCTGCTGCAGGCGTTTGCGGAAAGCGGCCGGACGGCCGAGCTCGGCCTGCTGCCTTGCGGCGCCGGCATCGATTTCGCCCGCGGGCTCGGTCTTTCGGACGAGGTCGACCTGACGCTGAAGCGCATCGCCGAGGCCAAGGCCCGCAGGGTCGATGCCGGCCGCATCTGCTATGTCGACGACCATGGCGCCCTGGCCAGCCGCCATTTCATCAACATCGCCAGCCTCGGGCTGTCGGGCGCCACCGACCGCGCGGTCAACGCCGACAAGCGCAAGGGCAATGTGTCGGCCAAGGCGCTGTTCTACTGGCGCACCGTGTGGGAATTCATGCGCTACCGGTTCCAGGACGTCGTGATCACCGTCGACGACGGCGTCCCGGTCGAGGCGCGCATCGCGCTGGTGGCGGTGGCCAACGGAAAATTCTTCGGCGCCGGCATGATGATCGCGCCGGATGCCGAACTGGACGACGGTCAGTTCGACATCGTCATCCTGCGCGCGGCTGGCAAGCTGAAGCTGATCTGGGACATCCGTCTGCTCTATGGCGGCCGGCATCGCAACCATCCGGCAATCACCATTTTGCGCGGCAGGAAAGTCGTTGTCGAACCGCTCGGCGATGTGCAAAAGAACGGCGCTCTGGTCGACATAGACGGCGAGTCGCCGGGGCGCATACCGGCGACCTTCGAAATCCTGCCCGGCGCGCTGACGCTGAGGTATTGAATCAAGCTGTTGAGACCTTGGTTCCGATCGCTTCGATCGTGATTTAGACGATCAGGACAACATGCTGGAATCGCATGACAATTACCTACGGCATAGCTTGAGCTTGGCCGGGAAACCCGCGGCCGATGAACACGTCACTCTTGCGCGCGCTCACGGAGTCAACGGCGTCTGCATCATCTGCAAATGCAGGTCCGTGCCGGTCCAGGGATGCGCTTCGCAGACGGCTTCGTCGAGCTCGACGCCAAGGCCCGGCTCCTTCGACGGAATGACGTTGCCGTCCTGCCACTCGATCTTCTTCTTCAGCAGTTTTTCGTGAAAACCGTCCCACTGCTTCAGCGATTCCAGGATGAGGAAATTGGGCAAGGTCACGGCAAGCTGGACGTTGGCCGCACCGACGATCGGCCCGCAATAGCAGTGCGGGGCGATCTGGATGTGATAGGCCTCGGCCATGGCGGCGATCTTCTTGGTTTCGAGAATGCCGCCGGAGCGGCCGAGGTCGGGCTGCAGAATGGTCGCGGCGCGGTTCTCGATGACACGGGCGAATTCGAACTTGGTCGTCAGCCGTTCGCCGGTGGCGATCGGGATCGAGGTGCCGCGCGCCACCTGCGCCATCACTTCGGGCATGTCGGGCGGCACCGGCTCCTCGAACCACAGCGGGTCGTAAGGTTCGATGGCGCGGGCCATGCGCAGCGCGCCCGATGCGGTGAACTGGCCATGCGTGCCGAACAGGATGTCGGCCCTTGTGCCGACCGCCGCGCGGATCGCCTTGATCATGCGGGCGGAGAGATCGATGTCGACGAGACGCGGCTGGTGACCGTCAAAGGCGGTGTAGGGGCCGGCCGGATCGAGCTTGACGGCATTAAAACCCTGCTCGACATATTCGAGCGCGCATTCGGCCGCCAGGTCGGGGTCGTTGTAGACGTTGTTGCCGCGGGCATCTTCCGAATGGACGCTGCCGCTGTGTGGATAGAGGTAGGTATAGGAACGCAGCGTTTCGTTCACCTGGCCGCCGAGCAGCTTGTAGACCGGCCTGCCGGCCTCCTTGCCGATGATGTCCCAGCAGGCGATTTCGAGCGCCGAAAAACAGCCCATGCCTGACACGTCGGGGCGCTGGGTGAAGCCCGACGAATAGGCGCGGCGGAAGAAGTTCTCGATGTCGTGCGGATCGCGGCCGATGAGATAGCGCTCGGCCATGTCCTCGATCATTCTTGCGGTGACATGGGCCGAGAAGGTGGCGTTGTAGGCCTCGCCATAGCCGACGACGCCGCCGTCGGTGGTGAGCTTGACGAAGATGAAATACTTGCCGCCGATGCCGGGCGGCGGATTGCCGACAACCCAGGTTTTGACGTCGGTGATTTTCATTTTTGATCCTCCAGAACCAGTTCGGCGCCCTTCCATCCGGTCATGATCGCGGCGGCGTTGGTGTTGCCGGTGATGTTATCGGGAAAGATCGAGGCGTCGATGACCCGCAAGCCGGCGAGGCCGTGAACCCGCAGGCGCGGGTCGACGACGGCGGCGGTAGCGTCCGGTCCCATGCGGCAGGTCGAGACCGGGTGGTAAACGGTGCCCGAGCGCTTTCTGAAATCCTGGATGATATCCGCGTCGGAGGTGATCGACGGGCCCGGCAACACCTCTTCCTCGATGATCTCGGCCATTGCCGGCATGGCGGCGATCTTCCGGATGAACTTCACTGCCGCCAGCATCTCGGCGACATCAGCCTCGGTCGAAAAGGCGTTGGCGACGATCTTCGGATAATCACGCGGATTGGCGGAGCGGATCATGATCTCGCCACGGCTCGACGGGCGGCAGTTGGACAGGCCGATGGAAAAGCCCGGCCACGGATCGGGCGTCAGGATCGGGCGCTCGCCGCTCTTCGGGATGACGGTCGAGAATGCCTGGAAGTAAAGCTGCATGTTGGGCCGTGCCGCGGCCGGGTCGGTGCGGAAGAAGCCGCCGGCATTGTTCATCGACAGCGACAGCGGGCCGGAGCGCATCAGCATGTATTGCATGCCGACCATGAGCTTGCCCAACCACGGTCGCAGGATCTGGTTGAGCGTCGGCAGCCTGCCCCTGAAGGTGTAGTTGATGCCGACATGGTCCTGCAGGTTTGCCCCGACATTCTCATTGGCGTGGACGACGGCAATGCCGAGCGTGCCGAGCAGGGCCGACGGGCCGACCCCGGAGAGCTGCAGCAATTGCGGCGAGTTGATCGAGCCGCCGGACAGGATGATCTCGCAGCCGGCGCGGGCGGTTTTCGTCTCACCATTTTGGAGATACTCGATGCCAACGGCGCGCTTGCCCTCGAACAGGATCCTGGTCGCCAGCGCATTGATCTCGACGCGGAGGTTTTTGCGCTTCATCGCCGGGCGCAGGAAGGCGCGGGCGGCCGACATGCGGCGGCCGTTTTTGGTGGTGATCTGATAGATGCCGGCGCCTTCCTGGGAGGCGCCGTTGAAATCCGGGTTGAACGGCAGGCCGGCCTGATTGGCGGCCGCCAGATAGCGCTTGGTCAGCGGATGGACTGCGGTCGAGCAGTCGGTGATATGCAGCGGACCGCCAACGCCGCGCCATTGATCGGCGCCGGCCTGATTGTCCTCCAGCGCCTTGAAGACGGGCAGCAGGTTATCGAAGGCCCAGCCGGGATTGCCGGCCGCTGCCCAAGCGTCGAAATCCTCGCGCGCGCCCCTGATCCAGACCATGGCGTTGATCGAGCTCGAGCCGCCGAGCAGCCTGCCGCGCGGCCAATGGTCGACATTGCCGGCGAGGCCGGGGTCCGGCTCGGTCTTGTAGTTCCAGTTGACCGCCGGATCGAAGAAGGTCTTGCCGTAGCCGAGCGGCATCTGGACGTAGAAACGCCGGTCGCTGCCGCCGGCCTCGAGCACCAGAACCGAGAAGCGGCCGGAAGCCGACAGTCTTTCGGCCACGACCGAGCCGGCCGAGCCGGAGCCAACGATGATGAAATCATAGGTCTGCATGATGGCTGCGGCCGGCTCCGAATTCTCGCTCAACCTAGACGCCGCAAGCCGCCGCGATCACCGGAGCTTCCGGCATCGCCTGTGAAAAAAGCGACCGGCACTTCGTTTGCAGTTGGTGACCTGCCCGAAGGGGCCTTTGCCGCGTGGCCAAGCGGTTCAGCATTACACGCCATCATCAGCATTTTGCGTGAAATCATAACGCAAGATCGGGCGGGCTGGCACCCTGCGAGCGACGACCCTGAACCCGGCGCGAGCGAATGTGGAGGCGTATCCGCTGCCAGAAGCGCTCGGCGATACGTCGGCATCAAAAGGATAGGCCTCAAGTGCAGGGGCGTTTGCGCGCCTTGCAGCTTCCAGCGCCGCTGCGATCAGGTGAGATGTGATGCCTTGCCGGCGGTATGCTTTTCGCACGTAGAGGCAGGACAAGGACCAAACCGGCGCATCATCCACTCGCTTCAACTGCCACAGCCGATCGAGCCAGGGCACGGCATCGCGGGGTGTCACCTGGCACCAGCCGACAGCAGTAGCGCCGTCGAAAGCAAGCACGCCTGGAGGCGGACCATGCTCGACGGCTTGTCGGAGCGCAGCCTTGTTTTCCTCGGCTGGCCGCTTTCGATAAGAACTGCCGATACGCCCGTACATGCACCAGCAGCGACTGCAGACGGCGCTCTCACCGAACAGCTCTTCGAGCGCGGGCCATAGATTTGGCGTCAGAGGGCGAGAGGTAAGTTTCATGTCAGCTGCCTTTCTCAACTCACTGTGCGTAGTTTAGCACCTGGCAGTGCGCGTTGACGCATCGGTGCCATCCCGATACGGGAGAAGATCGATATCGAGGGGATTTGGCGCATGGTGCATTACGCGGACGGGCGGCCGATTGGCGATCTGACGCTGAGGACCTTGGCCATGCCTTCGGACGCCAATGCGGCGGGCGACATTTTTGGCGGCTGGGTGATGGCGCAAATGGACCTGGCCTGCGGCATCCGCGCCGCCGAGCGCGCCAAGGGCCGCGTGGTGACGGCGGCGGTGAAGGAAATGTCGTTCGCCAAGGCGATGAAGATCGGCGACACGCTGTGCATCTATACGCATGTCGAGCGCGTCGGCCGCACCTCGATGACGCTCAAGGTCGAGGCATGGGCGCAGCGCTACCTCTCCGACCTGATGGAGAAGGTCACCCACGCCGACTTCGTCATGGTGGCGCTGGACGGCGAAGGCAAGCCGAAGGCCGTTCCGGCGGAAAGCTGACCGGCTGGACGCAGTCAGCTTAATCGGCGCGCCGCTGCCAGCCTCCTGCATGCGAATGGCGATGCGTCGCGTTCGCACATTGCCGTGACCATGTCCGGCAGCGCATGGACAATGCGTCAACGATTGCTGAACGCAGGCGCGTTTGCAGCCTTGTTCTGCCTGATGGCCGCGACCGCCTGAGCGAGGTCAAACGAGACGAGGCCGCAGCCAGTTGCGGCTCCGAAAACCGCACCCTCAAGCGGCAAGTGCCGAGCTGCGAAATCTGCCTGCGACGCGACGTAAGACACCGGCGCGAGGAGCGTAAGCAATTGCGGCGAGGGGCGGCCATCGACGGCAAGGTGGTCAACCGAGCCCGAAATCGAAACGGGACAGAAGCCGTGCGGGCCGGAATGCAGAGGCAGCCGTACAATTCGTCTACGCTACGCGCCGTGCGCAAACCCTTGCAGCGCAAGGTTTCAGGCATGAATCCCATCGAACTTCGCGCGCGCGGCCTTGACCCGCTCGGTGTTCTTGCGCGCCCATTCGCCGAGCGCGCCGACCGGCACAAGCAGCTCGTAGCCAAGGTCGGTCAGCTCATAGTCGACGCGTGGCGGAATGGTCGGAAACACGGTGCGGGTGACGAAGCCGTCGCGCTCCAGCCCGCGCAACGTGGTGGTCAGCATCTTTTGCGAAATGCCGCCGACGGCGCTGCGCAACTCGTTGAAGCGCAGCGGCCCGTCACCGAGCTTGCCGACGACGAGCACGGTCCATTTGTCGCCGACGCGCTGCAGGATTTCCGAGATGGCGCGGCAGTCCTCGGTGCGGTGCGGGTGCCTTGGTATCAAAAAGGTGCCTCCTTGCGCCTCGTCGGCGCAGTCACTCATATAGCTCAGGTATCTAAACGATACCAGAAATTCGCCTGAAGGAGAGCCCCTCTATGTCCAAACCCAAAATCGCCATTGTCGTCGGTTCGACCCGCGCCGCTCGCTTCGCCGACGTTCCGACCCAGTGGATCGCCAGGATCGCCAAGTCGCATGCCGACATCGACGTGGAAGTGGTCGACCTGCGCGACTTCCCGCTGCCGTTCTTCGACGAGGTCGCTTCGTCCGCCTGGGCGCCGTCGCAGAATGAAGTGGCCAAGCGCTGGCAGAAGAAGGTCGCCGAGTTCGATGGCTTCATCTTCACCGCCGCCGAATACAACCATGGCCCGACCGCCGTGCTGAAGAACGCGATCGACTACGCCGCCAATGAATGGAACAAGAAGCCGGCCGGTTTCGTCGGCTATGGCAGCGTCGGCGGCGCGCGTGCCGTCGAGCAGCTGAGGCTGCATGCGGTCGAGCTGCAGATGGCGCCGGTCAAGTCGGCAGTCCATATTGCCTGGGGCGATTTCCTTGCCGTCCGGCAAGGTGAAAAGAAGCTCGAGGAGCTCGAGCACCTGAACCAGGCGGCGACCGCGCTGGTCAACGACGTTGCATGGTGGGCCAAAGTGCTGAAGGCGGCGCGCCAGGCCGACGCGGTGGCCGAGGAAGTCAAGGCGGCCTGAACCGCAGACCTGAACAATCCTCCCAAGGGTTCCCGGGGCGGCGCTTGCGTCGCCCCTTTTGATTCAGGCGATGGCTGGTATTCAGGCGATGGCTGGCGGGCGCGCCTGCCGAGGCCTGATGATGCAGTCGGCGAGGCGGTCCATCTCGTTCAACTCATCCGCATGGTGCTGGCCCCACGCGCAGAGCGCCAGAAGGATAGGCTCGAGGCTGAGGCCGAGGCGCGTGGCCGAATATTCGACGCGTGAGGGAATCTCGGCAAAGATCTCGCGTCTGACAAGGCCGTGTTCCTCCATCTCGCGAAGCTGCTGGATCAGCACTTTCTGGGTGATGTCAGGCACCAGCGTCTTCAGCGCCGACAGCCGCCGGGGGCCGTCGAAGAGATGGTAGAGAATGACAGCCTTCCATCGGCCCGAGATCACCTTCAGCGCGCGTTCCGCCGGCAGCAGAGGCAGTCTCTTGAGCAGCCTTTTTGTCGGCACCCTTTTGGTCGGCCCCGTTTTGGTCGGCCCCGTTTTGGTCGGCATGGCCATGGTCACCTCCTGGTCAGCAGGGGACAAATGAGTGTGTGGTCGCGATCAGGCAGATAGTGGCAAACAGCATGCGATGCCATAGCGATGGGTGCATGCCATGAGAGCCATTCAACTGAACCGTTTCGGCGGTCCCGACGTCCTCGACATCGTCGAGATGCCGAAGCCAGAGCCGCAAGCAGGCGAGGTGCTGATCCGCGTTCATGCGGCCGGCGTGAATTTCTTCGAGGTGTTGATGCGCGGGGATCGCTACGCGATGACGCCGCAATTGCCGATGGTTCTCGGCGTCGAGGCTGCCGGGACCGTGGAGGCGCTTGGTCACGGGGTCGACATCTCGCTGGCCGGGACACGCATAGCTGCGCCGCTGTTCGCTTCGAAGCGCCCGTTTGGCGGCTATGCCGACTATGTGACGATCGATGCAAAGCTGGCCGTGCCTTTGCCCGATGCGCTCTCATTCGAAGACGCGACGGCTTTGATGGTGCAGGGACTGACGGCTTTTCATCTGCTGCGGCAAAGCCCGCCAGCCGGCAAATCGGTGCTGGTCACTGCAGCTGCAGGCGGTGTTGGCTCCCTGCTGGTCCAACTCGCCAAACGCCAGGCCGCCAGCAACGTGATCGCGGTCGCCGGCAGCAGGGTCAAGCTCGACCTTGCCCTGTGGCTTGGCGCCGATGCCGCGGTCGATTACAGCACGTCGGATTGGCCCGCGCGAGTGCGGGAGGCGGCTGGCGGCGCCGGCGTCGATGTCGTCTACGACATTGTCGGCGGCGCGATGACGGCGGCATCGCTGGAGGTTCTCGCTCCAGGTGGAGAGCTGGTCTTTGCGGCGCTGGGCAGATACGCGATCGGCGCTGCGGAACTGGAAGCGATGATCACCCGAAACCAGTCACTGCGAGGTTTTGCCCTGCTTCCGCTGCTTTCTCCCGACGTGCTGCGCGGTAGTCTGTCGGAGCTTTTCCATCTAGCCGCCAGCGGCGGGCTTTTGGTGACAACAGGCGGCCGCTATCCGCTCGACCGGGCCAACGAAGCGCATCGCCTGCTGGAGGAGCGCCGCTCGACCGGCAAGGTCGTGCTGATACCTTGAGTGGTGTGGTCGATTAACTGCGCACTGGCCGATCGTGGAACCTGTCCGCTCTGCGCCTGATATCGGCCATTGAGGTGACCGTTGCCACTGCCTGAAAGCAGAGATTGTTGGCGACCATTCTGGACGCCGCGATTGCGCCATCTGCGGAAGTTCGAGGCATCCCCAATGAACGGTTAGCAGTCGGACCCGTTCCAGAAGTTCGTGCGCGAGCGCCTACGGAACATTATCTACACCTAATAGATAACCTAGCCGATTTCGAAGAAATGGGACATAGTTGAGGGGCATATGATCTCTTGTTCACGAATCCGGGCGAGTCGCCCGCCAGCGATTGGAGATATGTCATGGCAGCCAATTGGGACTTTATGCAGACACTTAACAATGGTCGGGTCGAGTGGCCGACGGGTCCGATCACAGGCCTCAACCCCTCCGAAGAACCCAGGTGGGTCGACGCCTGGGTTGTGCAGGCTGACGTGTTACCGTTAGAGGGGATTAAATATGTGGGCCCCAGTCAAAGCTCAGGCCACACTCCACATTGGTCAGGTTGGGGGGCGGGGCCGCCGTATACTATGTGGAAGGCAGACGACCCGGGGTGGGCATACGGAAAATTCACGAGCGGATTCGCACTGGGGATCGCGCTCATGGCTTATCGGGATACCGCCACAAATCCCAATACCACTGAATTCGAATGGTGGTATGAGATAGTCTGGCTTGCATAACGGCCGCTAACTATCGAGCGCGGCATAGATGGAGGAATGAAATGCCCATCGACGATGTTTATATGAAGAGTTTCCAAAATCAGGTCCAGGTCCTTGAGAACATGAAGACGGGGATTGAGGCTGCGATCGGCAGGGCCCAAAAACGGCTCGCGGAAGTTGAGCAGCAAGTTAACGAGGGGAAATCTACTAAGGAAGCTATAGAGGACGTCTTTAAAAAAAAGTAAAGGTCCGGCGGCTCAAGGCAGTCGGTGTTGGTTCGGAATGACCGACACGGGTCAAAAAGCGGCTATTCATCGAACAGAGGCGAGCGGAAAAATTCGCGGGACCGTCAAGTTGCGACGATACTGCATGAGCGGCTTGCCAGGGGGACAGGTAAACTGGTTCTGGACCGGATCGAAGATGAAGTCAGCACGGCTGAAGGTCCCGTCATCGGCGTTCGCAACGCGATTTCTATGGTTGCGTTACTCCGGCGAACGCCACCAGATCGGCCACCGTGAAGTTTCCAGGCGTGGACGAAGGAAGAATAGGTGTGAACCCGCCGGCGACGTTCAGATAGGATGACGCATCTCGCTTCAAAATCCTGACAAACGTCTCCGCCACGATCCTGCCGCCGACCGGACCCAACTGATTTCCGCCGGCGAGGACCGCAGCCTCGCGAAGGACGTAATACCACAGTGGCGTCTTGTTCAGCAGTAAACCGCCGCTGGAATTCAGCACAGCCATTTCGGCCGCCGGCACCCCAGATGTCAACTGCGCCGCGGTCATCGGCGCAATGCCGAATGAGTTGGCCATGCCCTGTCCACTCGGCAGACCGAGAGCTAGAGCGCGCCGGAGGTTTCGCGTTGCCAGAATCGCCATCATTCCTGAAAATCCGGGCAACGATTCCAATCCGTTAGCCATGAAGCTATCGATTTTCCGGGCCTTGTTGTGAACCGGTACTGGCACTCCGGTGTCAAAGAACGCGTTGAAGTCAACGACCCAGGTGGAAAAGATCGGCAGCCGTGGATCGCGATTGAACTCAAACACCTGTCCAAGTGTGGCGTTCGGGAAGTTGAAATTCACCCAGTACGTATCACGGATCATACTGTGGCCGAACCGGTACGCTGCCACGGCGAACTCGACGGGCATTCGGAACGAGCTGCCGATGGGAGCTGACACGCTCGCCATCGCGTTGTTCACGGTAGCCACTCCGCAGATTCTTTCCAGAAAGTCATGCACCACGGCCCATTGGTAGTGATGGGTCACGATTCGTTTGGCCTCTGCGAAGATGTCGCCCGCAAACGCTACTGCCACCAGCAGATCAACAACGGCGTTATGGAAACGCAGCATAGCGTGCTGGAACTGTACGATGATCAGATTTTCGTCGTTGCGCGGATCGCCGATCGCGGCAGTATTCGTACCCTGCATGCGGGGCACATCCCAACTCATCTGCTGGACCATGCCCGATTTGTCACCGTTGTTGCTGGGGCCGCCCGGGCCAATAGGAGTGTTCGAGCCCCTATGCAGCTTGATTGCGGTAGCTGGACCAGATGTAGGAAAAAGGTAGAGAAATGGGTCTAAGCCTGGCCCGCGGCCGTAAATGGAATCCAGATCGAGCGCTGGGCTTCGCATGTTACTGATTGTATTCGCATCGGTATCGGCGTCGAGAGTCGACGAGACGTCGAACGTGATGTCATGGTCCACAAACTGACCGAAATAAGTGAAGCCTGCTGGTATCGAAGACACGCCCGCATCAGCGGGATTGTGAGACGCAGGATTAGGATCACGGCCGGGGTCTCCCATCATGTTACCGAGTTGGCCGAGGAGTGCTTGCGTCGCGACATTGAATGGCAACTTCGTTGCCGCACGGGTGGCCGCGGACGACATGTATCCGAAGCGATCTGCACAGGCAGAACTCAGCCAGGGAAACGGGAACCAGTAGAGCGGAATTTTAACGCCGTGAAAACGTCGAATCCCTGGCTTTAGTGCGAGGATAGACTCTTTGACGTCTTCCGGTAACTTCTCCACGGGAAGGTCCGCCGGCTTGATGCGATTCGCGCTGGCCAACAGTTGCTCCAGCGAAACGGTGGGCCTTAGATTCGTTTCGGTCACGCGCTTTCGCAACTCCGACAGCACGATCGGCTTTGGGTTAACGAATCCTTTAGGAATCGATGTCTTCTTGAGAAATTCGCGGACTGGCTCGGCAATTTCGGAAGTTGCGGCTGGGTTCGCTGTCTCAGCTTTTCGCTTCGTAGGCTTCGTCGCACCGAGTCGCTTGGGTGTCTGTTTCGCTGGCGCTTTCTTTTTCGTGACCATGCTTGACCTCTGAAAATGATTTCAGGAATTAGCACCCTCACCCAATGGGAAAGGGGGCCTTCAACAAGTTGGGATTAGGCAGAAAGGCTCATGCAGGCGCCATCCGGCTGGAGGACCCAAGTATCGAGCCTCAGCACTGTCTCGCCCGGTCTAGGGGGCCAGCGGTGAGGCATATTTATGCTCGTCGATCGTATCGAAGTTCGGTGGCATCACATCACCTCCGATCCAGAGCGGTTCACAAGGAGGTGCGGGCGGTGCCCCTTGCCGCCTCCCGACGGTGTCACATTTTGACGAGTTTGCCTAGGCGGAGCTGGGTCGCGGCCGCGGCGACCACGTTTCCCTTCAGCTCGTAGAGATGCTGCGCTCCGGACACAGCGGCGACCGCCTCGTCGCCTCGGCGGGCGGCCTCGAGCACGTGCGACAGGTCGACCAGTGCATCCGCCCGGTCGTTGACGAAGTCGGTCGCTTCGGCGATCGTCACAGCTTCGCGCGCGAGCGCCTCCGCCGCCCGGAGCTCTGCCCGCCGCGCATGCACGCGTGCGCGCACGCGGCGCCAACGGACCTGCGTCACCAGGTCTCCGCTCGCAGCCAGCTGGGCGCTGAGTTTAGCAAAGTCCTCGGCCTCTTCGTCGCGTCCCTGTTCGAGGATCACCACGGCGAGGGACGCGGCCATCGTCGAACGGAACGCGCGCTCGCCCATCTCCTCAAGCGCGCGATACGCCGCGCGCGCGCTCATCTCGGCCGCAGCGGGGTTCCCGGCGAGCAGCTCGACGACGGCCTCGTGCTCTGAGGACGCCACGTAGAGCGTAAGGCCGAGGTCGGCGTAGGTGGCGTTGCTCGTCGCGATCAGCTCGCGGGCAATCGCGAAGCGGCCGACAATCGCGTTAAGGCACGCGAGCTGGCGGAGGATCGCTGCCTCGGACTCGGGGCTTTCGCCCACCTGCACGCGCATCGCCTCGCAACGGCGGATGCCCTCGGCTGCCGGGGTGGGCCCGAACCACAAGGAGGAAGCGATCCACGTGAGGATTTCGTAGTACTCATGCCAATCCCCCGCACGTCGCGCGTGAGCAGCAGCTTGCTCCCAAGCTGCAATGGCGGCCTCGCCGCGAGCCGCGGTGAAGGATAGCCAGGCCTCAAGCCGCCGTGCGCGGCAGAGGCCGAGGTCGTCCCCGAGGCGCTCGAAGACCGGGATCACCGCAGCTGCCGCGCGTGCCGCCTCCTCCAGCCCGCCCTCTTCGCCGTGGAAGATCCGGAGGAACTGCCGCTGAACGAGCACATGCGCTGCCAAGCGCTGGTCGTCAGCGGCAGCGGCCAAGCGCTCCGCCTCGTCCAGCGCGCGCCCGGCGTCGTCCAGCCGGCCGCTTTCGATCAGCGCGCCGCTCAACTCGGCGAGCAGCGCGATCCGCCGTGTGTCATCGGTGGGAAGCAGCCGGGAAACCCTCTCAAGCAGGCTGATCGCCGCCGGCAGGTCGCTGCGAACAAGCGCCCGCCGCCCGGCTGCCTCGAGCCGTTCGCACGCCCGGGCGGCAAGCGAGGCCGCGCGCACGTCGCGCGGACCGAGCGCGACACGGTACTGAAAGGCCTGTTCGAGGTGATAGCCGACAATCTCCTCAAACTCGCGTAGCCGGTCCGCGGCCGCTAGCTCGAGCCAGGCGGCGAAGCGCTCGTGCAGGTCGGCGCGCGTATTCTTCGGCAGGGAGCGATACGCGGCGTCGCGGATCAGGACGTGACGGAAGCGATAGGCCTTCTCGCCGGCGAACAACGGCGCCTCCGGGCGGATCAGGTCCCGGCGGACGAGCGCGAGCAAGCCGTCCTCGAATGTGTCGAGCACCGGGCCGGCGAGCTCGCTGACGGCGCTCCGATGGAATACTGAGCCCTCGACCGCTGCGGCCGTCAGGATGGCGCGCTCGACGGACGGGAGGCCCTCGAGACGGGCAGCGAGAAGCGCGTTGATAGTCGAGGGGACGGGCAGCTCAACGAGGTCCGACGCAGCGACCCAGCTGTCGGGCGCGTGCCTGAGCAACGCGTCGTCGACGAGCATCGCCACGAGTTCCTCAGCGAAGAGCGCATTGCCCTCGGCCGCGCTCGCGATCCTCGACTCGGCAGCAGGCGGCAGCGGCGCGGGGCCAAGCAGGTTGGAGATCAGCTCGCGGCATTCCGCGTCGCTGAGCCGCTCGAGGACGATCGACGTCGCGTTGCGTTTGCCGGCCCCCCAGCCAGGACGCGAGTCGAAGAGCTCCGGCCGCGCGATGCAGATGAGCAGGATCGGGAAATCGCGTGAGAAGTCGGCGACGTGCTCGACTAAGTCGAGGAATGTCGACTCGGCCCAATGGACGTCGTCCACCACAACGACGAGCGGCCCCGCTCGCGCGAGCGCCTCAAACAGCCTCCGGACGGCCCAGGCGGTCTCCTCGGTCGTCCCTTGTCTCGCGCCGCCAAGCCCGAGCGCCCCGGTCACACGCTCGGCAATCAGCCCGGCCTTCTCGTCGCCTGCGAGCCGCGCCTCGATCACCGCTGCGAGCTGCTTGCCGGAGTCCGGTCCCTCCGCGCGGGTAAGCTCCCGGACGATCTCGGCCAGCGGCCAATAGGTGATGCCCTCGCCATAGGGCAGACAGCGGCCGTGCAAGACTGTGACATCCTCGGCAAGGCCGCTCGTGAACTCCCGTACGAGCCGCGACTTTCCCACACCCGCGTCGGCGAGAATGGTGACCAGGTGGCAGGTTCTATCGCCGACCGCGTTGCGGAAGACGGTCTCAAGCAAGGCTCGTTGGCGTTCGCGCCCGACGAAAGGCGAGTCGAAGCGGCGCGCAACGCCCGGGGCGTGGGCGAGGACTTCTAACACGACGAGGGCGCGGATGGTCGCGCCGCGCTTGAGTGCGCGCGGCCCGCTCGGCTCGACGACGACCGCATCGCGCACGAGCTTGTGCGTCGGCTCCCCTATCAGGATCTCATTCGCCGTCGCTGCCTCCTCAAGGCGCTTCGCGACAATGACGGCCTCTCCGGCGACTGACAAGTATCCCTGCGTTTGGTCGCTGGCGATCACCTCGCCGGTGTTGATGCCGATTCGGTTCATAAGGCGGACGCCCCAACCGGCTTCGAGCTCGTGGTTAAGGATGGCAAGTGTTTCGCGCATCTCCACCGCTGCCCGCACCGCGCGCAGCGCGTCGTCTTCGTGGACGAGCGGCATGCCGAACACAGCCATGATCGCGTCCCCGATATAGTTGTTCACGATTCCGCCGTGCCGTTGAACGACGGCGCTCAACTCGCCGAAGTACCGGGAGAGCAGGTTCCGGAGCGCTTCGGGATCGAGGGAGAGGCTAAGCCGCGAGGAATCGACGATGTCGGCGAAGAGGATGGTGACCGTCTTGCGGGTGTCCGGCCCGGGCTCCCGCGCGTCCGGCGCTGCCGCCTTAGCTGGAACCGAGGAAGCCACCTTAGGCCTCCGCTTCGGGTTCGGCCGGAGATGGTTGTCCGATGACATGGCACGGCTCCGTGTCTTAGCCTCCGCACGCCGCTGACCAGTTGCGGACTGTCATGGGTGCTGATTTCACGATACAGCCGCTTCTCAACAAGAACAAAGCGGTTTCCTCGCCGGTCAAAACTCCCGTCGACATAGTCGTGGCTGCAGCCTGGTCACCCATGGGCGACAACCAGGGGAGCCTCGGCAAATCCAGGTTGCCGGTGATGCGGTACCAAGTGCGGTAGCCGCGAACGCGACATGCCCTTCCTTCGCTTCCGGCACGGCGGCTCTCCTCGTTGCGGCGAGCATCATAGGGCGAGCCTGTCAGAGGGGCAGCTATGAAAAGTGATAGGGTCTTTTCGTCAGTTGTCGAGCAGGCGGAAATGCGCCGCGCGAACGACGGCCTGCGTGCGGTTCCTGGCGCCCAGCTTCCTGGCGGCGGCGGTGAGGTGCATGACGACCGTAGGGATCGAGCGCCCGATGACGCGCGAGATCTCCTTGGCAGAGAGGCCATGTGCCGAATGGCGGAGACACTCGCGCTCGCGCTCAGTCAAGGACGGCAGGAGCGGACTGAGAGCCGATCGGTCGTAGAGGGCGTAGGCCGTGTCGTGGAAGACGTGCGCCAGCAAGCTAAAGCGCGCGATGGTTCCCGCATCCCGATCTACCATCTCGTCCGCGCCGAGGCGGATGCCGGTAACCGTGGCATAGCCGCCGCGCGGCATGTGGATAGGGATCGTGACGCCGCTAGTGAGGTCGCGCTCGCGCAGATAGCGCGCAACGGGTTCCGTAGTCTCGTCGAGGAGCGCGCCTATCTCGGTGTCGATCTCCTTGTCGTAGCTCCAGGCGAAGGGGGTGGAGCTGCGCGCCGCCACGATCTGCACCGGATCGATGCGGAAGTAACCTCGATCGCACCAATAGTCGCGCATGTCGTCATCGATGTTACGCAGCTTGAGCATCGACGGGATCATGATAGCGCCGTCGAGATCGTACGGGATGGGCGTGTAGTCGTAGACCAGCGCGTCGTAGCCTAGGCCGGACAGGGCGGCGAACGCCTCGTCGATGCATCCGTCCAAGGTGCCATGGCGAGTGAAACGCCGCCTGATCGTTGTGATTTCGTCCAGCATGAGCTCTTCCGCCTACGTCCCGGACCACCCTATCACTTCTTATAGCTGACGCACTCCCAACGTTTCGCTTAATATATGAGCATGCCTAAAATCTGTGCATTCGGAGCGTATCATGTGGCATGAGATGGCGGCCGACGATCGCATCGAGGTAAATGTCGACGGCTTTAAGGTCGTCGCCTACAGCTTCGGCTCCAGCACCGAGACGGTGTTCTGCCTCAACGGCGGGCCTGGCCTGGCCTGCGACTACCTTCGTGAATCGCACTCCTGCCTGGTAGACCAGGGATACAGGGTCGTGGCGTTCGACCAGCTTGGCACCGGCGCCTCCGACCGGCCGACGGACACCTCGCTCTGGACTATCGCGCGCTACGTCGAGGAGACCGAGACGGTTCGCAAGACGCTGGGACTCGGCAAGGTACACATGCTAGGTCATTCCTGGGGCGGCTGGCTGGCGATCGAATATGCGCTTGCCTACCAGGAGAACCTGCAGACGTTGATCCTCGAGGATACCGTCGCCGACATGCCGCATCTTGTTCTGGAACTGGAACGCCTGCGCGCCTCGCTGGGGCCTGAGACCGTATCGATGATGCAGAAGCACGAGGCGCAGGGAACCTACGATCATCCGGAATACATGGCGGCGGTGACGATCCTCAACTACCGCCATGTCTGCCGCCTGCCCGAATGGCCGGCGCCGGTGCGCCGCTCGCTCGACGACTGGAACATGGGACCCTACGCGACCATGCAAGGTCCGAACGAGTTTCTCTACATCGGCAATCTCAAGGACTGGAACCGGGTGCCCGACCTGCCCAGGATCAAGGTGCCGGTGCTGATCACGCATGGCGAGCACGACGAACTGACACCAGCCTGTGGTCTGCGCATGAAGCTTGGCCTGCCGCAGTCGGAGTTGCACATTATCCCGAATGCGAGTCACATGCCCTTCTACGAGAACCCAGCTGCATACTATCCGATCCTTTTAGGGTTCCTCTCGCGCAACAAGGCAGGCTGATGCAGGCGGAATGCAGGGGAAAGGGAGCGGACGGGGAAACACCTCAGGGCCATGCACCGCTATAAGTTCGTACTATACCGTCCGCTTCAGTTCCTGCCGGTGCTGTTCGGCATCAGCGTGATCACGTTCATCCTTGTCCGGCTGATCCCCGGCGACCCCGCTCGCGTTCTGCTCGGCACCCGCGCCACCCCCGAAGCGGTCGCCCGCATCCGCGCGCAGTACGGCCTCGATGAGCCCATGCTCGCCCAGTATTTCTACTTCCTGCGCAACCTCGCCGACGGCGAGATGGGACGCTCGATCCTCTACAAGATCGATGTGCTGAAGCTGATCGCCACGCGCATCGAGCCCACTCTGACGCTGGTGCTTTGCAGCGTTGTGCTGTCGGTATTGATCGCCGTGCCGGTGGCGGCGATCGCGGCGCGCAATCAGGGCAGGCTGGCGGACCAAGTTATCCGCATCGTTTCCACCTTCGGCATCGGCTTCCCGCCCTTCTGGCTCGGCCTGATGCTGATCATCCTGTTCAGCGTCGAACTCGCCATTCTCCCGGTGTCCGGTTACGGCAACACGCTTTCTGAAAAGCTTGCACATCTCGTGCTGCCGAGCCTCACTGTCTCGCTGTCGCTGTCGACCGTTCTGGCGCGCAGCTTGCGGGCGGCGATGGTCGAAGGCTTGAAGTCCGACGTGGCGACTGCCGCGCGCGCGCGCGGCATGCCGGAGAGCATCGTGTTCTGGCGCCACGTGCTGCCAAATTCGTTGGTGCCGACCGTCAACCTTCTCGCCGTAAACATAGGTTGGCTGCTAGGCGGCACCGTCGTGGTGGAGACCGTCTTCGCGCTGCCCGGCATGGGCCAGCTGCTGGTGCGCGCCATCTTCTCGCGCGACTACATGGTCGTGCAGGGCGTGGCGATGGTCTTCGCCTGCGCCACCGTGCTGATCAACTTCCTGGCTGACATCGTCACGGTGGCTCTCGATCCGAGGGTGAAGCTGTGAGCGAGCCCTTGGCCGCGCCCGCGCTCGGCAGGAAGGGCCGCTTTCGCCGCCGCGGTACGCTGGCGGCCGGCGTCTTCCTGCTTGGGGCGTTCGTCGTCCTCGCGCTCGGCGCGCCGCTGATCGCGCCCTACGATCCGATCGCCCAGGACGCGACAGCACGGCTCCAGGGGCCGTCCTGGCCGCACCCGTTCGGGACCGACAATTTCGGCCGCGACATCCTCTCGCGCGTCATCTGGGGCACGCGCATCGACCTCAAGATCGCCGTCATCGGCGTTATCTTCCCCTTTCTCATCGGCACCACGCTGGGCACGGTAGCCGGCTTCTTCGGCGGGATAGTCGACGCCATCTTCATGCGGCTGGTCGACGTCATCTTGGCCTTCCCGTTCCTGGTATTGATGCTGTCGATCATTGCGATCCTGGGGCCTGGCCTGGCCAGTTTTTACATCGCCATAGCCCTCGTCGGCTGGGTTTCCTACGCGCGGCTCATCCGCGCCCAGATGCTCGTGCTCAAGAACCACGACTACGCGGTTGCGGCGGTCAGCCTCGGCTTCAGCCGCATGCGCATCATGTTCCGTCACCTCCTGCCCAATGCCGCTGCCGGCTCGGTCGTCTTTGCGATGTCCGACGCGGTCCTCGTCCTGCTGAATGGCGCGGCCATTAGCTATCTCGGGCTGGGCGTGCAGCCGCCAGTCGCGGAGTGGGGCGTGATGGTGGCGGAAGGCCAAGCCTTCGTCACCACCGCCTGGTGGATTACACTGTTCCCGGGGCTTGCGATCGTGACGCTCGCCTTCGCCTTCAGCATGATCGGCGACGGGCTGGCCGATTTGTTCGGGGTTCACGAGTGATCGCGGCGCTGCTCAAGGTCACCGACCTGACGGTCGTCCATGACGGTGACGGCGGGGAGCGTACCCTGCTTGATGCCGTGTCGCTCGATCTCGCTCCGGGAGAAGTGCTCGGGCTGGTCGGCGAGAGCGGGTCGGGCAAGAGCCTGCTCTGCCGCTCACTCGTTAGGCTGCTGCCATCGAGCCGGCTCAGGATCAGCGGTGGCTCGATCACACTTTCCGGGCGTGAGCTGACGACCGCGCCGGAAGCCGAGCTGCTCGCGGTGCGCGGCGGTGAAATCGGCATGATCTTTCAGAATCCGAGCAGCCATCTCGACCCGGTCATGAGGATCGGCGACCAGATCACCGAGGGCATCCGCTTTCACCAGCGGCTGGACGCCAAGGCGGCGCGCGCCGCGGCGGTGGATATCCTCGCCCAGGTCGGGTTTCCCGATCCGGCTCGGCAATACGATAGCTACCCGCACGAATTCTCCGGCGGCATGCGCCAGCGCGCCATGATCGGCGCGGCGCTATCGAGCAATCCCAGGATCCTGATCGCCGACGAGCCGACGACGGCACTCGACGTGACGATACAGGCGCAGATCCTGCGGCTTCTGATGGACATCCGCGCCAGGCGTGGACTCTCGGTGATCCTGGTCACCCACGATCTCGGCATCGTCGCCCAAGTCTGCGACCGCATCGCGGTGATGTGGCAAGGTCGACTGGTGGAGATTGGAGAGAAGCGCGGTCTGCTTGCGGCGCCGGCGCATGCCTACACCCGTTCGCTGATCGCCAGTCATCCCTCGCTGCCGGAGGAGGACATGCCGGCAAAGGCTGAGAAGCTTCGGGCACCCGGAGCGGTGCCGGTGGTCGACATCGAGAAGCTGCACGTGCGCTTCGCCACGGGCGGCCTGTTCCGGCGAGGCGCGGTTGATGCCGTCAATGGGGTCACACTCCGTGTCATGCCGGGCGAAACGGTCGGCGTTGTCGGCGAATCCGGAAGCGGCAAGAGCACTCTGGCGCGCGCCGTCCTTGGACTTACGCCGGTCTCGTCAGGCACGATACGGTTCGATGGTACGGACATCGCATCGGGTCGCGCAGTCCTCGGCATGCTGCGACGTCAAACCGCCATGGTTTTCCAGGACCCCTACAACGCCCTCAATCCTCATCTTACCGTTGGCAAGATGCTGGCCGAGGTCCTGCGGGTACAGGGCAAGATCGAGACCGCGCAAATTCCGGCACGCTGCGGCGAACTGCTCGACCTGGTCGGCTTGGGGCGCGCGTTCCTCGACCGCAAGCCGCGCTCGATGAGCGGCGGCCAATGCCAGCGGGCCGGCATAGCTCGCGCGCTCGCCGTCGACCCGAAACTTATCATTGCGGACGAGTGCGTGGCCGCCCTCGACGTCACCATCCAGGCGCAGATCGTGGAGTTGTTCCGCGAACTGGTGGAACGTATGTCGCTCACGCTGATATTTATCGCCCACGATCTCGCAATCGTTCGCAATCTCTGCCAGCGTGTTGTGGTGATGCACCGCGGCGTGATCGTCGAGGAAGGTCGGTCGGAGGAAGTGTTCTCCCGGCCGAAGCATGCCTACACCGCCGCGCTGATTGCCGCCGTTCCGCATATCGATCCGGACAAGCCGCTGCTTGCTCCCCCGAAGATGGCGACCCCGCAGGCCGACGGGGTCGCAAACTGAAACCAAAGGCAAACCAGAAGGGGAATACGGATGTTAAGAAGCAAATGGATTCGCATCGGCTTGGTCACCGTTATGACCAGCCTGTCCCTGGGGGCGACGCTCGCAGAAGCCGCCGGCGTACTCACGATTGGCCGGCGCGAAGACTCGACCACCTTCGATCCGATCAAGACCGCCCAGAACATCGACCTGTGGGTGTTCGCCAACGTCTATGACGTGCTGATCCGCGTCGACAAGACGGGCACCAAGCTGGAGCCCGGTCTCGCCGAGAGTTGGGAGGTCAGCCCGGACGGCCTCACCTATACGCTCAAGCTGCGCGACGCGAAGTTCTCGGACGGCTCCGACCTGACGGCCGACGACGTGGTGTTCAGCCTCACCCGCATCAGGGATGACGAGGGCTCGCTGTGGGCGGATCCTTTCAAGGTGATAAATACGGTCGAGGCAACCGATCCAAAGACCGTCACGATCAAACTCAAGCAGGCGACCGCGCCTTTCCTGGCGACGCTGGCCTTCCCAATCGCATCGGTTCTTTCCAAGAAGGGCTTCGAGACGCTCGGTCCGGAGAAATATGCCGAAACACCCATCGGCTCTGGCGCCTTCACCATCACGGAATGGAGGCGCGGCGACCGTGTCATCCTGGCGAAAAATCCGCATTTCTGGGAGGCCGATCGTGTCAGCCTCGACGGCGTCGAGTGGATCTCCGTGCCGGACGATAACACCCGCATGCTGAACGTGCAGGCCGGCCAGCTCGACACCGCGATCTTCGTGCCATTCTCGCGCGTCGCCGAACTGCAGAAGGATTCCAACCTCACCGTCCATCTAGACCCGTCGACCCGCGAGGATCACCTGCTGATTAACCACGAGCATGGCGCGCTGGCGAAGAAGGAGGTGCGGCAGGCCCTCGACATAGCCATCGACGAGCAGGCTGTTGTCGACACGGTAACGTTCGGCTACGGCGAGGTCGCAAACTCCTACGTCCCGAAGGGCGCGCTCTATTACTACGCCGACAATCTGAAGCGGCCCTACGATCCGGAAAAGGCCAAGCAGATGCTGGCCGACGCCGGGGCTTCGGATCTGACGCTCAACTACGTCGTGCGCGCCGGCGACGAGATCGTCGAGCAGACGGCCGTGCTGCTGCAGCAGCAGCTCGCCAAAGCCGGCGTCACCGTCAACATACAGAAGGTCGACCCCAGCCAGGAATGGGACATGCTGGTGGCCGGCGACTATGACGTCGGCGTCAACTACTGGACCAACGATATCCTGGACCCAGACCAGAAGACCACCTTCGTGCTCGGCCACGACGCGAACATGAACTATATGACCCGCTACAACAACGAGAAGGTCAAGGAGCTGGTCGCGGCCGCGCGCACCGAGATGGATCCGGCCAAGCGCGAGCAAATGTACACCGATCTGCAGAAGATGGCCAAAGAGGACGTCAACTGGATCGATCTGTACTACAGCCCGTTCATCAACGTCTCGCGTAATAACATCGAGAACTTCTACCAGAATCCGCTGGGCCGGTTCTTTCTGGAAGACGTGGTCAAGAACTAGACTTGTGAACGAAGCCACGGAACGCCGCTCTGCGGCGTTCCGCCCAGCACTGACAGCACGTTTGGCGTGCCGCCCGTCTCACCGCGCGTCGTTTGTTGGGACAGGTGAGCGATCTGCTGCTGTCGCTACTTTCTGACAGTTCCGCGCTGATTGCGGACGGTCAGCACTTGTGAAGGGTTTCGGGCGCCGGCATGCCGTCTCCGGAAAACGTCGATACTACACGATTTATCGGCATACCGGCAACTAGTGGCCCACCGGCAATGCCACTGGAACGGCCCCTCAGGTGAAGGTTTTTCGATGTGGGCCGCAGCGCGAGGGTGCGGGCTGGGATCGACATCAGCCCGCGTTGGAAAACCTCCCAAGCCATCGAGCCATGGAGCCTGAACCGTGATGAACAGCGGCGCGACGCGATCCGTTAGACCCTGACGCAATCGCCATTTCCGAAGGGTCGGGCCAGGGACTGCGAACCAACTTTAGCTATTTCCCTCCGGACCTTTTGGTCCTGCTCCGTCCTCCCAAGACGGCTCGTGCACGTCGCGCCAGCGTCGTGGGTGCACGAAGGAGCGTGTTATCGCAATGTCATTGTGATAAACTTGCTCGCCGCCGAAGGAGGCGTCGATGGCCGTGAGGGGCCAAATGAATATTGCAGTTTGGCTCAAGAGCTTGGGCCTGGAGCAATATGTTCCGGTTTTCGACGACAACGCAATCGACGCCGAAATCCTGCCCCGCCTCACCGCCGAAGACCTGAAAGAAATTGGGGTTGGCGCGCTTGGCCACCGCAAACGAATACTTGAGGCGATTGCCGCGATGGAAGGCCAGCCGGAGGTAGTGTCGGCCAGGCCGGCTTCTGCCTCACCAATTCCGATGTCGGCTTCGGTCGAGCGGTTCGGCGAACCTGGTCGCCCCCGGGAGGCGGAACGGCGGCAACTGACGGTCATGTTTGTGGATCTCGTCGGTTCTACGGCGCTCGCTAGACGGCTTGACCCCGAGGAGATGCGCGACCTCCTGAGGCAGTTCCAGAATACCATGGCAGGCGAAGTCCTTCGCTTCCAGGGGCACGTCGCGAAGCTCATGGGCGACGGTGCGTTGGCCTATTTCGGTTGGCCGCAGGCGCATGAAGACGAAGCCGAACGCGCCGTCCGTGCGGCGCTTGCGGTCGTGAGCGCTGTCAGCGGTCTGTCCGTCAAGGGCGGTCAGCAACTCTCAGTTCGTGTCGGGATCGCGACCGGGGTGGTGGTCGTAGGTGACCTCATTGGCATCGGGTCGGCGCAGGAGAACGCGGTCGTGGGAGAGACTCCCAATCTTGCCGCGCGGCTCCAGGCCATCGCCGAGCCGGGAACGGTAGTCATCTCTGAGCTGACCTATCGACTTATCGGAAACCTGTTCGAGGTGACCAGCATTCGGCCGCAGACGCTGGCAGGGTTCGACACGCCCGTCAGCGCATTCAAAGTGATTGGAGAAGGCCGCGCAGAGAGTCGGTTCGAAGCACTTCATGCAGACGAATCTGCGCCGCTTGCCGGGCGCGAACACGATGTCGCCTTGCTGCTCGACCGGTGGCGGCTCGCGGCGTCCGGTGAAGGACAAGTAGTCGAGCTGTTCGGCGAGGCTGGCATTGGCAAGTCCCGTATTCTGCAAGAGCTGCGGGAGCACTTGAAAGACGAGGCACACACGCGACTGCGGTACTACTGCTCCCCCTATCACGTAGAAACCGCCCTTTATCCTGTCACGGATCAGTTACTCCGAGCCGGGGACATAAGGCGGACCGACCCGCCCGACCGTCAGCTTGACTGTCTCGAGCAACTTCTCGCCGGTTCGACCAAGTACCCAAACGAGGCAATACCGCTGATCGCCGCATTGCTGTCCATCCCGACTGAGGGGCGCTATCCCAAAGTCGATCTTATGGCGCAAAAACAGAAGACGCGCACGTTCGAGTTGCTGATCGAGCAACTAGAGGCTCTTGCCCGCAGCCAACCAGTGCTGATGCTGCTTGAGGACGCGCATTTTCTGGATCCGACCTCGGCCGAGCTATTCGACCAAATCGCAGGCCGGATTCAGCAACTACCTGTACTGCTGATTGCAACTTCGCGACCGGAAGGCGCAGTCCGCTGGAGTGGTCTCCCGCACGCGACATTTTTGACGCTCAATCGGCTCAGCCGCGCCCAGGCGGCCTCTATCATTGCGGCGATGACAGGGGGCAAGCAGTTGCCGGGCGAAGTGCTGGACCAGATTCTGTCCAAGACCGAGGGCGTTCCGCTATTTGTCGAAGAACTGACCAAAGTCGT
This sequence comes from Mesorhizobium sp. WSM2561, assembly GCF_000513915.1. Classification (NCBI taxonomy): domain Bacteria; kingdom Pseudomonadati; phylum Pseudomonadota; class Alphaproteobacteria; order Hyphomicrobiales; family Phyllobacteriaceae; genus Mesorhizobium; species Mesorhizobium sp. WSM2561. Next base: position 211,451 of record NZ_AZUX01000001.1, read on the forward strand.
CCTTGAATCAGGCCTGCTTCAAATGCGCGATGGAGAACTCGTTCTGGCTGGCCCGCTACCTCCGCTGGCGGTTCCAGCGACGCTCCACGACTCGCTGATGGCCCGCCTCGATCGTTTGGATTCTATCAGGGACGTGGCGCAGGTCGGAGCAGTGATCGGGCGCGAGTTCACGCACGAACTGCTTGCCGCAGCCACGGGCCTTCCTGAATTGGAACTTGAGCGCGCAACGAACCAGCTGGTCACGTCTGGCCTTGTTTTCCGCCGTGGCAGTGAAAGTCAAGCGAGCTATGCCTTCAAGCATGCACTCGTGCAGGATGCGGCGTACAGCAGTCTGCTGCACAGCCGCCGTCAGCAGCTGCATGCTCGGATCGCCTTGACTCTCGAGGAGCGCTTCCCCGAAATCGTAGCCACGGAGCCCGAACTGCTTGCCCACCACTTTGGTCAGGCGGGCCTTTTGGAAAAGGCTGTCGAGTACAATGAACTGGCCGGTCGCCGAGCGCTTTCGCGCTCGGTCCTGACGGAGGCGCTCGCCCGATTCGACAACGCCTTAAGCGGGCTTTCGGCGATGCCCTCGTCCGAAGAACGTTCGCGCAGAGAACTTTCAATCCGGCTGGCGCTCGGCAGCACGCATGTTGCGGCACATGGCTTCGCCGCACCTCCAACGGCGGAGGCCTACGGTCGGGCGCGCGAACTTTGTGAAGAGCTGGGCGAGACGCGTCAGCTCTTTCCGGTGCTGTACGGCCTGTGCCTTTACCACCTCTATGCTGCCGAACTGGCGGAAGCACGTGGCGCAGCAGACCGCCTGCTTGAATTGGCGGAAGCCAACAATGATACCGGGCTCGCCTTCTTTGCTCATCGGGCCGCCGGCGTCAGCGCGTTGCCCGCCGGCGAGTTCTCCCGCGCCCGGATACATCTGGAGGAGGCGCTTGCCCTTTACGATCCCCGAGCGCACAGATCGCCGGCGTTTGTTTACGCCTTCGATCCGCACGTCGTGTGCCTGGACTATCTCGCCCGCACATTACTGCCGCTTGGGTTTCCCGATCGGGCTCTGGCGGCCAACGACGAGGCGGTTGCTGAAGCGCATCGTGTGGGCCATCGCAACAGCCTGGCTCTGCCACTATTCTTCGGCGGCGTCATCCGCCAGATCATTGGCGATCACCAAGGCGTCCAGGAGCGGTGCGCAGAATTAACCCGCGTTGCCAGCGAAGCCGGATTTCGCTTGTGGCTTGCCGGCGCCACAATCTTAAGCGCTTGGACAAACGCCGAGGCAGGTGATTTCGGTCGTGGCCGCCTCGAACTCCAACGAGGTATTACCGAGTGGCGCGCGACCGGCGCAGAATTCATGGTTCCTTATTTCATTGCCCTTCAGGCGCAAATCGAGGTCAGAGCCGGCGATCATGGTGCTGCACGCCTTCTGCTCGAAGCAGCGCAAGCAGGGATCGAGCGCACCAAAGAGCGTTGGTTTGCGGCCGAGATACTGCGTCTGCAGGGGGAGGTACTGCTGCAACTTGGGCAGGACAAAACCGGAGGTTCGAGGGACCGCCTCCTGGAAGCACTGGCGACGGCCCGGGCTCAGGGAGCGCGTTTCTGGGAACTGCGTGCTGCACTGAGCCTCGTGCGAGCCGACTGTCCCGCGCCTGGCGCGCGCGAGCAGCTCGCACTGATTTATTCCGGGTTTACTGAGGGCCTGACGTTGCCTGACCTACAAGCTGCACAGACGCTCGCAACAACAAAGGAAGGCCTTCGGGCCGCGAACTGATTGAAAAGGCGATAAACAAGGAGGACGCCATGACACAATCAACTGAGAATATCAGCGACGAAATTCAGCGAGCAAACGATCGCTGGAATTCGGCCTTCAACAGCGGCAATGCTGACGCAGTAGCTGCACTGTATACACAGGACGCGGTCGTGTTGCCATCCACTCACGCAGTCGTCAGGGGAACGAGCGCAATCAAAGACTTCTGGAATGGATTTATCTCGGCCGGAGTGAAGGATCATCGCATCGAGATGATCGATGCGCAGGCTGTCGGCGACATTGCCTATGCAACAGGGAAATGGTCGGCCAACGCTTTGGACGAAGGCGGTAAAACGCAGCGCTATGAGGGAACTATCGTCACGATCTTCAGGCGCCAGGGCGATGGATCCTGGAGAGCCTGCCTCCACACTTGGAACTGAGGCTGCGCCGTCGCGCATCAGGCATCCGGACCGTCGCGGTTTTGCGGCCTGACGGCCGCAGCCGGTTTTTGCCCCTTTCGGTGACGTCCGCCTCCGCACTTCGACGGCCGAAAGCTGTCAGTCCGCACCCTACGAAGGTGCGTGTTCCAGGCAGGTGCACGAAACAGCCCGGCAGCGGGGACCACCGCTCCCTGCCGCAAGCTGACACAGCATGCCGCTCCGACCGCGATCTTCCGAGCCGTCAATTGACAGATGCTTGATGCTCGTCGCTTTGCTATCTGTTCAGGTCGCTTCGAGAACCATGTTGAGCGGAGTCTGCGCGGCCCTGCGGACCTTGGTGAAGCCGCCGGAGCGGATGACTTCGGTCAATCGTTTCTCGCCCGCCTGGGCGCCAAGCGCGAGCCCAGCCTCCTGCGCCAGCGAGGTTGGCACACAGATCATCGTCGAGGCGGAATAGTACATCCTGCCGATCGGGTTGATATTGTCCTCCAGCGTATCGCCGGCCATCGGTTCGACCACCATCCACGTGCCTCCCTTGCTAAGCGCTTTGTGGATGTGCACAGCGGCGGTCTTCGGATCGCCCATGTCGTGCAGGCAGTCGAAGCAGGTGATCAGGTCGAAGTCGCGGCCGGCGAAGTCCTGCGCCCGGCCGACCTCAAAGCTCACATTCGGTACCGCATGTGCCTTTGCGTGCGCGGTCGCGGTGGCAATCGAGGCGGAGTGGAAGTCGTATCCGGTGAAACGAGACCTGGGAAACGCCTGCGCCATCAGGATGGTCGACAGACCGTGCCCGCATCCCACATCGGCTACATCAGCTCCGGCCTTCAGCTTGTCGGCAACGCCGTCGAGGGCCGGGAGCCACTCCTGCTCCAGCGCATTCACATAGCCCGGTCGGAACAGCCGCGCCACGGCGCAGAACATGCAGCCGGCGTGGTCGCCCCAGGCGACACCCCTGCCAGTCTTGAAGGCCGCCTGCACCTTCGGCTGGTTCTCGACCATCGCGGCGGCGGTGTCGAAGGCGCCGATCATGTTGACAGGACTGTTCGGTTCCGCGAACACGAACGCCTGCTCAGGTGTCAGCCAAAAACTTCCGCGCTCGTGCTCGACGTAGCCGGAGGCCGCCTGCGCAGCGAGCCATTCGCGCACGTAGCGGGACGCGCAATCTGCCGCAGCGGCGAGTTCTTCGGCCGTAGCGGGTCCGATCCGCTTCAAGGTTTCGTATAGCCCAAGGGAATCGCCGATCCGCACCAGCGGCACGCTCACAGCGCCGCCAACGGTCTCCAAGCACTCGCCCGACCAGTTCATTCAGCTTCGTTTCGTCAACCTGTGTCATGTCGATTTCTCCTCGCCTCCAGCAGCATCCCGCGCCGGTCAGTTCAAGGATGCGGCCAAGTTTGCCTGCCGGCATGAGGCGACTGTCCCTCACGGCAGCCGAAATCCGGCATTCGTCGAGGGACATCTGTCCCCCACCGGCACATGTGAGACGATCTAGCGGGACAGCGACTTGACGATCGCCTGTGAGCGGCTGCGCACGCCCAGCTTGCTGAAGATCACCGACAACTGGTTGCGGACCGTCTTTGTGCTCTTGCCGAGCCGCTCGGCGATTGAACGGTTGTCCAGCCCCTCCGCAAGAGGTTCAGAATCATAGTTTCGGCGGGCGTCAGGCCGGCATCGCCGACGGCGCTTGGTTGCGCGGCCCGATCCTGCCCGAGGAACCTGCCGAGTTCAGAGTAGAAGACAGGCCAGGCAGGTTCGTCCGGCAAGAGCACGTGGTTCTTGCTTTCCAGCGGAACGAAGCGGGCGCCAGGAATCGTGGCAGCCAGCCTGCAGCCTTCGTCGAATGGAACACGCATATCGCCGCGGCTGTGTGCTATCAAGGTTGGGACACGCAGCGCGGCGGCAAGGTCCATCACGTCGATCCCCTGCATCTGCCATAGCAGTTGCGCGGCGACCTCGGCTGTCGCCGTCTCCCGCTCCAGATCACCCCACCAGCGGTGCTGCTCCGGCTTCTCGTCCGGAATGAAGAGGTTCGTGAAGAACTGGCAGAACGCAGGGTTGTCACGCCCCCAGCCGATGCGGATGAAATTGACCAGTGTCTCGGCCTCCAGACGATCGGTGTCGGTTTGGGCGCGAGCCCGCGCGCCCAGACCGTACGCGTTCATGAGCACCAGATGCGATACGCGCTCGGGATGCTTCACGGCGTAGGCAATGGCCAGCGCACCGCCTTGCGACAGGCCGAGCAGGACAAAGCGCGGCTCCTTGATTGATGCGGCCACCGCCTCCAGGTCCGCGTGCCACGCGTCGACGGACAGGTCCGCGACGTGCCGCTCCGACAGCCCACAACCGCGCCGATCGTAGCGCACGAAACAATTGCGCGCTGACAGTTCGCTGAGCCACGGCCGCCACACTGGACTTTCAAGATCATAGTCGACATGGCTTAGCCAATGCGCTGCCCGCAAGATAACCGGCCCCTCGCCGCATGACGCCATAGCGATGCGGGTGCCGTCTGCAGAGGTACAGAACCGTATGCTTTGACTAAGCTTCACGGCGCCATGATAGCGCGACGCAAGGTCACGCGACAGGCCGGCGTCTGGTGTGGTCGATTGACTGCGCACCGGCCAATCGTGGAACGCGTCCGCTTTGCGCCGCATGTCTGCCCCTTGAGGCGATCTTTGCGATTGCCGGATAGCAGACGCTGCCGGCGACCACCCTGGACACCTAATTGCGCCAGAAGCAGACATTTCTGATCGCGAGGCAGGCTGCCTGATTGGTCGCTGCTTCGGCATTGGGAGGAGACTTCTGAAGTCCGATCCCTCTCCGCCCCAGATCGGTATTGATGTACCGACACCGGGCAGTCATACTTACGGGGCAAGTGACGAGAAACGAGCCACAATGCGTCTGCTGCCAAATCTGCTCTCCCGTTTTGTAAAAAACGGGCGCCTGACTGTCATATTCGAGGACGGTTTCAGGCAAGCCTTCGGCAGTGGACAGGATGGGCCCGACGTGACGATCCGCCTAACCGACAAAGCGGTCGAACGCGAGATCTTCTTCAATCCGGAACTGAAGGCGGCCGAAGCCTACATGGATGGCCGCTTGGTGATCGAGAACGGTGGCAAAGCATTTGACCTCTTGTCACTTTTTTCTGTCAACCGCACTGGGTTGGCAGCCCACCCCGTTCAGAAGGCGTTGCGGAAAGTCTGGCGTGCGTTGCGCCGACGCCAGCAGAACAACAAGCTCGGTCTCGCCGCAAAAAACGTTCAGCATCACTACGACATCCCGACGAAATTTTATGAGCTATGGCTCGACGAGACAATGACCTATTCGTGCGCCTATTATACGGCACCGGACAACAATCTGCTGCAAGCGCAGATGGACAAGCATCGCCACATTGCCGCGAAGCTCAAGCTAGAGCCGGGCATGCATGTGATGGAAATCGGCTCAGGCTGGGGCACTCTCGCCATCTATCTCGCCAAGTATTGCGACGTGAAGGTCACGGCGATCAACGTTTCGACGGAGCAATTGGCGGCGTCTCGGCTTCGAGCGATCGCGGCCGGGGTCGCTCATCAGATCGATTTTCGTGAGGTCGACTATCGCGAGGTCAGCGGACAGTTCGACCGTGTTGTCTCGATCGGAATGATGGAGCACGTGGGCGTCGTTCATTTCGACAGCTATTTCACAATCATCAGTAGATTGTTGAAGGTGGGCGGCTTCGCATTGGTTCATGCGATCGGACGCATGTCACCGCCTGGTACGACGGCGCCGTTCATCCGCAAGTATATCTTTCCAGGTGGGTATGTGCCGGCTTTGTCAGAGGTGTTTGCCTCGTTGGAGCGCACGGGGATCTGGTGCGCCGACTGCGAAAATTTGCGGCTGCACTATTACTGGACGATCCACGATTGGCGTCTCGGTTATGAGGCCAGGCGCGAGGAGGCAGTCGCCATGATGGGCGAACGCTTCTGCCGTATGTGGGATTTCTATCTGGCGTCGGCCGAACTCGGCTTCCTAAACGGTTCAAATTTTGTCTTCCAGATACTGATCTCGGCTCGCCGTGACGATGTCCCAATCATCCGCGATTATATTGTCGAAGAAGAGCGACGCCTACTGAGCTCGATGCAGACGAGTGCGTAGTTTCGCTATCTACACCGTGGGCCCGGTCCGCTGGTTAGCTCGCCCTGCAGGACTCGGATGACATCATCTCGCCGTCAATCTTCGTCCGACGGAAGCGCCAGTGCAACCAATCGACAAGTCCGAAGATCAAAGCGGTCGGCCACGAATGACAGCTTTGCGCCCATGTCGGCCATAGAGAATGCCTTCGTCACTGCCCGAAAGCAGACATCGCCGACGACTAAGCTAAGTCGAGGTTACGCCACAAAACTAAACCGCTCGCGCGGTAGGACGCGGCGGGCCTGCTGGCGCTGAGCATTTCGCTGTCGGCGCTGTTTCTTCTGCCTAAACATCTGGGTTCCTTCTAATCAGGAGAACCCCATGAGCACTCAAAGCAACGACCATCCTGCCGTCAGCCGCTGCGCCAGCGGATGATCGAGGACACCGCCAGTTCGGCGAGCACACCAAGCGCGACACTCATTTGGACCTCTGCTCAATGCGGTTGGTGGCAAAGCCGGATTTCAGCTTGCCGAGGAATCATTGCCACGTTCGGAAAAAATGGCTTGCATGGAAAACCAGAGCTTTGCCTCCTCGACGAACGCCGAAGCAGCACTCGATAGGCGCTGACGCGTGTCGTAGACGAGCATAATCCGCTGCAGCGGGAGCGGATCGGAAATTGTCTTGCACACCAGCGGCAGGCCGTCGTAGCTCCGATCGCCGTGGGGCCGCGTCCAGCAAACAGCGACACCCAATCCATTGGCTACCAGGCTGCGTTGGAGCTCAAACGAACCAACCTTTTTTCCGATGACTGCTGATAGGCCCCGGCTCTGAAAAAGGTCGAGCGTGTGTTGCCAACTGTAAGGCTGATCGCTGGCAATCAGTGAATATGCTTCCAAATCGGCGAGGCTCACGGTTGCGTGGGCTGCAAGGGGATGATCGGCCGACAAAAGTGCGTGAGGACGAAGCTCGTGCAACGTTACACGGGCAACATTCGCCGGCAGGCCAAGATCGTAGGTGAGTCCAAGATCTATGGCGGATTCGCTCAGTCGTCGACCCAGCGTTTCGAACGTCTCCTCCCGGATCACCATCTGCACGGACGGATACCGCTTCGAAAATGAGCGGATTAGGCCAGGCGCGAAATGAGGCCCCAGGTCCTCAAAACAACCCAGAACCAGTTCGCCGGCAACAGCGGTGCTGCTAACCAACACCGCGAGTTCGTCTGCCTCTGCGAGAACCTGCATTGCCTTGGCCACGGCCATGCGGCCGAACGTAGTTAGCGCGACGCCGCTCCCGCGTTGGCGGACGAACAATTTCTGCCTGAAACTTTTTTCAACCTGATCCACTGCCACTGAAATCGAGGGCTGTGAGACATTCAGCGCCCTGGCTGCCGCGGTGAAACTGCCCTGGCGCGCTACCGCTGCCAAGTAGCGCAATTGCAGGAGAGTGAAGTTCATAGATCCTCTCTATGCCAGGTATCATAAGTTATTATTTTACCGGATAGCCGAACGCGCCGATAGTACCTTCGTTACCCAAAGGAGGATGCGATGGCTTCAGCGGCAGATCAGATCGATGCCCAGACGATTTCCGATTATCAGCGCGACGGCGCGGTCTGCATACGTGGAGCTTTCAAGGATTGGGTGGACATTATCGCGGCCGGTATCGAGCGAAACATGCGCGAAAAGAGCGTGACCGGCTCCGACATCGTGCGCGACGGCAAGGGCAGTTTCTTCGACGACTACTGTAACTGGGAGCGCATTCCCGAATTCGAGAGGGTGGTGCGGGAATCGCCGGCGGCCGCCATCGCCGCCGCGGTCATGCAGTCGCGCACCGCGCAGTTCTTTCACGACCATGTGCTGGTGAAGGAGCCGGGTACGCAAAAGGCCACGCCATGGCACCAGGACATTCCCTATTATTTTGTCGACGGGCGGCAGACGGTGAGCTTCTGGATTCCGATTGACCCGGTCAAGGAAGCCACGTTGCGCCTGGTCGCTGGCTCGCACAAATGGGACAAGATGATCCTGCCTGTGCGCTGGCTCGACGAGAGCAGCTTTTACGGAGCGGAAGAAAACTACCGACCCGTTCCGGACCCCGACAACGATCCCGACATGAAGGTCATGGAATGGGAGATGCAGCCGGGCGACGCGATCCTATTCGACTTCAGGACCGCTCATGGTGCCCGCGGCAACATGGCGCCCAGCCGGCGACGAGTGCTTTCGCTGCGTTGGGTCGGCGATGACGCACGCTATGTTGAACGTCCGGGCCGCACCTCTCCTCCTTATCCCGGCCACGATATGAAACCAGGCCAGAGACTGCGCGAAGACTGGTTCCCAATCATCTATAAAGCCCCCGATCGCAGCCCCGAACATTGATGAGAAGCGCGGCGGCGCGAGTTGGCGTCGCCCCGAAAAGTGCAGTGCATACGAGAAAAGAAAAGGGAACAGACGTGAAAAATAGGAGGCCACAATGGCGATTTTAGATCAGGACACAAAGCCGTTGGCGACGGTCGTCAATCGCATGGCCGAAGAGGCCCGGGCAGGCCTGATGGACAGGCGCGAATTCCTGGCGATCGCGAGCGTGATGGGCGCAACGACTGCTACGGCCTACGGCATGCTGGGTCTGCCGGTTCCGGCGATTGCCCAGACCGCGGAGCCGAAGAAAGGTCGCGTCCTCAAGGTCGCGATGCTGGTCAAAGACATGAAGGATCCGCGCACATTCGACTGGAGCGAAATGGGAAACATCGCTCGCCAGGTGCTGGAGCCCCTAGTCAAATACACAAGTGACTTTACTTTCAAACCGATGCTGCTCGCGAGTTGGGACGTGAACGACGATGCGACCGAATATCTGCTGCATGTCCGCAAGGACGTAAAGTGGAACAATGGCGACGACTTCAACGCCGACGACGTGATCTTCAACTTGAACCGCTGGTGCGACAAGAACTTCGAGGGCAACTCGATGGCAGCACGCCTCGCCGTCATCATCGACCCGGCGACCGGCAAGGCTCGGAAAGGGTCCATCGTCAAAGTCGACGAGCACACCGTGAAGCTGGTCCTCCCGGCATCCGACATCTCGATCATTCCCGGATTTTCCGATTATCCGGCGCTCATCGTCCATCGCGATTATGAGAAGATGGGATCCGACTTCGTGAAAAATCCGATCGGAACGGGCGCCTTCGAACTGGTTTCGTACGAAGCGGCCTCCCGCGCGGTCTACAAGCGCCGCGAAAACGGGGCATGGTGGGGGGGCGAAGCGTTGCTCGACGGGGTCGAATTCATCGATTACGGCAACGACCCTGCCGCCATGGTCAGTGCCTTCGAGGCCGGCGAGGTGCACACGAACTATGAAACGACTGGCGACTACGTCTCGATCCTGGACGGAATGAAAATGGTCCGGGCGGAAGTGCTGACAGCTGGAACCATTTGCGCGCGCGCCAACGTCAGCAACAAGCCCTATGACGACCGGAAGGTTCGCAACGCCCTGCAATTTGCGGTCGACAACGCAACCGTGCTTCATCTTGGCTATAACGATCTCGGCGAGGTCGCCGAAAACCATCATGTCTGCACCATCCATCCGGAATACGCCAAGCTTCCAAAGATCCCCCGTGACGTGGAAAAGACCAAGGCGCTGATGACCGAGGCCGGTCAAATGGATTTTGAACACGACATCATCACCGTTGACGAAGACTGGCAAAAGAACACGGGTGATGCGATCGCGGCACAGTGGCGTGAAGCCGGGTTGAAGGTCAAACGCACCGTTCTCCCGGGTTCCACCTTCTGGAACGACTGGACGAAATACCCTTTCTCGTTGACGATCTGGAATATGCGCCCGCTAGGCGTTCAAGTCCTTGCGCTGGCGTATCGGACGGGTGAGGCCTGGAACGAGACGGGTCTGGCCGACAAAGAGTTCGACGAGAAGCTGACGGTAGCGCTCGGGATCGCGGATGTCGACAAGCGACGTGAGGTGATGAAGGGCGTCGAGTTGATTCTGCAGAATTCAGGCGTCATCATTCAGCCTTTCTGGCGCAAGATTTTTCTTCATATGGCTGCGTCCGTGAAAGACCACCGCGCCCATCCGATGCAGGAGCTGAACTTCGAGCGGGTCTGGTTGGACGCCTGAAGGAGAAGCACCGCGCAAACTCGCGCTGGCCGCCGGGCAGGCCACGAAACGAAGACGCTTCTCGCCATTTCCGCGCAGCGCCGCTAATCTTCCGCAACGGCGGATGAGCTTATGCACTGGCACATCGAGACTTGTCGGCTTGGCGCTGAGGGGCTGCGCGCAAGCGAGGCTTCCGGAACGTGAGTTTCGCATTGCCAAAGTCAGCAACCCAGAAACGTCTCCGCTTTGACGTCCTTGCCTTTACGCCAGCTTCTGCGAGGAGCGTCTGCATCGCGAAGACCCTGGCGGCCGGTCCAGCCACGTAATAGATCGGAGTGGTAATGTCGCCCACGTGTTTCGAGATCGTTTCTCTTGTGATGTACCCTCGTTCACCGCTCCAGTCCGCCAGGTCGTCCGAGGCCTCAGTGCATGTTGCGATGAGCTTGAAGCGCGGGTTCCGCTTCTCCAGCTGCGCCAGTTCGGAAAGGAAAGCGGCCTCCTCGGGGCGGCGATTGCCGTAGAAAAGGCACAGACGGTGGGAAAGTCCGCGCTCCGTCGCGTCGAGAATCATGCTGCGGAACGGCGTGATGCCGATCCCGCCTGCGAGAAGACAGCCGGCCTAGCGGCGTCATGGTGCAGCGACAGGTCGCCATAGGGGCCTTCGATATCGACGGTCGATCCAACCGGCAGGCTCATCAAGCTGCGCTTGAAGCTCGTATCAGTGAGCCGTGTGGCGATCATCAGTTCCGGCTCGTGTGGCGCACTGGCGATAGAAAAGGTTCTGACTTGGCCCTTGGCGTCGGTCGGTTTCAGGTCGGGTAACGTCATATAGATTGCCTGCCCGGCCTCGAACACGAACCCTTCGGGCTTCTTCAAGTGGAACGCCATCGTGCCGTTGGCGACTTCTTCGCGGGCGGTAAGATCGGTCGAGAAAGTGGCGGCAGGACGAAGAAAGTTTTTCCGCCGCCACTGTGTGAGCTTCATCCCGTCACGCATGTTGAGGCCGAGCAATGCTAGGTTCGCGGCGCCTGCGACTAGCTCAAGTGCCTGTACCGCGTAAAAGGCAGTATCGAGCTCTCCGGCCTCGGCCCTGGAAGCGAGGAACAGCGCCGCCGGGATGAGAACCAGAAAGCCATTCGCGGCAATGAACGGCATTCGCTTCAGCTTCTTGCCGATCACGCCGGATCGCTCGCCCTTCGCCAGGGCGAAGCCCGAGCCTCTCGTCGCCGCCAGTGCAGGGATCAGCAGCAGGAAGCCCCAAGGTATCATCGTCTTGACGGCGACAATGGCGGCCTCGGACCCAAACAGTTCGCTGAGAACCGTCGACAGCCAGAAGGTTGCAATCGTGAGGAGCGCAAGCATACCGGCCACGGGATGGACGATTTTGGTCACGGGTTTCTCCCTTCCAGCAGCTTTCGCACCTACGCCACGCAGACGCCGGCCAGCGCGACCTTCTGGAAGAGGTGCGGAGCGGAGACCACAGAAGACGGAATGACGATACTTTCGTCCGCAGCGGCGGAATTTTGCCGTGCAGCACGGAAGTGGGCGGTCGACTCCCAAATCGCATAGTTGAGGTAAGTCGGGCTATCGCCGATGGCCCGATGGAGCTGGGTCGAGATGAAACCCGGCTTCTGCTTCATTGCGACGGCTTCGCGTCCCCAAATCTCGAGAAAGGCCTGCTCGTCGGCCTTGTCCATCGTAATGAGATTGATGAGCACGACGGGGGAGGCATCGACGGCGAATTGGCGTTCGATCGGGAAGTTAGGGTCCAGGGAGCGCATTTGGGTCATGACAGGGTCTTTCCATTTGGTTACATGATGTCAATTTGGTGTGACAGCTACATATTGATTTGACATGATGATGTCAACAACGTTTTATGGTGACGAAATGGATGCATTAACACGAACCCCGTCTGGGGAGGCCATGACCGAGCTCGTCCTCGACCTGTTCCGAGTGAACAACTTGACCGTCACATGGGGGGATCGGCTCGTAGCCCACCTGGGACTGACCAGCGCCCGGTGGCAGATACTAGGCGCCATCGTTGCCGCGGATCGTCCGCAGCCGGTCGCATGGCTGGCCCGCGATCTCGGTGCCAACCGGCAGAACGTGCAGCGCATCGTCAATGACTTGGCAAGGGACGGGTTCGTCAGGTTCGAGCCCAATCCGCATCATCGTCGCGCACAGCTTGTGGTGATGACCGACAAAGGACAGCAAGCCTTCGACGCCGCCATCCGCTTGTATAACCCCGGCATTAATGCGCTGGCGGAGCGACTCCCCATCGAGGACATCAAAGCGGCCGTTCGAGTAGTGAAGGTTCTGCGAGGATACTTTGAGGAAGGAGAGAATGCTGAAGAGCAGGTCTGAGCGCTGTGGCGTGGTGGGCGATCTGGTGAACGACAAACTACGCTCGAGTTCCTCGAACCGGCCGCGGGCTCCGTCCCCGAAACCGGGTGACGGTTTCGGCCGTGATCACGTTTCCGAAACCTCTTTCTCGCCGTTCATTTGACCTAGAGTCTGGCGGAGCTACTCGCCTGACATGGGCGCAACGGCGGCGGCCTAAATCTTCGTCCGCTTCGGGTCAGAAAGCCAACTGTCATGCGTAACCGCTTCGGGTCACGGCAGGACGATCTCATACCAGTCTGGCGGTCCGCTATTAAAGATGAGACGACCAAAGCTGCCGGTCCGGTTCCGGCCCCACTTGCGTCATCGCCTGCTTCAGCCTGACCGATCGAACTGGTCATCGGCCCAATGCAGGATTCGTCCGCACTGAGGCAGAACACTGGTGCGTTGGCGCAATAGCAACGAACTGAGCACTCCCCTGGCCCAACGACCGGTCGTGGCGCGGCTGCTCGTCGCTAAGGTTCTTTCTTCCGCAGGTCTTTGACGACATCGAGAAAGGCCCGCAGTGCGGGCGGTACGGCCCGATGTCCGGGGTAGTAAACCGCAACTTGTTCCGGAGCGGGCATCCACGCGGTCAGGACCTTGCGCAGCCGGCCGTCGGACAAGGCCGCGTCGGCGGCCCAATCGGCCACGTAGGCGACGCCCAGATCTTCAATTGCGGCTTCGACCATCAGTTCCTCGTCGTCGAGGACGACGGGGCCGTTTGCCTCGATCACGAGTTCCTGGCCGGCGCGTTCGAACTCCCATCGGTAAAGCTTGCCGCTGGGCATGCGGTGGCCGATGCAATGGTGGCGTTGCAATTCCTCGGGGGTTTTCGGGTCGCCGAAGCGATCGAGGTAGGCGGGCGACGCGACACAGATGAACCTCAACGCGCGTGCAAGCGGCACGACGATCATGTCCTTGGGGACCGATCCGAGGAGGCGCACGCCGGCATCGAACCCGCTGGACACGATGTCGATGAGCCGCCCCTCGACGACGATGTCCACGGTCACGTCCGGATGGCGCTCCGCCATCCGCGGAAGAACCCAGCGAACGAGAAACCCGGCCACCAGCCGCGGTGCGTTGATGCGGACGGTGCCCGCGACATTGCCCCGGAACCCGGCGACGCTGTCGAGCGCCTCGTCCAGCGAGGCGAGCGCCGGCTGAAGGCGATCGAGCAACTGGAAACCGGCTTCCGTCGGCGAGACGCTGCGTGTGGTGCGGTTGAGAAGGCGCACGCCCATGCGCTCCTCGAGCGCACGCATGGCGTGGCTCAATGTGGATGGCGCCGTGCCGATCTCGTCGGCTGCGCGGCGGAAGCTGCGGTGCGTGGCAACGGCCACGAAGGCGGTGAGATCGTTGAGGGACGGGCGGGACATTGATGGTAATTTTGCATCACCTCATGCCGATTTCAACGGCTTATGCGCGTAATGCGATTGCCTTATCTCCTGCTTGTATCAACTCGGCGGCTCCGGGCGGTCCGCTCCCGTTATCAAGTCAGAAAGGAACACGAAATGCCTGCACGTGATGCCATCTATCCGGCCAAACGCCACGCGTTATACGATATTCATCGATATTCCGCGGCCATTCGCTCCGGCGATCTTCTCTTCGTATCGGGGCAGGTCGGCAGCCGTGAGGACGGCTCGCCCGAGCCCGCGTTCGAGGATCAGGTTCGGCGGGCCTTTGCCAATCTGCGCGCGGTCCTGGCCGCCGCCGGGTGCAGCTTCGACGACGTTGTCGACGTCACCACCTTCCACACCAACCCGGACGAACAGATCGAAACGGTGCTGGCCGTGCGGGCGGAAGAGATCGGCGGACCGCCCTATCCGAACTGGACGGCAGTGGGCGTCAACTGGCTTGCCGGCTTCGATTTCGAGATCAAGGTCATCGCCCGCATCCCTTCGACGACCAGCAGTCATCCGGCGGGCTGATCGCTCGCCCTGCAATTCTGTACTGGCGATTGATCCCAACGACGCCCGGGGGCAGCAGGGGAGCTTTCAGGCTCCCATGCAAACGGCTTGAACTTTGCGAATGGGTTTTCGGCGAGGGCGCGAACGAGTGGTTAGGGAACGCGCCAGAAATGTCGCCCTGGTCCGCGCCGCGACCTACAGCTTCGCCGTCGGCGAAGTCTGAAATGGGCAGCGGCAAGGGCACCCTCTACGGCAAAGCCACCCCTGGCAGACAGCCCGCTCCCTACACGTCAGGGCGCCACTTCGTCCTGACGCAGATGGATCAGCAACTTCCATGATCCGGCCGCGTGACGCGTTCTTTCGGCCCTTTTCGTAGCGCGCCATTCCCTTTTGGTATTGCATTATGATTGTAACATTATATTATGATCATAATTCAATCGGCGAGAAACGTCTGGCCCTCACGATTTGGAGCACGAAATGAATGCGAATTCCGTAAAAACCGCTGTTGTGACCGGAGCCTCCTCGGGCATCGGCCACGCCAGCGCCGAGGCGCTTGCGCGGGCAGGATTCACCGTCTTCGGGACAAGTCGCCGCTCCGTCGGCAACGGCCCGGACGGGGTGACCATGCTGGTTTGCGACGTGACCGATGGCGCTTCTGTCAGCGCCCTCGTTTCAACCGTGCTGGCGCAGACCGGGCGGATCGACCTTCTGGTCAACAATGCCGGCGTCGGTTTACTTGGCGGTGCCGAGGAATCCTCGGTCGCACAGGTGCAGGCCCTGTTCGACGTCAATCTGTTCGGCGTCATCCGCATGATCAATGCGGTGTTGCCGTCGATGCGGCGGCGCGGCGAAGGGCGCATCATCAATATCGGCTCGATTCCGGGATTGGTGCCGGCGCCATACTCAGCTCATTACTCTGCGGTCAAGCGCGCGCTTGAGGGCTATTCGGAATCGCTTGATCACGAGGTTCGCGCTTTCGATATTCGCGTCTCGGTCATCGAGCCGGCATTCGTGCGTACCGTCTTCGACCAGAACGGGATCGAGCCGGATTCGGTGTTGAAAGAATACGATCGGGCGCGCACCGGGCTCAAGGCGCTGCTGGGCGATGTGATGCCCAAAGCCGATCCGCCGGAAGTGGTGGCGGCTGTGGTGGTCAAGGCGGCGACCGATGTCCGCCCGCGGCGTCGCTATACCGCCGGCAAGGCAGCGCGCCAGGTCAGCATTCTGCGCCGCTTTGCCCCCGCAGAGATGTTTGACAAGAGCTTGCGCAAACAGTTCCGCCTGCCGGTCTGAACCCGGTTAGCAGTGCTCCACCGCCAACGGCTCCGCATCGAAGTGAACAGCGCCTGGGTGTTCAGCAAGAACAGTCGAGCGCGCTGTCTCGCAAGCTGGCAGATTGCTCTCACCACTGGAGAGCATGATGACGACGCCGCAAGATCCCTACCACACGCGTATGAAACGGGTGTTGAACTACGTCGACCGGCATCTTGAGGATGATCTTAGCCTGGACACGCTTAGTGCCGTTGCGGCCCTGTCCAAGTACCATTTCCACCGCCAATTCAGGGGATATTTCGGCATATCAGTGCATCGCTACGTCCAACTCGTTCGCATGAAACGGGCGGGACAGGTGCTTGCCTTCAAGGACGAGGCGAGCGTGACCGAAACCGCGCTCGACGTTGGTTACGATGCGCCCGATGCCTTCGCCCGCGCGTTTCGGAAAAGCTTTGGGCAATTGCCTTCCGCATTTCGGGACACGCCCGACTGGGAGGTGTGGTTTGCCAGCCTGTGGCCATTGACCAACGCGAGGAGCAAGCTCATGAAAACGGCGTATTCCTTGGCTGACGTCAACATCGCGGACGTGCCGGAAACACCCGTCGCCGTCCTGCAGCACCGGGGCAATCCGGCCCTGGTCGCCGAGGCTATCCAGAAATTCATCGCCTGGCGAAGGGCTGTCGGTTTGAGCGCCGCGTCCAGTGCGACCTACAATGTGTTTCACTCGGATTCCGACATAACGCCGCCGGACGAATTCCGCCTCGACATCTGTGCAGCGACCGATCGGAAAATCGAGCTGAACGAGCAGGGCGTGGAAGCCGGTGTTCTTCCGGCCGGACGATGTGCCGTGCTTCGCGCAATCGGAGCAGAAAATGTCGAGCCGGCGATCGAATTCCTGTATCGCGACTGGTTGCCGGCAAGCGGTGAGGCACTTCGGGATTTTCCCCTCTACTGTCAGCGGGTGAGTATTGTTCCGATGGTTGCCGAGCACGAGGCCATCACCGACATCTTCCTGCCATTGGTGTGATTTGCTGACCCTCCAATGGCCGTCATGTCAGCTGCAATCGAACGCGGGTCGGCTCGAGGCGTTGTGCTCCAGGGAGCCGCTTTGCGGCCTCAGTTTCCAACGTCGATCGCCGATGACATGTCCGCCGCCGCCGTGACAATGGCACGTCTCAACCATATGTGCCTGGGCGCGTCCTGCTGGCGCGCGTGCCAGACAAGGCTCATCGTGAAGCTGCCAAGATCGAGGGGCGGCGGCAACGATACGAAGCGCTTCATGTTGGCGGCCGCTCGCGCCAGGCTCGAAGGCAGGGTCATGACGAGGTCGGAGCGAGCGGCGATCTCGACGGCCGCGAAGAAGTTCGGCACGCGCAGCTTCACCCGCCGCGTTCGCCCGATGCGGGCAAGCACCTCGTCGACAGGTGCAGGCCCGACGCCGGTGACGCTCACCACGATATGCTCAAGCGCCAGGAAACGCTCGAGCGTCAGCTTTCGGGCGAGCGCCGGGTGCTCCGCGCGCATCAGCGTCACGAGCTTCTCGTCATAGAGACCGCGCCGGCGGATGCCGGCCGGGGCTTCGTCGACCAGCGCCACCATCGCATCCGCGATACCCTGCTCCAGCGCTTCAACCGCATCCGTGCCCGGCGCGACGATATCGAGATCGAGGGACGGCGACTCGCGTCCAAGGCGGGCGAGCAGGTGCGGCGCCAGCACGGCGGCCTGGAGATCAGGCATCAGCAGCCGAATCCGGCCGGTGGCGGTGGCGGGATCGAACGCGTTGGCCTCCACCATCTCTCGCACACCCGCCAGGATGCCGCGCAGCACGGGGCGCACCTCTTCCGCACGGGCGCTGAGGACGTAGCCGCCCGGTCCGTCGACCAGCAGCGCGTCCGAAAACAGCGCGCGCAATCGGCCGAGCGCTCGGCTCGCGGCGGGCTGGCTCATGCCGAGCCGGCTTGCGGCACGGGTGACGTTCTTCTCGTCCAGCAGCGCTTCGAGCGCCACCAGCAGGTTCAGATCGATCCGGCGTAAATCCACTTCGTGCATGGTGACTATATACACCATGCATTGGACGCATTGGAAGCCTGCGCCTATCGTTCCCCCCCGTCAATCGAGATGAAGGTCAGGCCGGATGAAGGTCAGGCGAGCAGAAGGAGAAGAAGTGATGTATGTCGTGCTTGGAGCAAACGGACGGGCCGGCGGCGAGGTCGCGCGCGCCCTGATCGCAGGCGGTGAAGCCGTGCGCGTCGTCCTGCGTCGCAAGGAACAGGGCGAAAAATGGACGGCCCTCGGCGCCGAGGTGGCGGTCGCAAGCATGGAGGATGCCGGCGCCATGGCCGATGCGCTGAAGGGCGCGCGGGCAGCGTTCCTGCTCAACCCGCCGCCGGTGAGCGGTGATCCCTATCAGCGCACGGAAGAAATCGGCGCCGCGCTTGCCGATGCGGCACGGCGTGCAGGTCTGCCAAAGACCGTCGTCCTGTCGTCCATCGGCGCGCAGCATGCCTCCGGCACCGGCGTCATCGCCACCCTCAACCGGTTCGAGGCGCTGCTCGACGGCGTGGCGCCGGCCACCGCCTTCCTGCGGTCGGGGTATTTTGTCGAAACCTGGAACGAGGTGGCGCAAGCGGTCCTGTCGCAAAGCATACTGCCGACCTTTATCGAGCCGCCGCAGAAAATCCCGATGGTGAGCACGATCGATGTCGGGCGCGCGGCAGCCACCGTGCTGCGCGAGAAATGGACCGGCAAGCGGGTCGTGGAGCTGGGCGGACCGGAAGACTGGAGCGCCGACGACGTGGCATCGGCCTTCGCGGACGTTCTCGGCCGGCCGGTAACGCCTGTGCTTGTTGCGCCGGAGGGGCGTGCCGCGCTGCTTGCCGAGGAAGGCGTGCCTGGCGAGGTGGCAGACGCGCTGCTCGGTATGTATGAGGGAATCGCCAACGGCCTGTTCATGCGCCAGGACAGCAGCGAACACCGGCGCGGCACGATCGCCCTGGCGACGGCGATAGAGCGCGTTGTCGCAACACCAGCCGGCCACTGATCCTCGGCCGAGTAGCGAATCCGAAACGGATCACGGGTTTGCAGCCACTTGCAGGGAGCGTTTTCGGCCGCAATACCCCCGCGTCTCGCCGGCCAACGCTCTCGGCGACATGCGGAACTCGCGCCACTGGTTTGGACTTAACTCCATTTCCGGACGGCAAAAAGGGAATCCTGACATGAGACTGCCTGCCCCGCGCCAAATGCGTCTCTCCGGTGGAACCGAGCTTGCCTACGTCACTGCGGGCGATCCATCCAACCCCGCTTTGCTCCTCTTGCATGGGTTTCCCAGCTCCGCCCGTGCATTCCGCGATGTCATTCCAGGACTGGCGGGCGCAGCCTATGTGATCGCGCCCGACCTCCCGGGCCATGGCCGGTCCGATGTCCCGCCGACACCCTCCTACGACGCGATCAGCAAGGCGATTTCCGAATTGCTGACCCACCTCGCGATCGGGCGCCGATTCATCCACATTCATGACTGGGGCGCCGCCGTGGGTCTGCAGATTGCCATGCAAGCGCCCGAGCTGGTTTCGGGTCTCATCATCCAGAACGCAAACGCGCATCGAACCGGCTTCGGTCCCGTCTGGGACGCCGTGTTGAAATTCTGGTCAGAACCGACAAAAGAGAACGAAGCGGCCGCGACCCCCGACCTGACCTTCGAATTCACACGCGAGCAATATTTGGGCGGCCTGCCGGAAGATGTCGCCGCCACGATCAGGGGCGACCCTTGGGTCGAGGACTGGAGGGTGATGAATCTTCCCGGCCGCATGGAGACCCACCGCGCGCTGATCGGCGACTACAAAAGCCATGCCGCGCGTTTCGATGCGATCGCCGCCTATTTGAAGCAATGGCAACCGCCGGCGCTCATGCTGTGGGGCCGTCACGACCCCTATTTCGATATCGCCGAAACGCTGTCCTGGATGCAGGATCTGCCGCGCATGGAAGCGCATGTTTTCGACGGCGGGCATTTCCTGCTTGAGACGCACGCCGAACCAGCACTCTCCCAGATGATCGAGTTCATCAAGCGAACACAGGCGATGCACCCTGATCGAGCCCATCCCGGACCAGTGCGAGGAGTGCCGGCATGACATCCCCCACGCAACAGCGGCTGCGCCTGTCCGGCGGGACCGAGCTTTCCTTCATCACCGCGGGTGATGCGTCCAATCCCGCGCTGCTGCTCCTGCACGGCTTTCCGAGCTCGTCGCGCACCTTCCAGCGGATCATTCCCGGCCTTGCGCGCGTCGCCTTCGTCGTCGCCACCGACTTGCCTGGCTACGGCCAATCGGCGCCGTTGCCCGCGCCGTCATTCGAAGCGTTCAGCGGCGCAATCCAGGAGCTCCTAACTCATCTCGCGATCGATCGGCGCTTCATCTACCTGCACGATTGGGGCGCGCCTGCAGGTCTCCAGGTCGCTATGCAATCCCCCGACCTCGTCTGCGGCCTCATCATTCAGAGCGCCAACGCACACCGCACAGGGTTCGGACCGCAATGGCAAGCCACATGCGAGTTCTGGTCAAACCCGACGGAAGAGAACGAAAGGGAGGCTACCGCGTTTTTGACCTTGGAAGGCACCCGCGAGCAATATTTGGGCGGCTTGCCGGAGGATGTCGCCGCCCGGATCAAAGGCGAACCCTGGATCGAGGACTGGAGGGTGATGAATCAGCCTGGCGGTATGGAAACACAACGCGCGCTCCTCGCCGACTACGCCAACCATGCCGCTCGCTTCAGTCTCATCGCCGACTATATCGAAACGCGGCAGCCGCCGGCGCTCATGCTGTGGGGCCGCCACGACCCGTTCTTCGACATCGCCGAAACACTGTCGTGGATGCAAGACCTGCCACGTATGGAAGCGCACATCTTCGACGGCGGCCACTTCCTGCTCGAAACCCACGCCGAGGCGGCAGCCGCGTTGATGACTGACTTTATTGAGCGAACGCAGCGATCTTGAGCAACCGTTCGCGCCGGGACCGACTTGCCACGTTTGCGCTGCCCCTCATTGCCCTGCCGGGCATTTCTCCCCGTATAGTGACGGGGAGAAAGACGCCTTCGCAGAGGATTTCGCCACTCTCCAGCGTTGCAGAAGGGTGCCGAAGTTGCGGCCAGCTTCCCTTCTCCCTGTCACTATACGGGGAGAAGGCGCCGGCAGGCGGATGAGGGGCAGCGCAAACCTAAAGCGATTGTCTTGCAACCCTGCTACCGCACGATTTCGCGATGGCCGCCGGGCAGGCGGGTCGCGATGAGCTTGTCGATGCGGCGGCCGTCGAGGTCGACGACCTCGAAGCGCCAGCCCTGCGCATCGACGCATTCGCCGGTCGTCGGCAGATGGTGCAAATGCGCCAGCACGTAACCGGCGACAGTCTCGTAGTCGCGGTTCTCGGGCAGGTCGATGCCGAGAACGTCGGCCATCTCGTCGGCCTGCATGTAGCCGGCGAGCAGCCATGAGCCGTCGTCGCGCTTGACGGCGTTTTCCTCGTCGCCCGCGTCGAGGTCCGCCCGGAACACGCCGGTGATGGCTTCCAGTATATCCGCCGGGGTGACGATGCCTTCAAAATGGCCGTATTCGTCATGGACCAGCGCCATCGGCACGTTGGATTCCTTGAGCGTCGAAAGGACATCCAGGGCGTCGGCCTGGTCATGGACGATGGGAGCGGTGCGCACGTGCCGGCGCGGGTCGAGCGCGCGACCGCCGAGCATCGCGGCCAGCACGTCGCGGGTCTGGACGACGCCGATCATGGCATCGACGCTGCCATCGCCGGCTGGCAGGCGCGAATGCTGGGTCTCCATCAACAGCTTGCGGATCGCCGCGTCGTCGGACTGCAGGTTGATCCAGTCGACCTCGGTGCGCGGCGTCATCACCGCGCGGACGGCGCGGTCGCCGAGCCGCATGACGCCGGCGATCATGCGCCGCTCGTCGGATTCGATGGTGCCGTGATGCTCGGCCTCGGCGACCAGCATCTTGATCTCCTCGTCGGTGACCTTCTCCTCGCTTTCACCGCGTTGGCCAAGCAGCCACAGCATGGCGCGGCCTGAAATATCGAGCAGGAAGACCAGCGGCGCCGAGACGGTGGCGAGGATGGTCATCGCCGGAGCAACCTTGGAGGCGACGCCTTCGGGATCGCGCAGCGCGATCTGCTTGGGCACCAGTTCGCCGATTATCAGCGAGAAGTAGGTGATGAGGGCGACGACGATGCCGACGCCGATCGGGTCGGCAAGGCTTTCGCGGATGCCGGTCGATGCCAGGAATACGGACAGCCGCTCGCCAAGCGTGGCGCCGGAAAAGGCGCCGGACAAAACACCGACCAGGGTGATGCCGATCTGCACCGACGACAGGAATTTGCCTGGATTGGAACCGAGCGCCAAGGCGCGTCCGGCGCCCGTGACGTTGCGGTCGATCATCGCCTTGAGGCGGGCCGGCCGTGACGAGACGATGGCAAGCTCGGACATTGCCAAAAGGCCGTTCACGCAGATGAGGACGACCACGATAGCGATTTCAGCGTAAAGCATGCGGGGTCAATAGCATTGCGGCGCGGTCTTCGAAAATAGACGGCCGTCATTTTTCATGCCGGCAGGCCCAACCATCTCATGCGGCATCCCATGGCGGCGACGAAAAATGCTCGATCAGGGCGTCGACGCGGACTTTTGGCGTCAGGCGGCGCGTCACCGGCCTGATGGCGTGCACGACGACGTCTTCAAGGAGACAGTCCGACAGGACCGTCTCTTCGTCTTGTGCCTACGGCAGCTGCCGCAGCAGGCCCACCACTGCCTTGCCATCGGTGAAATAGGGATCGCCGCCGCCATTGCGCCCGGTCTTTGTCGCACCGATACCCGATATCTCGCTGGTCGAGATCAGCATGCCTGCGGCAGACAGGTCGCGGATCAGGAAGTCGCGCTCGGCGTCGATGTCGGGACCGATATGGTGGGTGATCTGGCCGGTGTCGTGGCTGAGGCCGACGCCGCGATCGAAGCTTGCCGCACCCAGCCAGAGCGGCCGGCCATCGTCTCCGGTCGCATCGGTCTGCCAGAAGCGGACGTGATGACGCCGGTCGGCACTGTCGCCGACCGGCTTCTCGAAGGCCAGATCCTGTGCACGGCCTTCGAACAACAGCCGGCTGACCGGCGCGTCGGGATAGGGCCGATCGAACAGCACGCTTTCGCCGATCTCGACCGCGGTCTCCAGCGTGAGGGCGTCGGCCGTGTCCCATCCGGCGACGGCGAAGGCGTGGACCAGCTCTTTTTTGGTGCCGACGAGGCCGACATTGATCGGATCGCCGGCGATGCCTTGCGGCGTGCGGGTCACCATCTCGAAGCGCTGCGCGCGGAAATTGCGGTCGCGCAGGGTCCAGAATTCCGGCGCGGCGAAATAGGCGAGCACGAGATAGCCGGCACAGAACGCCACCAGCCAGATCGTTGCGCGTCGTCGAAGGCTTCGTCGGCTCATGCGACACCACCGTGGTGATATGACATCACCTTATGTGGCGTCATTCTACGCGGCGGCGCACACCTTGGGCAGTGGGCACGCGCTCGGGCTCAGCGGCAGGCGCGGTAGCCGTTCTTGCGGTTCTTGATGTCGAAATGGAAATGGTTGCGGTGGTCGTAATTGTAGCCGGGACCGAGCACGGTGGTGAAATACTGGCAGCCGTCGGCGCGCACGGTGTTGAGGAAGCCGCGGGTGCGGAAGGCGAACAGGCCGGGCTTGCGCACGTCGATCTCCTTGCCATTGCTAAGCTCGATGCTCATGACATCGAGCGCGTTGCCCTTGCCGTGCTCCGACAGCGTGCCTTCGCCGGCGATCCTGCGGCAGGAATAGCTCGAGCCCTGGCGAATGGTCCTGACGCCGGAGAAATAACGCCAGCGGGCGGACGGGACCAGTTCATTCCTGGCCCAGCCGGCGAAGGTGGCGGCCATGTCGCAGGTCAGCGTCGCGGCCGGCTTCATTCCGATGCGGCCGATGGCCGAGATCTTGACCGGATAGTCGATGCCGCACTGGCCTTCGCGGATCGGCGCAAGGTCGGTGTAGACGACGCCCAGGCGCTTCAAATCCTTGCGGCACTCGACCTCGCTGGCCGGCATCTGTTCGGTCGGCGCCATCGGCTCGTCCATGCGCGGATAGGCGGCGGTCATGTAAGGGTTGGATGGGACGAGGCGCTGCATTCCAGCGTACTCTGGGACAGCTGATGTCTGGCTGCCGACATCGACGGCCGGTTCCAGCGAGAGCACGCTGCCGGTGGTGCAGGCCGAGATCGCTGCGATGGCAAGCCCGCCGGCAATCATGCGCGCGCGTCTCACTTGCCGCACGGCGACAGACGCGGCGCGAAATATCCCGGCCATTGGCAGGTTCCCGGTCCCCGAGCCGATCAGGCTCCATGTCATCGTTTGATCATGATCTTTCTCCGAAAACCGGATCCCACTTTTCGGGGTCATGATCAGATGAAACGGAGCTTACCCGCCAACAGTAAAGGAAAAATCAGCGGCTGCGTTTACGGCTGCGGCCAAATTGCGGCGCGTCGGTCCGCAACCATATCACTGGCAGAAGGTGCCGCCGTTGCGGCGCGGTGCAAGATCGAGATGGAGATGCAGCGAATGATCGGCATCGCTGCCCGGGCCAAGCACGGTCTTGAACGGTCCGCAGGCTGCCTTGCGTATTGCGTTCAGGAATTTCGCGTCCTTTTCCGCCGGCGCCGGGCGGATGTCGATCCTTCTGCCGTCCGAAAGCGTGAAGCTGGCGATGTCGAGCGCGTTGCCGAAGGCGTGCTCCGACAATTTCCCGCCGCCATTGCGGTGGCGGCAGACGAAGGCGGATGCCTGGTCGACCGACTTGAGTTCGGCGCCGAGCTCGGCCTTGGCCGCCGGCTGGACGATATCAGCGGCGAAGCGCGCGGCGGCCTCGGCCATCTGGCAATTCAACTCGGATTCGGGGTTGATATCCAATGACTTGCCCAGCGTCTTCAGTGCGATCGGATAGGGGATAGAGCAGCCGACCGCCGCATCGTGCTCGGCCTTGCGTTCCTCGAAGTCGACGCCCATCGACTTCAGCCGCCGGCGGCAGGCCAGTTCCTCGTCCGGCATTTTCTCCTGCGGCACAGCGGTCGAGCGCGGGTCGGGAGGGATTTTTTTCTCCGGCGCCTGCGCCGGCTTCTCCGGTGGTTTTGGCGCGGCGGCCGATGGTTTAGCCTCGGCGGGCTTTTCGGTCGGCGTCGGAGCGACTGCCGGAGGCTGCGGCTGGGCTTCCTGATGCCGGTCCGACCTCTGCTGGTTCAGCGTGTCGGTCGCCGGTTGATCAGGCTCTGGCGCATCCGCAGGGCGCGGCTCGGGGATCGGCACGTCGGCAGGCGCGGCTTCTTGCGCCGATTGCGACTGATTGAGCTCCGGGGCAGGCATCGTTTCAGGCAATTCCGGAGCTTGGGCCAGGGCCGTTCCTGCCGACAGCATCGCCGCCGCCAAAGGCAGCGCCAATCTGATCAATCCGGCCAATCTGATCGATGTGGGAGGGGTCAGCACCGCCATTCACCGCTAACGGCCGGTGAACGCGGAAGTTGCCCTGAACGAGGGCATTGGCCGATCACAAACGGTGACCGCGGTGTTACGCACCGATCGCTTCCAGCCCTTCCTCCAGCCAGTCGGCCAACAGCGGCATGCCGAGCAGATATTTCGCCGTGCGCTTGTTGGCGCGCTCGCGCGCGGCCGTCAGCGCGTCCGCCCATTCCGAGGCGTCATAGTCGCCGCGTCCAACCCAGGCGAGGGCGACGAGTTCGGCCGCCTCGTCGACATTGAGATCGTTGATCAGTTCGCGCAGCTCTTCTTCGGTGAGGTCCTCGGAACGTTCCTCGACGAGACCGTCATGATGATGGTTGTCATGCGCCTCGCTATCGAGTTCTACCTCGTGCTCGGCGCCATCGGCATAGTCTTCGTTGACGGCGGCGCTCAACGCCTTCGCCTTGAGGATGAACAGGCGCACCGTGTCGGGACCGATCGAAAGCTCCCATTCTTTTTCAAGGCGCCGCTGCACTGGCCGTCTCCGCATACTCCGTTGGCGTTTGCTGGATGATAGCGGATTTGCAGCGCTCGTCACGTTTTGTTCGGCGCTTCCATTTTCCGACTGGCGCGGGCCGTTGAAAAGGCTTTCACTGGCCGTGGCTTTTTTCCGGGATGAAACCGCTTTTGCCCGGCGTTAGTCTTGCATTGTCATGCTTCAGGGAGAGTTCGATGCGCAGACGATTGCTGATCCAGGTTCTGGCGGTTGCCGCCCTGCCGCTGTTTGCTGTTCCGGTGTTTTCGGCCGGTGAAGGTGGAGGCGGTGGCGATGGCAGCCAGACGACACAGTGCAAGAAAGGCAAGGTCTGGGACAAGAAGCTGAAGAAGTGCGTCGCGCCCAAGCACGGCATGCTGGACGACGACAACATCTATGAGGCCGGCCGCGCGCTGGCGATGGCAGGACGTTATGACGAGGCGATCGCCGTGCTCAGCTTGGCTGCGGACAAGAAAGACCCTCGCATCCTCAACTACCTCGGCTACTCGCACCGCCATTCCGGACGCGTCGCCGTCGGTCTCGGCTATTATGAGGAAGCGCTGCGCATCGATCCGAACTATACGCTGGTACGCGAATATCTCGGCGAGGCGCATCTGCAGATCGGCGATCTCGCCGGCGCTCGGGAACAGCTCCGCGAGATCGAGAAACGCATCGGCAAGGGATCTCGTGAATACGGCATGCTGTCCGAGCAGATAGACCGTTTCATGAAGAGCTGAATAGAAGCCCGAACACGCCTCACTACCGGCTGTGAGCAATCGCAGCCGGTTTTTATTGCGGCTCGCCCGGCCGCCGGGCTGCCATGACGGCATTTCCACAAATGGCGGGCGAATTTTTCAAAACCGATTTTTTGGCGTGAAAAACCCGCGAAGATTGCTATATTGGAGGAAATTGCGGTGACACGGTTCCGTTAGCCCGAGGCTGCCGGACCGTTTTCTTTTTGTACCCATCGACAAGGTCGCCCCCGGAATGCGGGGGCGGCGGCAGGAAAGGTCAGGCATTATGAACAAGGTCCCGATGACAGGCGAGGGGTTCGCGTCATTGAAGGAAGAACTGCGCTGGCGCCAGCAGGAAGAGCGGCCGCGCATCATCGAAGCAATCTCCGAAGCGCGCTCGCACGGCGATCTCTCTGAAAACGCGGAATACCACGCGGCGAAAGAGGCGCAGAGTCTCAATGAGGGCCGCGTCAACGAGCTCGAGGATTTTATCGCCCGCGCCGAGGTGATCGACATCACAAAGCTCAGCGGCGAAAAGGTCAAGTTCGGCGCGACCGTGGTGCTGGTCGACGAGGACACGGAAGAGAAGAAGACCTACCAGATCGTCGGCGACCAGGAGGCGGATGTAAAGTCAGGCCGCATCTCGATCTCCTCGCCGATCGCGCGGGCGCTGATCGGCAAGGAAGTCGGCGATGCCATCGAGGTCAACGCGCCAGGCGGCGCGCGGGGCTATGAGATCGTCCAGGTGCAGTTCATTTAGGGCCTTTTGATAATTCTACTCTGGCGGCCGACTAGCGCGGTTTTCTGCGCTTCCGGTGCTCACGTACTTTAAGTACGCTCCGCTCCCGGTTCTCGAAAACCACGCTATTCGACTCGCCAGAGCGAATTCTGAAAAGGTCCTATGTCGCGGCCTGCGATTTGAGCGCCAGCAGCCTCTCAGCTTCCGCCACCACTTCTATCGGCGCGACACGAGCGCCGGGCGCGGCCAGCAGCGTTGACGAGAACGGCCCGCGCGGGCCGGTCAGGCCGGGTTCTGTCGCCACAAACACCGCGACGGTCGGCAGGCCGAAGGCACTGGCGAGGTGGGTAAGGCCGGTATCGGCGCCGATGATCAGCACCGACCGGCCGATGATCGCGGCGATCTCGGCAAGCGGTGAATTCGGCACCAGCACGGTCTGTGGAACAGCTTGGGCAATCGCCTCGGCAACCGCCTTTTCCCTGTCGTTCGACCAGGTGGTGACCGGCGTCATTCCACTTTCCACGAGACGCCGGGCCGTCTCGATCCAGTCGCCGACCGGCCATTTCTTGTCCTCGCGGCTGGTGCCGTGCAACAGGAAGGCGGCTTTTTCGCCGACAAAGGTCGAACCGCTGGCCGGCGGCACGATGCCGGAGTCGAGCCCGGAAAAATCCGGTTCATAGCCGAGCGCCAGCCCGAACAGCCGCCTTGTGCGTTCGATGGCGTGCAGGTCGCGCGGCACAGCATAGCGGCGGTCGTAGAACACGGTCGCCGAAGGCTCGCGAGCGCTCGACCGGTCGAAGCCGGCGATCGGCGCCGCGGCCTGTTTCGCCACCACGGCCGACTTCAGCAATCCTTGCGCGTCGATGACGAGATCGTAGCGGCACTCCCGCAAGGCGCGGCGCAATCCCGCTGCCTCGCGCCATGTGCTGGGGCCGAGCGGGCTTGTGCGCCAGCGCCGGATTGCCACGGTGTGGATGGTTGCGATCGCCGGATGCAGCGCCACGATGCCGGCAAAAGCCTCTTCCACACACCAGTCGAACGACACGTCCGGCCGGTTGCGGCGCGCATCTTCGACGGCTGGAAAGCTGTGGATGACGTCACCCATCGAAGATGTCTTGACGATGAGCACCCTCATGCGGCGGCCGGCATTTCCAGCAGCCGTTCCGCCGCCGCCGCGACCTGTGCCACCTCAAGCGTGTTCAGGCAGTTGAGATGGCCGAGCGGGCAGATTTTGCGATGGCAGGGCGAACAGGACAGGCCGAGCCAGACCAGTTCGCGCTGCTCGGCGAGCGGCGGCGTATTGTGCGGCGAGGTCGATCCGTAGACGGCTACGATCGGCGTGCCGACCGCGGCCGCAACATGCATCAGCCCACTGTCGTTCGACACCGCAAGCCGGGACGCGGCGATCAGGTCGATGGCGTCCTCCAGCCGCGTCTGGCCGGCGAGGTCGACAACATCAGGTGTAAGCGTGGCGATTTCCGCCGTTACGTCGGCGTCGTTCTTCGACCCGAACAGCGCGACCGCAAAACCTTTGGCCATCATGTCGCGGGCAAGGCCGGCATAGCGTTCGCTCGGCCAGCGTTTGGCCGGGCCGAACTCGGCGCCCGGCATCAGCGCGACGAATTTCTTCGCCTCCAGCCCGAAGCGGCCCAGCAATGCCGCCTGGTTCTTTGTGTCGACGGCGAGCTTGGGAGCATGGAACGTGCCGCCTTGCGCGAGGCCGAAATAGGCCTGCGCCGTGCGCCGTTTCACATTGTCGGGCAAGGCAACGATATCGGTCAGCAGCCCGTAGCGCATTTCCTTGAGGTAGCCGACACGGCGCGGAATGCGGGCAAAGAACGGGACCAGCGCCGACTTCCAGCTTCCAGGCATGACATAGGCGATGTCGTAGTGGCCGCGCAGCAGGCGGCCGAAGCGCCTTCGCATGCGGAATTCCAGAGCTCCGGATTTCAGCGGCAGATCGACCTGCCGGCGTATTTCGGGCATCCGCTTGACCAGTGGCGCCGCCCATGCCGGCGCCAGCACGTCGATCGCGGCGTTCGGGTGAAGCTCTCCCAGCGCCGAGAACAGGCACTGCGCCATCACCATGTCGCCCACCCAGCGTGGGCCGATCACGAGGATCGTTGGGCTTTCAGCCATTCGACATAGTCTCTGACGCCGGTTTCCACTGTGCGAAACTGACCATTGTAACCGGCGGCGCGCAACCGGGACATATCAGCTTGCGTAAAACTCTGGTAGCTGCCCTTGAGATGGTCGGGGAAGTCGATGAACTCGATCTCGCCTTTGCCGAGCGTGCCGATCACCGTTTCGGCAATCGCGCGGAACGGCTGGGCAAGGCCGGTGCCGCAGTTGAAGATGCCGCTTGAGCCGCGTTTCCACAACCACAGATTGATATCGGCAACGTCGCCGACATGGATGAAGTCGCGGCTCTGCTCGCCAGGTCCGAAACCGTCATAGGCGCCGAACAGCTTTGGGTTGTGGCCTTGCTCGACTTGGTTGAACAGATGGAAGGCGACCGAGGCCATGGCGCCCTTGTGCGCCTCGCGCGGTCCATAGACGTTGAAGTAGCGCAGGCCGGCCACCGGCGAATGATCGGTATCGAAGACGGTGCGGCGGACATAGTCGTCGAACAGCTTCTTTGAATAGGCATAGACATTGAGCGGGCGCTCGCAGTCCGGCTCCTCGCGAAACTCGGCGCCGCCGCCATAGACGGAAGCCGAGGAGGCATAGAGGAAAGGCAGCCGCAGCGCCAGGCAGGCATGCAGCAGCCGCTTCGAATAGGCGTAGTTCACCTCCATCATGAACTTGCCGTTCCACTCGGTGGTGGTCGAGCAGGCGCCCTGGTGGAAGACGGCCTCGATGCGGCCGAGGTCGCCGGCCTCCATCCGCGGCAGGAAATCGTCCTTGTCGAGATAATCGGCGATCTGCAGATCGGCGAGATTGGCGATCTTGTGGCCGTCGGTCAGGTCGTCGACGACGAGAATGTCGCTGATCCCTTCGGCATTGAGCGCGGCGACTATGTTTGAGCCGATCATGCCGGCGCCGCCCGTGACGATGATCATGAAAGCCTCTGGTATCTTGTGCCGATTCCGGCCCTTATAGGGGAGGCGTGCCGGGCTGTCGATAAAGCAGGTCGCAATCCGGCGGTTGGCTGCAGACCTCAGTGGCGCCGCACAGCTTTCGCTTCAGTCGGCGATCCACCGGCGAAGCACGACAGGAGCAAGGGTAATGCCGTCGACCGAACTGCTTTTCGCCTTTTTCGCCACCACGGCGATCTTTGCCTACATCCCCGGTCCGGCGATGCTTTACGCTGCTGCGCAAACCATGGCGCGCGGCCGCTGGTCCGGCCTGACGGCGGCGTTGGGTATCCATCTTGGCGGCTATGTGCACGTCGTCGCTGCCGCTGCAGGACTGTCCGTGCTTTTCCATGCCGTGCCGACGCTCTACATGGCGGTCAAGCTGGCCGGCGCGCTCTATCTGATCTGGCTGGGTGTGTCGCTGTTCCGCGCCAGGGCGCAAGACGATGCTGTTATCTCAGGCATCGAGCCGAAATCCGCCCGCCGCGCCTTTTTCGAGAGCATCACCGTCGAGGTGCTCAATCCAAAAACTGCAATCTTCTTCATGGCGTTCCTGCCGCAATTCATCGACGCATCGGCGACGTTTCCCGTCTGGCTGCAATTCCTCGTCCTCGGAATGATCGTCAATCTGATGTTCTCCTCGGCGGATGTCATGTGCGTGGTGCTGGCGGGTGCGCTGATCACCAGGCTGCGACGCTCGAGCCACGCGCAACGCCTGATGCGGCGTGCGGGCGGCGCGGTGCTCGTCGGATTGGGTGTTCATGTCGCTTTGCAGAAAAGTTGATCCGCCAACCGACCGGCGTTGGCTGTGGTCGGTTCGGTGCCTGCCGTTGCGCTGAGCCGAATTGCGGTATATCGGCTTCGCCATGAACGACCAGCCCTGCCAGTCCAGCGTTTTCACAGCATCGGGACCGGCTCTCATTGCACGTCGAAGATGACATGAGCGAGCAATACCTGCCTTCTCCTGAACCGCTTCACCGCGCCATCTCGCGGTTCGGCAACGTCACCGTGCTGGTGGTCGGCGACTTCATCCTCGACCGTTTCGTCAACGGCGTCATCGAGCGGATTTCGCCTGAAGCGCCCATTCCGGTGCTGCGCGGGCGTGGCGAAACCTCGGCGATGGGTGGTGCCGGCAATGTGGTCGCCAACATCGTCTCGCTCGGCGCTGCCGCGATACCGGTCTCGGTGATCGGCGCCGATCCGGCCGGCGACAATCTCATGCGCATGCTCACCGAGCTTGGCGTCGACACTGGCGGTCTCGCGCAGGACGCCAACCGGATGACCTCGTCGAAAAGCCGCTTCAGCGCGCTCAACCAGCAGGTGCTGCGCTTCGACGAAGAGGAAATCAAGCCGCTGCGCGACGCCGAGCGGACGACGCTGATCCGGCATTTTCGCACCGCGCTGGCGCAGGCCGACATCGTCATTTTGTCCGACTACGGCAAGGGCATGTTGCTCGACGGCGTCGCCGGCGAGCTGATCTCGATCTGCCGCGAGGCGGGAAAGCCGGTGCTGGTCGATCCCAAGGGCCGCGACTATGCTTGCTACTCCGGGGCGACGGCGATCACCCCCAATCGCAAGGAACTTGGCGAGGCGGTCGGACGCGCGGTGTTTGCCGATGACGAGATCGTCGCCGCGGCGCGTGAGCTGATCTCGGCACATGGCTTCGAGTTCGTCGTCGCGACGCGCAGCGAAAAGGGCATGAGCGTCGTCGACGCCGACGATGCCCACCACATCGCCACGCAGGCGCGAGAAGTGTTCGACGTTTCCGGCGCCGGTGACACTGTCATTGCTACGTTTGCGTTGGCCCTGGCTGCGGGCGCCGACCGCGTCATTGCCGCGGCCATCGCCAACGCGGCCGGTGGCGTGGTGGTGGGAAAGCGTGGCACCGCGCGGCTGACGGTCGAGGAACTCACCGGCGCGCTGTTTCGCTCGCATGGACCGATTGCCCACAAGGATGCAATCCTCGATGCCGCCGCCGCCGCACGGCTGGTGGCGACGTGGAAGGACGAAGGCCTGAGCGTCGGCTTCACCAATGGCTGCTTCGATATCCTTCATGCCGGCCATGTCAGCCTTTTGCATGCGGCGCGCAGCCAGTGCGACCGGCTGGTTCTCGGCCTCAACAGCGATGCCTCGGTGCGCCGGCTGAAAGGGCCGGGGCGCCCGGTCAACGACGAGCATGACCGCGCCTGCGTGCTGGCGGCGCTTGCCTCGGTCGATGCCGTCGTCGTCTTCGAGGAAGACACGCCGCTCGCGCTGATCGAGGCGCTGAAGCCCGACATACTGGTCAAGGGCGCCGACTATACGATCGATCAGGTGGTCGGCGCCGAAATCGTGCAAAAGGCGGGCGGCCGCGTCGTGCTCGTCGATCTCGTCGCCGGCAAGAGCACCACCGGCACCATCGGCAAGTTGCGCGCCGGCAGCACAAACTGAGGTTTTCATGTCCGAACTGAACGACTATCTGGTCCGCTCGGCGGCCGCGATCACCGCGATGGTCGAGCGCGACCTCACCAGCGAGATGGAGCGGGCAGTTACCGCCGTCGTCGCCGCGCTTTCGCAGGGCAAGGCGCTGCTGATCTGCGGCAATGGCGGCTCGGCCAGCGACGCCATTCACATCGCCGGCGAACTGGTCGGCCGCTTCCTGAAGGAGCGCAAGGCCTACAACGTCATCGCGCTGCCGGCCAATGCGGCGGTGCTGACCGCCTGGGGCAATGATTACGGCTTCGACACGGTGTTTTCACGCCAGGTCGAGGCGCATGGCGCCGCGGGTGCCGTGCTGCTCGCCATCTCGACCAGCGGCAACTCGGCCAGCATCCTCGCCGCCGCCGAACAGGCGCGCATGATGGACATGACGGTGATCAGCCTGACCGGCGACAGCGGCGGCAAGCTCAAGCCGCTCTCCGACATCCTGCTCAACGTGCCCTCGACCTCGACGCCGATCATCCAGCAGGTGCATCTGTGCCTCTATCATCATCTGTGCGAAATGGTCGAAGCGCGCCTCTGTGATGGCTGACATCGGCCCGGTCGTGAGGTCTGATCGTTACCCGCTCGAAGCGCCGGGCCTGTGGATCGAGCGGGTCGGCAGCTCGGCTTTTCCAGCTGGCACGCCGGCGCTGTTCCTCGACCGCGACGGCACCATCAATGTCGATAGAGGCTACCCCAGCGATCCGGCTGACATCGTGCTGCGGCCGCAGATGCTGCCGGTGATCCGAACGGCCAACATCGCCGGCGTTCCGGCAATCGTGGTCTCCAATCAATCAGGCATAGCCCGCGGCTATTTCGGCTGGCCGGAGTTCGCCGCGGTCAATGCCCGGCTGCTGGCGCTTCTCGAAGCGCAGAATTGCCGGATCGATCTGGTGCTCGCCTGCGCCTACCATTCGAGCGGGACGGGCGAGCTGGCAGCAGCTGATCATCCGATGCGCAAGCCCAATCCGGGCATGCTTCTGCGCGCCCGCGATCTGCTGCGCGTGGATATCAGCCGATCGATCATCGTCGGCGATAAGGCCGATGACATGGAAGCCGGACGGCGAGCCGGGCTCTGCGAGGGTTGGCTGGTGAACGGCAGATCCAATCGGACTTCCGGCGAAGGTGCGTTCAGGACGCGTAACCTGACGACCGATAACGATCACAGCAAACTCTGCGACGCCATCGCCGAGCTCGGCCGGGATTAAGGTCTCACTTCGCTGAAAGCCACCAGGCCCTCGTCCTTGACGCGACGGATGGTCAGTGCCGTCCGCACCGTGTCGACATTCGGCGCCGAGGCCAGTTCCTCGATGACGAAGGTCTGAAAGGCGCCGAGGTCGCTCGCCACGCAATGCAGCAAAAAGTCGGATTCGCCCGACACCATCCAGGCGTCGCGAACGATCGGCCAGCCGCGGGTGCGTTCGGCGAAGGTTTTCAGCTCCGCATCGGCCTGGTGATGCAGGCCGATGAGGCAAAAGGCAACGACGTCCAGGCCGAGCGCCGGCGCATTGAGCAAGGCGCGATAGCCGCGGATGATGCCGGTCTCTTCCATGCGCCTGACGCGACGCAGGCATGGCGGCGCCGAAATGCCGACGCGGCCGGACAGTTCGACATTGGTCATGCGCCCGTCTTGCTGAAGCTCGCGCAGGATCTTCCAGTCGATGGCATCGAGATCGGCTTTGAGCGGCATGGATACCTTCGGCGCTTCACGCAAGAATCTTTCGTGATTTTGTAATTAAACGACTTCGGTGTCCATTCCATCCCTTCAACCGGTGGATTTTGGCACAGTCACCGCGCCAAGATGTTCATGGATCGTCTGTTTTGTGCGGAAGCTTTCCGGGGACGAAGGCCAGGTCGTCTTGCTGGCGTCGTCTGCAACACCTAGATTAGGGCCGAAATCGATCCCTGTGCCGGACGCTTCATTCGCGTCCGGTTGTTGTGAAAGCCCCGATATGACGTCCAAGCACGCACCCGTTCTCATCATCGGCTCCGGTCCCGCCGGCTATACGGCGGCAATCTACGCCGCCCGCGCCATGCTGAAGCCGATGCTGGTCGCCGGTCTGCAACAGGGCGGCCAGTTGATGATCACCACCGATGTCGAAAACTATCCGGGCTTCGCCGATCCGATCCAGGGTCCGTGGCTGATGGAGCAAATGCTGAAACAGGCCGAGCATGTCGGTACCGACGTCATCAACGACATCATCACCGAGGTCGACCTCAACGTGCGGCCGTTCCGTGCCAAGGGCGATTCCGGCGCCACCTATACCGCCGACGCGCTGATTATCGCCACCGGTGCGCAGGCGAAATGGCTGGGCATCCCGAGCGAACAGACCTTCATGGGCTTCGGCGTATCGGCCTGCGCCACCTGCGACGGCTTCTTTTATCGCGGCAAGGATGTCGCGGTGATCGGCGGCGGCAATTCGGCGGTGGAGGAGGCGCTTTACCTTTCCAACCTGGCCAAGAGCGTGACGGTCATCCACCGACGCAGCGACTTCCGCGCCGAGCGCATCCTCAGCGAGCGGCTGTTCAAGAAGGATAATGTCCGCGTCATCTGGGACACCGTCGTCGACGAGATCACCGGCCAGTCCGGCAAGATGCCGCTGCCGCCGTCGGTGGAAGGACTGAAGCTGCGCAATCTGGTGACCGGCCAAGAGATGCATCTGACGGTCGACGGCGTGTTCGTGGCGATCGGCCATGCGCCGGCGGTCGAGCTGTTCGCCGGCAAGCTGAAGCAGAAGCCGAACGGCTATCTGTGGACGGCGCCGGATTCGACCTGCACCGACGTGCCGGGCGTGTTCGCCGCCGGCGACGTGACCGACGACATCTACCGCCAGGCGGTGACGGCGGCGGGGCTCGGCTGCATGGCCGCGCTCGAGGCGGAAAAGTACCTCGCCGGGATCGAAGTTCACCGCGAAGCGGCGGAGTAAACAAGCGGCCGAGAAAAGCCGCGCAAAAGCCTGATTTTTCATTCAGACGCCAGAAAACAGAATGGGGGCATCATGGCGTTGGACTGGGACAAGCTACGCGTGTTTCACGCTGCGGCGGAAGCTGGGTCGTTCACCCATGCCGCCGAGACACTGCATCTGTCGCAATCGGCGATCTCGCGGCAGGTCAGCGCGCTCGAACATGATGTCGGCGTGCCGCTGTTCAATCGCCATGCCCGCGGCCTGGTGCTGACCGAGCAGGGTGAGATGCTGTTCCGCACGGCGCATGACGTGCTGATGAAGCTGGAGACGATCAAGTCGCGGCTGACCGAGGCCAAGGATCGGCCTTCCGGCGTGCTCAGGGTGACGACCACGGTGGGGCTCGGTGCCGGCTGGCTGACCGAGCGCGTGCAGGAATTCATCGAGCTCTATCCCGAGATCAGCCTGCAGTTGATCCTGGCGAACGAGGAACTCGACCTCACCATGCGCCGGGCGGACTGCGCGATCCGGCTGCGCCAGCCGCAGCAGCCCGATCTCATCCAGCGCCGCCTGTTCACGGTGCATTTCCATCTCTACGCCGCCCCTTCCTACGTCAACAAGTATGGCAAGCCGGCGTCGATCGCCGAGTTGAAAAGCCATCGCATCGTCACCTTCGGCGTGCCGGTGCCGGCGCATCTGTCGGAATTGAACTGGCTGGAAACGGTCGGCGATTTCGAAGGCGGGCAACGGGTGCCGACGCTGCAGATCAACGACATATTGTCGATAAAACGCGCGGTACAGGGTGGCGCCGGCATCGCCATGCTGCCCGACTATGTGGTCAGCAAGGACTCAGGGCTGGTGCAGTTGTTGCCGGAGACCGAAGTGCCGTCCTTCGACACCTATTTCGCCTATCCCGATGCGATGAAGAACCAGGCGAAGCTGCACGTCTTCCGCGATTTCATCATCGCCAAGGCCCGAAGCTGGTCGTTCTAAACCTTCTGCAAATCGAGTGCGCTATCATCGCGGACGATCATCCCTTATTGGCCGCCATGGCGTCAGGCGGGGGAGCCAGCCTGGAACGGCATGGCGGTAGGCCTCGTACTCGGCGCCATAGCGGCGGGCAAGCGTCGGTTCCTCATGGAACTTCACGAACGAGACCATGGCGACGGCGGCGATAGCGGCATAGGCGACGAGAGCCGCGCTCGAAAACAGCAGCGCCTGGCCAAGGATGATCGCCAGCACTGCCACATACATGGGGTTGCGGACATGGCGGTAGATGCCGCCGACAACCAGTCGCTCGGTTGGCGCGGCCGGAGCGGGCGTGCCGAGGCCCTCGAGAGCAAAACGGGCGAAGGCATGAAGCAGCAAGGCCGTTGCGACGCCAATCAGGACCCAGCCGACCGGGACCAAGCCGGGCAGGGTCGACCATGGCAGACGATAGCGATCGGTCAACAGCCAGGGCAGCAATCCCGCGACCACACCGGGCGCTGCGATGAAGAACAGCGCGCTGCCGGCGATCGCCTGACGGGTCTTCATCGGGGCTTCCTTCGGCGCGATTTTCGGGCCGATGCATGGCTGCCGCAAAAATAAACGCGCGCTGCCTGATTCGCCATCATTCGTTGTTTTCTGCGTTCTGGACCGAAAATCGGCGCTGTTTCGCCATTTCGCAATGATTCTTGACTGGCTGCGCACCGCATTTCGCGATTCTTCTGGTCCTACGAGGCCAAGCAACGGGTTAGACCACAGCCTGTGTCATTTTGCATGCGAGTGTTGCAAAATAGATGCTTGTTTCTTGGGCATGATGAGCACATATATGGATCATCTCCTGGGCGCGTTCTCCTCCCATTAGCGCCCTCGAGTGTTCCCCTCTGGAGGTTAGCCTTAACAGGCACTTCCAATCAAACTCAGCCGGATCTTCGTTGATCCGGCTTTTTTGTATCCCGAACCCCTGCCGGCGCTGACGCAAAGCCGACCGAAATTGTCATGTAACAGTGACATGTAACCTCAGGTAACATGTCGCGGGCGCGCAGCATCGACTAAGCAGATCATAGGACGCGGTGTGGTTCGTGCGGGAGATGGGGGCATCACTCGGACGATCCAGGCTCAGGCGGCTACCGCGTCCGAACTATTCTTCCGCTGAGGCTGTCAAGCGTTGGCGGCATGTGCGGCGGACCTGCCATTTCGCCTCCCACGAAGACGGTCCGCAAGAGAACGGCGTCCGGATCATGTCCGGACGCCGTTTCCTTGTGTTCTGCAGCCTGACTGTCGCCAAGTTCCAGTGTCAGGCGGCCTTGCCATTGGCGTTCAACGCCTCGTCGGCCAGGCGGCCGGTGAGTTCGGCCATATGGTCGAAGCTGGCACGATAGCTGGCCACGCCCGCGGTGGCCGAACGCAGCTCGATGATCAGATCGCCGATCTCGGCCTGCGGCATGGTCGCCTCGACGACATCCCATCCCGGCCAGCCGGGCCGCGCATCATAGCCGAGGATTTGGCCGCGCCGCTGCGGGATCAGGGCGATGATTCTCGATGTTGCGTCGGACGGCGTGACGATTTCCACCTTCATGATCGGTTCAAGCAGCACCGGCGAGCAGGCGGCCATGCCTTCCTTCATCGCCAGCTTTGCCGCCATCTGGAAGGCCATGTCCGACGAATCGACGGAATGATAGGAGCCGTCGGACAGGTTGACGGCGACGTCGACCACAGGAAAGCCGAGCGGGCCCGATTTCAGATAATCGCGTACGCCGGCCTCGACCGACTGGATATAGGTTTTCGGCACGGCGCCGCCGGTGATGGTGTCGGTGAACTGGAAACCGGAGCCGCGCGGCAGCGGCTTGATCTCAATCACCACGTCGCCGAACTGGCCATGGCCGCCCGACTGCTTCTTGTGACGGCCACGCTGCTGCGCCGCTTTGCGGATCGTCTCGCGGTAAGGCACAGCCGGCGGATGGCCTTCGACCGGAATCTGGTTCTTGCCCTCCAGCCGCTCGCGCACGACACGCAGATGCATTTCGCCATGGCCCGACAGCACGGTTTCAGCCGAATCCTGATTGTGGCGCACGCTGAGCGAGGGATCTTCCTCGGCAAGGCGCTGGACGGCGGCCGACATCTTGACCTCGTCCTTGCGTTCCTTCGGTCGCAACGCAAAGGCAAAGACCGGTTGCGGCGGCGTCAGCGTGACCAAGGGCTTGATGCCGCCCTTGACCGAGCTCAAGGTCTGACCGGTCGTGACCTCGTCCATCTTGCCGAGCGCGACCGTGTCGCCGGCCGGGGCCGAGGTGAGCTTGGTCTGGTCCTTGCCGAGCATTCTGTAGATGCCGGAGACCTTTGCCGTCGCGCCGTTCGAAAGGAAGAGCTCGGAGGCGTCGGCAAGCTGGCCGGACAGGATGCGCGAGATCGACAGCTTGCCGCCATGCGCGGTGTGGATGGTCTTCATCACCTGGACCACGGTCGCATTGCCGTCAGGTGCGTCGAGGCGCTTGTGTGTTGCTTCAACATCGGGCGCGTCGTGGCGGATCGTTTTTAGCAGCCGCAGCACACCATTGCCCTTCTCGGCGGTGCCGATCAGCACCGGCGTCACGGCACCATCGCGCAAGTCGGCGGCCAGGTCGTCGAAGATGGCGTCCTTGGGCGGCTCGATTTCGTCGAGCAGCTGCTCCATCAGTTGATCATCATGGTCGGCGAGCGTCTCCAGCATGGAAAAGCGCGCTTCGAGCTCGCGCGCCTTGTCGTCGCTGGGGATCTGGGCGACTTCGCTTTCGGCATATTCGCGATAGATGTAGGCGCGCTCCAGCGCCAGATCGATCGAGCCGATCACCACGCCGTCCTTGCGCAGCGGGATCTGGCGCAGCAGCAAAGGCACCGAGCTCGCCGGCTGCAACATCTTCAGCGTGTCGCGCACGCCTGATATCGCCTTGTCGACCTTATTGAGGAACATGATGCGCGGCACGCCGAGATCGTCGAGCTTGCGCATGATCAGCTGCAGGGCAGGGATCTTCTTCTCATCGGCTTCGGCGACGACCACGGCGAGGTCGCAGGCGGCCAGAACCGGCTCTGCCTCGAAGGAGAATTCGATGGAGCCGGGACAATCGACGAAGGTGAGTTGCTCGCCCACGAAGTCGGTGGTGGCAAACGTCGCCTCAACGCTCATGGCGTGGGCGCGTGCCTCGGGCGAATGATCGGAGACTGTGTTTCCCGAGGAGACCGGATTCTGGCGGGGGATGGCGCCCGTGCGGGCCAATATGGCTTCGAGAAGTGTCGTCTTACCGCTTGCAAAGGGACCGACGATGGCAATGCATTTCGGTCCCGTGCGTCGTCCTCCGGCGCGAGTTCCCATGACTGACCTCCACTCAGGCGTTTCCCTGGGAGCGGCGGCCGGCCTGTCGACCGTCGCGGGCGGGGCTTTTTCAGTTTGCCGCCTACCCAAAGGCATCGTCCCACGGGTTAGGCGGGAGGGCAAGTGATTTGAGATCGGAGGATCGCCTGATGTCGCGGATGTTGAGCCATGAATCGGCGAGCCGTCGGATGCGGGCCTGGGCTTTCCGTCAATGCCGTGACAGGGTCCGTCGCCGAACAGCCGCAAAAGCGGTTGCGCCATGATGGTTATCGGATGAAAGTGCCGCTTCCTGCGACAAAAAGGAACGGTCGTCGCCGACCGATCCGCCATCAGCTTGAGGACTTTGCGTCGATGAAGATCATTGCTTGCGGCAGCGTGCCGACCGTCATTGCGCCGGAAAAGTACTTCACCGGCCGCGTGTGGCAGACGCCGATCATCGAGAAGGAAGCGCCGGCGCGGTTACGCGCCGTCATGGTCGGTTTCGAGCCCGGCGCGCGTACCCACTGGCATACGCATCCGCTGGGCCAGACGCTCTATGTCGTGTCAGGCGCCGGCCTGGCGCAAAGCTGGGGCGAGCCGATACAGGCAATCAGGGCCGGCGACGTCATCTCGTTTGCGCCTGACGAAAAGCATTGGCACGGCGCCGGTCCAAAATCGGCGATGGCCCATATCGCCATGCAGGAGGCGCTCGACGGCGTCCATGCCGACTGGCTGGAGACGGTGACCGACGAGCAGTATGGCGGCGTTGATCGGACCTAAAAGCCGTCGCGTCTGATCATTGTAGGTGATTTCCACGCTCAGGTTTGGGTTTCATGTCGAACCGTCGCTTGCCTCTTGTTGCCGCCGTCTATCTCGGCACATTCGTCGCACTGCTCGACATCAGCATCGTCAACGTCGCCCTGCCGACGATCCAGATTGCGCTCGGCATCGATTTCGCCGGGCTGCAATGGGTGATCGACGCCTACACGCTTTGCCTGTCGGCCTTCATGCTGTCGGCAGGCCTGATCGGCGACCGCTACGGGCGCAAGCGCTCCTGGCTGGCAGGCATCGGCATCTTCGTGGCTGGCTCTGCCATATGTGCAATCGCGCCCAACCTGTCGGTGCTGCTGGTGGGCCGGGTGGTGCAAGGGATAGCCGGATCGCTGATCATTCCGGGTGCGCTGTCGATTCTGACGCAGGCGTTTCCCGACGGTCGCGAGCGTGCCGGCGTTATCGGAGGCTGGGCGTCGTTCGCAGCTGTCTCGCTGCTCACCGGCCCGGTCGTCGGCGGCATCCTGGTCGAAACCGCCGGATGGCAGAGCATTTTCCTGATCAACCTGCCGCTCGGCCTGGCCACGATCGCGCTCGGTGCGGCTTCGATCGTAGAGACTTCACACCCCGAGCATGCCCATCTCGACCTTGTCGGCCTGGCACTCAGCATTCTGTGGCTGGGCGCGCTGACCTTCGGCCTGATCTCGGCGGGCGAAAACGGTTGGGGCGATCGGCGGACGGTCACCGCCGTTGTTGTTGGCCTGGCCGGCCTGGCAGCCTTCCTTGTCTTCGAGGCGCGTACGCCGCGGCCGATGCTGCCGCTTGGCCTGTTCCGCGACATTCGCTTTGCCGTCGCCAATGTCGCCTCGTTCGCGCTCGGCCTCACCTCCTACACCAGCGTCTTCCTCTATTCGATGTTCCTGCAGCAGGCACAGGGCTGGTCGCCGACACAGACCGGCCTGCGCATGGCACCGCTGTTCCTTGTCCAAATGGTCGTGTCGCCGGCGATCGGCAGGCTCAGTCAGCGCTACGGACACTCGGCGCTGATGACATCGGGTTATCTTGCGAGCGGTCTTTCCATGCTGGGCATGTGCTGGGTTGGACCCTCGACACCCTATGTGACGATCGGCCTGCTGTTTGCCGTCGGCGGCCTCGGCAATGCGCTGTCCATCCCGACCGGCAGCGCTGCCGCGATGTCGTTTGCGCCGCGCGAGCGTTCGGGCATGGTGTCGGCGGTGATCAACGCAACCCGCCAGAGCGGCACCGCCATCGGCATCGCCCTGCTCGGCGCCTTGATGAGCATGCGGGCAACAGCCCTGCTGACAGCGCATCTTGAAAATGCCGGTGTCGCCAATGCCGGAGCGGTGGCCCGCGCCGCGGTTTCAAGGCACGATTTCGCAGCCGATGCGGCGATGGGCAAGGACGGCCTGCGCGACCTGTTCGCAGCCGCCTATGCCGGGGGCTTCCATGCGGCGATGCTGACGGCCGCCATCGTTTCGTTCGTCACGGCCGGGCTTCTGGCCGCCATTCTGGCGCCGGCCGAGGCTCGTTCGGCGCGCGAAACCAATCACAGTCGCCAGGGATGAGGCTGGCGCCGACCGCCAAAACCCGATTGCGAGCCGGGTTTTGGTGTTCGAGATGCGCTTGATCAGGTCAGCGAGGCGGTGAAGCGCTGGATGCGGGCGCAGGCCTCTTCGAGCAACGCCTCCGACGTGGCATAGGAGATGCGGAAGTTCGGGCCGAGGCCGAATGCCGAACCGAACACGACCGCCACGCCCTCGGCCTCGAGCAGTTCCGAGCAGAAGGCTTCGTCGCTGTCGATCAGCTTGCCGGCTTTGGTCTTCTTGCCGATCAACTGGGAACAGGACGGATAGACGTAGAAAGCCCCTTCGGGAGACGGACATGTGATGCCGCGCGCCTGATTGAGCATCGACACGACGAGATCGCGCCGAGCCTGGAAAATCGCCTTGTTTTTCGCAATGAAATCCTGCGGACCGTTCAGCGCCTCGACCGATGCCCACTGGGCAATGGTGCAGGCGCCGGAGGTCTGCTGGCCCTGGATCATGTCCATCGCCTTGATCAGCGCCACCGGCCCGGCCGCATAGCCGATGCGCCAGCCAGTCATCGCATAGGCCTTCGACACGCCGTTCATGGTCAGGGTGCGCTCATAAAGCTTCGGCTCGACCTCGGCGATGGTCGTGAAGACGAAATCGCCGTAGATCAGGTGCTCGTACATGTCGTCGGTCAGCACCCAGACATTGGGGTGTTCGAGCAGCACGTCGGCCAGAGCGCGCAACTCAGCCTCGCTGTAGGCGGCGCCCGACGGGTTCGACGGTGAGTTCATCAACAACCATTTGGTGCGCGGCGTGATCGCCTTTTGCAACGCCGCCGCCGTCAGCTTGAAGCCGTTGTCGATGGAGGTGTCGGCAAATGCCGGGGTGCCGCCGCAGATCGCTACCATCTCGGGATAGCTGACCCAGTACGGCCTCGGAATGATGACCTCGTCGCCGGGGTTCAGCGTCGCCATGAAGGCATTGAACAGGATCTGCTTGCCGCCG
Organism: Mesorhizobium sp. WSM2561; assembly: GCF_000513915.1. Lineage (NCBI taxonomy): Bacteria > Pseudomonadati > Pseudomonadota > Alphaproteobacteria > Hyphomicrobiales > Phyllobacteriaceae > Mesorhizobium > Mesorhizobium sp. WSM2561. The sequence continues at coordinate 254,979 of NZ_AZUX01000001.1, forward strand.
GTGCCGACGATGGTCTGCTCCGGCCGGTAATCGAGATTGTTCTCTCGCTTGAATTTTTGGGCGATTGCCTCGCGCAGCGGCACGATGCCGGACACCGGAGGATATTTCGTTTCGCCGCGGCGGATGGCCTCGATCGCAGCGTTCTTGATATTGTCCGGCGTGTCGAAGTCCGGTTCGCCGGCACCCAGCCCGATCACGTCACGGCCGGCGTTTTTCAGCTCGCGCGCTTTCTGCGTCACTGCGATGGTCGCGGAAGGCTTTACGCGGGAAAGGGCGTCGGCAAGAAAGGCCATGACGGCGTTGTCTCCTTGTAGGGCCAGGCGGTGCGTCCGACCGCGGCGTCTCTCATGTCGCATCATCCCGCCAAGCGCAAGCATTGTCGGATGAGCCAGACCTCAATCCCCGGCAAATCCGGCAACAATAAATTCACTTACACGCGGTAAAACTCCGGTCGGCTGGATCACGACCCATTCCACCAGTCTCGCAACGGGAGGAACCGTGTCGCGCAGCATCGGGCTTGCCCATATCGTCCGCCACGATGACGGCACCGCCAGCGGTGTCTGGGGCAATTATACGCTGCAAAGCGCGTTCCAGCCGATTTTTGCCTTCAGCAACGGCAAATTGTCCATCACCGGATTCGAGGGCCTGATCCGGCCGTTCCGCGACGCCGAGCCGCAGACGCCGGTGAGTTTTTTCAACGCCTGTCCGACGGTCGACCGCCTGCATATCGAGGCGCTGACAAGGACGCTGCACCTTTTGAACGCCGGCGCGTGCCTGCCGCAGGAGGCATTCATTTTCATCAACTTCGATCCGTCGGTGTTCACCGATCGCAGCATCGCCGACAGCGCGCTGCGCGACATGCGGCTGGTGCTGCATGAGGCCGGGATCGATGCGAACCGCGTCGTCTGCGAGGTGACCGAGCAAAAGTCGGCGTCGCAGGAAACGCTCTACAATTTCGTCGAGGCGCTCAGGGCCAACGGGTTTCGCATCGCGGTCGACGACTACGGCGCCGAAGAGTCCGACATCAACCGGATCAAGGAGCTCAGGCCTGACATCGTCAAATTCGATGCCCACTGGATCATGCAACTGATGGAGTCCGGCGCCGGCTTCGCGCTGCTGACCGCCATGGTGGCAAGTTTCGAACAGCAAGGCATCCGCACCGTGTTCGAGGGCATCGAGGAGGGCTGGCAGCTTGAACTGGCCGAGAAATCGGGAGCCTCGATGGTGCAGGGATTTGCGCTGGCGCGCCCGGAGCTTGCACCGACCAGCTTTCACGTCTTCGGCAACGAAAGCCAAGTCTTCGGCAAGGAAAGGCAGATGCCGGTGACGGCGCCTGACGCCGGCGCGGCGCCTGCGACCGTCTCGCCTTCGCCGCGGCCGAAACGGGCTTTCGGGCGCAAGGTGGTGCCATGACCAGGCGGCCCGACAGGCGGCGCAATGTCGGCGAGGCAATCTTTGCCGACGAAGTCGGGATCGAATATGGCGTCTATGGCGCGTTCCGGCTGAGGAGCGCCTACCAGCCGATCTTTGCGCCGCGCGGCAGGTTTTTGAAGGCCGTCGCCGTCGAAGGCCTGATCGAGCCGCACCGCGCCGGCAGGCCGGTCGCGCCGCGCGTATTCTTCGAGGGCATCCCCGTGGCGGATCGCCTGTTCGTCGAGACGATGTGCCGGGTACTGCATCTCAGGAATTTCCGCAACATCGGCGTCGGCGGGCTCGACCTGTTCTTCAACTACAATCCGCTGATCAACGATGACCCCGGGCGAGCGCTGGCAGAAATCAGGCTGATGACCAGGCGTCTCGCCGAATTCGACCTGCACCCCGGCATGCTGGTCTGCGAGATCACCGAGCAGGCGGCTGAAGACAAGGTGCTCGTCAGCCTGGCGCGCGAGATGCGGCGTGACGGCATCCGCATCGCCATCGACGATTTCGGCACCGGGCATTCGACGGAAGAACGGGTCGCTCTTGTCCAGCCCGACATCGTCAAGATCGACGGCACCTGGTTCGCGGAATTCTGCCGCCATGCCGCCGCCGAACGGTTTTTCCGGCCGCTGGTCTCCGCGCTGCATGACCGCGGCGCCAAAGTGCTGGTCGAAGGCATCGAGCAAGCCACGCATCTGCGCGTCGCGCTGGACGGCGGCGTTGACCTGATGCAAGGATTTTACCTTGCCCGGCCGGCGCTGGCCGGCACGGTCTTCGACGAGAAGCCGCTGCCCATCGACAGGCTGCTTGGCATGGCCAACAACGTCGTGCCGTTGTTTGGGTGATCTATCACCGGCGCTGATGGTTGCGCCAAAACAAATCACTGGATGAAGCCGTCGCTGCCAGGATAATTGCCGGTAAAGGCGGCTCCGCCGAGGGGAGCGGCGATGGGAGCAAGAATGACCATACTCTATGGAATGATCGACAGCGGCAATTGCTACAAGCCGCGCCTGTTGATGGCCAAGCTCGGCATCGCTTTCACCAATGTCGAGGTCAGCTCGCACACCGGCGACACGCGCAAGCCAGACTATGTCGCCAAGAACCCGAACGCCATGGTGCCGCTGCTCGAGCTCGACGACGGCCGGCGGCTTGCCGAATCCAACGCCATTCTGCTCTATCTCGCCGAAGGCACGCGGTTGCTGCCGGCCGACAAATACGAGCGGGCATTGGCCTACCAATGGCTGTTCTTCGAGCAATACAGCCACGAACCCTATATCGCGGTGCGCAAGGCGCTGCTGACCTTTCCCGAACGGGCCAAGGACGCGACACCGGAACGGCTGGCGCTGACGCTGGAGCGCGGCAACAAGGCGCTCGGCGTGATGAACAAGCATCTGGCGGGCAGTGCGTTCTTTGCCGGCGAGGCCTTGAGCGTCGCCGACATCGCGCTCTACGCCTATACGCATACGGCCGAGATGGGCGGTTTTCAGCTCGACGCCTACCCGGCGGTGGTGGCCTGGCTGAAACGGGTCGAGACTGATCCTGGGCATGTGCCGATGGAGTGGCTGGGGTAGTTCTGTCCTTACGGCTACTTCAGGAGGCGGTCATATTCGGAGTGGGTGCCGATCCAAAACCAGACAACGTCATCGTGGTCACGGACAGCTACGGCGCGGTAGTTGAGAACAACCCGCGCCGACCAATAGCGTCCGACCTGTTTGAAATGCAGCGACGGGTGAAACGGATCAGAACGCAGCTTGGCGAAACGTTTGTCCGCCTTTGCTCTGATCGACAAGGGCAGTTTTGCATAAGCCTCCCAGAATAAGGGAGTGGCGACATGATTCACAAAGACCGGGTCCGGCCGGCGCGATGGTCGGCCAAGGCCTGCTCGGCAAGTTTATCCAGCCTGCCAGCCTTGGCGTCGGCTTCGATCTGCCGATCCCACATCTCCGCTTTCAGTGCCTCGAACCAGGCGGCAAATGCCTTCAGTTCCTCAGGGCTCAGTTCGGCGACGGATTTCTCAATCTGTTCAAGCTTGCTCATCGGCTAAAAATACCATGATTGGCACAATAAGGCCAAGGTAGCTGTTTCATCCGGAAATCCGGACAGCAAAAAGGCGGGACAAAATCCCGCCTTCCCATGCTTGGTAGCCTGATCGGGAGCGCTTTGGCCGGGCCGGCAGCAATCTGCTGCTTCGGCTTGTCGGGTTCTTTCCGCTCCGGCGCGCTTCTCGCGCGACCGTCAGTACATCCGTGACTTGCCGCGCGCCCCGAGCTATCGCCCGGCGCGCGCCATTCGCAAAATCAGGCTGCCTTGCTCAGAGATCCAGCGGACGACTTGCCAGTGCGGCGGTCCTGCTCGATCTCGAAGTTGATCTTCTGGCCTTCGACCAGGGTCGACAGCCCAGCGCGCTCGACTGCGGAGATGTGGACGAAAACGTCCGCGCCGCCGCTGTCAGGCTGGATGAAGCCGAAACCCTTGGTGGAATTAAACCACTTGACCGTACCTGTTGCCATTTCGATAGTCCTTATACGTTTGCTTTAGCTTGACTGAACCGAAGTCCAGCCGGTTTGTATCGAGATTTTGGAGATAGACGTCAGCAAACGCGAATATCGCGAGGCCCGGATCGATCGGCCGAAATATCAATAGACCTCATATAGTCCGCTTCTCCGCAAAAAACAAGACTGCACGAAAAAAGGCGCTGATGCGGCGCTGCCCAATGGCCGCCCCAATCGCGTGAAAGCGTTGAACGTCGGGCGTTGCGCCGGGTCGCATGGCCTATCGCGCACGCTGCGGGGAAGGATCGTGCCGCCTCCGAGCGTCCGGTTCTGTTTGGGGAGAGGACCATGAAAACTGTCCTGTTTGCCGCCTGCCTGACGCTGGTCGCCGCCGAGGCGCAGGCGATCTCGCGCTATGACCCGAGCCGCATGACCTGCGGCACGGTGCGCGCGACGATCGCACGGGAAGGCGCCGTCATCCTGCGTTATCAGTCGACGCGCACGCCGGGGCTGCCGCTCTACGACCGTTATGTGCGGAGCCAGAGTTTCTGCAACAGGGGCGAGGTCAGGGCACGCGCTTCGGTGCCGAGCGCCGATACCAACTCCTGCATCGTCTACAAGTGCAAGCGCGTGGAAACAGACCGGCATTTCCGCCGGCGCATCTTTCCGGACTAGCAATGCCGGCCTCAAAATCCAAAAGAGACCTGCGCCGGGGGCGGCGGACCGACGCGCACGCCTTCGATCGCCAGCATCTTCTCCTTGGTGGTCGAGCCGCCCGGCGCTGAAAAACCGCCGATCTTGCCGCCGGCGGCAAGAATGCGGTGGCAAGGGATGACCAGCGGCACCGGGTTGGCACCGAGTGCGGCGCCCGTCTCTCGCGCCAGCCCGGCATGGCCGGCGCGCTTGGCCAGTTCGCCATAGGTAGTGGTCTCGCCCAAGGCGAGCTTGCGCGCCGCGTCGTAGATGGCGAGGCGGAAATCGTCGACACCGGTGAGATCGACCGGCACACCGGAGAAATCCACGTCCTCGCCGGCGGCATAGGCCTTTATCGACGCGATCAGCTCGGCAACCCAATGCGGTCGGGCGCTCGAAGCGGCGTTGCCGGCATGGCGCAGCAGCCGCCGTTCCACGGCGTCGCGGCTGCGCTGGGGCAGGCAAAGCCTCGTCAGCCCGGCCTCGCTCCAGGCGATGCCCATGAAGCCGATCACGGTTTCGAAGACGGCGTGGCCGGCGATGGCTTGAGAGGTGTCTTCCATGATGTGCCCCTTTCCCTGGGAACGAATGGCAATCCAGTACATATCGAGAACGATATATCGCATTCCAAGGGGTCTGCTGCCACCCGAAAACCATTCGAAATCCCAACTGGCTGCGGATTGCCGGGGGAAAGCCGCTGGTGTAAGGACTTCTTAACAGACGAACCGGACCCGAGCGCGGCTTGCCAGCAAAAATCATCTTTCGCGCGATCGGCGTGATGCTCGCTGCGGCCGGTCTCAGCGGCTGCACTTCGACCTCGCAGACCAAGGCCGTGCCTTCCCTGACTGAAACCGCCGCAGCTGGTAGCGATGCCGGCTATGCGCTGGCGCTGCCCGACACGGTTTCGGTGCTGCCGGAATCGTCCGGCGTCACGCCCGTCCAGACCGCGGCGCTGGCCGCCGATCCCGCCGCGACGCCTGTCCAGCCAGCGGCCTTTGCCGGCCCGACCCCGTTGGCCGCAACTGCGCCTGCAGCCATGACGGCCGATGCCGCGCCAGCCGGCACAGCGCCTGTCTATGCTACCGCCGCCGTTGCGATGCCGGTCACCGGCGAGACAGGCAAGACGATGCCCGGCGTTCAGCGGGTCGCCTACGTTCTGCCTGAGAATCCGTCCGCCCCGCTTTCGACCAGCCCTGCCAAAGAGTATTCCGCGGGACCGCGCGGCGAGATCGAGCGACTGATCGAGAAATATGCCGTCCTCTATCAGGTTCCGGTCGATCTGGTGCGCCGCGTCGTCAAGCGCGAGAGCACCTTCAATCCCAAGGCCTACAATCGCGGCCACTGGGGGCTGATGCAGATCAAGCATGCGACGGCGCGCGGCATGGGCTATGACGGGCCGGCGAGCGGGTTATTCGACGCCGAGACCAATCTGAAATATGCGGTGAAATATCTGCGTGGCGCCTGGCTGGTGGCCGGCGGCAACGCCAAGCGCGCCGATCGGCTCTACCAGAGCGGCTATTATTACGACGCCAAGCGCAAGGGCATGCTGGAACAAACCGGCCTGGGCCGCGACCGCAGTCGGCGTCGCCTGCAGCCCGACGCCTGAACGCCATGCCTGAGCCGCGCCCGCCGGCGCCGAACGACATAAGGCTGCGCAAGATCCTCGACGACACGCTCGCCACGCCGCGCTGGCCGGAAGGTTTTGTCATGCGCGGTTTTGAGGCCGCCGACGCGCTCGCTTTGCATACGCTGCTCACCACCGTCTTCGACGATGGCGCCGACGGGCCGTTCGACGAATGGTGGCCGCGCATTTCAAGCGACGCGGAATTCGACCCTGCCTTGTGTTTCCTGGTTATCGACAGCAAGGGTCGGCTGGCGGGGGCGGCACTGTGCTGGACGAGAGCGTTCGTGAAAGACCTTGCCGTCCACCCCGAGGCGCGCGGCCGAGGCATCGCCGAAGCGCTGATGTGGCACGTCTTCACCGCCTTTCACGCACGCGGCGCTGCGCATGTCGATCTCAAAACCAACACGGTTGAGAATGCAGCCGCCGTCAGGCTCTACGAGCGGCTGGGGATGTTCGAAGTTGACTGGGCGGGGTGAGGAGCGGTTGGCGGAGCCGATCAGCGAGCATGGTGCGGAAACGAAGTGTCCACCAAGGCGGCAGGCTGCATCTTGCCGGCAACCGTTCGGGCGTTAAGCTGCGATCCTGCGGCTTTCGTGCCGCGGGCGGGGTCTCGACCGAAACCGGAGAAACACGATGCGGCTTTTACTTTTCAAAACCGGTCTGGCCAAAACCGGTCTGGTGATCCTCGCCCTTCCGCTTCTTGCGGGCGTCGCGCGCGCCGACGATTGCGCCGACGCACAGGACCAGGCGGCCATGAACGAATGCGCCGGCAAGTCGTTCACCGAAGCCGACAAGAAGCTCAACCACGCCTACAGGCAGATCGAAGGCCGGCTGAAGGACGACGCGGCGACGAAGAAGCTGCTGGTCGGCGCGCAGCGCGCCTGGGTCGCCTTTCGCGATGCCGAATGCGCTTTCCAGGGCGGCTCGCCCGATATGGCAGGCAGCATGTATCCGATGGTTATCGTCGGCTGCAAGGAGAGCCTCACCAACGACCGGCTGAAGGATTTTCAGGGCTATCTCAACTGCCAGGAGGGCGACACGAGCTGCCCGGTGCCGCCGCAGTAGCCTCTGTCGCTGGCGAAGGCGGAGCCGTTAAGGCCTTATCGCCGGGCCAGGCGTGCAAAATGTCGGAACCCTGCCTCGCCATGCGTCCTTGAGAGGCAAGGTGCGCTGCCGTTTATAGCGCGCGCCGCCAAAGCACGGCAGATGGAGATGACGATGATCACCTTTCCCAACGAATCCGCTGAGTACCGCGCCGCCCGCGAAACGCTGCTGCAAAAGGAAATCGAGCTGCGCCGCGCCATGGAGGATGTGGCCGTCGCCCGCCGTGCACTGCCGCCGGGCGGGCTGGTGCCTCAAGATTATGTGTTCGACGGGCTTGGCGCCGACGGCAAGCCGGTCCGCATAAAACTGTCGGAGCTGTTTTCACCCGGCAAGGACACGCTGATCGTCTACTCGATGATGTTTCCGCGCCACCCGCAGGAGACGCGCGACGTGGCGACAAGCGGCGGCACTGCCAAGCTCGCGCGGGCCGACCAGCCATGCCCGTCCTGCACGGCGCTGCTCGACCAGTTCGACGGCGCCATCGGCCATCTCGAGGTCTTGCCTTCTCCCCTTGTGGGAGAAGGTGGATCGGCGCATAGCGCCGAGACGGATGAGGGGTGCTGGAAGAAATGAGGCGTGGGCAAATGTGCACCGTCTCTGCGCTGATGGGCTGCTCCAGCAAGCGTACCACCAAGCTGGAACACCCCTCATCCGACCGAGCTTCGCTCGGCCACCTTCTCCCACAAGGGGAGAAGGAAAGGCGCAACTTCGCCGCTGGTGTCGCGTTGGACTCTCTGAGGATCACAAACCCGGAGATTTCCTGTGAAAACGCATCTCACGCTTGCCATGGTCGCCTTGCTTGCCGGCGCGCCGGCGGCCTTCGCCCAATCCGCCACGCCGGCCGATATACCTGCTGTCGGCCAAACCAAGATCGACACCGAGACCTTCTCCAGAACCGTCCCCAGCGCCAACCGGTTCGAGATTGAAAGCAGCAAGCTGGCCGAACAAAAGAATGTCGCCGCCGATGTGAAGGATTTCGCCTCGCTGATGGTTAGGGATCACACCAAGGCTGGCGAGGATTTCAAGGCAGCTCTCGAACAGAGCCAGACCACGGCCTCGGTGACAGCGAGCGGCCCGGCTTTGCTGCCGAAAGACCAGGCGATGCTCGACCAGCTCAAGAACCTCGATGGCGATGAATTCCAGGCGAAATACATCCTCCTGCAGACCGAGGCGCACAAGCAGGCGCTGGCGCTGTTTTCAACCTATGCGCAGTCGGGCGAAGATCCGGCGCTGAAGGAATTCGCCAAGAAGATGCTACTGACGCTGCGGATGCACGAAGAGCGCCTAAAGGATCTGGTGGCCGCCCACAGCTAATGCATGTCGTCACCCAAACGCATGCCCTCGGGCCTGACCCTGGGCCTGACCCGAGATGCGCAGCGGTTTTGGGATAACGACATGCATAAACGAGAGCTTAAAGCGCGTGCGACGCTTTAAGCTGGAGCTGCTATCAGGTGTTTTTGATCTGCTCGACCGCCGTCGCCAGCAGGTCGTTCATGACGCCGCGAATCTGAACATCCGACTGGGCAACGCCCGCCGCGTCGAAATCGGCGCGTATTTTGCGCAACACGTCGTCGTCCCCGGCCTCTTCGAAGTCCGCGCGCACCACCTCTTTCGCATAGGCGTCGGCGTCCTCACCTGACTTGCCGAGCTTTTCGGCGGCCCATAGGCCGAGCAGCTTGTTGCGGCGCGCCATGGCCCTGAACTTCGTGTCCTCGTCCATCGCAAACTTCTTTTCGAAGCCTTCCTGACGGTCTCTCATACTGCTCATAATTTGCCTCGTTCAGATGTGAGTCTCCGACCTTCATCCGATGGAGAAGAAGAGCGGCGGTAGGGGCCGAACATGGCGTGCATGGATGTCATAAGCAAGACCGGACCGTTCATTCCGCAGGGCAATCGCTTCGGGAGCTGGCGCTGCCGCTCACCGCCCTGCCTTTCAGCGTTGGTGGTTGGCGAAAGCCAGCGCGGCATCCAATCTCCCCCCTTGCGGGGGGAGATGTCCGGCAGGAGAGAGGGGGGTGGGAAGGATCGCCACCTCTCGATTTTAACCCATCCCCAACCGGAAACAGCCTGAGGGCGTGGCTATAATCGGTTGACAGGTCGGAGGGACAGTACCCCCCTCTGCCCTGCCGGGCATCTCCCCCCGCAAGGGGGGAGATTGGCAGCTTCGCCGGCGGCGCCTGCTGCGGAATGTTTGACGTGTGGTGCCCGGCAGGGGGTTCAGGGGCGGCGCGCCGGCTTCGACAATCGATCGCGTGGCCGATGCCCTTCGCATCGATGTGATTTGACGTTGTCGCGCCGTGACCTAGTCTCGATTGGCGGGATGAGCCGAGGAGGCGAGCGATGCAGTCACCTTTCAACCGGATTCGGAGCGTCACGCTGGCAGCGGCAGTGATCCTTGCCGCTGGCACCGCAGCTTACGCCCATCACGGCTGGTCGTGGACCCAGGATGGGTTTTTTGAACTCCGGGGCAAGATCACGGCCATCTATATCGGTAATCCGCACGCCACGCTGGATGTCGACGCCGACGGAGAGGTCTGGCGGGTGGATTTGGCGCCGCCGTCCCGCACCATTGCCGCCGGCTTCACAGAGGAGGTCGCCAAGGTCGGCGACGAGGTGACAGCGATCGGCCACCGCTCGCGCGACGAGACCGAGAAGTGGATGAAAGCATCCCGCGTCATAGTCGGCGACAAGGCGTATGATGTCTATCCCGACCGCGTGCCGCCTGCGTGAATGGACGAGTTCCTCGCCGGCATTGAGCAACTCGCCATTGTAAGGGCACTGAAGGCCTCCTTCGTCGCCTATCCCATAGTCAATGCGCTGCACATCATGTCGATCGGCGCGCTGCTAACCAGCGTCTGGCTCATGGACCTAAGGATCCTCGGCGCCTTCCGCTCGCTGCCGTACGCAGCGTTCATCGCGCTGCTGCGCCGCACCGCATTTGCCGCGTTCGCCGGCGCGCTTGTCACCGGGTCGCTGCTCTTTTCAGTGAGGGCGAGGGAGTATGCGGCGATGCCGATTTTCCTCACCAAGATGACGCTCATACTCCTCGCCGGCGCCAACTTCCTGGTCTTCATGCGCCGCGAAGGCGGCGACGAGCCGGCCGGCGGGGTCGCTCCTGTGCTGGCGGTGCTGTCGTTGGTGCTGTGGACGTCGGTGCTGTTCGCCGGACGGTTTATTGGGTTTCTCAACTGAGCGGCGGCGGCACAGCGTGCCCTGGACGGATCACGGTGCTGTAGAAATCGCGGCGTCGGCGGGACAGCGCCCCCCTCTGGCCTGCCGGCCATCTCCTCCACTTGGGGGGAGATCAGCTAATCGCTTTAGGCAAAATACTCCTGCAGCGGCCTGACCTCCAAGCTCCCCGCCCTTAGCGCCGCGATGGCCTCCGCCACTGCCGCAGCGCCCGAGAGCGTCGTGTAATACGGCACCTTCTGCATCAGCGTGGCGCGGCGCAGCGATTTCGAGTCCGACACCGCCTTTTGCCCGTCCGTGGTGTTGAAGACGATCTGCACCTGGCGATTGCGGATGGCGTCCTCGATGTGGGGGCGGCCCTCCAGCACCTTGTTTATTTTCTCGGCGGCGACGCCGTTCTCGGCGAGGAAGCGGGCGGTGCCCGAGGTGGCCATTACCTTGAAACCCTGGCCGGCGAGGCGCTTGACCGCCGGCAGGATGCCTTTCTTGTCCTCGTCGCGCACCGAGACGAACAGCGTGCCGGCGCGGGGGAGATCAACACCCGCTCCCAGCTGGCTCTTGGCGAAAGCCAGCGCGAAGTCGCGGTCGAGCCCCATGACCTCGCCGGTCGAGCGCATTTCCGGCCCGAGCAGGATGTCGACGCCGGGGAAACGGGCGAAGGGGAACACCGCTTCCTTGACCGCGATGTGGCCGGGATTTCTGGGGTCGGGCATGGCGCCGTAATGGGCGAAGGCGTCTTCCAGGCTCTCGCCGGCCATGATGCGGGCGGCGATCTTTGCGATGGGGCGGCCGATGGTCTTGGCGACGAAGGGCACGGTGCGCGACGCGCGCGGGTTGACCTCGAGCACGTAAACGGTGCCGCCCTTGATCGCGTACTGCACGTTCATCAGGCCGCCGACATTGAGCGCACGGGCAAGTGCGGCCGTCTGGCGCTCCAACTCGTCGACGAGCTCCGACGGCAGCGAGTGCACCGGCAGCGAGCAGGCGCTGTCGCCCGAATGGATGCCGGCCTCCTCGATGTGTTCCAATATGCCGGAGACGAAGGTCGACTTGCCGTCGCACAGGCAGTCGACATCGACCTCGATGGCGCCCGAGAGATAGGTGTCGAACAGCAGCGGGTTCTTGCCCAGCAGTGTGTTGATCTGGCCTGTCTTGTCATTGGGGTATTTCTGCTTGATGTCCTCCGGCACCAGGCCGGGCACGGTGTCGAGCAGGTAGGATTGCAGCATGCTCTCGTCGTGGATGATCTGCATGGCGCGGCCGCCGAGCACATAGGACGGGCGCACCACCAGCGGGAAGCCGAGCTCGCCGGCGACGAGGCGGGCCTGCTCGACCGAATAGGCGATGCCGTTCTTCGGCTGGCTGAGGCCGAGCTTGTGCAACAGCTTCTGGAAGCGGTCGCGGTCTTCGGCGAGATCGATCATGTCGGGCGAGGTGCCGAGGATCGGGATGCCGGCCTTCTCCAGCGCATCGGCCAGCTTCAGCGGCGTCTGGCCGCCGAACTGGACGATGACGCCGACCAGTTCGCCCGACGCCTGTTCGGCGCGCAGGATCTCCAAAACGTCCTCCGGCGTCAGCGGCTCGAAATAGAGCCGGTCCGAGGTGTCGTAGTCGGTCGACACGGTCTCCGGGTTGCAGTTGACCATGATCGCCTCGAAGCCGGCGTCGCGCAGCGCAAAGGCGGCGTGGCAGCAGCAATAGTCGAACTCGATGCCCTGGCCGATGCGGTTCGGGCCGCCGCCGAGGATGACGACTTTTTTCCGCGACGAGACTTGCGCCTCGTTGGCGAGCGCGCCGGCGAAGGGCACCTCATAGGTCGAGTACATGTAGGCGGTCGGCGAGGCGAACTCGGCGGCGCAAGTATCAATGCGCTTGTAAACCGGATGAACGTCGAGCTTTTCGCGTATCTTTTGAACCTCTTCGACGTCTTTCCTGACCAGGGACGCGAGGCGGGCATCGGAGAAACCCATCGCCTTCAGCATGCGCAGATTGGCGGCGTCTTGGGGGATGCCGTGCTCGCGAATGCGGGCTTCCATGGTGAGGATGCCGGCGATCTGTTCGAGGAACCACGGGTCGATCTTGCACATGGCGTGCACGTCTTCCAGAGAGGTGCCCATGCGGATCGCTTGCGCCACCATGCGCAGCCGGTCGGGCGTCGGCGTGCCGAGGGCAGCGCGAATGGCGTTGCGGTCGTCGGCGTGGCTGGCCGCGCCGTGCGCGATGCCGGGGATCTCGATCTCGTCCAGACCCGTCAGGCCGGTTTCAAGCCCACGCAGCGCCTTCTGCAGCGATTCCTGAAAAGTGCGGCCGATGGCCATGACCTCGCCGACCGACTTCATCGCGGTGGTCAGCACCGGCTCGGCGCCGGGGAATTTCTCGAAGGCAAAGCGCGGGATTTTTGTGACGACGTAATCGATCGACGGCTCGAACGAGGCGGGCGTTGCGCCGCCGGTGATGTCGTTCTCCAGCTCGTCCAGCGTGTAGCCGACGGCGAGCTTTGCCGCGATCTTGGCGATCGGAAAGCCGGTCGCCTTGGAGGCGAGAGCCGACGAGCGCGAGACGCGCGGGTTCATCTCGATCACCACCAGGCGGCCGTCGGCCGGGTTGACGGCGAACTGCACGTTGGAACCGCCGGTCTCGACGCCGATCTCGCGCAGCACCGCGATCGAGGCGTTGCGCATCATCTGGTACTCCTTGTCGGTCAAGGTCAGGGCAGGGGCGACGGTGATCGAGTCGCCGGTGTGCACGCCCATCGGGTCGATGTTCTCGATCGAGCAGACGATGATGCAGTTGTCGGCCTTGTCGCGGACAACCTCCATCTCGTACTCCTTCCAGCCGAGCACGCTTTCCTCGATCAGCACTTCGGTGGTCGGCGAGGCGTCGAGGCCGGACTGGACGATCTCGTAGAATTCGGCGCGGTTGTAGGCGATGCCGCCGCCGGTGCCGCCCATGGTGAAGGACGGGCGGATGATGGCGGGCAGGCCGACATGGTCGAGCGCCTGTGCGGCGATCGCCATGCCATGGCTGATGTAGCGCTGCTTGCGGTCGCCCTCGCCGAGGTTCCAGCGCGTTTCCAGTGCGTCGAGCGCGGCGTCGAGGTTTTCGGGCTTCTCGGCCTTCAACGCGGCGCGCTCGGCCTCATGCGTCTTGCGGTCGGCATTCTTGACGTCGGTGGCGTTGGCCAGCATCGATTTCGGCGTTTCCAGGCCGATCTTCTTCATCGCCTCGCGAAACAGCGCCCGGTCCTCGGCCTTGTCTATTGCCGTGGCATCGGCGCCGATCATCTCGACATTGTAGCGCTCGAGCACGCCCATGCGGCGCAGCGACAGTGCGGTGTTGAGCGCGGTCTGGCCGCCCATGGTCGGCAGCAGCGCGTCCGGCCGCTCCTTGGCGATGATCTTGGCCACCACTTCCGGCGTGATCGGCTCGATATAGGTGGCGTCGGCCAGTTCCGGGTCGGTCATGATGGTGGCCGGGTTGGAATTGACCAGGATGACGCGAAAACCCTCTTCCTTGAGCGCCTTGCAGGCCTGGGTGCCGGAATAGTCGAATTCGCAGGCCTGACCGATGACAATGGGGCCGGCCCCGATGATCAGGATCGACTTGATGTCGGTGCGTCTTGGCATATCGAGGGTCCGTTCGGCAGGCGGCTTGCACGAAAAACCGGACGGGAAGACCCGGCCGGTTGTGCTCGCGATTCTGGTATCAGGCTAGGAGGGCCTTATAGGGAAGAGTTTTGCTTGATGTAACCCCCTAAAATGCGAGCTAGGGCAGTAGGGCAGTAGGGCAGTAGGGCAGTAGGGCAGTAGGGCAGTAGGGCAGTAGGGTTCGAGCGCCCTTTTAACATATTGCCCTACTGCCCTACTGCCTTATTCCCCTTAGCCACTCATCCCCCAGCGCCAGGGCGTCGGTAATCTCGAAACGTTCGGCAACGCCGACACGGATGATGTTCAGGCTGCCCTCGCGGGTGTAGCGGAATTCACCTGATGCATTCGAGCCGGCGGGCCGACCGGCCTGGAAGCTGATGACGCGCGTGCCGCCATCGGGCCAGGTCACGGTCACCTCGGCTTCGTCGCCCGTGTGGACAACGCCCGCCTTGCAGCTGGTCATCGGCTGGCCGACATGGCGCGCGCAAGGAATCTCGTTGCGGGCACCCAGGGCCGGCGCGGGCCTGCCTGGCGGCTGCAGCCGCGCAACGGTTTGCGCGTTGGCCGGAGGCGCCGCATTGGCGGCGCGATTGCGGATGGGCTTGTCCGCTGCCGCGGGCGCCTGCGTCTCGCCGGCCGAAGGATTTTCGCTGGCAAAAAGCGCCAGGCGGTAAGCATCCTCGATGGCCACCCTGCCGATTGCCTCAACGGCAGTCATCGTGGGTTCGCGACCGGTCGCATCCAGGCGCGCCGTCAGGTCCGGCGGTGGCTGATCTGCAGTTGCCGGGTTCGAGTCGCCGGCTGCCGCGGTCATGTTTTCGCCGGTCGTTTCGATGTCCGAAACGGCCGCCGGATTCTCGGGGTTCAGGTAGCGCGCGGGAGCCCATCCCGCCAGTTGCGGGTTGTCGATTTCTGCAACCTTGCACCAGCGGTGGCCATTGACGTCGTTGCAGCCGAGATTGTTCACGCTCGTACCATTCGGCAGCCGAGCCTTGATCTTGCCCATCGCCGATGCCGTGGCGCGGACGTTCAGGAGATCGCCTGGAGCGAGATCGGTCACGATGGAGACGACCGGCGCTTCCTCGGCCCTGGCCGGCAGCAGGGCCGTCAGCAGGAGAGGGGCGGCAATCAGCAGCGTCGTTCGGAGCGTAACTGTGCGCCTCATCATTTTGGCCGTGGGCGATAGAAGCATTTCCGAAGGCGCGGCCAGGCACCGAATCGCCACCGCATTCCAGGACGATTTTATAAGCGACGACATGGCGCTATGTAAGCCGGAAAATGCGGCTGGGGAATGGTGTTCGGTCCACGGCATGCGCAAGCTCAGCGTGCGGCATGAACGCGTTGCGCGTTCAGCCTGGGGTAATGAACTCGTTCCTCGTTCAATCCGGGCGGCATGAACGCGTTGCGTTCAGCCTGACATGAACGCGTTGCGTTCAGCCGGACATAAATCCGGTGCGCAGCGCGTAGGCCCATTCCGGCCGTCCCGCCTGTTCGGCCTGCCGCGCTGCCGCCTCATGGTCATAGTCGACGGCGATGGCCTCGAAGCGGTCGGAGCGGCCCGGCCCACCCAATTCGACGATGCCGTAGCGTGCATGCGGAGAGCCTTGCTCGGAGACATGCGCCGGTGGCGTGTCGTCGCCATAAGCGGGGCAGCCGATGCTGCCCGGATTGAAGACCACCGGGCCGTCGGGGATACGGATCAGTTCGCTGCGGTGGCTGTGGCCACACAGCACGATGCGGCAAGCGGGATCGAGCGCGGCCAGCCGCCGCTTGATGGCGACCAGCGGCGCGCGCACCAGCCGGCCGTCGGCCATCGTATCGGTCAAGTATTTTTCGTCATGGTCGGGTCGGGCATGAAAGGCGGTCACGGCTGCGGCGATCTCCAGTGTGAGCGGCAAGGCCAACAGTGCCTCGCGCTGGGCCGATGTCAGCCGTTCCTGTGCATAGCGGTCGGACGGCCACATGGCTTCATCGGCGGTGTCGCGGGCGACGCGGCGGTCGTGGTTGCCGCGCACCGTCGGCAGGGCGAGCGCTTCAAGCCGCTCCATGGTTTCGCGCGGCCAGAGCGGGCCGGAGACGCAATCACCGAGATTGACAATAAGATCGGCACTACCGCGCTGCCGCAGATCGTCGAGAACGGCGTCCAGGGCGAGGATGTTGCCGTGGATATCGGCGAGAACGGCAATGCGCATGGGAAGCTCCGTTGGCAGGGCAGTGTTTCCTCGCGCTCGCGAAGCGAGGGAGAGGTGGCGGCCCACGGGTCTTGCCTTTGGCAAGCCCGAGGACAGGCTCCGCGGTCGGAGAAGGGGCTTCGCAGAGCCGCGTCGAGACAAAATGAAGCTTCTTTGAACGATTGGAGAGCGTCAAGGCCCCTCTGCGTCTCGGCTTCGCCGAGACACCTCTCCCCACTTTGTGGGGCGAGGAACCCAGGTTCTGAGAAATCCGCTCCTTAACTGGCGGTCCCGGAGTGGTGTTAGGCGCGGACTTCGATCTCGGAGGCGCCGACCGCGGGTAGTGCCGGGTCATCGACGGCAGCGGCAATGACGCTATCGAGCAGCCCCGGAAAGCGGGCATTGAGATCGTCGCGGCGCAGCGTGATCAGCCGGCTGGTGCCGACGACCTCGGTGCGGGTGACGCCGGCCTCGCGCAATTTGGCCAGGTGGTAACTGAGATTGGTCTTTGAGCCGAGATCGAGGAACTGGCTGCAATTCAGCGGCACGCCCTCCTTGCTGGCGAGATAGCGCACGATGGCCAGCCGGGTGGGATCGCCGAGCACGGCAAGCACGTTCGGCAGGCTGATCTGGTCGGCGGTGGGGTGGGGCAGCGTCATGCCCGGAGAACTAAGCGTAGTCACGGCCGATTTCAACGCATCTCCTCCTGGTGGATGCCCGCAGTTTCTATCTCCAGCCTCCCTTGTCCTGACATAGAGCTGTCAGCAGGGTTCGGCTATTTTCGGGTCGCCTCATTGACACCATGCCTCATTATGTACAATTGTTCAATAACTTTTGAACTAAGGAAGAGTTCATGGACAAGCGCCTCATCTGGCTTGCGCTCGGATCGTTCACGATCGCGACCGAAGGCTTCGTCATCTCCAGCCTGCTGCCCGACATCGCGGGGGATGCCGGCATCTCGGTCCCGCTCGCCGGGACGCTGATCACCGCCTTCGCGCTCGCCTATGCGCTCGGCGCGCCGATCCTTGCGACGCTGACCGGCGAATGGGACCGGCGGCGCGTCATCTTATGGACGCTGGTGTTCTTCGTTCTGGGCAATCTGGCGGCGGCGCTCAGTTCCTCCTTCGAACTGCTGCTGATCGCGCGCATCGTCATGGCGCTGTCGTCCGGCCTGTTTGCGGCGACGGCGCAGGGGACGGCCGTGGCGCTTGTCGATGATCATCACCGCGCCCGCGCCATTGCCGTCGTTGTCGGCGGCACTACGGTGGCGGTGGCGGTCGGCGCACCGCTCGGCGCGCTTGTCGCGACGGTTGCCGGCTGGCGCGGCACGTTCTTTGCCATCGCCGGGCTCGGCGCACTGGCCGGCGCAATCCTGTGGTACCGGCTGCCGCGCGGCATCGTCGGCACCAAGCTGCCGCTCAGGCAGCGGCTGGCCGCAACGCTTCGCCCTGGCGTGCCATCGATCCTGCTAACTACACTTTTGGCGCTCACCGGCGCCTTCACGGTCTTTGCCTTTGTCGCGCCGCTAGCCATCGAAGGCGGCGGCTTGAGCCCGATCGCGCTGCCCGGCATGCTGCTTGCGTTCGGTGTCGGCGCTGTCATCGGCAACATCGCCGGCGGGCAGGCCGCCGACCGCTTCGGCGCGACGCGCACCGTCAGCTGGTCGCTGGCGCTGAGTGCGATCATGCTGGTGATGCTTTCGGTCATCCCGGCCTTCCTGCCGCACAGCATCGCCGGGCCGGCGCTGATGGCCATGATGGTGCCGTGGGGCATCGTCGGCTGGGCCTTCCCGCCGGCGCAGGCCAGCCGCATCATCAGGCTGGCGCCAGACGCAGCGCCCATCGTGCTGTCGCTCAACGCTTCGGCGCTCTATCTCGGCGTGGCGCTGGGCGCCGTCGTCGGCGGCGCGGTGCTGCGCTATGGCGCGCCGGCTGATCTCGGCCTGGTCGCAGCGGTGTTCCCGATCCTGGGTCTTGGCGTCATGCTGGCCGGCCACCGGGCCGCCCGGGCGGTGGCCATGCCGGCGGAGTAAAGGAAGATCGCAGAAGCGTGGCGCTGTCCTCATCGCGCTGCCCGGCAGAATTTGGATTCCTCTCCCCCACTCACATCTAGCCGAGCAAGGAACCCAGGTCCTGTAACCCCACACTACTTCCAGGTCCGGCGCCTCTCGATCTCGGCATCGGATGGCTGTTGCTGGGCGAAGGATCCAGTCTTGATCTCACCGGCGCGTTCATAGCTCGCTATGATGACGCCGGTGGTCGATGCCTGTGAGCGGTTCAGCTTGAAAGCCGCCGGGATTGCGCCGCTGCCAAACAGCCGCTTGCCCTTGCCCAGCACCAGCGGGAAGGTCAGCAGGCTGATCTCGTCGATCAGGTCGTTGGCGAGCAAGGTCTGGACGAGTTCGCTCGATCCCTGGATGAGCAGGTCCGGCCCGTCCTCCTGCTTGAGCTGGCGCAGGGTAGCCACGACGTCGTCGCCAAGCGACTGGCTGTTTTGCCACGACAGCGTGTCGGGCCGGTGGGTGGCCACATATTTGGTGACGGCGTTGAAACGGTCGGCGATCGGATCGTCTTTCTGGTACGGCCAATGCGCGGCGAAGATGTCGTAGGTCTTGCGGCCGAGGAGCAGCGCGAAGGGTTTTGCGAAGGTCTCACCAATAAAGGCGCTCCCGACGTCGTCCCAGTAATGGAACGTCCAGCCACCGAATTCGAAGCCGCCGACCGGGTCTTCTTGCGGCCCACCGGGCGCCTGCATGACGCCGTCGAGGCTGACGAATGTCGCAGTGGTGATCTTCCTCATTGGATTCTCCCTTTAATCATCCGAGCCGTTGCCGCCGGATTTCGGCCAAAGGACGTGCGAGCGGACGCCTGTCCGACAGGGCCAGAAAATTTCTGGGCTCCGGCGCATGTCGAGCGGCAAGCACGGGACGCCTCGACGCGGCGACGTCATTGCGACCGCCTGCCGCCAACACTTTGCGACGAGAACCAGACGTCGCCGATGACGGCGGTGGCGGTGCGGTCCGGTGCCTTGTCGGCCGTCAGCCAGATCTTGCGGCTGCGTGCCGCCTTGTCACGGTGGATTTTCGTCGAGGCCGCCGAGGCGCCGATGCAAGGGATGAACCATGATCGCATGAACGGATCGCAGGCAAACCCCTTATCCGTGCGTGTCACCATCACCGCGAGGCCAATGCGCTCGGCCGGACGCCACGGAAAGACCATGCGGCCGCCGGGCTTCAGCGCCTTCAGCCATTCGGCTGGGGGTGCTGCAACGCCGGCATTGACATAGATGATGTCGGACGGTGGCAGGCCGCCGACGACCGCATCGCCATGGATGGCGGTCACATTACCATAGGCTTCGAGATTCTTGATCGCACGCTCGGCGAGACTGGAATCCAGTTCGAAGGCGGTGACTGCGCCGCCCGGCGAAACCAGTTTTGCCAGCAGAGCTGTGTAATAGCCGGTGCCGGCGCCGACATGAGTGACGGCCTCGCCGGGTTTTGGCGCCACCTTGCCGATCCACATGGCATGCAGGAACGGCTCGCCATTGTTGATGCCCTTTTCGGCGTCGAGTGACACCAGCACGTTCTGATAGATGTGAACAGGATCGGCGCTCGGCGTTTCTACCTTGCCGTTGCCGGCGACGACCGTCCACGGCCCGGGCCCGAGAAAAGCTTCGCGCGGCACCGCGGCGAACACGTCCTCGAGACGCGGATCGGCCGAACCTGCATTGGCAGCCATCAGGCGCGCGTAGAATTTTCTGGCTTCGGCAATTCTGGCCATGTCGCGTGAGAAGATAGCGCGATTGGCCGAATTGTCGCGCGTGCCCCACGAGCCCACTCAATGCATGGCCGAGAAAAGCCTCAGCCGAAGCGGCGAAGCGCGGCACCGTGCGCTGGTCCAACATTATGTCGAGCTTATCTCCGACCCGATCGAGAACGGCAACGAGGCCCGCAGGTCGACATCGCGGCGCGGCTCGGCGCCGCCCAGCCGACGGTGGCCAAGATGCTGACGCGGCCGACAGTCTTGCCGGAACCGCCGCGCTGCCGCGGCGTTTCAGATCGTGCCAGCAATTGGCGCGAGACCGAGGAGGATACGATGGGCGTTGAACAGGCACCGACTGCGAAGGGCAAGCAAGCGGCCAAGGGATTGAAGCAGGCTGCGGCGAAGGACGAACGCAAGACCGAAGCGGATACTGGACGCCCGCTCAAGAAGGGCGGGGCCCGCTTCGAGGAGCGCTCGAAAAGCTCGGACGGCAAGAGCGCGGGCACCAAGCAGAAGATCTGAGTTTGACTGATCAAGTCCAAGACAAAAAATGCGCCTGCAGAGCTCTCAGCCGCGGGTGTCGTGTAGGGACTGACCCCAGAGCCAGCGGCCCTTCATGCGAAAAATACTGTGACTTGGCGCAACCATTGGGATAATTGTTTGTTGGGTCGGATCGGGCCATGAGATCGGCAAGATACCGATACGTGTATCGCGGGGAGTTGTCATGCTCTGGAAAGGTCGTCGTCAAAGTGACAACGTCGAGGACCAACGCGGCCAGGGCGGCGGGCTCAACTTGCCGCGCGGCGGCCCCGGCCGTCTCCGCATCCCGATCGGCGGCCGCTCCGGCGGCGGAATGTCGCTGTCGACCATCATCATTCTCGTGGTCCTCTATTTCGGGCTGAAGGCCATCGGCATCGACCCGCTTCAGATCCTGGCCGGTGGCGGCTTGGCGCCGGGTGGCGGCGGTCAGATCATCGACAACAGCGGAGAACAGGGCGGTGGCACCGGGGCACCCGCCTCCGACGAGATGAAGCAGTTCGTTTCGACTGTCCTGGCCGAGACCGAGGACACCTGGACCGGCATTTTCCAGGCCGAGGGCCTGACCTACGAGGACCCCAAGCTGGTCCTGTTCAGCGGCCAAATCCGTTCGGCTTGCGGCTTCGCCTCGTCCGCGGCCGGCCCGTTCTACTGCCCCGGCGACCGCAAGGTCTATCTCGACACCACCTTCTTCCAGCAGCTCGACCAGCAATTCGGCGCTTCGGGCGATTTTGCCCAGGCCTATGTGATCGCGCATGAGGTCGGCCACCATGTCCAGAACCTCACCGGCATCCTGCCCAAGTTCAACCAGATGCGGCAGCAGATGGGCGAGGCCGAGGCCAACCAGATGTCGGTGCAGGTCGAGCTCCAGGCGGATTGCTTCGCCGGCGTCTGGGCGCATTTCACCGGGCAGAAAGGCATTCTGGAACAGGGCGACATGGACGAGGCGCTGATCGCCGCCCAGCAGATCGGCGACGACACGATGCAGAAGAAGATGCAGGGCTATGTCGTGCCGGAAAGCTTCAACCATGGCACCTCGCAGCAGCGTCAAACCTGGCTGGCACGCGGCTACAAGAGCGGCAAGCTGTCGGACTGCGATACGTTCAACACCCCGATCTGAGGTGTTTGGGCTCTCGCTGAAATGGCGTTGAAAGCGGCGGCGATGCAGCCGCGCTCATGTCGACAGTTGATGTCAGGATGAAATTTCCTGGCCTGTTCCCTTATTGTTCTGTGTGGCTGACTCGCCTATAAAAGGCCCTTCCGCCTTCGCTGCGAGGCGGCTCCAGGAGTCGATACCGTCATGATCGAAGCCAAAACCGCCAGGCGGGGCCTTGCGCTTGTTTTCACCACGCTGCTGCTCGACATCACCGGCATCGGCATCATCATGCCGGTGCTGCCGGCCTATCTGCAGGAACTGACCGGCGTCGGGGTCAGCGAAGCGGCGATCGAAGGCGGCTGGCTATTCTTCGTCTATGCGGCCATGCAGTTCCTGTTCGCGCCGCTGGTCGGCAATCTCAGCGACCGCTTCGGCCGTCGTCCGATCCTGCTGGCCTCGGTGCTGACCTTCGCCGTCGACAATCTGATCTGTGCGGTGGCCTGGTCGTATTGGGTCCTGTTCATCGGCCGGGTGCTGGCCGGCATCAGCGGCGCCAGCTACTCGACCGCCTCCGCCTTCATCGCCGATGTCAGCACCGACGAGAACAGGGCGAAGAATTTCGGCCTGCTTGGCATCGCCTTCGGCGTCGGTTTCGTCATCGGCCCGGTGCTGGGCGGGTTGCTTGGCGAATTCGGGCCGCGCGTGCCGTTCTGGGGCGCGGCGGTGCTTGCTCTGATAAACTTCATCGTCGGCTGGTTCTTCCTGCCGGAAACGCTGGAGCAGCATCACCGGCGCCGCTTCGAATGGCGCCGCGCCAATCCTCTCGGCGCCCTGAAGCAGATGCGCAATTACAAGGGGATCGGCTGGATCGGGCTGGTGTTCTTCCTGATGACGCTCGGTCACATGATGTACCCTGCCGTGTGGTCGTTCGTCGGCAGTTACCGCTACGGCTGGAGCGAACAGCAGATCGGCTTCTCACTCGGCGTCTTCGGCCTTGGCGGGGCATTGGTGATGGGTTTTGTCCTGCCGCGCGTCATCCCACGGCTCGGCGAATGGCGGACCGCCGCCATCGGTCTTGCTTTTACCGCGCTCGCCGCCTTCGGCTATGCCGCGGCGTGGAAGGGCTGGATGATCTATGCGGTGATCGTGGCGACCTGCCTCGAGGCGCTGGCCGACCCGCCGCTGCGGAGCCTGGCGGCGGCCAAGGTGCCGCCCTCCGCGCAAGGCGAATTGCAAGGTGCGATGACGAGCGTGTTTTCGATCACCAGCATCATCACGCCGCTGCTTTATACGGGAATCTTCGCCTGGTTCACCGGGCCAAGCGCGCCGATGACGTTCGGCGGCGCGCCCTTTGTGCTCGGCGGCATCTTTCTCGCCCTGTCGCTGGTGGCTTTCGTGCTCAGGGTCGAAAGGCCGGTCGCGGTGAAAGACGTCGCGACGGCGACGGTGGCCTAAAGCGTGTCGCGTTTGAACGGATTCATGCGACGCGCTTTAAGTTCTGGTTTTGATGCATGTCGTTATCGCAAAACCGCTGCGCACTCTCGGGTCAGGCCCGAGGGCATGCTTTGGCGCGCTATGCATTGGGGCATGCCCTAGGGTTCAATCCATTGCCCCGGAATATCCAGTGCCTTCGCCAGCATCGCCCTGGTCTGCGCCGATGGCTTTCGGCGATTGGACTCAAGATCCGACAGGAAACCCTGGCTGACACCGATCGTGGTCGCCAATTCGGCCTGCGTCAGCCGCCGCCAGTTGCGCAGCGCCTTGAGCCGGCTGGAGCCCCGCAAGATTTCCATGGTCACGTCCGCAGGCAGGGGGTTTTCCGTTTTGAGATCAGCCTTTCGCTCGTCGTAGATCGCCACATCGGCAGCGTCTTCAAGAGCCTCTTCGGCCGCGTGCAACAGAGCCTCGTAGTCAGCTTTTGGGATAACGACAAGTTCTTCGCCAGTTGGCGTCGTTATGATTTGGGGGGCGTTCATGGTGTCCTGTCCTGCTATCACCGACGGTAGGTTGTCGTTTCTCGCTTGCCGATGTAGATCGCGAGGATCGTCGTGCGGTCTTCATCGAATATGATCCGGTAGCGACCGATCCGCAGTCTGTAGCCGTCCCTGCCGGCAAGGCGCTTGATATCTCCCCGCCCGCTGACGGCATAGGAGATCAGGCCTTCGGAGACCTGCTCGCGGACATCTGTCGGCAGGTTGTCGAGATCGCGAGCCGCCGATACCGAGAGGATAATCGTCTTCACGGTGATGATATCGCAGATTTATCGCCGAAAGTTAAGCGATATTATTGCCGAGACTTCCCGCGTACAGATAGTCAGCGCTCTGCCAGCGCCGGCTCGCCGCGCTTTTCGCGGATGAGATTGACGAAGCGGCGGAACAGATAATGCGAGTCCTGCGGGCCCGGCGAGGCTTCGGGATGGTGCTGGACCGAAAACACCGGCCTGCCGGTCAGGGTGATGCCGCAGTTCGAGCCGTCGAACAGCGAGACATGGGTTTCTTCGACGCCCGTGGGCAACGAGCCGGCATCGACGGCAAAGCCGTGGTTCATCGAGACGATCTCAACCTTGCCGGTGGTGTGATCCTTGACCGGATGATTGGCGCCGTGATGGCCTTGATGCATTTTGGCGGTCTTGCCGCCAAGCGCCAGCGCCAGCATCTGGTGGCCGAGGCAGATGCCGAAGACCGGGATGTCGGTCTTCAGCAAGTCCTGGATGACCGGAACGGCATAGTCGCCGGTGGCTTCCGGGTCGCCGGGACCGTTGGAGAGAAAGATGCCGTCGGGCCGCATGGCGAGGATATCCTCGGCGCCGGTGTTGGCCGGCACCACGGTGACCTTGGCACCCAGGCCGGCAAGCAGGCGCAATATGTTGCGTTTTACGCCGTAGTCGATGGCGACGACATGCATGGACGGATCGGTCTGTTCGCCAAAGCCCTCGTCCCAGACCCAGGGCGTCTCGCGCCAGACCGAGGACTGGCCGGAAGTGACGTCCTTGGCCAGGTCAAGCCCGATCAGGCCGGACCACGCAGCGGCGCGGCGCTTCAGCTCCTCGATGTCGAAGATGCCGTCGGGCGCGTGCGCGATGACGGCGTTGGGCATGCCCTTTTCGCGGATCAGCGCGGTCAGCGCCCGGGTGTCGATGCCCGAAAGCGCCACGATGCCACGTTTCTTCAGCCATTGGTCGAGACCAGAAGCGGCGCGATAGCTGGACGGATTGGTGACGTCGGCCTTGAACACGGCGCCGACTGCGCCGGCGCGGGCAGCAGGGTTGAGATCCTCGATGTCTTCGTCATTGGTGCCGATATTGCCGATATGCGGAAAGGTGAAGGTGACGATCTGGCCGGCATAGGACGGGTCGGTGAGGATTTCCTGATAGCCTGTCAGCGCGGTGTTG
Source organism: Mesorhizobium sp. WSM2561 (assembly GCF_000513915.1). Taxonomy (NCBI): domain Bacteria; kingdom Pseudomonadati; phylum Pseudomonadota; class Alphaproteobacteria; order Hyphomicrobiales; family Phyllobacteriaceae; genus Mesorhizobium; species Mesorhizobium sp. WSM2561. Next base: position 280,103 of record NZ_AZUX01000001.1, read on the forward strand.
AAGCAGACTTCGGCGACGGCGGAGCCAGTGGCGCCAAGGCCGCGGCCCTCGATGACGGTGCCGTCGGCCAGCACCAGCAAGGCGGTCGGCTTCTCGGTGGCCCAAGTGGGGGTCGACGCGGCGGTCATCGTTGCCATGGCGGCACTCCTAAAGGCTGCGCCCTTCAATCGGTCCGGCGAACCATTCTGCGCAGCAAACCGCGCGCAGCGGCGATTTCGCAGCCAGCGCGCGCAACAAAAACTCAGTTCATGCAAGGCCCAGTACATAGGGGAAGGCGCCAGAGCGGTCAATGACGCTACGCCCGCAGGCGCGATTTATTTCGTCGAACAATATCAGCGGTTTGCCGGGCGGCGTCGAATTTGCCTTGGGCTTTCGGCACGGCTATTGTCCGTCGCATTCGAAGGAGAAAGCATCATGCGCGGCAAAATCGCCGAATCCCTGAAGAGCGCGATGAAGGCGCAGGACAAGCGCCGGCTGCCGACATTGCGGCTGATCCAGGCGGCCATTCACGATCGCGACATCGCCAATCGCGGCGCCGGCAAGGAGCCGGCAAGCGACGACGAGATCCTGCAGATACTGGCCAAGATGGTGAAGCAGCGCGAAGAGTCGGCCAAGGCTTTCGACGACGGCAAGCGGCCGGAGCTTGCCGCGCAGGAGCGCGACGAGATGGCCATCATCCGCGATTTCCTGCCGACGCAACTGGGCCAGGCAGAGACCGAAACGGCGATCCGCGCCGCCATCGCCGAGACCGGCGCCAGCAGCGTCAAGGACATGGGCAAGGTTATGGCCGTGCTCAAGGAGAAATACGCGGGCCAGATGGATTTCTCCAAGGCGAGCGGCATCGTCAAGGGACTGCTGCAGTAGGATTTTGCCGCTGCAGCGAGCTCGTAAGGCATTGGAGGAGGCGACCGCGAGGAGCCAGCCCTGGCCGCATGTGATTGAGTCTCAGGCGTTCTTTGGTTTCTGAGAGCGGGTGGGGCGGGCGGTGGCTCGCACCGACAGGTTCAGTGCCACGGCGGCGCGAATGAGCGCCTTCAACGCCTCTTCATCGATCTTGTCGTCCTCATGGATGTCGATGGCGCGCCTGGTGTTGCCTTCGAGGCTGGAGTTGAAGAGGCCAGATGGGTCCTCCAGCGTGGCGCCCCTGGCGAAAGTCATTTTCACGACATTCTTGTAGGTCTCACCGGTGCAGATGATTCCGGCGTGTTCCCACACCGGAACCCCTCTCCACTTCCACGCCTCGACCACTTCGGGATCGGCCTGCTTGATGAGGGTTCGGATCCGAGCGAGCATCTCGCCCCGCCAATCGCTCAGTTCGTTGATTCTCGCATCTATCAACTGAGAGGGAGTGTCTCCTCCTGCTCCCTCCATCGAGGCGCTCTTCTTCATGGCTGTTGTCGCTTTGGTCATGATTGGTCCCAGTGGCTTTGTGCACGTCGGCGTCCGGCGTCTGGGCTTCGCTCCAATGCCGGGTGACAACTCTCAACATCGCGGAGGAACCTTCGTCCCTCCGGACCCGATTTGCAATTGGGATCACACGAAAATGGAGCTACGATTTGGCGGCGCTTATTGAACATTGTCGGCGTCGCCACCAGCGCCAGCGACCTTTCGGCGACATGGGCTCGCAGAGATGCTCGCGAGCCGAGGCCGAACCATGAGGGGTCACGGCGATGTTGCACCGTCCCGATGGCAAACGCCCTTGGTTAATTCGCGATGCGTCTCACATTTGTTCGCCGGGCAATTGGCTGGCTTGCTTCACCCAGGCGGCAAACTGAGCTTCGTCGAGCTGGTCCTCATGAATGTCGAGGTAGCGCACGTCCTTGTGCTTGGACTGGCCGGGAGGAACAGGACGCAGCGACGTGCCGCGGAAGAAGGTCACTTTGACGTAGCGGGTGAAGACATGGAACGACAGGAACCAGCCCTGGCCCGCGATGCCGTAAAACGGCGAGTTCCATTTGACGGCCTTGTGCACGCCGCGGACGGTGCGCACAATGATTGCGTCGAGGCGCCGTCCGACATCGCTTTTCCAGCCCGGCATGGCCGCGATGTAGGCCTGCACTGGGGCGTCGCCTTCGGCCTTCGCGATCTGGGGGTTGCCGCCTGCGAGGAGTGCCGGCTTCGCTTCCTTGCCGGACTGCGGCTTCGGCGTCGCCTTGCGCGGTTTGGTTGCCGCGCCCCGCTCGGCGGCGGCCTTCGCCGACTTCTCGGACCTGTGGTCGGCCATTGTGTTCACTCCAAAGTAGGTGGACCCAATCGATGACATTTGATTTTAGAAAGCCGCCCCTGAAGATCAACTTCAGAATCTGAGGGCGGCAGCGGAGCGATCGTACGTCATGGTTGAACTCGTCAAACCGGCGCTTGAACATCTGCCGTCGTATAAGGCCGCCCTTGAGCGCGGCTGGTCGCCGGACAATGTGCGGCTGATGGAGGCGACGCGCGAGCAGCTTGCGGCCATCGAAAAGAATCCAACGGCCTTCCTCGCCGATCTCGACGACCCCGATGCCAAGGGTGGTCCGATCAGCTTGCCTGATGGGACGAAAGTGCCGCGCCTGCCGGGATTCCGGCGCTGGATCTGGGACGGCGAAGTCGCCGGCTCGATCGGCCTTCGCTGGCAGCGCGGCACCGCCGAGCTGCCGCCACATGTGCTCGGCCACATCGGCTATGCCGTAGTGCCGTGGAAGCGGCGGCGCGGCTATGCGACAGAGGCAGTGAGGCTGATGCTCGGCGAGGCGAGGGCGCTCGGCCTGCCCTTCGTCGAGATCACCGCCAAGCCGACTAATCTCGCCTCGCAGAAGGTGGTCCTGGCCAATGGCGGACGGCTCGTCGGGCGATTCTTCGAGGACGCTGCCTATGGCGGCGCCGAAAGCCTGCGCTATCGCATCGACCTGTAGCGCCTGCCGACTATTCGGCAGCGGCCGGCAGCGGCGGCATCGTGTTTCGGCGCCACTCCCAGATATGTGAGGCGAGCGCTACCGCCACGGCGACCAGCATGGCCATGGCGCCAACCACCGGCAGGCTGCGATAGCCATAACCGGCATTGAGCATGGCGGCGCCGAGCGAGGCGGCCAGCGCGATGCCGACATTGAAGCCGGCCGGGATAAGCGATGAGGCGAGATTGGAGGCGTCCGCCGTCCAGGTCAGGATACGGGTCTGGATCGGGGTGCCGATGGCAAAGCCGAGACCACCCCAGATAGTGATCGCAACGACCATCGGCACCGGGTACGGGCTGGCGGCGTAAATGACGGCAAGTGTCACCGCCTGCATGAAAAGCATGGTGATGAGCGACGGCATCAGTTTCCAGTCGGCGAGCCGCCCGCCAAGAAAGACGCCGATCGTCGCGCCGACACCGTTGAGTAGCAGCACCCAGGGCACCAGGCCCTCGCCGAGGCCGGTGACTTCAAGCAGCGTCGGCGTGATGTAGGTGAACAGGCCGAACTGGCCGATCATCAGCATCAGCATGAGGATTAGCGACGTCCAAACCTGCTGGCGTGCGAGCACGCGGACCTCGCTGCCGAAACTGACGGGCCGGCGCGACGATCCCGTCCGGCGCGGCAGGAGGGCGGCCATGGCGGCGATGGAAACCACACCAAGCGCGCACATCACCCAGAACGTCGCGCGCCACCCCCAAATATTGCCGATCGCCGTGCCGGCCGGCACGCCGATGACATTGGAGACCGTGAGGCCCGACAGGATGAGCGCCACGGCCATTCCACGCTGATCCTGGCGGACCAGGCCGACCGCAACCACCATCGCTACGCCGAAATAGGCGCCGTGCGCCACGGCCACTGCAATCCGCAACAGCAACATGGAGGCGAAGTCGGGCGCAAGGGCGCAGGCGGCCTGGCCGATGGCGAAGGCTGCGGCAAGGCCAAGCAGCAACGCCTTGCGGGAGATTGTCTTGGTAGCGAGCGTCAACAGCGGTCCGCCGATCGCGATGCCGCCGGCGTAGCCGGAGACGAGATAGCCGGCCGTCGGGATGGAGACGCCAAGGCCGTCCGCCACCTGCGGCAGCACGCCGGCGATGACGAACTCGGTGGTGCCGAATGCGAACGCAGCGATGAACAGGGCGATGAGGGGGAGCATGGCGCGGGAAGGCGATCCTTGAATGAGATGGCTCAAACCACGAACGAGAGCGGCGGGCAATCCAGAAATTCTCGACGCCGCTTTAGGTTTTCTTGATCGGACTGGCGCGGCGGTTTGTCCTTCTCCCCCAGGGGAGAAGGACAAGGCTCCTGGATCACCCGGCCTTCAGCCGCGAGCCGGTGAGCAGGCCGCGTTCCTCGAGCACGGGGTAGGCTATCGAGGCAAGCAGCGAATTGATCTGCTTCAGGTCGCGGATAGTGTCGAGATGGATGGAACTGGTCTCGACGCTCTTGGCGGTGCCGTCGCGCAGCCGCACGAAATGGCTGGCGCTGGTCTCCTTCTCGCGGTCGCGCAGCCGATCCTTTTCCAGCACCAGCTGGCGGGCGGTCTCCGGATCGCGCGAGACCAGCACGTTGAAGGCAAGCCGCGCGTTGGCGAGCACCGAAGCGTGGAAGCCGCTAAGCTCGCGCCAACCCTCGGGCGTGAACTCCAGCCCGCGCTCGAGCTTCTTCCTGACATGCACCAGCATGTTGCGCACGATGATGTCGCCGACCTGTTCGAGCTTGACGCAGGCGCCGATCAACTCCTGGCAACGCAGCGCCTCGTCCTCGCTCAGCGGGTTCCTGGTGACCTTGGCCAGATAGAGCTTTATCGACGCATGTTTCTTGTCGACGCGGTCGTCGAGCGCGGCCAGCGCCTTGATCTTGTCGGCGTCGGCGCTTTCATAGAGCTCGATGATGCGCTTCAGCATGATCTCGACCGTCTCGCAGACCCGCACCACCTCACGGGTGGCGTTGGCCAGCGCCTGGCTCGGCACATCGAGGGCGCTGTCGTTGAGCGCGGACAGTTCGACGACGTCGAGCGCTTCTGCCGGCGCCGGTTTGGTGCCGAGCGCCACGATCTTTTCCGAAACGCGGTAGACGAGGCCGGCCAATGGCAGGCCGGCAACCAGGATCAGGATGTTGAAGAGGATATGGGCGTTGACGATCTGGTCGGGCACGGTGGCGCCGAGAAAGGCGACCGACGGCTTCAACCACAGGAACAGGATCAGCATGGCCAGCGAGCCCATGCCGCGCATCAGGAGATTGCCGATCGGTACGACACGCACGCCTGGCTCCGCATTGCGGGTGAGCAGCGGCGCGATGATCGACGAACCCAGATTGACGCCGAGCACCAGCACGATGCCGAGTTCGGGCGGGATGAAGCCGCGGCCGGCGAGCGTCACCATCAAAAGGACCGCGGCGATCGAGGAATGGAACAGCCAGGTGACCAGCGCCGCCAGCAGATAGGCGGTGACCGGATCGCTGGAGAAGTAATCGACGACGACCGGCATCAGCGTGCTCTGGCGCAGCGGCTCCGAGGCCTGGCCGATCATTTCCAGCGACAACACCAGGAGGCCGATGCCGACCAGGATGCGGCCGAACTGGCGCCAGTCGCGCCGCTCGGTGGCCATGAACATGACGGTGCCGGCGACAAGACAGACCGGCACCAGCAGCGACAGGTCGAAGGTGAGCAGCTTGACCACCAGCGCCGAGCCGATCTCGGCGCCGCGCACGGCAAGCTGGCCCGATATGCCGCTGACGATGCCGGCGCCGGCGAAGGACCCGACCAGCAAGGTGACGGCGGTGGAGCTTTGCAGGGCGATCGCCAGGCCGCAGCCGGCCAGAACCGCCATGAAAGGATTGCGCATGGTGGCGCGCAGCTTGTGGCGCAGCACATCGCCATAGGCGCGCTCGACACCTGTCTTCACCAGGCGGGTGGCAAACAGCATCAGCGCCACCGCGCCGGCAAGATGCAGCAAAACGACCGAACCGCTCATGTCAAACTCGCATTCCGACAGCCACCAGCAATATGAGAGCCGTGATGGCAAAGGCGCAAAAGAGGGGGCGAATCAAGGACATTGCAAAGGTCGATACTACTCCGATTACTTTTAGCCGGATAATAAATTTTACCCAATTCGGCCGGCTGTTGCGCGACAGGGCGTGTCGGAAATGGATGGATCGCAAAATGGTTGCATCGCCGGCCGGCTTCTTGATGGTCGCGCGCTCAAGTGCCGACAACCGCTTCAGATCAGGTTTGAGCTGAGTGTTGAATTAGCTATTATAAATATTTGAAATCATTACACAAACGTAATCCATGTGTTCAGTTTCGGTTCATTTTTCGGGCTCTATTGCTTGGGCATCGACAACCAAGGAGTACCCCGTCATGAAACGCATCATCCTTTCCGCAATCGCCGTCTCCATGCTGGCTGCGACGTCTCTGCAGGGCCAGGCAGCGCCGCTGAACGCGCCGAATGCACCGCAGTCGACCTACAACCAGGTCGACTGGAAGAAGCCGGACAGGCACGTGAAGAAGCGCGTCGTGGTGAAGAAGAAAGTCGTCGTGAAGAGGAACCATTGGCGCAACGGCCAGAGATATTCGAGCTGGAGGCGCCACCAGCCGGTCCGCGACTATCGCCATTATGGCCTGCGTCGTCCGGGCCGTGGCCAGGAATGGATCCGCGTCGGCAACGACTATCTCTTGGTCAGCGTCGTCTCCGGCATCATCTTCGGCGCGATTGCCGCGCACTGACCGTCAAAACGTCGACCGGCGCAATGCCGGACAGGAAGGAGGGCGGCCTGCAACGGCCGCCTTCTTTTCGCCCTGTGAAAACCGGGTATGGTTCGCATTAGGAGTCGTCGGGTTTCGCCGGCGTGATTATATGGAGGCAAACGAGCCGTTCCCGATGCGCTTTCCACCTGCCTTCCTCGACGAGATACGCGACCGCGTGCCGATTTCCTCGGTGATCGGCCAGCGCGTGGCGTGGGACAGGAAGAAGACCAACGCGCCGCGCGGCGATTATTGGGCGTGCTGTCCCTTCCATGGCGAGAAGAGCCCGTCCTTTCACTGCGAGGACAAGAAGGGACGCTATCATTGCTTCGGCTGCTCGGTTTCGGGCGACCACTTCAAATTCCTCACCGAACTCGACGGAATGAGCTTTCCCGAAGCGGTCGAGAAGATCGCCGACATGGCCGGGGTGCCGATGCCGTTGCGCGATGCCCAGGAGGAACGGCGCGAAAAGGAACGCGCCAGCCTGACCGAAGTCATGGAAATGGCGACCGCCTTCTTCCAGGAGCGGCTGCAGGGACCGGAAGGCGCAAAAGCCCGCGCCTATCTGCGCGACCGCGGGCTGACGCCGGCGACGCAGCAGTCGTTCCGGCTCGGCTATGCGCCTGACAGCCGCAATGCGCTGAAGGAGCATCTTGCCGCCAAGGGCGTGCCCAAAGCCGATATCGAGGCATGCGGGCTGGTGCGCCATGGCGACGACGTTCCGGTTTCCTACGATTGGTTCCGCGACCGCATCATGTTCCCGATCCCGGACTCCAGAGGCAAGATAATCGCCTTTGGCGGGCGGGCGCTGGCAGCCGATGCGCTCGCCAAATACATGAATTCGCCCGACACCGAGCTCTTCCACAAGGGCAACGTGCTCTATAATTTCGCCCGAGCGCGCCAAGCGCTGGGAAAGGGGGCGCTGGCCAAGGGCGGCACGGTGATTGCCGTCGAGGGCTATATGGACGTGATCGCGCTGGCGCAGGCCGGTTTCGAAAATGTCGTGGCGCCGCTCGGCACCGCGCTGACCGAAAACCAGCTCGAACTGCTGTGGCGGATGGCCGGCGAGCCGGTGCTGTGCTTCGATGGCGACCAGGCCGGACTGAAGGCGGCATGGCGCGCCGCCGACATGGCGCTGCCGGCGGTCCAGGCAGGCCGCTCGGTGCGTTTTGCGCTTCTGCCCGAAGGCAAGGACCCCGACGATCTGGTCAAGGCCGAAGGGCCGGACGCGTTTGGCGCCGTGCTTTCCGAGGCGCGGCCGCTCGCCGACCTTTTGTGGATGCGCGAAACGGCCGGCGGCATCTTTGACACGCCGGAACGACGGGCGGAACTGGAAAAAACGCTGCGCGAACTGACCAGCCGCATCCGCGACGAGAGCTTGCGCTATCACTACCAACAGGAAATGCGCGAGCGAGTGCTAAGCTTTTTCGGCGCCCAGCGCGGCGCGCGCCAAGCTTATCAAGGAGGGCGCCAAGATGGGCGGTCCGGCGGGCGCTTTCAGGGCAAGGGCTCAGCTGCTGGCGGGCAGTTCGCACGCGGCGGCAATGCCGGTGGACGCACCGCGATCACCGAAAGCCTTGGCCGCTCGGCGCTGGTCAAGCGCGGCAGCGAGGGGTTGTCGGTGCGCGAGGCGACGATCATCGCAGCTCTTGTCAATCATCCGGCGCTGATCGACGAGAATTTCGCGCATGTCGAGTTCCTCGACCTCGCCAACACCGATCTGAAGCGATTGCACGCGGCGATCCTCGATGCGATGGCGCATGACATGGCCAACGACCGCAACGCGGTGATCGCGACGATCGAACGTGCCGGCTGCGGCGAGATCTGGGCGCGCGTGGTGGCGCTGATCAAACGGGCGCGGCAATGGCCGGCGCTGGAAACAGCCGGACTTGACGATGCCCGCGACGCCTTCAGCCAGGCGCTCCACTTGCAGCGCAGCGCGCGCACCTTACATAAGGAGCTGAAACAGGCAGAAGCAGCGCTCGCCAGCGATCCCACGGACGAAAACTACCGGCATCTCGTCGAGATCCAGGCGCAATTTCGTGTTGTGCAGGCAACGGAAGCGCTGATTGAAGGGTTCGGCGTGTCTTCGGGCAGGGCCGGGCGGGTGTAGGTCGAAGCTTACGAAAGGGTGAAAGTGCAGAACCGTGCTTGCGCGTCGAATCAGCCGCGGCGCTTTAAGTCGGGTAATTGATTCGCTTTTTTCATGCGAATCATGCGAGAGGCGCTTGACCTTCTGGCAGAATGACGGAATCAGGACGATTCGAAACGTTAACCCGCGCCGGCGTCGACGGAAATGCAGCGATGTGAGGTACCGGTCACTGGACAGGCGGTCAGCCTGCCACAGTTACCAGGGTTAATCTGGACTTAACGAGAGATGCAGTTACTGGCCCGGGGAAACGCGTTCTAGAGCGAGCGCATCTGATTTAACCGGTACGGCACCTTACGCGGCTTGATACTTATGCGGCTAGATACCTGGCCGCTTGGAGAAAATAAAGAATGGCGACAAAAGAAAAGGAAGAGGTCGAGACCGAACGTGAAGGCGCCACCGATGGCCCTCTGCTCGACCTTTCCGACGATGCTGTCAAGAAGATGATCAAGGCCGCCAAGAAGCGTGGCTATGTCACCATGGACGAACTGAATTCGGTGCTGCCCTCGGAGGAAGTGACCTCCGAGCAGATCGAGGATACGATGGCCATGCTCTCCGACATGGGCATCAACGTGGTCGAGGACGACGAGCAGGGCGAGGAGCCCGAAGCCGCCGATGCGGCTGCCGACGCCGAGGAAGACGCCAACGAACTGGCCGAGCAGACCGGCACCGCCGTTGCCGCGACGACCACCAAGAAAGAGCCGACCGATCGTACCGACGATCCGGTTCGCATGTATCTGCGCGAGATGGGCTCGGTCGAGCTTCTGTCGCGCGAGGGCGAAATCGCGATTGCCAAGCGCATCGAGGCCGGCCGCGAGACGATGATCGCGGGCCTGTGCGAAAGCCCGCTGACCTTCCAGGCCATCATCATCTGGCGTGACGAGCTCAACGAATCGAAGATCCTCTTGCGCGAGATCATCGACCTCGAAGCGACCTATGCCGGACCGGAGGCCAAGCAGGCGCCGGTGGTCGAGCGGATCGAGGAAGCCAAGACCGACGACAAGCCGCGCCGTTCGCGCGAGGACGAGGACGACATCACCAATGTCGGCGGCGACACGCGCGGTCTGACTGATGACGACGAGGAAGACGAGGACGAAGCCAGCCTGTCGCTGGCGGCGATGGAAGCGGAGCTGCGTCCGCAGGTGATGGAGACGCTCGACGTCATCGCCGACACCTACAAGAAGTTGCGCAAGCTGCAGGACCAGCAGGTCGAGAACCGGCTGGCTGCCGCCGGCACGCTGTCGCCCAGCCAGGACCGCCGGCTGAAGGAGCTGAAGGATCAGCTGATCAAGGCGGTGAAGTCGCTATCCTTGAACACGGCGCGCATCGAGGCATTGGTCGAGCAGCTCTACGACATCAACAAGCGCCTGGTGCAGAACGAAGGCAAGCTGTTGCGGCTGGCCGAAAGCTATGGCGTGCGCCGCGAGGAATTCCTGAAGGAGTATCAGGGCTCGGAGCTCGATCCCAACTGGACGCGCTCGATCGGCAATCTGACCTCGCGCGGCTGGAAGGAATTCACCAAGAACGAAAAGGACGCGATCCGCGACCTGCGCGCCGAGATCCAGAACCTCGCCACCGAAACGGCGATCTCGATCCTGGAATTCCGCAAGATCGTCAACCAGGTGCAGAAGGGCGAGCGCGAAGCCGCGATCGCCAAGAAGGAAATGGTCGAGGCCAATCTGCGCCTCGTCATTTCCATCGCCAAGAAGTACACCAATCGCGGCCTGCAGTTCCTCGATCTGATCCAGGAAGGCAATATCGGCCTGATGAAGGCGGTCGACAAATTCGAATACCGCCGCGGCTACAAGTTCTCGACCTATGCGACGTGGTGGATCCGGCAAGCGATTACCCGCTCGATCGCCGACCAGGCGCGCACCATCCGCATTCCGGTGCACATGATCGAGACGATCAACAAGATCGTGCGCACCTCGCGCCAGATGCTGCACGAGATCGGCCGCGAGCCGACGCCGGAGGAACTGGCGGAAAAGCTCGCCATGCCGCTGGAAAAAGTGCGCAAGGTGCTGAAGATCGCCAAGGAGCCGATTTCGCTCGAAACGCCGGTCGGCGACGAGGAGGATTCGCATCTCGGCGATTTCATCGAGGACAAGATGGCGATCCTGCCGATCGACGCGGCGATCCAGGCCAATCTGCGCGAGACGACGACGCGGGTGCTTGCTTCACTCACCCCGCGTGAAGAGCGCGTGCTCAGAATGCGCTTCGGCATCGGCATGAACACCGACCACACGCTGGAGGAAGTCGGCCAGCAGTTCTCGGTCACCCGCGAGCGCATCCGCCAGATCGAAGCCAAGGCGCTGCGCAAGCTCAAGCACCCCAGCCGCTCGCGCAAGCTGCGGAGCTTCCTCGACAGCTGATGCCGGGCAACGGATAGCAATTTGAAGGGCGCTGCGCAGGCTGTGTGAGAATCGAAACGATCCCGCTGATTGGCGGTGTCGTTTCGATGATGCAGCCCTATGCGGGTTGGGCTGATCTGAGGTTGATGCTGCGGATGATGTTGTAGGCTAGGACCGACCATTTCGGTTCTGATCCTCTAGAGGCTTCTGATGAGGAACCGCGATCATTCATGCGTTGCAGCGCTTCCCCATGGATATGTTGTCGTGAACCGCGGCATCGCCGAATGTGCCTTTTTAGTGGGTCAATGTTCATAGGAACATTACCTTGAGCCTGTCCCACCAGCCGGGCTCGGGTTTTGCCGGTTTCCGGACGTTGTTGGTGAGGCCGTTGATATAAAGAACCATATTCAGCGGGTCGAACCTGAGGCCGTGGAACTTGGCAGCGAAGCGTCCGCCGCGATCGATGACGTGGGTGACGGCCCCATGCATCTGCTGGCCGTCCTCCAGCGGCTCGAAGCGCACATTGTAAGCCTCTGACAATTTCCGGGTCGTGCCGTCCGGCTGGCCCGGCCGTGTCGTCAAAAACATCCAGTTGCCGGCATCCAATCCGTGCGCTGGACCATAGGCATCGAGGACTTCGGACGTGTCCCTTAACGGGTCGGTCGTCACTGCCAGGAACTGCACCCTGTCTTTCATCGGCGTAGCGTTGACCTTGCGCTGAATGTCCGCGATCACCTCGGAATGGACTGGACACAGATCGGTACAACTCGCGAAGATGAAGTAGAGCACCACGATCTTGTCTGAGAAATCAGAAAGGCGGACGGCCTTTCCGTCCGCGTCGGCCAGTTCGAACGGCGGTGCAGCCGGTTCGTCGATGATCTGAAAGAACTTCTCCTCACTGCCCATCATCTTGTCGAGATCGGCGCCCGGATGATGCGCCAGCGCGGGCGGCGCGGCGGCCAGCAACAGAGAAAGCATTGCGATCAGGATTGTTACTTTCATAACCCATGCTTTCCAGTTGAGGAGGGATTTGGCGGGGCGCGGTCCAACCGCGCCTGCTCCTGCTCCCGGCGGCTCATCTCCGCCTGATATTGTCGCTCCCGTTCAGGCCAGGTGCTCTTGATGAAGGTGAGCACGGCCCAGATTTCCTCGTCGGTCATCACACCCGCAAATGCCGGCATGTCGCTCTCGTAGCCGCCGCCGACGACCGCGGCCGGTCCTTCCTTGGTGACACGGAAGAGCACGCCGTCCGGATGATGCCAGGAGTGACCGGAGGCATCGTGCGGTGGTGCCGGCATGCGTCCCGAAAGCAGCGGGCTTTTCCAGTCGCGTTGTCCTTCGAGGTTGGCGCCATGGCAGGTGGCGCAACGCTCGGCATAGATCGTCTTTCCGAACGCGACGGTGGCAGCCGAGACGCCGCCGGCCATCCGGTTCGCGAGCCAGGGCCAGGAAAATCCAAGGACTACCGCAGCCACGCCGAGCATCGAGAAGAGGACCGACGTCCTTTTCATTTGCCGCCGCCGAAGAACAGGTACTTGACCAGTGCGGCCGCCCCAAGGACGAGCACAAGCACGGCGAGCAGCCACGCGAAGCTCATGCCCCACATCATCATTCCGCTCGTGCCTTCCATCATCGCAGCCTCCTATTCCTTGGCGTAGACGCCGCCGGTCCCACCAGACTTCTGGATTTCGAGAATCTCGAACGGACCCTCCTTCGTGCCGGTCATGCCGGGGGAACCCATCGGCATGCCGGGCAGCGTCACGCCCTTGATATCGGGCCGCTCGGTCAAGAGCTTTTTGACCGTGCCGACCGGCACATGGCCGCTCACCACATAGCCGTCGATGAAGGAGAGATGGCAGCCCTCGGCTTCCGCCGGAATGCCCGCTTCCCGGCTCATGGCGGAAAGGTCGTGCGTCGGCTTGACGGTGACCGCGAAGCCGTTCTCCCTAAGATAATCGGCATAGCCTTCGCAGCAGCCGCATTGCGGGTTTTTGTAAAGCGTGACGTCCTTTTCGCCGGCAAGCGCCGGAGCGGCACTGGAGAGCAAGGACGCAAGGGCGAGAGCTTTCAGAATATTGGACATGTTTTTTCTCCTTTCGGGTTTTCGGAAGATTAGGCGACGCGGAAGACCGCCATCATGCCACCGGCCTGGTGTTCAAGAATGTGGCAGTGGAACATCCAGTCACCGGGGTTGTCGGCGACGAAGGCGATCTCGACCTTTTCGCGCGGCGAAACCAGCACCGTGTCCTGCCATTCGCGATGACGGGTGGGCTGGCCATTGCGGGAAATCACCCGGAACGAATGGCCGTGCAGATGGATCGGATGATGCCAGGCTGTCGCATTGGTCATTGCGATGACATGGTTCTTGTTCCGCGCAAGCGTCAGCGCCGGTTTCATGTCGTGGCGAGCCTGGTCGGCGGCGATTCCATTGATGAACCAAGCGGTGCTGGAGTTCATGGTCTGCGTCATCCTCTCTCCGCCCATCATCGAATTCATGTCGCGCGCCGTGCCGCCCGGCGCACCCGGGCCCATGCTTTCACCCATGTCCTGGGCCACCATCTGGCCCATCATGCCGCCGGTGAAAACAACTTCGTTGCGGGATGCGGTTTCGAGGTCCGGCTCCGGTAGCGGGTTGGCCGGCAAGGCGAGCGGCCAGTCGGGCGCGCGCTCGCGGAGCGGAGTGTCGGAATAAGCGATATCGACGAGCTTGTATTCCAGCCCTTCGTAGAACCGGTCGAAGATCGAAACCCGTCTACCGGGCTTGCCCGTCATGTCGAGGATCAGGTCGGCGCGCATGGCCGGGCCAAGCACCACCAGCCCGCCATCCGGCGCGTGTGGCGCGACCGGCTGACCGTCGAGCGCGATGACGATGGGCTGAAGACCTGTGAAGTCGGGGCTGAAGATGCGCGCATTGGCGGCGTTGATCAGCCGCAGGCGGATGCGCTCACCCGCCCTGACGGCGAAGGTAGTCGGCACGCGACCGTTGATGGTAACCGTGTTGCCGACGCGGCCGTTGTGGTGGATGTCGTGCCGGTTGCCGAAATCCTCGCTGATTGCGCCCGATTTGGTCAGCCGCCAGTCGTCGAGCACCCAGGTCACGTCGCGGTCGACGCGCGCCGGTTCGCGTTCCTCGATAATCAGCGGTCCGTAAAGCCCGCGCTCGACCTGCTCGAAGCTCCGTTGGTGCGGGTGATACCAGAAGGTGCCGGCGTCGACCGCATCGAATTCGTAGACGAAGCGCTCTCCCGCTCCGATCGGCTTCTGGGAAAGGTGCGGGACGCCGTCCATGGCGTGCGGCACGCGCACGCCGTGCCAGTGCACTGTCGTTTCCTCGGCGAGGCCGTTCTCGACCACGACCCGCAGCCGCTCGCCCTGCCGGACCCGTATCTCGGGACCGGGAACAGTCCCGCCGTAGCACCAGGCGGCAATCTCGCCGGATGGTCCGGGCATAAGCCGCGTACGATCCGGCGCCGCCCGCAATTGCACCTCTTGCGGAGCCGCGGCGTGGACGGGCGACCGCCACAACACGGGAAGCATCGCATCCGCGGTACTCGCGGCCGCCGATGCAAGAAAGGCTCGACGCGTCAGCGCCGGCATGGGAAATCTGGACATGGTTCAATCATCCTGAAAAGTCGGTCGTTCGCGCACATGGCGGCGCGGAAAGACACCTCACGCGAACTGCGATCACGGGCGGTACGACGCGCCCATGGTCGTTACACCGGCAACCGGGCAAGCCCTGCCGGCGTCAGCTACAGGATGATGGTTCGGGGAGGAGAGGGATCGGGTGGGCCGGTGTGGCCGACCAATTCCACAAGCGGTGAAGTCGCGATTTCGGCTGCCACAAAGGATAGCACGAGACTGATCCACGCAGGAATTGCTGCGAATGGCACAAGGCAGGCCGCACCGCATAGCTGAGGCTTGCCGCTGTCGTCGGGAGGGCAGGCACTACAATCGCCCATGTCTCCGTCAGCCATCGCGGCGGAAGACATCGCCAATGCCATGCTCGTTGCGTTAGTTGCATGCGCAACCGTGCCTGCTGCGGACACTACGAGCAGTACAATTGCGAAGATGTGGGCAAGTCTGCGCATGACGCTGCATGCTAGCCTGTTTCTGCGTCATGTCCAGTTACAGGCTGTCGCAGCCTCGACGTCGTGAATTGTCCCGAGTCAGGGAGCAGACCTTCCCAGCCTGGCGTGGCAAATCATCGCTTGGGAGCGAGCTACCAGCTATGGGGCTCTCCAAAAATCCTCCTGATGACTTCGTCGGCGCGGGTGTCGAAACATCGGCCATGGCTGAGCAAAATACGGTCTGGCTGCCATGAGTGGATTTTTCGCAGCGCTACCTTCGCCTTCCACTGCTGAAGAAGGAGCGGCAGGCGCATACCGAAGAAGATCTGACCGTGAGGATGATACATACCGGTCAGTTTTGTGGCCGTTCGCCAAGGCTCGGCAATCTTGTCCAACTCGAGGTTAATGATCGTGTCGGTGAGGATCAGCGCCTTCGAGTCCCTGTGGAAGAAAATGTACTCCTTGAAATACCCACCAGGGAAAAGCGTCTGGTCGATTTCCCGACCCCACTCTTCAGGCGGAGTAGGGCCGAGGTCTCTGGCAAACTCGATCGCTGTACGGCGGGCGCGGGCTCTTTGGCGGACGCGCGGCGAGGCCCAGGTTATCGCTTCGGGAAAGGCCTTCGCCCACTCTCCGATATGAGCGTAGTGAAATTGGTTGGGCGACACGAGGTGACGGGGCGTCCCTAGCGCCTGTAGCTCGTTCGCCAGCCTCTGGTCGAACTTGATCGGCGAGTGGAGAAACAGATCGCCATTCGAAAGACGCACGACCGTCATTCGCGTCGTGAACGGGAGCGGCAATTTTACGCCAGCCACGGTCAGATACTCGAACGGCCCGTCGACGACACCGATGTTCGTCGCGACGGGTTTGTATACCTTGATAGGTTCGTAGAGAGAGGCGCCCATAGGCGATCGCCGAAGATTGATCCAAGCGACAGTCTAAGATGACGCTATCGCGCGAAGCTAGGCCCGATCGCGTTATGTCCGCTCCCGGTCCGACCACGGCAGAAACGCGAAGGTCCGTTTCGGAGAAGCGCCAGAAACGTCTGTAAAAAAGGGTGCTCCCTGGTCCTTCCGTTCGGCGACAAGAAGGACGACATTCCACCCGATTCAGACATTTCCTGCTTGTTCACGACGTCAAGAATCGAGCGAATGCCCAGCGCTTTTGCAGGGCCCTCATCATTTTGTCACAGCCTGTGCGGCGCCCTTTTTCGTTCGTCGCACAGGGATTGTCTCGCCAGACGGTGCGGTTGTCCTTGCAGCACACCTGCTGTGGGAGGATAATCTCGTCTCGGATGCATTTTCTGGGCGACAAACCCGGATGCCCGCCCCGGCGGTGACGCCGCGCTCCGAGGCCCCGGAGGGAGGTGTGCATGACAACCTACATCGTGCTGATCAACTGGACTGAGCAGGGCGCCAAAAATGTGCGCGAGTCGCCGAAGCGGCTCGATGCCGCCAAGAAGCTGCTGGGAGACATGGGCGGCTCGTTCAAGGCTTTTTATCTCACCATGGGCGAATGCGATATGGTGGCGGTCCTTGAAGCGCCCGACGATGCGGTGCTCGCTCGTTTCTCGCTGATGCTGGCGACAGGCGGCAATGTGAGGACGCGGACGCTCAAGGCCTTCCCGGAATTGGCCTATCGCGAGATCATCGCCTCGCTCGGGTGAGGCGTTGCGCGGCTATAGACCCGCGCAAGCTGCCGGACATCGGACGGTCGGGCGCCGCTCGACGGCGCCCGGCCGGCCAGTCTGGCCCGAAGTGGCTTGCCCGAAATATTGCGGGCCGAAGGGATTTCCCGGATAGTCAGCGCAGCACTTCAACTCGCGTCTCGAGACACATGCCCAAGCCTCTGCTGACCATCTGGTACAATACCCGTTGTCCGGTTTGCGATGCCGGCATCGTCAGGCAGAAGCGGCGGCTGGTCGAGGCGATCAAGGCCGGGCGGATCACGTTTCGCGACATCAATGCCGAGCCGGCGGCGCTGGCCGGATACGGCGTGTCGCTGGAGGACATCCGCCGCCGGCTGCACGCAACCGAGGCGGACGGCAAACTGCTGGTTGGCGCCGATGTCGCAATTGCCGTCTGGCTGAGAACGCCGGGCGAGGGCTGGCTTGCAACGCTGTTCGGCAACCCCGCCGCGCTGCCGTTGACGCGCTATGCCTATGATCGCTTCGCCGATCTTCTCTATGCCTGGAACCGGCGCAAGGGCCGCTGGTAACCGGTATTGGCCAAGCTCGGTGACGAAATCGATCTGGTTGGGCACCGTGCTCAGATACATCGTAAGATATATCTTGACTCAACGGCCTCACCCGCATAATTGAGATATATCGTAAGACATAACTCAAGGAGCAGACAATGCACGGACATCATCATTTCGGCGAGCATGCCGAGCGCGTTTTCATGCATATGGCCGGCAAGTTCGGCGGTCGTGGCGGCGGCTTCGGCCCATTCGGCCAAGGCATGAGGGGCGGCGGGCGCGGCGGGCCGGGCGACATGTTCCGCGCCGGGCGCATGCTGGCCGACGGCGATCTCAAGCTGATCACGCTGTCGCTGCTGGCCGAGGCGCCGCGCCACGGCTATGACATCATCAAGGCGCTGGAGGAACGCACCAGCGGCGTCTACAGCCCGAGCCCCGGCGTGGTCTATCCGACGCTGACCTTCCTGGAAGAGGCCGGCTATGCCATCTCGTCGGCGGAAGGCAACAAGAAGGTGTTTTCGATTACCGAGGCAGGGCAGGCGCATCTCAATGACAATCGCGAGATGATCGACCACGTGCTCGATCATCTCGAACGTTTCGGCCGCAAGATGGCAAAGGCGCGCGACTGGTTCGGCTGGAACGACGATGGCGAGGATGGCGGACGTCGCGGCCGCGGCGGTTCGGAAAAGCGCGACGAATTCCGCGCCGTGCGCTACCGGCTGCGTGCAGCCCTCGGCGACATCGTCGACGCGCCCGCTGAAAAACAGGCCGAAGCGATCGCGATATTGAAAGGGGCGGCCGAAGCCCTCGAAGCGCTGTCGCGCGACTGACTTCCGGGCCGGATGCGGCCCTTGCCCGTTTGCCTAAGGACCGCTAGTGAAATCATCCTGCAACACGCTATGTGATGCAGGATGATTGCCGTTGGAGGGCGCTCCCATGTCTTTTCTGAAACGTCTTTTCGGCGGTGGCGGCGGTGATGCGGGCGAACCAAAGAGTGCTGCACCGGCAAAGCAGATCGAGCACAAGGGATTTTTGATCAGCGCCACGCCCTACAAGGCGGAAGGCCAATACCAGACCTGCGGCGTGGTTTCGAAGGAAATCGACGGCGTGGTGAAGGAACACAAATTCATCCGCGCCGATCGTTTTGCCGGGCTCGACGACGCTGTCGACATCTCGATCAAAAAGGGCATTCAGCTGGTCGACGAGCAGGGCGAGAAGATGTTCGGGTGAGACCCGTTCGGTCTCCGGCGCATCTTAAAACGAACAAGGCAAGCGCCCTGTCAGGCGCCTGCCTTTATTCTAGAGTTACCGACGGCTGGTGGCCTACGCCGCCGCCGCAGCCTGTTTGCTTACGGTCGATGTCACCAAAGCATCCACCTTGGCTGATGCCTTGGCCAGAGCGGCAGTGACCGCGTCCGGCCCCATGCCGACGCCTTCGATGCGGATGACTTCGACGTCGGTCATGCCGATGAAGCCAAGCACGCTGCGCAGATAAGGGATGGCGTGATCCATCTGCACGGCCGCGCCTTCCGAATAGATGCCGCCCGAGGCCAGGACGATGTAGACCTTCTTGCCGGTGACGAGGCCCTTCGGGCCATTCTCGCCATAAGAGAAAGTCTTGCCGGTGCGGGAGACGTGGTCGACCCAGGATTTCAGCGTCGACGAGATGCCGAAATTGATGAATCCGGTGGCCAGGATGATGGTGTCGGCCGCAAACAGTTCATCGAGCACGCCGTCGGAAACGCCGACGACCTCGGCCTGGCGCTGTGTGCGGGCGTCGGCGGGCGTATAGATGCCGGTCGAATAGTCCGGATCGATGTGCGGCAGCGGGTTTGCGACGAGATCGCGTGCGACCAGCTTGGCCGAAGGATCGGCGGCGAGCAGCTTTTCTGCAAGTTCAGTGGCGATGCGGGTCGAATGCGAGGCATTGCCGCGCGGACTGGATGTGACGAGAAGGATGGACATGGCGGGGTCTCCAGGGTTGGCTGAACTGTCCCGACCTATATGGGCGAGCTGACCCATTTGAAAAACCGGCAAATTTTATGTATGTTCCATCTAAATAGTGGATATGACGATGCAGCCAAACCCGACACTCGATCAGCTTCATATCCTTGTCACCGTCGCCGACACCGGCAGTTTCTCCGCCGCCGGCCGCAAGCTCAACCGAGCGCAGTCGGTCATCAGCTACGCTATCGCCAATCTCGAGGCACAGCTTGGGCTGAAACTGTTCGAGCGCGAGGGCACGCGCGAGCCGCATCTGACCGATGTCGGCCGGGCGACGCTGGAAGATGCGCGGCGCATGGTCGGCGTATTGCAGCGCATCCGCTCTCGCGTCGACAGCCACAAACAGGGCCTGGAGGCTGAAGTCGCGCTGTCGGTCGATGTGGCGCTGCCTTCCACCGTGCTGGTGCGCGTGTTGAAGGCGTTCGAGGCGCAATTTCCAACCGTGATGCTGCGCCTGCATGCCGGCACGCTCGGGCTGATCCCCGATCATGTCGTCAATGGACATGCCGATCTCGGTATTGGCGGACTGCTGGGCGAGGTCGACGCGCATCTTGTGCGCATTGGCTTCATGTCGATGGTGCCGGCGGCCGCGCCAAGCCATCCGCTGGCGCTGCTTCCCAAGCCGGTGCCGCTGGAGGAGGTGCGCGAACACATCCAACTTGTCGTCAGCGACCAGTCCGAGCGCACCAAAGGGCGCGACTACGGCGTCTACGCCTACCGCACCTGGCGACTTACGGACATGCGAACCAAGCATGCGCTGATGCGCGAAGGGTTGGGCTGGGGCGGACTGCCGCGATGGTTGATTGCTGACGATGTGGCCAACGGCCGGCTGGTGGAACTCGATCTGGAGCCGTATCGCGAAGTCCGCTCGCCGCTTTATGCCATGCACCGCGCCGACCGCAGCCCGAAGCCGGCTGCGGCCTGGCTGATCGACCAGTTCAAGCGCCAGCTTGGCTGTTTCAACGAGTTCGAGCCGAACCAGGCGCCTGGGGCGACAGCCCATCAATCAGCGCCATGAGAACGGCGCGGTAGTCCTCGGTCGAAGCGCCTGCTTCGATGGCGAGCGCCGCGCGGTCGAAGGCGGCGGCAAGCAGCGCGGTCAGCGCTTCCACCGGCAATCTCATCATGGACTGCGAGCGCATCGCTGCAACCAGGCCCTCGCGCAACGAGCGGTTGCCGTGGCGGTTGTCGATCTCGTCCATGGCGGCGCGGCCGAGCACGGCCGGCCCGTCGAGCAGCAGCAGCCGGGTGCGGCCGGGTGCGCGCATGGCGGTAAGATAGGCATCCGAGCCGGCGATCAGCGCATCGCGGGCAAACAGCGAGGGCGGCGAAGCGCGCTCGATCTCTTCCGCCACAGCCGCCGCCTCCTGCTCGACCACTGCGGCGAACAGCGCCTGCTTGTCGGCAAAGTGATGATAGAGCGCGCCGCGGGTGACGCCGGCCGCAGCCACGATCTCGGGCGTGCCGGTCTCCGCATAGGACTTCTCGGTGAACAGACTTCGCGCCGCGGCGATCAGGTCGGCGCGCGTCGCTTCGGTGCGATCGCGGTTGGAGCGGCGCGTGGATTCCTGTTGCATACATGCAGCCTGTATGTTACTGCGCATTTACATGCAGACTGTATGTTATCTGACGGGAGAAGGAAAGATGAAGACGACAAGCTATTACCCGGTGCTGATGACCGGCGACGTTGCCGGCACCAAGGCCTTCTATGTCACGCACTTCGGCTTCAAGCCGCTGTTCGAGAGCGACTGGTATGTGCATCTGCAATCAACCGAGGATCGCCGCGTCAATCTCGGCATCGTCCAGGGCGATCATGAAACGATCCCCGAGGAAGGGCGCGGCCGTGCCTCCGGCCTGCTGATCAATTTCGAGGTCAAGAACCCGGATGCCATCTATGAGCGCGTCATCGCCGCCGGCCTGCCGATCCTGCGAACGCTCCGCGACGAAGCCTTCGGCCAGCGCCATTTCATCACAAAAGACCCCAATGGCGTGCTGATCGACGTGATCAAGCCGATCCCGCCGAGCGCCGAGTTTCTGGAGCAGTTTGTTGAAGGCGCCGCGGCCTGAGCGTGATAGCGGCTGGCAGGAATTGTCTGTAGATATCACCTGAAGCCTCCAGCCGCGTGGCCACCACGTCTTTGCGGTATAAGCTGAACTCATCAGCCTGGGCCCATTCCATGCGTGAAATCTGCCTTGTCCGCGCGCCCTCAAACCTTGGCCTCCGTCCGCTGAGGCCGGCTCATATACCGGGGACGTGGCGTGCGCCGCAGGCGTTGACCGAAGCCGGCCTGATCGAGACGCTTGCGGCCCTCAAAGTGGTTGATCTTGATCGGCCCGCCTATAGCACGGAGCCGCAGCCGGGCACCCGGCTGCGCAACGGCAATGCGTTACGCAGCTTCAATCTCGGACTTGCCGAAGTTGTTGCCGGCGCGCTGAGACGAGGCGAGTTCCCGCTGGTCGTCGGCGGCGACTGCGCGGTCCTGCTTGGCGCGCTGGCTGGCGCACGGCGATCTGGTCCGCTGGCACTGGTCCATGTCGATGGCCACAGCGATTTCCGCCATCCGGGCAATTACGACGTCGATGCTTCACTCGGCTCGGCCGCCGGCATGGACCTTGCGCTCGCCACCGGACGTGGTGAGCGGTTGCTGACCGACTGGCCTGAGATCGCGAGCCCGCTTGTTGCGGACGAACAGGTGATTCAGATCGGCGAACGCGAGAACCGCGACCCCGACTTCGCCTGGCCCGACATCAATTCGACCGCGATGACGCTGATCGATGTCTTTGCCGTGCGGGCGCTCGGCGCGGCAAAGGTCCTGGAAAAGACCTGGACCACGCTGGCGCGAACCGGCTGGCCCTATTGGGTGCATTTCGACGTCGATGCGCTCGATCAGACCGTGATGCCGGCGGTGGATTCACCAGGCAGTCCCGGCATCGATCCCGACGATCTCGTCGCCATCCTCGCGGCGCTGGTGGCGGATCCGCGCTGCATCGGAATGGACATGACCATTTTCGATCCGGACCTCGATCCGACCGGCGAACTGGCAGTGCTGCTGGTTTCGCTGCTTGGCCAGATGTTTGCGCCGCGATAGTTGTCAGGCCCGCGCCTCCGGCATCACCGTGACCTGAGCAATGCCGGAGCGGCGCACTACCGTGCACAGTGTTTCGCGACCGATGCGCTCGGCATCGAGCAAGCGCACCAGATCGTCGACGCCGGTGACCGGGCGGCCGTCGATGGCGGCGATGACGTCGCCTTCCCTGAGCCCGGCCTTGGCCGCCGGGCTGTTCGCCTCGACACTGCGCAGGCGCACAGCCGTGCTGCTCGACACTTGCGACAGAAGGGCGGCACGGCGCGGCAGATTTGTCGTATCGGCGGAGACACCGATGAAGGCGCGGCGGACGCGGCCGAAGCGGATGATCTCGGAAATGACGAAATTGGCGGTGTTGGAGGCAACCGCGAAGGCGATGCCTTGCGCGCCATGGATCATGGCGGTGTTGACGCCGATAACCTCGCCCGCCGACGACACCAGCGGTCCGCCGGAATTGCCGGGGTTGAGCGCTGCGTCGGTCTGGATGACATCGTCGATCAGCCGGCCGGTGGAGGCACGCATCGAGCGGCCGAGCGCCGAGACGACACCTGATGTGACGGTCCATTCGAAGCCGAGCGGGTTGCCGATGGCAATGGCGATCTGGCCGCGCCGCAGGCGCTTGGAATCGCCGAGCGGCGCAATATCGGCAAAGCTGCCGTCGGCACGCACCAGCGCGATGTCGGTGTCGGGGTCGCGGCCGAGAACACGGCCTTCTCTGGAGACGTCGTCCGGCATCGTAACACGGACGCTGCGGGCATCGCCGACGACGTGGAAATTGGTGACGACCAGCCCATCCGGTGTGATGACGAAGCCGGAGCCCTGGCCGCCGGCGCCACCGACGCGCTCGATGCGACAGACGGCGGGACCGATGCGGTCCACGGCATCAGCGACAGTTGCCGAATAATCGTCGAGCAGCGCATCATCGAACTGCAATTGCTGGGCGGGGAGGGACATGGCAGGGCTCCGTGTCTTTAGAGCAAGATGAAGGATGCCTATATGTGCGAAGCGGCCGGATCGGCCGCGACCTGACCAGATGGCCAGTCCAGCGCCCAACTAGCCGTCAGGCGAGTACCCGCCAACGCGCTGCCGAGCGATATCTGGGGTAGAGCGACGAGCGTCCATTGGAGGCTCAAAGTACGCTCTAAGACTTTGAGTTCTCGCATCGTGCTTTCCGAAAATCGATGCCGATTTTCGGGCCGATGCGAAAAAGACCCAGGAGACCGACATGAGCGACTTCAATCTGAGCGCATTTTCCGACGCCATCGCCGATATCGCCGCCGCAGCGGCGCCGGCCACGGCGAGCTTCGCCACGCATCAGCATCGCACCGCGACCGCCTTTCATTGGCGCGACGGCTATTTTGTCGCTGCCGAGGAGGCGGTGGAGGCCGGCGAGGAGATTGAGCTGACGCTTTCTTCGGGCGACAAGGTGAAGGCCGAGCTGGTCGGCCGCGATCCATCCACCGGGACCGCCCTTCTGAAGCCGGCCGGCGCGCCGGACGTGCCGCCGCTGACCAAGGCAGGCACGGCGCGGCCGGGCCATCTGGCCATTGCCGTCGGCAATAGCGACGGTGCGTCGCTCGCCGCATTCGGCACGGTTGGTGAGGTCGGTCCGGCCTGGCGCTCGATGCGCGGCGGCACGATCGACCGGCGCATCAATCTGGCCGTCAATGCCGGCGGCCGTTTCGAGGGCGGCCCGGTGCTCGACGCCAAGGGCGCACTGATCGGCATGCTTTTGTTCGGGCCGCGCCGGCGGGCGCTGGTGATGCCTTACGAGACGATCGAACGGGCGGTGGCGACGCTGCGCGAGAAGGGCCATGTCGCGCGCGGCTATCTCGGCGCCGGCCTGCATCCAATCCGCAACGGCGACACCCATGGCGCGATGGTGATGAGCCTCGACGACAATGGCCCGGCGAAGGCGGCCGGCCTGCATCTTGGCGACATCATCGTGTCGTGGAACGGCGAAGCCGTGCATGGCCCGCGCGAGCTGATCCGCAGGCTCGGGCCGGACAGCGCCGGCGCGTCGGTGACGCTCGGCGTGGTGCGCGGCGGCGAACGGCGCGACGTCGTGCTGACCATCGGCGAAAAGCCGCTGAACTGAGAAGATCGATGGCAAGCCACGGGATCACGGGGCGGCGGCTGACGGTGCTGATCGCGCTCGACGACGTCGTGCGCGCCGAGCACCTGTCCACCGCGCTTGCCGCGACCGGCGATCTGCTGCCGATTGTGGCCGGTAGCAGAAATAGAGCCGACAGAGCGGATGTCGCGATCGTCGATGGCGTTTACCTGGAAAGAGGGGACCTGGAAGGCGGGCCCAACGATCCCGCGATACCTCGGGTGCTCCTGTCGCAACGAGCGAGCCGGCAGCGGCCGGCCGATACCGTGTTTGCCGTACTGCCGGCGGCAGCTGACGATCTGCTGATCGCTGCCGCCGCGCGACTGGCGGCGGCTGGCTATCGGATCTCGGGCGAGGGCCGCCCCTTGTCCGATCGACATGACGATTTCGCCTTCCATGACGACGATCTCTCCGACGAGGAGCCGGTCGGCGACAGCGCCGGCCGGCCGGTGCTGTCGCCGCGCGAGAGCGAAGTGCTGGCGCTTTTGGCCGAGGGCGCGCCCAACAAGGTGATTGCGCGGCGCCTGAACATTTCCGTGCATACGGCGAAGTTCCACGTCGCGGCGATCCTGATCAAGCTAGGTGCGGCCAACCGCACCGACGCCATCGCCATCGCCATGCGGCAAGGCCTGGTGCTGGTCTGACGGTGGACTACACAGCCGGTTCGATATCCGTCAGCCGGAAATCGTCGCCTGGTTCCGCACGTGAAATAACGACGAGGCAGAGGAGTCGATGATCATCGCGTCGGGATTCCGAGTTCGTCGTAGCCGAGGATTTCGACGTCGGTCATCGCATCTTGGCGTTTCGGTACCTGCGCGGCTCTTTCGGCGATCGCCATCAGGCGCTGAAAAGGTCGTCGGGCTCGTCGCGCGGCACAAGCCGCTCGCGCGCAACCTCGCGCTCGAGGCTTTGACGGATCGCTTCCGTCACCGACACGCGACGGCGGCGGGCAAGTTCCCGCGCCAATTACTCGACTTCCGTGTTCTTGATCGACAGGGCCATTCTATATTCAACCTCTTTTTACAGAATATGTATTACTCGGCCGTTGAGACCATTGGATTTCGTGGCGGCTCCGCAGCGTCACCATCTCTCGATGCGCCCCGCTCTTGTATCCGGCGACGGCACGGGGCAAGGATCGCGACCAACCGATTTGCAACGGAGGCGCAAGACATGTCGCTCAAGGGAAAGACGCTGTTCATCTCCGGCGGGTCGCGCGGCATCGGGCTGGCGATCGCGCTGCGCGCCGCGCGCGACGGCGCCAATGTGACCATCGCGGCCAAGACCGCCGAGCCCCACCCGAAGCTGCCGGGCACGATCTATACGGCGACTGAGGAGATCGAGCAGGCCGGCGGCAAGGCATTGCCGATGCTGTGCGACATACGCGAGGAGGGGCAGGTGGCCGAGGCGGTCGCCAGAACCGTCGAAAAATTCGGCGGCATCGACATCTGCATCAACAATGCCAGCGCCATCCAACTCACCGGCACGCTGGAAACCGACATGAAGCGCTATGACCTGATGCACCAGATCAACACACGCGGCACGTTCCTGGTTTCCAAAATGTGCATTCCGCACCTGAAGTTGGCCGACAATCCTCACATCTTGAATCTGGCGCCGCCGCTCGACATGAAGGCCAAATGGTTCAAGAACCATGTCGCCTATACGATGGCCAAATTCGGCATGTCGATGTGCACGCTGGGCATGAGCGCGGAGTTCGCCAGGGACGGCATCGCCGTCAATTCACTGTGGCCGATCTCGACGATCGATACGGCAGCGGTACGCAATATTCTGGGCGGGGCGACAGTGGCGGCGATGAGCCGTTCGCCCGATATCATGGCCGATGCCGCGCATGCGATCCTGCTCAGGCCGTCGCGCGAAGCGACCGGCAATTTCTACATCGACGAGGAGGTGCTGCGCGCCGAGAGCGTCAGCGATTTTTCAATCTATGCGCCTGATGCGACAGGCCCGCTCGCCGGTGACTTCTTCGTGCCCGACGAGGTGTTTGCGAATTCGAAAACCAACGTGAAAAATATCTACTGACTGGCACCGGCATAGCCCTCGTTTCCCAACCGAAGCCGAAAACAAAACCCCGCCGGCGAGGGGATACCGGCGGGGCTCATGTGTCCCGCTGGAGTCGGGACAGGGCAGGGAAGCCCTAGCCAGAATCTGGGGTGGACGACCTCGCGATTCAATGCCTGGTTAAATCGCGACCTACATTCTCCTTCAACCTCGGCTCATTGCCGGAAATTGCCCAACCCGGAGAAACCGGGGTGGGCTATGTCTTCCCGCATAGATTCCAGAAACCAGTTCAGGTTTCTGAAACTGCGAGTTAATTCGCGCTGGCGACCGGCGCCACCAGCGAGGTGATGCGGCGAATGGCGACGCGACGGTTCTCGCGCTCCGGCTCCGACGTATCGACCTTGAGATACTCCTCGCCATAGCCCTGTGTCGTCAGGTTTTCCGGCGGGATGCTGAAGGCATTGCTCAGGGCTTCGGCGACTGCCTCTGCGCGACGGTCGGACAGAGCGAGGTTCGCCTCCGGCTTGCCGACGGCATCGGTATGGCCTTCGATCAGGAAGGTTTCCGCCGGGTTCTTCTCGAGCAGCTTCTCCATGGCGCTGGCGACGCCTTCCAGTTTCTGCACCTCGGTTTCGGGGATCGAGGCTGAACCGAATTCGAAGTTCAGCGTGTCGAGGTCGATGCGGCGGGCGATGTCGCGCACGCGGGCCGAGCGCTTGACCTCGTCGATCGAGTAGAGGCGCTGCACCCTCTCCACCGGCGGCTGTTCAAGGAAGGTATAGTAGTCGTCCGGATCCTCGACCTCCTCGGAATCCAGAATGTACTCCTCGCGCGGAATGTCGATCCGAATCGGCGGCAGATCGTCGCCTGGATCGCGCCAGTCGCCATCGTCCTCATAGTGTCGCTCGTCGACATAGCTCAGCACATATTCGCGTCCGTCGGGCGCGATGCGTGAACGCTGGACGACGTCGCCGTAGCGGTTGCGGATGGTGACGATCTGGATACCATTGTCACGCTCGACGATTTCCCGGGTGCGATTGCTCGACAACTCCTCATAGTAGACGTTCCGCGCGCCACGCCGCATGCGCGGCGCATCGTCGCTTTCCACGATCGTCTGGTTGTTGAACTGGAGGATGACGCGGTCGCCCAGTTCCCTGACGACGTCGACCCCGCGCGGGCGTTCACGGCGGCGGCGAATGTTTTCCTCGTCGGGCGCACGCTCAACGCGTCTGCCCTTTTCCTCCGTCGCCCGAACCATCCTCTCAAGCTTGATCGCCTGCTGGGCCGCCCTGTCGTCGGTGGGCGGCGGTCCCTGGTCGACCGGAGCCGGCCTCGGGGCTTCCGCCTGCTCGCCGTTCTGCTGGGTGGGCTGACCAGCGGCGTCCTGGCCGCCGGTTTCTTGCGCGTTGTCCCTGCCGCCCCTGCGCTTGCGCACGGCATCCTTCTGGCTGTCGAACACGGGAGCCTCGCCCTGGGCCGGACCTTCGCCTTCGGCGGGCGCGGCCTGTTCGCGCTCGGCGGGCTGCTCGCCGGTTGAGGGCTGCTCGCCTGTCACCGGCTGTTCGCCGATAGGCTTCTTGCCACGGTCCTTAGCCTGATCCCGGGGCTTGTCGCCCTCGGCGGGAGCCGTTTGCTGGTCGGTCGGAAGCGGCTCGTCCTGCTCGCCGGCTTCCTTCCTGGCTGGCTGTTCGGATGGTGCGGCTTCGATCTGCTGATCCTGCTCCCGCTTCTTCCTGCGCGGCGTGACCTGCTCGTTGTCATTTGCAGGCGCGGCGTTTTCGCGAGGCGCAGCCTGCTCGGCTTCCTGCTGCTGTTGCCGGTCGCGCTTCTTTCTGCGCGGTTCTGGCTGTTCGTCGCTGGCAGGTGCGGCCTGCTCGGCGGGCTTTTCGGCAGGTGCTGCTTCCTCCTGCTGTTGCCGGTCACGCTTCTTCCTGCGCGGCTCGGGCTGTTCGTCGCTGGCAGGTGCGGCCTGCTCGGCGGGCCGTTCGGCCGGTGCGGCTTCCTCCTGCTGTTGCCGGTCACGCTTCTTTCTGCGCGGCTCGGGCTGTTCGTCGCTCGCAGGTGCGGCCCGTTCGGCGGGTGCGGCTTCCTCCTGCTGTTGCTGCTCGCGCTTCTTCCTGCGCTGACCGCCCTGCTGCTCCTCGCCGGAAGGCGCGGCCTGTTCCTCGCGCTTCTTGCGAGGCTTCTGCTCCGGTTCCGCCTGCTGTGCGCAGCCTTCCGCCGACTCGCCTTCGGGGCAATTCGATTGCACGGGGATCAACGGCGTGGCGGTACTCTGCGGTGGGTCGAACGCGGCGCTGCCCTGCAACGGGAATGCGCCCAACGGCGCGGACGCCATCAGCAGGCCAAGTGCCGTGCCTGCCAGAATCCGTGGTTGGCGTTTCATTAAAAATCCTCCTTTGGCGTCCCATCCCGGCCCAAACTGTTCATCAACCGGATTGGTTCCGGTTAGCGGGCATTAACGGCTACGAAGGGCAATTGGCCGGCGTTTTGAAGGCGACTTCGTGTTATTCCTATGGTGCCGGCCTATGGTGCTGGCCGGGTCTGCGTCTGTTGCGGTGCTTGACCTTCACCCGGCCAGGGGCCACATCCCGTCGATGGAAACGCCGTTCTGGAAAATCAAGACACTCGAGGCGATGACCCCGGCCGAGTGGGAATCGCTTTGCGACGGCTGCGGCAAATGCTGCCTGTCGAAACTCGAGGACGAAGACACCGGCGCGATTTACTGGACGAGCGTCGGCTGCCGGCTGTTCGACGCCGAAACTTGCCGCTGCTCCGATTATGTCAACCGGCTGGCGCGTGTCCCGGACTGCGTCGGTCTGACGCCGCAGAATGTGCGCACCATCAGTTGGCTGCCCAAGACCTGCGCCTACCGGCTGGTCGCCGAGGGCCACGATCTCTACTGGTGGCACAGGCTGGTGTCAGGCAGCGCCGAGACGGTGCATGAGGCCGGCATCTCGATGCGGGGCCGGGTCAGCGCCAGCGAGACCGATCTTGCCGAGCCCGACGACTATTTCGAGCACATGCTGGACGACGAGCCCTAGCGACAGGCCTTCAGGAACCGGAACCGGCTGCCCGACAGCGCGTTTTCCACCCAAATGGTTCAGAACCCACCGGAGTGTTCAGAACCGGAAAGCCGAGAAGACTGCGCAATTGCTTGTTTCTACATGAACCAGAAATGAACGGCCGGTTCGTAAAAAGTTCAGGTACGCAAGCGCATTCTCCTCGCCATCGGTTCGACCAAGACACTTTGGTTCGATCAAAGGCGGGCGGAAGCCCTGAACAAGGAGAGAAGACATGTTCAACACGATCAAGACGGCGGCCCTTTCGGCGCTTATCGGCCTCGGCACGCTTGCCGCCATTCCCGCCACAGCCCATGCAGACAGCATCTACCTCGGCTTCGGCAACAATGACGAACCGCGCGTTGGCGTCTATTCCGGCGAGGGTGACGATGGTTACTACCGCGAACGCCGCCGCGAACGCGACTGGCGCCGGTCCTGCTCGCCAAACCGTGCTCTCGGCAAGGCAGAGCGCATGGGTCTGCGCCGTGCCCGTATCATCGACGTCGGCCGCCGCACGGTGAAAGTTGCGGGCCGCCAGTATGGCGACCGCGTCGTGGTCGTGTTCGCCAATGAGCGCGGCTGCCCGGTCCTCTACCGGTAAGCGTTCGGCACGTTGCCTACCGGCAACGGCCTGCTTGGTAGCATGATGACCTTCTGCGAAGGTCAGTTTTAGGGACATGACCTTCTGCGAAGGTCGGTCTGGAGTAGAGCGAGCCCCCTGAGATAGAAGGGTGCGGCTCGAAAAAACCCCGGAGGACCAGTCCTCGGGGGTTTTTTTAATGCAGCAAAGTCCACGTTGCCGCAACAGCCGCCTTCAGGTGGCGGTCACTTCAATTCAAAAGTGACTGTGACCTGCACCGTGTAGGAATTCTCGCCAGCCTGCACCGGAACGGATTCGCGGGCCGCATCAAAGGCCTTGGCGGTCATCGGTATCGGCGGCGGCGCGACGTTCTGGTCGGTGATTTCCAGCACCCGCCCGATGCTGACCCCGGCAGCTTCGGCCAGCGTCCTGGCCTTGGCCATGGCGTCGGCGACCGCCTTCTTGCGGGCTTCGGTGACAGTTGCCGTTGGATCCTCGTTGGAGAACGAGATGCCGCCGCCCTGGTTGACGCCGAGCGATACCGCCTTGTCGAGAATCTCGCCTGTCTTGTCGATATCGCGGATGCGCACCGAAAGCGTGTTGGTCACCTGGTAGGCGATGAGTTCGGCCTCCTGGCTGCCGTCCGGTTTGTTGGTATAATTGTAGCGCGGGCTGATCTGGATGCCGGCTGTCTGCAGGTCGCGCTCCTTGATGCCGGCCGACTTCATTGCGGCGATCACCGATGCCATGGCGTCGTTGTTGGCATCGAGCGCGGCACGCGCGGTCTTGGCCTCGCGCATGACGCTGAGCGTCAGCAGCGCCAGATCGGGGGCCGCGGTCGCTTCGCCTTCGCCAGTGACGACGATGCGGGGCGGCGGCGGCGAATCGGCCGCGCCGGCCATCGCCGGAAAAGCGATTGCGGCGGCGAGCGCCAAGGGCAAAAGATGTCTGGTCATAAAAATCTCCTCGGTCTGCGATCCAGTCGCGCTTGTCGACTACCGCATCGGCCCAAGAATCGGAATCGATTTCGGGAAGCGCGATTGCGTAGATTCAAAGCGTTAGAGCGTTTTTGCGCGTCTAAGTGGACGCACGTCGCTCTAATGTCGGAATATGGGCGGATTTGGACGATTTCGGCCAGCCCATCCGGAAAGCCTTGTGCGGTTCGGGGAAAAACATTAATCCAGCCGCGTGTGGGGCCTGTAGCTCAATGGTTAGAGCCGGCGGCTCATAACCGCTTGGTTGGGGGTTCGAGTCCCTCCGGGCCCACCAATAATTTAAGCTTTTGATTTTATTGCATTTTCCAGCTCGATTTGGCGCCGCGATTTGGACTCGAACCCCGAGAACTGACCCCGGACGACCAATCTGCTCACTCACCCCAGGTTACCACGCGATTCGCTATTCCGGCTTCTCGATGGCGGGTTTGGTGAGTTCGGATTCAAGCCGATACTTCTTCTCGCAGCAGGCTCGGTAGCAGCACGGGCCGCCGGACCGGCATGCCCAGCGTCGCGATCGCCTCGACGGTCACTTCGTTGTGATGGCGTCTGGCACGAATCGATCGGTCCCCTAGCTTGGTGCTGATCCGATCACCCTAGTTTTGGTAACCGCTGTAACAAATCCGGAGGTACAGCATGGCAGAATTGAGCCGCAGTCAAGTTCCGGGATCCACGAGATCGGGCATCTCTCGTCGGACGTTCCTGAAGCACGGTGGCACCTCGGCCGTAGGGGCGGCGTTGCTGGAAGCAGGGGCAGCGCAGGCAGCCGTTGATAGTTCTATGCAGGACGATGCCAACGAAGTGCTTGGCCCTGGTCTGATCCCGATCGATCTCACGATAAATGGACGACGGGTCCCGGTGCAGGCGGAACCCGCCACCACGCTGGTCGACGTCCTTCGCAATCACCTCGGCCTGACCGGCACCAAAATCGGCTGCGATCGCGGAGCCTGTTCTGCCTGCACGGTCTGGCTCGACGGTCAGCCTGCCAGCAGTTGCATGACGCTGGCGCTCGACGCCCGGGGCAGGAACATCACCACGATCGAGGGGCTGGCCGAGGGCGGCAAGCTTCATCCGGTGCAGCAGGCGTTCGTCGAGCATGACGCCCTTCAATGCGGATTCTGCACGCCCGGAATGGTAATGAGTTGCGCAGCACTCATAGATCGTAAACCCGACGCCGGCATCGACGAGGTGAAGGCCGCGATAAGCGGTCACCTGTGCCGCTGCGGCACCTATCCGAACATCTTTGCGGCAGTGCTCGCCGTCGCCGGCGAGAATCGGAGGAGGGGCACCTGATGGCTACCGAAAATCAGGCACGGGCCGACCGGCCTTCGTTACGGCCCCGGTCCTTGCTCTACGGTATCGTCGGGCAGGAGACGAGGCAGGTGACTCGGCAGGTGCCGGACGATGAGCCGCCGCAGTTGCCAGTGAACGCCGAACTGCGCTCCATCGGCAAGTCAATCCCGCGGCTCGATGCCGTGCAGAAGGTGACGGGCGCGGCGAAATACACATTCGACGTGCAACTGCCGGGAATGCTCTACGCACGGCAGATCGTCTGCCCATGGCCGCATGCCAGGGTGATCTCGATCGACACCTCGGCGGCTGAGCGTTACCCCGGCGTCCGTGCTGTACATGTGCTCGAGACACTGCTGCAATCCGCCAGGCTTCGCGATCCGGACGCCGAGGCCCGCAACAAATACCCGACGGTCCGCTTCGCCGGCCAGACCGTTGCCGCGGTCGCCGCCGAGACGCAGCGGATCGCCGACCAGGCGGCGAAGCTCGTCAAGGTCGAATACGAGCGCTTGCCGCATGTCACTGACCTCGATGCGGCAATGGACGACGAGGCACCGATCGTCTTTCCAGGACCGGTCGAGCAGCCATCAACGGCCGGCGGCGGCGGCGCACCGGAAGGCTTGCCGCAGAAGGGCAATGTGCGCGGTCCCAACTTCGGCATGCCGGGTATGACGCCCACGGGCGATATCGACCAGGGCCTGGCGGAGGCGGACGTGATCGTCGAGGCCGAATATCGCACGCAGGTTCAGACTCATGTGCCGATGGAAACACATGGCATCGTCGCGGATTGGCAGGATGACGGGTTGACGATTTATGCCTCCACGCAGCACACGCACAGCGTGCGCGATGAGGCCGCCGAATATTTCGATCTGCCGAAGAGCAAGATCCGGGTAATCAGCGACTTCACCGGCGGCGGTTTCGGCGCCAAATATGGGATCAACAATTTCGGCCTCCTCGCCATTCATTTGTCGCAAAAGGCCGGCGCGCCCGTGCGCATGATGCTGGACCGCCGTGAAGAGCATGTTTCGGCGGGCAATCGCCCCAACAGCTTGCAGCGCGTACGGATCGGCGCCAAACAAGATGGCACCCTTACCGCCATCGACGTCATAAGCTGGGGCACCGGCGGCATCGCTGGGGGCGCCGGCATAGGCTTCTGCTACAATGCGCTATATCCGTGCCCGAACATGCGCACCGAGCAGTATGACGTGTTCACGAATGCCGGCCCGTGCGCGGCTTTCCGCGCACCTGGACAGGTGCAGGGCATCTTCTCGCTCGAGCAGGCGATGGACGAACTCGCGGATCGGCTGCAACTCGACCCGCTGATCCTGCGCGATCGCATCGACACAAAGCCCACCGACGACATGCTTGCACGGGCACATGAACGCAAGGTCGCGGCCGAGCGGTTCGGCTGGAGCCGCCGGCGTCCGCCGAACGCCGACGCCGGGCCGATCAAGCGGGGGATTGGCATGGCGCAGGCGCAGTGGGTGTATGTCGTCAGCCCTCCGACGACGGTGGAGGTGCGGGTCGCCGATGACGGGTCGGTCTCCGTCTACAACAGCACGCAGGATGTCGGCACCGGCACGCGGACTGTGCTTGCCCAGGTGGTTGCAGAGGAGTTCGGCCTCAATGCCGAGGACATCGGCGTCTTTATCGGCGACACGCGGTTCCCGTGGGGACCGCCGTCCGGCGGCAGCCGGGTGACTGCGTCGGTGACCGCGCCTGCCCGCAATGCGGCCTATGCGGCGGCACGCGACCTGGCGGCGCGCCTCGCACCGCTTTTCGACGACGCCGATCCCGATGACATTTTTTTCGCCGACGGCAAGGTGGGCGTCCGCGGCAAGGAAGGGGCCGCAAGGCCGCTCAAGGATGCAGCCAAGGAAGCCAAATTCGGCGAAATCTCGAAACTCGCCAAGCGGCACGACGACTATGAGGGATTTGCGGTGCCGGGAGAGCTCTCCATCAGCCGGCATGGGCTGGGCGGTGTCCAATTCGCCGAGGTGGCGGTCGATGTCGAGACCGGCGTGGTCAAGGTCGAGCGCATCGTCGCTGCCAGCGATTGCGGCAGGCCGATCAACCCCAAACTGGTCGAGAGCCAGGTGATCGGCGGCATCATCCAGGGTGTCAGCTACGCGATCTACGAGGACCGCATCATGGACGCGGCGAGCGGCCATCAACTCAACGCCAATGTCGATCAATATAAGATGGTCGGATCACGCGAGACTCCGGCGATCGAGGTGCTGCTCATGGAGCAGATCGGGGCGCAGTCGTCGACCGACGCGCGAGGCATCGCCGAGGCAAGCAATGTGGCGACCAGCGCCGCGATCGCCAATGCATTCTACAACGCCACCGGAAAGCGGATCCGCACTTTGCCGATGAACCCGGCAAATGTGCTGGCGACGCTCAGCGCCTGAGATCGGCCAGAAGGAGTCCATCATGGCCATGAACAGCTTCGAATGGGTGGATGCCACGACGGTCGAGCAGGCAGCAGGTCTGCTTGCCGAAAGCACCGAGCAACGCCCCGTCATCGCCAAGGCGGGCGGGATCGACCTTCTGGACTTGATGAAGGAAGGGATTCTAGCGCCGATGCGACTTGTAAATCTGAAGACCATCCGCGGTCTCGACGAAGTCGACACGGAAAACGGGCTGTCGCTCGGCGCGCTTGTGACGCTGGACCGCATCGACAACGATCCACAGATCCGCGCGCGCTACTTGGCACTGTCGGATGCTGCCGGGCATGCGGCGACGCCGCAGGTCCGCAACGCCGCAACGATCGGGGGCAATCTGCTGCAGCGGCCGCGCTGCTGGTATTTTCGGCACGATCATTTCCATGGCGAAGGTGCAGATGAGATGGGGAGCAGGGGCGCTGACGAGAACCAGCATCACGCGATCTTCGACAACGACAAAAACGCGATGGTCCACGCCTCGACGCCGGCGACGGCACTGGTCGCCTATGATGCAAGCGCCGAACTTGCCGGCGGCGCCAACGGCTCACGCGTCGTGAAGCTCTCGGATTTCTTCTTGCCACCCGAAATGCAGCGCGCTCACGATGCCAGGATCGAGACTGGCGAGGTTATGACGCGCGTGATCGTTCCGCCGCTGAACGCCGGGGCGAAGGCCGCCTACCGCAAGCAGACCGAGCGCGACAGCTACGACTGGCCGATCTGCGATGTGGCGGTGGTGCTGACGATGGAGGGCCAGACAGTGCAAAATGCTTCGATCGTCATGGGATGGGTCGCACCAACGCTTCGCCGCGCCGTCGAGAGCGAACGTCTCCTCATCGGCAACAGGCTTACCGACGACTTGGCGCGACAGGCGGCCCGTGCCGCGGTGGCCGGCGCTACGCCGCTGGCGAAGAACGGCTACAAGGTGCCAGTGCTGGAGACGGTCGTTCGCCGCACGATCCTGGCCGCTGCCGCGGGCTAGCGTCCTGGGGCCGTCCAAAATGGGTTCGGCAACTTCGCAGCCACACGCGGCGCCGGCAGTCTGCCGACGGTTGCGCTCCAAGGGCGCACCCGGGACAGGTTACGGGAGCGGCGTCGACTTCAACGCAGGCTACAGTTCGACCGCAACATTCTGGTGTACCGCCACGGCCGGCGTCGTCGGGCCTGATGACTCCTACGTCCATCCGCACGTATGCATAAGCGATCGGATATGCTTCCTGAGTCCTTCAGAGCAGGATCGAGCTTCGTGACATTGGCGGAGAAGGCGACAACCAACTGTTGTGGGTACGATTAACTCTGGGGTAGCAAGTCGTCTCTCTGTGAGCGCCGTGACGACGGTTGGCACGCGGCTCACGGCAAGCGGCATTGAGCGTGCACGGTGCCACCAGAAGTGAATAGCTCGACGTTGCCATCAATCGCGGAGCAATACGGAACGATGCGAGAGGGTTTTTCGAAACCAGCCCATGAAAAAACCAATAAAATAAATAGGTTTCACACATCGTCCGGGCCACCATTGTCGCTCGATATCAATAATTTATGGCGGACGTCTATCTAAAGTGGGCCACTTGAGCTTGAGCTCCGCTATACCCGCCGTATTCAGATTGAATGTTGTCGCCTGACCACGATCCAAGGGCAGGAGAAGCGATCTTGTGCCTGTTTCTATCCTCTATTTTGGCTCCTGTTCGTCGGTCGGCCGACGACCCCAGCGGCGATCGGCTCGATGCGCTTTTCTGCGCGAATCCAGACGGCCTGGGCGTGGACGATGCGAAGCGAGCGATACGGCGCGCCGGAACATCTCGATCCGCTTGAGGATGGATCGCCGATCCATCCCTCCGCGAGATCCAGGACCCGCCGGTCCGGCTTCAGCCTGAACCCGGCGCCTCATCGGCTCGGCGTCTACTCGGCTGCGCTGCTCTCGGAAGCCAGGGTCGGGCCGGCTTCAGGCCGCCTGCGCCGGAATGTCCTGCGCAGAGCAACGTAGAAGACCGGCGTCAGGAAGAGGCCGAACAACGTCACGCCCAGCATGCCGGAGAACACGGCCGTGCCGAGCGATTGGCGCATTTCCGCGCCAGGCCCGCTGGCGATCACTAGCGGCACCACACCCAGGATGAAGGCGAATGCCGTCATCAGGATCGGCCGCAGCCGCAGCCGGCAGGCCTCGACAGCCGCCTCGACGGCGTCAAGGCCGCGCTCCTCACCTTGGCGCGCGAACTCGACGATCAGGATCGCGTTCTTCGCCGCCAGGCCGATGAGCACGATCAGCCCGATCTGCACGAGGATGTTGTTGTCGAGACCGCGGAAGGCGACGCCCAAGAGGGCGGCCAGCACGCTGAGCGGGACGATAAGCACGATGGCGAAGGGCGTAATCCAGCTTTCGTATAGCGCGGCGAGCACCAGAAAGACGAACAGAACCGACAGGCCGAAGATGAAGACCGCCGTGTTGCCGGTCTGCCGCTCCTGGAAGGCGAGTTCAGTCCATTCGAAGGAAGTGCCCTGCGGCAGCGATTCGGCTGCGATCCCCTCCATCAGGTCGAGCGCCGTACCCGTGGCGACACCCGGCGCTGCATTGCCCTGAAGCGGTACGGAGACATACATGTTGTAGCGTTGCACGAGTGAGGGACCGGTGACGTCGCGGATCTCGACCAGTGTGCCGAGCGGCACCAGGTCGCCGGCCGCCGAGCGCACCTTCAGCTTCAATATGTCGTCGCGATCGATGCGGAAAGCCTGGTCGGCTTGCGCCCGCACCTGGTAGACGCGACCGAAGGCATTGAAATCGTTGACGTAGGCGGTGCCTAGATTGATCGACAGCGTCTCGAAGATGTTGGGGATCGGCACGTTCAGCATGCGCGCCTTGTCGCGGTCGATCGCCAGGAAGAATTGCGGGCTGGAGGCCGAGAAGGTGGTGAAGACGCCCATCAACCCGGGCGTCTGGTTGGCCTTGCCGGCGATTTCGTTGGCCAGCGCCAGAATCGGCCGCATGTCGGCGCTGTTGCGCTCCTGGAGCATCATCTTGAAGCCGCCGGAGTTGCCGATGCCCCGCACTGGCGGCGGCGGCAGCGCGATGATGAAGGCCTCCTGGATGCTTTGCAGGCTGCCAAACAGCGTGCCGATGATCTTGTCGGAAGTATCGCCGCTCTCGAGCCGTTCCTCGAAGCTCTTGAATGGCGCGAAGATCACGCCGGAATTGCTGGCGTTGGTGAATGTCGCGCCGTTGAATCCTGCGAAGGCGACGGCGTTGGCGACACCCGGCGTTTCGCGGATGATATCCGACGCCTTCTGGATGATTGCGTCCGTTCGGGCGAGCGAAGAGCCCTCCGGCAATTGCACGACGACGATCGCATAACCCTGGTCCATGTTGGGGATGAAGCCGCGCGGCACCGTCTGCAGCATGTGATAGGTCGCGTAGAGCAGGCCTGCGAAGACGAGCAGCATGGCGGCAAGCGCCAGAGTCGTTCCGACCAGTCTGTGCACCAGCCACGCATAGCCGTCCGCCATCCTGTCGAACCCGTTGTTGAACCCGTTCGCCAGAGCGCGGCCGAACCTTGCCAGGAAGAAGTTCGAATGTTCCTCGCTGTGCGGCTTGAAAAGCACGCCAGCGAGAGCCGGCGAAAGCGTCAGCGAGTTGAATGCGGAGATCGCGGTGGAGACCGCGATGGTGATGGCGAACTGCAGGTAGAACTGGCCGGAAATCCCGGGAATGAAAGCCGCCGGAACGAAGACGGAGATCAGCACCAGCGAGATCGCGAGGACCGCGTTTCCCACTTCATCCATGGTTTTGTGCGCAGCGGCGCGCGGAGCGAGCCCCAGCCGGATGTTCCGCTCGATATTTTCCACAACCACGATGGCGTCGTCGACAACGATGCCGACCGCCAGCACCAGCCCGAACAGAGTGAGCATGTTAAGCGAGAAGCCGAAGGCGAGCAGCACGGCAAGCGTGCCGATCAGCGAGACTGGTATCGCCACGATCGGCACGATCGCCATGCGCCACGACTGCAGGAACACGATGATGACGATCACCACCAGCAGGATCGCCTCGGCGATGGTGACATAGACCTCGTTGATAGATTCGGCGATGAACTCGGTCGGATTGTAGATGATCTCGTAGCCCAGCCCCTCCGGGAAATCCTCCGAAAGCTCCGCGATGGTCTCCTGGATTTCTTCCGCCGAGGCCAAGGCATTGGTGCCCGGCCGCTGGAAGATGCCGAGGGCCACCGCCGCCTTGTTGTTGAGATAGGAATTGGTGACGTAGTCCCTGGCGCCGAGCTCTATGCGCGCCACGTCCTGCAGGGAGATCAAGCGGCCGTCCTCGGTCGACTTGACTATGACGTAGCGGAAGTCGCGCGCGTCTTCGAAGCGCCCTTGCGTGGTGACCGTATACTGGAAGGCCGAGCCGTCGCCAATCGGCGGCGCGCCGATCGAGCCGCCCGACACCTGGACATTCTGGTCGCGCAGCGCCTGGACTACGTCGCCTGCGGTCATACCGTAGGCGGACAGCTTTTCCGGGTCGAGCCAGACGCGCAGCGAATATTCGCGCTCGCCGAAGATCTGCACGTCGCCGACGCCGTCCAGTCTCAGCAGGACGTCGCGCACGCGCGAACGCGCATAATTCGAGACGTAGAGCTGATCATATGTGTCGTCGGGCGACAGCATATGGATGACCATCATCAGGTCGGGCGAACTTTTCGCCGTGGTGATGCCGAGCCGGCGCACCTCTTCCGGCAGGCGCGCTTCGGCGATCGAGACGCGGTTCTGGACCAGCACCTGCGCCGCGTCGAGATCGGTGCCGGGGCGGAAGGTGATGGTGAGCGACATCGAGCCTTCGCCGGAGGAATAGGACGACATGTAGAGCATGTGCTCGACGCCGTTGATTTCCTGTTCGATCGGCGTCGCCACGGTCGCAGCGACCGTCTCGGCGTCGGCGCCCGGATAGGAGGCGCGCACCACGATGGTCGGTGGCGCGATTTCGGGATATTGCGCCACCGGAAGCTGCGTATAGGCGATGCCGCCGACGAGCACGAGCACGATCGACAGCACCACCGCGAAGATCGGGCGGTTGACGAAGAAATGGGCGAAGTTCATTGCGTCTGCCCTTCGGCTTCAACCTTGGGCGGCAACGTGGTCATCTCGGGCTTGACGGTGACGCCCGGCCGCACTCGCACCAGCCCGTTGATTACCACGGTCTCTTCGCCGGTGAGGCCCTCGCGGATAACGCGATAGCCGTCGATGCGCGGGCCGGTGCGGACCGGCTTGGCCGAGATCAGGCCTGCCTCGTCGACAACGAAGACGATGCGGCGGTTCTGGTCGGCCCCGATCGCATCGTCAGGCAGAAGCACGCCCGGATGCGGCAGCGAGCCGGGCACGTTGATGCGGCCGAACATGCCCGGCTGCAGCACGCCGTCCTTGTTGTCGAAGCGCGCCCTGGCCCGCATCGTGCCGGTAGCTTCGTCCAGACGGTTCTCGGCGAAGTCGAGCTTGCCCTTGAACGTCACTTCATCACGGTCGGCGACACGGACGACAACATCGACGCCGCCGGCGCCCTCCTGCATGACGCCGCCGCGCTCGCGGGCGTCGCGCGCATAAGCGAAGTAGCTCCGCTCATCGATGTCGAAATAGAAGTCGATCGGGTCGATCGAGACGATGGTGGTCAGCACGGTCTGGTCGGCCTGCACCAGATTGCCCGGCGAGATGAGCCGGCGGTCGACCCGGCCGGAAAACGGCGCCTTGATCTCGGTGAATTCGAGATCGAGACTTGCGTTTTCAAGTGCCGCCTCCGCGCCGTCCAGTTGCGCTTGGGCGGCGAGATATTCGCGGCGGCGGTCGTCCAGTGTCGAAACCGGTATGTTGCCTTCGCGCGATAGGGTCTCGGCGCGCTCGAACTGCATCTTGCTGAATTCGACCAGGGTCTTGGCCGAGTCGACCTGCGCCTGCGCCTGGTTCAGCGCCGCCTTGAACGGACGCTGGTCGATGGTGAACAGGAGGTCGCCCTGCTTGACCAGCGTACCGTCCTGGAAATGGACCCGGTCGAGATAGCCGCCGACGCGGGAGCGCAGCGAAACCTGGTCGACGGCTTCGAAACGGCCGACGAACTCATCGTCCTCGACGATATCGCGCACCAGCGGCTTGGCGACCGTGACGACGGGCGCGGGAGGCGCTTCCTGCGCCTGTGCGGCCGGGGCCGCGAGCCAGCCGATCGCCGCGAAGGCTGCGGCGGCGAGCCATTTTGCAGGGACGTTTCTGCTGGAGGGGGCGGCCAGAGAATCGTGGCGGAGGCGTGCAGTGTGAACCATGGTTACCCCTCGTAATCGGTCCTTCATGCGAAATCCGTAACATCTAGGCAGCGGGTGTGCCGCACAAATCAATTTTTTGAACTGACCACCACAACCGACAGCTTGCTATAGAACAGGACATCATCGACCTTGACAAGGAAGCGGCTAACCGCGGAGCGCGAACGCACATCTCGCGTTTATCCGCTGCGTAGGCATCGCCATGCGCTCGAGCTAAAGCGGATCTGACAAGCCATTGCGCATCCCGACGTGCGGCGGTTCTGTCGGGAGGAACAGGGCCGCTCTCGCATAGAGGTCCGACCTGCTTCTCATTGTGCGGTTATAGGCGGCGATATAGGCTTCGATGAAATCGGCAGATTGGACATTTGCTACACTCCGAAAACGCTATTTGCACCACCCGCATAGCATTGGGACGTGACAACCGCACGTCCGCTCGTCTCCTGCAGTTTGGAAAAAAGATCGTCGATAAGCGGCGCATGTATGGCGCGAACGAGGGTGAGGTCGAACCGGTCAAGCACCTTATCGGAAGCGTGCTGCTGTGGTGTGACAATCGTGAAGGATGCACTCTGCAATTAGAGAAGTGACGCTACCGCGACCCCTCATGTGAGACTGAAATTCCGGCAGGATTTCTCGCTCACGCGTGAATCTGAGCGAGGCGTTGATCGTTATAGTGGGACAGAAACATTGAAAAACATTGGAGCAGATTTGAACACTCGGCAGTCCCACTGATTTCCAAGTACTTGATTTTTCATGGTTCCCAAACCTCCTCCGGGCCCACCATCGGCTTTTGTGGCCGTTGATTTACTTGGATTTTTTGCCCATTTTTGTCCCACCTCTTTCAACCCCCTCGGAGCCATCGCTCCGATAGCGACACCACAAGGCTCGGGGACCGTCATTGCTCATGGTCAAAGGAGGTCGTTCAAACATGTAGCGGTATGGGCCCCAATGCTCCTCCGAGTCTAAACGAGGGCAGACGCGCCTAAATTCCGGTGTCCAGCCCCGGAAGAGATGGCGCTCTAGATAGTCTTCTGTCAGCGTCCAGGGCTCGGTCGGCGTTGCAGGCTCATCAAGGTTCAAGCTGCCGATGAAATGCCCGCCCGGTTTAAGCACACGTCGAATTTCACCGCATGCCCGTTCCAAATCGTCGACATGGTCTAAGCTGTTCATGCTGAAGACGACATCAGCAGAGGAACTACGAAGTGGCAACTCCTCGGCACGTGCTGCGATATAGAGCATATTGTGACTAGAAATATTAAATAGTTCGTATCTCGACGCCAGCGGATCAATCCCGATCGCATGCTTTGCTATTCCGTCCAGCCAAGTAAGCGAGCCTTTAGGACCGCACCCGATGTCGATGCACGACTTTTCCCGGAAAAACTCCGCATCGGCAAGTCCCCCCATTGCCAGCATGAATGCACGGTAATAATCGGTTTCCGGCTCTATTCCGTGCGTAGAAAACCAGCCCTGCCAGAAGGCCAACTCGCTTCCACTCTTGACGCTAAGCCCCGAGCGAGCCCAGATCAGCCGATTGAGCGCAGAACGTGCTCTCCGCCGGACCGAAGTAGGGAGAAGCGCGCGTATCAAAGGCTTTGCATGCAATGCCATTTGGGCGCTCTCTGATTGAAAATGCCCGACCGCACAATGATTTTGACACGCAGTTGAGCTTATGTCGAGCCTGAGCCGAGGCGTGTGGTTTTGGGGCGAACTCGCTACGCAGTACGGGTTTCGCCTACAGCCCATACTGGCTGCCCGGCTTCCGCGAATGCATTGCCAAACCTGTCGGGAGCTATGGCGGAAGCTGGGTGAAGACGGTTTGAGAAAGGCGGCGTATCCAGGCGGGTGACAAAGCCTGCCAGAACCTCCCGAAGGGGCGATACGCCATGAAGACCGATAGCACCGTTCTTACTTTTCAACATCCAGACGACTTCGACGATCCCCTGACGTCGGTTCTGCGCGATGGCGCACGCCGGCTTCTGGCCCAGGCGGTTGAGGCGGAAGCGGATGCGTTCCTGGCTGCGATGCAGGACAAACGGCTTGCCAATGACCGCGCCCGTGTGGTGCGGCACGGCCATGGTCCGGAGCGTACGATCCAGACGGGGATCGGCCCAGTTCCGGTGCGGCGCGCCAAGCTGCGCGACCGTGGTGGCGATGCAGCAAGCGAGATGGGCGGCGATCGCATCACCTTCACCTAGGCGATCCTGCCGAAATGGGCGCGGCGGACGAAGAGCCTCGATGCCCTGCTGCCGGTTCTCTACCTGCGCGGCATCTCGACCGGCGATTTCCGGGAGGCGCTTTCGGCGCTGCTCGGCAAGGACGCGCCGAACCTGTCGCCTTCGGTGATCGGCCGGCTGAAAGAGGAGTGGACGGCGGACTATGATCGCTGGCAGCGCCGTGACCTCTCGGCCCGCCGCTACTCTATATCTGGGCCGACGGGGTCTATCTGCAGGCGCGCATAGAGGACGATGCGGCCTGCATGCTGGTCGTCATTGGCGTGACGCCGGAGGGCCGGAAGGAACTGGTCCGTCTTCACGATCATCGCCGACAGTGCCGCCTTTACATGCCGTGTCTCCAGCAACACCACCTCAAAGCCGGCGTCGACCAGACCCTCGCGCAACCACTGCGACAGTGGGCCCGCCACAAGGCCGACGCGGATGACCGGCAATCCCAGGTCGGCAAAATGTTGCAACAGTGCCTCTGGCTCGCTCGCCACCTTCGTCTCTCGCACGATCCTGCCCGATGAATCCACCACGCAAACGCTGCTCAGTTCCAGCGACACATCAATTCCTGCATAATAGTCCATGGTTGTCCCTCGTTTTGATGCTAGTCTGACAACGAACGGCTAAGGAGGTCCGATTGGGCAATCCGTCGTCTGGAGGGCCAATGGCGGCCCGTGCACTTAACCGAGCGGTGCGACCGCTCAAAGCTGCGGTGTGTCACGCAATTCGAAGCTACCGGTTGGTTGGATTCACAAGCACGAAATGGGTTAAGACCAGCGATGGTTTTTGGATGATGCTGGACCCGAACCAGTTCATTGATCGCGAAATTGTTGCGGCGGGCGGCACGTGGGAACCAGCATTGCGCAGCATCATCAAGGCGGCCGTGAAGCCGGGCGAAGTCTGCATTGATGTTGGCGCTCATAAGGGATATGTGAGCTGCCTCCTTGCGCAAGCGGTAGGGGCGACCGGAAGGGTGCTTGCTTTCGAACCAGATCCGAGGGCATTCGAAGCTTTGGCGGT
Organism: Mesorhizobium sp. WSM2561; assembly: GCF_000513915.1. Taxonomy (NCBI): domain Bacteria; kingdom Pseudomonadati; phylum Pseudomonadota; class Alphaproteobacteria; order Hyphomicrobiales; family Phyllobacteriaceae; genus Mesorhizobium; species Mesorhizobium sp. WSM2561. The sequence goes on from NZ_AZUX01000001.1 coordinate 324,642, forward strand.
CAATCGCGACAGGAATGGTTTCGAGCAAATCGAGGTTTTCCCTGTCGCCCTCGGTGACAAGACGGGACACATCGATCTCTCGCTAACTCAAATGCTCGGAAACACCAGCAGTTTCCCGAATTACCTCGCGGCGGCAGAAGTCATAGGGGTAATCAAGGTCGAGTCCAAAACCTTAGATTCAATATTGAATGAAAACTTATCGTACGGAAAGCAAATAACTTTTATAAAGATCGATGCAGAGGGCGCGGAGCCGCTTATCTTCGACGGAATGCAGGATGCACTAACACAACATTCTCCGTTGATTGCAATGGAGATCAATTTCGAATCGCTCAAGGCAGGTGGTTTTGATCTTGGTGCTATAAAACATCAGCTCATCAACGCGGGTTACTCGAACCATTTCGAGCTTGTCTACAAGGAAGTCGTCCCGGGTGTCGGCTTCACAAAGCTTAGGCCTATTGACATCACACAAGAGCGCGGCTTGCTGATTGACACCTTGTTGACACGTGATGACAATTCACGGCTTCGCATCGAGTCTTTCTTCGCTTAATACAAATACGGACATGAAAGAAACTTCAAACAGGCCGCTTCGGGGCGGCTTTTTTCTGCGCGCGCCTCATTGCGCCGACCAGCGCCCTCCACGGTGATGTCTTGTGCTAGGAGCCTGTCCAGATAGCTCCGGCATAGGGCTGTTGGCTGAACGATAGCCGGTTCAGGCCGCTCGGGCGAGCTTGGTGAGGTTTTGGGCGATGCAATCAGCGCCCATTCGGCTTTCACTTTCTCGATGCCGCGCAGCAGGAACTGCCTGAACCCTCTTGCCTGTTTGATCTGTCCGAACACCGGCTCGACGACTTGCTTTCTGAGCCTGTATCGGGTTCGCGTCCCGCTCGCTTCAGCTTGTCCCGCATCGCCTGGACGAGCGGTCCGGTAAGTTTGGGTCTGCCTTCGGCAGGGTGCTTGGCGCGTCCGGTAGCGAGGTAAGCGCCGGATCGCCTCGTTCACAACGCTCACCGCCTTCAACTCACCGGAGAAAGCATGCGAAAACACAATGCTCGCGCCCATGCTCTTGACGCAGCCGCAAACACCTGAATCAATGAACAGGTCGGGCGAAGCGGCCGCTCATGAAATCCGGTTGCAAAGCCGAAGCGGCACGGCTGCGAACTGCCGAGCGCCTCGTGAGCTCATTGCTGTCTTCTGCATCCTGGCTTGGCGGATGTTTTGTATGACCATGATCAACCGCTCACAGCCGCACGCTAAACCGGATCTCGCAATAACCGACGTCGAAATGAAGCTCCTCGATCATCTTCTTCCCGACAAGGATCCGACCACCTCCCATGCCGGAACCTTATCGAGTTATCTGGTCAAGATCGCGCGATTGGGTGGCTATCTCGCGCGTGCCAGCGACCCGCCGCCGGGCAACACCGTCATGTGGCGCGGCCTTACGCGCCTCACGGACACCAAGCTCGGCGCAACCATCAGAGCCGGACTTATAGGTAAGGTCCACCGGACGCTTACGATCAAAACACCGCTTACGCTGCAGGGCCGATCACTGAGCTGAAGTGTGCTCGGTATCGTCCTGCTAACCCGGATGTGCACCGGCACCTGTCAGGTTAACGCCGATCGAGGAACTCGACACACCTGGTTAGGATGCGATCTGCAGCCTTTCCGTCGCCGAAAGGGCTGCGAACCCACGGCTTCGGTCTGCACCGCTCCGCATCTTCCAGATAGGAACTTACAGCCTGAACGATCCGTGACGTGTCCGTTCCAACCAATTCCGCTGCTCCGGATGCAATAGCCTCAGGCCGTTCTGTGGTATCCCTCATCACGAGCACAGGCTTACCCAGACTGGGAGCCTCCTCCTGGATTCCTCCCGAATCTGTCAGAACCAAAGCCGACGCTTTCAAAAGCCGAACAAAGGGAAGATACGCAAGCGGCTCGATAAGGTGAATGTTCGAACGCTCTCCCCTTTCGCCAAGGATCTCCGTAACGGGCGCCCTTACGTTCGGATTCAAATGAACGGGGTAGACGAAGTGACAGTTCGGGAAACGGGCGGAGAGAGAAAGAATCGCTTGGCAAATTCGCCGAAAGGGTGGGCCAAAGTTTTCCCGGCGGTGGCCGGTGATCAGTACGACGGGTGTCCTTCCATCGAGCAAATCTTCTGGAATTCCGGGAACCGGTGGAATCACTTGTTTAACCATTTCAGACGCGAACAGAAGCGCATCTACAACGGTATTTCCAGTTAACAATATCGACTCTTCTGGTATTCCCTCGTTCAACAGATTCAATGCAGCGCCCTCGGTCGGTGCAAAGTGGAGGGACGCCAGCCGACTTATCATGACCCTGTTTGCTTCTTCTGGCCATGGGGCCTGAATATTGCCTGTTCTTAGGCCGGCTTCTACATGAACGACCGGGATCGCGTGGTAGAATGCAGCGAGGGAGGCACAAAAAGCTGTCGTGGTGTCGCCCTGTACAATGACGAGGTCAGGACGTTTTGCGAGAAGAAAATCGTCTATAGCCTCCAGCAGTCGGCTGCTAAGCTGAGATAGCGTCTGATTGCTCCGCATTATGTTCATTTGTACCGCTGGGTTGATGCAGAAGCTTTGCAAAACTTGACTAACCATTTCACGATGCTGGCCCGTGCTGCATGTAATCGTCTCGATTGAAGGATGTTTTTCGAATGCCAGAATGACGGGCGCAAGCTTGATTGCCTCAGGTCGAGTGCCGAAAATAACTGCTGCTTTCCACATCATACAGCTTCTCCACTATCATAGGAATTTTGCGCTAGCGCGCACTCGGGTGGAAGCCTACACTAGCCGTTGGGCATGGGTTCTTTTCCGTCGGAATTGCGGGGCGACGCTGGATTGTGCCATCGGCATTGCGACGGCGTCTGCATCGGAGGGTGATCGTGGTCGGGCAATTGGCCGTGTCCTTCGTAATCTTCGTCAATACCGTTCTCTTGATTCCTGCTTCGGTGTTGCTGTTGCAGACATTTGCGTGTTTCTTCCTGCGGCCACGAAAGATGCACCTCGCGGATGACCGTCCGCCCGTCGTTGTCCTTGTGCCCGCTCACGACGAGGCTGCCGTGATTGGGGAAATGCTTTCGTGCACCCGGGAACAGATGACTTTTGCCGACCGGCTGGTCGTGGTGGCTGACAACTGCAGCGATGAAACCGAAGCGGTCGCAAAGGCCGCAGGAGTTGAGGTCGTGGTCCGGCGTGACGAAAGCCATATAGGGAAGGGGTATGCTCTTGAGGCCGGCGTCCGACACATCGCCCGGACCGGTCCGCGCGACGTCATCGTTTTCCTTGACGCCGACTGCATTTTGGATCCCGGAGCGCTGTCCTGCATGGCGCGCGCCTGTGTTGGAAGATCGAGTGCAATTCAAGCCTGCTATGTCATGAGCAATCCACCAGACAGTGACAGCAGTGCGCGTGTCGCGGAATTCGCCTGGCGAATCCGGACACTCGTCAGACCCTCCGGACTCGCCAATCTTGGTTTCCCCTGTCACCTGATGGGCTCGGGTATGGCGCTCCCGTGGAGCGTCACTCGTATGGCCGATCTTGGTACTGCACATCTCGCAGAGGACGTTCTGCTCGGCATTCAGCTGGCCCGTAGCGGAGTCCCGGCATGGTTTTGCGCCGACGCCCGAATAACCAGCAAGTTTCCCCGGAGGCAGAAAGGGCGCAACTCGCAGCGTCGGAGATGGATTCATGGCTTCTTTGCCTTGTTGAAAGGCGCCGTTCCAGGCCTGATGGGCGACGCGCTCAGGCATCGTTCATTACAGATGTCTGCGCTGGCTGTGGATTTAATGGTGCCACCTCTTTCAGTCTTGCTTGCACTGCAAACGCTCGGACTTTTTTTTGCAATTGCCGCGGCTTCAATTGTCGCGCTCAGCGTCAGCTTGATTGGCATGCTCTTTCTGGCTGTCGCTATAGCAATCTGCTGGTATTTCGTGGCAAGAGACCTCGTCGGTTGGCGCGAGGTCATGGCGCTACCGAGGCATAGCGGCACCGTAGGTTTGATCGTCTTCAACTATCTCCTCGGAAATGTGTCAGCGTGGACACGCTCTGAACGAGACTAAACGGTGTCGTGCCACGTTCCAGCGAGGACGACGAGCAGGCCGATCATGCGCTCGTGCCGTGTGTCGCCCGCCGAAATGCAGCGGCAAAGACCAACTCATCCCCTTCGGTCAGTAGCCATCCTTCAAAACGACTCGTGCGGGCACGCCCATGACGACGGCACGTTCAGGGACATCTCTTGTAACTACGGCGCCTGCGCCAACGATCGCATACGCTCCGATCCTCGTTCCGGGCAATAGATTCGCTCCCACGCCAATTGCAGCCCCGCGTTCGATGTATGGACCTCGGCTGCGCGCCTCGTCATATCCTTTCCGCCCGATTGCGTTGTCATTCGAGGTTCCTACTCCGCCCGAGATAAATACCCCATCTTCGATCGTCATATTGCCCGCAAGCCACGTGTGGTCCTGGATTTTCACTCCATTACCAACAAGTGTGTTGTAGTTTATGGTGACGTAACGTCCTATGATTGTGTCGGAACCTATCCGAGTCTGCTCTCGAACAGACGCACCATCTCCCAGCAGCGTCGATTGGCCGATTTCGACATCGTAGAATATCACAGCGTGCGGCCCGATCGAGCAGCCACTGCCGATTTTGACTTTGGGGACGAAATGCGGAATTCGGGTGAGGGCTCCTGGACCTTTGGGAACTTTTCCGATGTAGGCCCCGGGAAAAATCTCGACGGCATCTCCTATTATCACCCCGGGTTCGAGAACGACGTGGGGGTGAATAACGACGTCGTTTCCGATCACTACTCCGCCCCTCACGACCGCAAACTCGGCGATCGTCACATTGGAGCCGACCAGATCAGTTTGGACGACCGCCCACTCGCTTGTCCTGTTCATCAACTGTCCTCCCAGGAGTGCCCGTCCAACTGTCGAGAACAGCCGTCTGCGCGGGATCGTCCCCATGGCCCGGGGCGACGCCTGTTGCCAGCCTCAAAGCCGCGGCGACGCTGGCGACCTGTCCGCGAGTGAGTTCGGGAAACATAGGAAGCGAGAGAATCCGACCGGCGGCGCGCTCAGCCCGTGGCAAATCGCCTTCGTGATATTGCAAGTACGCCAATGCAGGTTGGAGGTGGAGGGGCAGAGGATAGTGCACGCCGGTCGCGATGTTCATGGCCTCGAAATGCGTACAGCAGCGGTCGCGAGTATCGGTTTGTACGACGTATAGGTGGTAAACGTGCGTTCGGCCACGCATCAACTCGGGGAGAGCGACGTTTGCATCTGACAATTCCGAGGCATACCACTGAGCAGCCAATTGCCGGCGCCCATTCCAGCGGTCGAGATAGCCAAGCTTGATCGTTAGCACTGCGGCTTGCAGCGTATCCAAACGACTGTTCGATCCGATCTCCGCGTGGACGTACTTGCTTACTCGGCCATGGTCGCGTAGCCGCTGGATTCGCTTTGCCAAAGTTTCGTTGCTGGTCGTTATCGCGCCGCCGTCCCCATAGGCGCCGAGATTTTTGGCGGGGTAGAAGGAGAAGCAGGCAAGGTGACCGATTGACCCAACCCGGCGACCGTTATATTCCGCGCCGTGCGCCTGGGCGGCGTCCTCGATCACGTGAAGATTGTATCTGCGCGCGATGTCCATGATGGGGCCCATGTCGGCTGCCTGGCCGTAGAGGTGGACAGGAATTATCGCCTTTGTCATGGGTGTCAGGGCTCGCTCGATCAACTCCGGATCGATCGTGTAACTTGCCGGGTCTATGTCGACGAATACGGGCGTTGCTCCCACCGCCACGATCGCACTCGCTGTTGCCATGAAGGTGTTCGGAGCCGTTATGACTTCGTCGCCCTGGCCAATGCCAAGTGACTGCAACGCTATGCGGAGGGCGTCAGTTCCGCTGGACACCCCCACTGAGTAGCGTGTGCCGCAATAGGATGCGAAAGCAGCCTCGAAGGCCTCGACCTGTTCGCCACCAACAAAGCACGCGCATCTCATAACGTCGGCCACGGCCTCATCGACCTCTTGCTTGATAGACTCATATTGCGCGGTGAGATCTACAAGCGGGATTGCCATCACTTTCTCCCAACTTCTCGAATCGACGCCATGGATCGGCCGTTCTACCTCAGTCGCAGCCGCTCGCGCCGGCGACTCCTGCTTCAGCGTGCCCCCAGTGCGCGCAGCATCGCTGGGATAGTGAGTACAATGAGCTTGAGATCGGTCCAGAGCGTCCACGTTCGCACATACTCAACATCCAGCCGGAGCATTTCCATTGGACCAACGCGGCCACGTCCTCGGACCTGCCACAAGCCCGTGATGCCGGGCTTGACCGAGTGGCGCTCGTGGTGCCATTCCTGAAAATAGTCGATTTCGTAGGGGATGGCCGGGCGCGGCCCGACAATACTCATTTCGCCTCTGAGCACATTGATCAACTGCGGCAACTCGTCGAGGCTCGTGCGCCTTAGCCAACGGCCAACCGAGGTGACACGAGCATCGTTCGTCAGCTTGAACTCAGCCTTAGGGTCGTCTGATATTCGCTCCCCAGCCCACAGGCGCTGTATGGCACGCCGATGTGTTTGGTCACTGCTGCCCTGCACCATTGTGCGAAACTTGAGGCAGACGAATATCTTGCCATTCCTCCCGACGCGCTGTTGCTTGAAAATCGCCGGCCCCGGACTGTCAATCCGAATGGCGAGGGCAAGCACGAGAAACACTGGTGCGAGCACTATAAAAGCGATCCCTACCAGCACTACGTCAAGAACGCGCTTTCCGATCGCGCCGCGTGCCAGAGCGGGGCGTTCTATTGGCCGAGTCATTGGTTGTTGAAGACGTTCGGGTTGTGGGCTGCCGCAACTTTCCGGATCGGCGGCAGGACTGTCCTGGGCGGCGTCTTAGCGGCGCTTCGAATGATTGTCTGATGGTGGATTCGCTTGGAGGCCGCTTCGAGTGCCTGAACAACGCGTAGCCCTGAGCGCCCATCCGCGCGCGGCTGCTTGCCGGTACTCATGGCGGTGACGAAGTCCAAAAACTCGAGCTTCAATGGCTCAGCAACTGCAATCGAGGGGATATGGACGTCTCCATGATGATACGCCGAAACGAAGTCCGCGTAGGAATCGCCAATCGTGGTGGTCGGCTTGAAACATTTGTCATAAACACGCACTTTTTCGGCAGGTAGAACATCGTCAAAAACCAGCATGCCCTCACTGCCCACCACCGTGACTTGCCGCACCTTCACAGGGTCAAGCCAGGACACATGCAGATGTGCCTTAACTCCACCGCTGAATTTAACCATTGCATACGCAACGTCTTCAACGTCGGGAAGTACATGAGCGCAGCCCCAAGCGTCGATTTTCTCGACCCTATTGCCCAGTAGCGAAAAAATTATGGAGAAGTCATGCGGCGCCAAGTCCCAGAGGACGTTGGTGTCTGATTGGTACAACCCTAAATTAAGACGGCGGGAGCTTATATAATGAAGATCGCCGAGACCTCCCCTCTTGATCACATCTTCCATAAAACGCACTGCCGGATGATATTCAAAGGTATGTCCAACCATCAGAATAAGCGATTTCCTTTCAGAAATCGCAATTAAGGTGCGGCATTCCGCGCTCGTCATAGCCATGGGCTTTTCGATCAGAACGCTCTTGCCGGCCTCCAGCGCCGCCTTCGCCAATTCGAAGTGGGTCGAAATAGGCGTTGCGATAACCACTCCAGCAACATCACTTGCGAGGATCGAGTCGAAACTCCGCGACACAGCCACGCGATTGTACTCTGATCGAATATAATTCAGACGATCCTGACGAACGTCTACCGCCCATACCAGTCGTACCGATGGAATTCCCAAGGCGATGCGAACGTGCTTCGAACCCCAGTATCCACACCCGATGACGGCAATTGGGATACGGCTGGTCACAGCTTGTCCCCTGTTTACTCGGCGTTAAACATCATCCAATTCCATTTTTCGGACATGCGCAATAAACCATACGGTCTATTCATTTCAGGTCTACTCGCCCCAATGTCGGGCTCACCTGGCCCGGGGCACCCCATGGACGGCCGCGCCAGAGGCTGGTGCGGGACATCAGGCCCTTGCAGAGCAGGACAGGCTAACAGCCTGCAGCGGCATGCTCATCACATGATTGCCTTCTCTCCAGGACCGCCGGCGCCAGGGGGCCAGGTGGGGAAGAAAGACGATCGGACCGCTGCCCCGACCGAGCCTGCCGGCAATCCGGACGGCCATCCCCGCACTCGTTGACGCGCCCGTGCGGAAGATGTCCCTTCCGACAGCGCCCCATTTGCTCCACCCACACTTAAACCTGCCAAAGTAGTGCTTCTGTAATGGGCCCTTACTCGTCAAGTCCCTTCGAGAGATGGCGCGGATCGGCGTAAGCAACAAAATCCCACGTTATTTCAACGGCTTGCACCACATCCGCCAACCCCCATGAATTTTTTAGGCTAGGCCGCATTCGATGTAATTTGCACAGTGAGCCGGATTGGTTCAGGATTGCCGCATAGTGAGGTTGCATCCATGGCTATCCAAGATGTTCGTCGTTTTTTGTTTGGCGTGCTGCTTTGTGCTGCTGTACCGATTTCATTCCAAGCCGCCGCAGCCGACTACAAGCTAGGCCCGCAAGATAAGGTTCGCATCAAGGTTTATGAATGGCCCGCTCTGTCCGACGACCTTGCGGTAGGAGACGACGGAACTCTAGCGCTGCCGCTGGTCGGGACACTGAAGGCGGATGGCATCAGCGCCGCCGATCTCGCAAAGGAAATCTCGAGCCGGCTCCAGAAAAAGGAGAACCTGCGTGAACCGCCCTATGTCTCAATCGACATACTACAGTACCGCCCGTTCTACGTTTTAGGGGATGTGCAGCACCCAGGGGAGTATGCCTACCGACCCGGGACGAGAATCCTGACGGCCCTTAGTATCGCTGGCGGACCTTATCGCGTGTCGGATTTTCAGGCGCTAAGAGCGGAACGGGACGCCATTCTCAGCAGAGGCAGCCTGAACATTTATGAGGGCAAACGTCGAGCGCTCCTGCTTCGACTCGCGCGACTTAAGAGCGAGACGCGCGAACTAGCCATAATCGAGGTGAATCTCGAGGAACCGGGCGAACTTGCAGGCGTGACCTCGGCAGAACTCGCGCGAGAGACCTCGATCCTCACCGCCAGGAAGACCGCATTCGATAACCAGAAAGCCAACCTGCACGCACAGGTTGAAACATATGCGCAGGAGATCGGAGGGCTCGAAGCCCGGATTGAAAGCTTGCAGAAGCAGCAGAAGTCAGTGCAACGGGAATTAGAGGCTGGCCGAATTCTGGAAGAGAAAGGGCTCGCACTGATGCCTCGCCAAGCAACTCTCGAGCGATTGAGCGCGCAAATAGAAGGTGACCAAAGGGACGTAGAGGTTCTAATCACGCGCGCGCGGCAGTCCATTATCCAGACTGAGTTGGCTCTGGCCAAGGCTACCGACGATCGAAAAAAGGATATCGCGACCGAGATCCAGCAGGTTCTCGCCGAACTCGTGGAAGTGCAAAGCGAGATAGCGACGCATGAGGAACTGATCCGGGAGGCGGAGCTTTCCGGGGCGGCGGTTCGTGGCGTCGTTGCCGACCAGCGGAGTATGCGATTCCGGTATCAGATTGTTCGAGAGGATTCGACGGGCGTGCACAAGTTCCAAGTCGACGATGACGCGCGGGTCGAACCCGGCGATGTCATCAGTGTCGAGCGAGTTGCTCCTGAATCCGGTTCTGCTGGTGGATCGCGCTTGGGCGGCAGTGGATCGGGCATGGCGCATTGGAGAGCGCCGCCGGTCGTTCCAAGTAGGTGAAACATGGATCGGATCGACAAATCCAGTATTGTGGCACAATCGACACGGGAGGAAGAACGCGAGGTTGCTTTGGCCCACGTGCCTCCTGTCGATCTCCTGCGTCCTTTGCGTATCCTGTACGCTCAGAAGTGGCTTGTGTTGGCCATCTTGCTCATTATCTCGGTCTGCGGCGTATTCTATGTCCTTCAACAGACGCCAATTTACACCGCACGCGGCCTCCTCCTGATCGAGAATACACGTCTTGAAACTGGCCGCGAGGAGCTGCTTCCAATTGTCTCGAACGTTGATGTGTCGGCTGTAGACACGCAGGTGGAGATCATTCGGTCAGATGCGATTGCCTTGCACGTCATTGCCAGCCTCGACTTGGTGCGTGACTTGGATTTTGTTGGAAGCGGGGCGAAAAGCCTGGCACGGCGGACATTGGACACGTTTAGCGAATACGTGGCACAAGTTCCGGCCCTCCGTGACATCGCAGAGTGGCTGGGAAGCGGGTCGCTGCAAGGACAGCAGCGGTCGGAACGGGTCGCGCTTCAAGCTTTCCAAAACATGCTCTCTGTGAAGCGCGTCGGGATGAGTTCAGTTATTGAGGTGAGCTTCAGGTCTCAGGATGCGGACAAATCCGCTCGGATTGTCAACGAAATTTTGAATGCCTATCTCGCGCAACAGCTGGATGCCGCTGCCGCTGCAACGGCCAATGCAAGCGCTTGGCTCCGCGACCGCGTCAAGGACTTAGGAACCAAGGCAAGGGTCATCAGCCTTGCGGGACCGCCGATTCGACGCGAGGGGCCTACGCGAACGTTGCTGTTGGCAGGTTTCGTTGCACTCGGTTTGCTCCTTGGCATCGGCGCTGCAGCTCTACGCTTTGCGCTCGATCAGACCATTCGAAACCCGCGGCAGATCGAAAGATTGTTGAATGTACCCTATCTGGGTGCCGTCATGAGGCGGACGCCGTATAAAGCTTGGCCAGAACGCCGCACAAATCGGCGGCTGATGCGAGCGCCTCTGTCGCCCTCGTCAGACCTTGCCTTCGTGGCCAAGCGCATTAGAACCGCAGCGCTTCGGCGAGGGAGAGGGCAGATCATCGGCCTGACCTCGATAATCTCAGGAGAAGGGGCGACCACGTTAGCGTCGAATCTCGCCTGCTCTGCGGTGGTTGCAGGATGTCGCGTCTTACTGATAGATGGCAATCCATACAAGCCCTCGCTAACTCGCCTGTTCGAGCCTGGCGCCACGACAGGGCTGCTGGATGTGCTTGCGGGACGGTGCACGATAGCAGAGGCTGTCGCAATCAACATGAAATCGGGTGTCCATTTTCTTCCTTACGCGGGCGGGGACGGCACGCCCGTCGTAGATGCGGTACGGGTCCAATCGTTCGTGCGCGAATGCCGCGACAGCTACGACATCGTCGTTGTAGACCTGCCACCCTTCGCGCCTGTGCCGGAGTTATTGTGCGCTCGCACGTTCGTTGACGCTTTCGTGCTTGTGGTCGAATGGGCTCGAATACCCAGTTCACTCCTTACTTCAGCCGTATTGGCGGCAGGGATGAACCAGAATGATTTTCTCGGCTTTGTCTTGAATAAGGTGAATCGCATTGCAATCGATCCTTTCTCTTACCCTATCGAGAGTCATCTCTCGAAGTATCGCTTTCAGGAGTATGCGGAATGGCCCGCCGCTCAAAGCTTCCCAAGTATCGTGCCGTGGAGAATCGAACGTTCACTTGCGCGTGGGGATGTTCATTACACTGGGACATTGGCAAATACTGAACGAAGGCCATAATGGCGGATGCGAGATCCGACTCGAGCAATAATGACTTGGTGAGAGAGCCGGCGCACGGCCGCGCCGCTGACTTCGCGGCTTCAATCTACGTCCTGATACCGGCGCTGGCGTGTAGCTTCTCCCTGATCGTTTCTCCCCTACTGCTGTTCTGGTTTCCCGTTCAAGGCGTCGAAGCCATTTCTCGACCGGAGAACCAGTTTTTCTGGGCTGCTCTTTTCATCCTTTGCATCGGCTTGGCTGCAGGCTTGCGCCGCCTACTGGATTTTGCGCTGCCCGCAAACATTATGTGGTTCATTGGCTACCTGTTGGTTGCTGGACTGAGCGTCGCATGGTCGATTGCGCCGGAAATCTCCGTGAGGAGATACGTCCTGCAAGTCATGGTATTCGTATGCGCCGTGCTTCCCATCGTCTCATTGCGACGGACGCCAATCGCAACAGATCATCTTTTTGTCTGCTTTGGCCTGACCGCTTTGCTTAACCTTCCGTTCCTTTTCCTGACGCAAGCAGGCGAATTTGGTCATGCGGGCTTTTTCACTGGAAAGAACCTGTTAGGGCAGGTGTCGGCACTCGCATTCATATTTGCGTTGCACCAGGTGAGTAGGACCGGCGTCGTTTACCGCCTGCGGGGAGGCATCGGGGTCGTGGTCGCGCTCACATTGCTTATTGCGAGCGAGTCGAAGACGTCGCTTGGCTTGGCATTGCTCAGCCCCACGGTTGCGGGCCTTGTTATTGCGGCTTCCATCGTAACGCCATTCTCGCCCGCAGCGCTCGTGGGTTATCTGTCGTCGTTGTTTATAGTCGGTGTATTCATCGCTTCAAACGTTCTGGACTTCAGCAAGGAGGATGCATTCCTCTTTTTCTTCGGAGATGTTGGGTTCACGGGCCGAACGGAAATCTGGTCCTTTGCGCTCGAAATGATCGAACGCAGGCCAATGTTCGGCTGGGGATTCCAATCGTTTTGGCTCGTTGGGCCTGACGCGCCCAGCGTGCGTGAGGCGCCTGGCTTTGTTGCCGAGATGCCGCATGCGCATAACGGATACCTTGATACCATATTGCAGACAGGGAGTATTGGCTTCGCCGTATTCGCGATAGCGATCTTCTTCAGCTTGACCGCCGTCGGAAGGGTGGCGCGTGCGGAACCCTCGCGCGCGTGGCTCTGCCTGTCGGTTTTTTTGTTCGCGATGCTGCATAATGGCATGGAAAGCTCCTTTTTTAGAGCATTCGACCCATTGTGGCTGGCTTTGCTTATAGTATGTGCCGACATTGGAGCCGCCAGCTTGCTGTTGCGGGAGCAAGGTGCCGAGGCTGCTGGCCGTTCCAGAGGACCTGATGGCCGACAGAATTTAGGGGGCGGCGCCCTGGAAAAGAGGCGCCGCGGCAATTTCCGTAGCGCAGCCCGTAACAACCGGTGACCAGGATGTCTGGCATGTCTGGTCGTTTGGCCCGAATAATCTCGATGCAGAGCTGCCGAACGCTCAGAGTCCGGCCCTGCGAAACAGAAACACCGCTGGTAAGACCATGACAATTCTTGACCTTCAAGACCTCAAGGGCGCAGAGCCCCCCGGAAACATAATCGTAGTTGGCAGCGGCTTAGCCGGGATTGCGATAGCACAGGGTCTGGAGAAGGCGGGCCAGCGCGTCGTCGTTCTGGAAAGCGGAAATCAGGACAACCCGGACGCTCGCTGGAATGTCAGGAAATCACCATTCGCTGTGGCTGATTATTGGATCCAGCAAGATTTCACACAGCTGCATATTCGGCGTCAGTTTGGCGGTACCTCTGCTGTTTGGGGTGGCTGGTGCGCCATCCCCCGCGCTGTAACTTTCGAAAGCAGGGGCTTGGGTCCTAGCTACGGATGGCCAATAGGCCGAGATGCGCTGCGTCCTTATTATGAAAAGGCCGCTCATTACCTTGAGTTAGATACAGGGAGCGACTTCTTCGCCGAGGAAAGGTCTTTATCGAGCACGGGTAATACAAAAATTGGAAAGTTCTTTTTTTCGCCTCCTGTGAGGGTTTTAGACGAGTTTGGAGAAGGCCTTGCTCAGTCCAAACTGATTACAGTAATTCAGAATGCGACTGTCGTTAACTTGCTTGAAGCTGATGGATCTGTTGGCGGGTGCGTTATAGAAAGCGATAATGGAAGCAAGTCAGTTATCAAAGGTCATGTGATTGTATTATGTGGTGGGGCCGTTGGAAATGCCAGGCTTCTGGGAAGACTTACACGCGCCTCTGGAATTGCCCTTGATGCCCAAAGAAACATTGGGAAATGGCTCCAAGAACATCCACACAAATACAGAATGTTTGAGTGCCTTCTTCGCCCAGATGTATCAAGGGAAATATTTAGCCAAGGCCTTATAAACCAAGAGAAATTCGTATCCCTTGCGCCACATGAAGATCTAGTAAGGAAAAATAAATGGGCCGATTTCAACTTTCAGATAGGCGAGAAGGAACACGAAATATCACAAGAAATGTTGATCATGGCACAAAACTACCGGTCTTTGTTTTCCGTAACACCGGTAGTATTTGAGGCAACACTTGGGATGGAGCAGCTTCCGCGAGTGGAGAACTCCGCAATCAGTTCAAAGGCACTTGCCGAAGGTCTCGACGGAGACTTGAATTTAGCATTCGGCGAGGATCAAGATGAACTTGTGGGGCATGCTGTCACTTGGTTCACCCGGAACATCGCCCATTCAATCTCCAAGCCAGCGGTTCCGGTTGATACAGTCGCTGTTGGCCATCTACATGGGACAACCAGAATGGCGGCCTCCCCAGAATTTGGAGTTGTAGATAGCTCTACGAAGGTATTTGGCGTGAAAAATCTTTATGTAGCCGGGTCGTCAGTCATGCCGACAAACGGGTTTGCCAATCCAACCTTCACAATTTGTGCTTTAGCAATTAGAACCGCAGATATCATCCTCAAGGAGATGAAGCTATGAAACTTATGAAGGAGAGGAGAACTCGCCGCCAAGTCCTGAAGAAGTGCGCTTTGGTTACCACGGCCTCATTGTTAGCAGCGGGATCGATTTCGTTTGGCATATATAACTATGCCGACGATCACGACATCCCTAATATAGGGGCAAGGTACGCAAAAAAACTTAATCAACCCCTTCCTAACTTTGACGTTCAGTCGGTCATCAATGTGTCGAAGGATGTAATGAGGTCAGCAGAAAGTCTTTTGAGCTTTTCCGGACGAGAAAGGGAATTTGTGAGCCTAATAAGAACTATGATCTTCGATGATTATAAGAACTCGCGTTTCATATCAAACGGCCGCTATGTGCTGACCAATACAGAGGCAGCTTTGCAGCTTGTAATTCACGATGTATTGCTGGCTACGAGTGTTGGAAGCGCAGGGCTAACCCCGAATGAGGGCTTTTAGAAGGCCATTGGACTTTATCCCCCAAAGAGAAAGAGAGGGAGGCTGGGATCGCGGTGAGGCGGCCTTGATGGCACATTATCTGGCGTGGCTGAGAGCTGTGGTCATTCTGTGCCAGATAGGAGGGGGAATTTTTTATGCTGTCTCGGCGTGTCGGGGAGATGCATAAGATATTGATGCTGCCAGATTTGGCGTCGGACGGCGGCGGAGTTTCCTACGAACGGCCGTTGTAGGATCGGACAGGATCGCGATAGATGCCGCGGGCGTTGATCTTCGGCCCCCATCTTCGCCCGATGGTACGTCGAGGCCGATGACGATGTCCGTTTGGGCGGGGACGAAGGCGGCGACGAGCAGACGGAGCAGGCGTCCGGCCACGGCGCGGGACGACCACTTCGCCCGCCCAGAACCCGGTGGTAGATGGGGAAATCGGGGTGCAACTCGCCGCCCGAGAATGCGCAATGCCGTCGTGACGGTGCGCCGGCCCGGCGCCAGAGTCCGGCCCGAAATTCACGATTGTCGTGCCAAGCGGCCCGGCGAGGAGCATGACAGAGGCGGCAGAGGGAGGCTTTGGCCGATGTGAGGGTCGCCTCCGGGTCCTTCCACAGCGGTGCCTGCCCGCCTCGAAGCGAGCCCGGGCGTGCTGCGCCGTTGGTCGGCCGAGGCGAAGGCGCGGATCCTGGAGGAGACGGTGCAGCCGGGCGCCGATGTCTCGGCGGTGGCACGCGCGCACGGACTGAACCCGCAGCAGCTGTTTGCCTGGCGGCGCAAGGCGATCCGGTCGGGCGCCCTCGCGATCCTGGCTGACGGAGCGGCACGGCCGCAGGGCGTCGCGCGGCTTGAAGTGGCGCCTGGGAACGGGGATGGCTGCGGCAGTGTGGAAACCGTCATCGGCGACGCGACGATCCGTGCCGGCGGCGACGTTGCGCCGGCCATTCTGAGCCGCCCCGGCACTCATGGTGGCCCTTCCGACGTGCATCCTGAGGAGGCGGTATAGGAGAGCGAGCCGGATCGGCTACTCCACACACTGGACCGCTACTTGACTGAAGTGTTCCGTAGCGCCAATCACGTCGAACCGTTTTCCTGAGATCTCTTCAAAGTCCAAGAAGGCCCGGAATTCATTAGTAAGATCCTCGAATTCATCAAAAACAATAAAGCTGCCCGGCTTTATAAGATAGTCAAGGTAGATAAGTACGTACATCGCTGAGCTGTACAGATCGCAATCTATATGAATCCATGTCATTCCAGTTGACTGAAATGTTTTAGTGAACTCTGGGAGAGTACTGTTGAACCATCCTTTCACAAATTGAACTCGCGTGTCGTTAATGTTCGGAGGGTTGCCGTCCGTGGAAAACGTTCCTCGTGGTTTCTGCTCGTTCCAGTCTCTAGGGAGACCTTCGAATGAATCGAACCCGATGAAACGAGACTGAGAATGATGATTTATCTCAGAGACTACTTTTATTGACTCACCCTCAAACACGCCGAATTCGAGATAATCGATTGGTTGGGAGCCTATTCGCTCCTGGATAACCCTGTAGAGATCAAATCTATGTTCGAGTTTGGTCCTGTTTTCGGCGGCGTAGTACCTCGCAAATTTAGATGCTAGCGCGACCCGAATCAATCTGTCCTCGCAACCTCCGAGGAGAATTCGGGCCACACTTCTTCGTAGAACATTTTGCACCAGAGACTCCGATCCACTTTGGCATAACCCTATCAAGCGCCAGCAGGCCTATGTGAGCAGCCCTGTGCCGGACCGGCTCAGTTTTCGCCTGGAGAGCAGCCAGGTATGGAGCGTCGGGCATTGCTGAAGTACCGAGTTCGCCGACACTAGAAATACCGCGAGAAATCTCATCACATCGCTCATCCTGCGTTAGGCACACAGTGCCCCAAGCTACACAGGAGAAGGGCCGTTGTCTGTGTCAGGGGTATTCACGTGAAAGCGACTCGGCCGATTGCATTCTTCATGGGCAGGATTTCGATACCTGCATCTGTCAAGAGGGCTATGAGCTCCTTTAGCTGGTCTGGCGTGCAGCCCCAAGGACTCGGGACGTCAGCCACATCGTGGGTAAAGAAAATCAACCATCCATTCGTTGCCTTCGCCTCAGCAACGACCTTTTTGAGAGGATACCTCGCAAGCACGTGAGCCTCGAGCCCAAATGCTTTCAATTGGGAAAGATCGATCAACCCCGCGTTAACACCGGCCCAGACCCCACGGCAGGCTGCAAATCGACTGCTCACCAGGCGCTTAGCGGGAATGCTCGCGTCACCATGCGGGAACGCGAAAGAGGTCATAATAACGTCGCCTAGCACATCGCGCACGAAAGCGGCATTGCGGTCGAGGCTCGCGCCCAGCGCTTCTCTGGATTGCTTGCTTACTCGTTGATGCCCAAATGTATGGCAGCCGATCTCATGGCCTGCTTCGTGAACCGCTAAGAGATCTTCTCGACAAAAGTACTCAACCCCATCCACCGCTCGTTCGCAGAAGCAACCCGATACGAAATAGCTTGCGCGGATGCCGGCCTCCTCGAGGAGGGGCCCGGCTCTAGTCCAGGCGCTTCGCGGGAAGTCGTCGAATGTGATAGTCGCAACCGGCGCCGCCAACCGGCTTCGCACCGCTCTGCTTGCCCAAGCTCGCGTCAGGCGGTTAACTGCCCTGTTTAAGAGCGAAGTTGGTGGACCTGCACCGTTCATCGGGTCATGTCATTGATAATGACGACGTCGTGATCCGGGAAGCGCGTGGCCGTGTCACGGACAAATAGGCCCCGTTCAGGTCCTTGCTCCCGGTAATCGAAGCCGAGTTCTCCAAGCATTTTTATCGAAGCCGCGTTGCGTTGCGTTCGTTGATATTGGATCGATATGGATTTTGCTCCACGGTGGTGGAAATAACAACACAACCACGCAAAAAAAGCATGCTCCACCCGCTTCCTCTGAACGCGGCAACTCATCATAAAAGATTCGACAATGGGCGCGTGGCGATCGATCACGCACAATCCTATTATGCCGTAATCTCCGAATCGGTCCTCACAGCGCAAGATAAATCCGCAGCTCCGACCGTCCTTTTTAAGCATGGATTCGATCTCGTCACGCGAATATCGCCTTCCCGAAACGTTCAACTGGTTTGTCCGCTGCGACAACTCGTATGCACGGTCAATATGCCCTGTCGAGAGCGCGGCGATGTCGATCGTGATCGCGCAGCCGCGCAGGAAGGAGATGTAGTCAAGTTCAGAGTTCGACAACGCGGCCTGACGCCGCTCTTCGACCTGATACATTGACCGACGTTTGGTGCTCTCCGCCGTAGCGGGCACATCGAAAAGCGGTCGGTCAAGCAGATTGTCGCTGTCTGCGAGTACGGTTACCGTCGGCAAAGCATCTTTCACTTCGCCTCGCTCGAATGCTTGGTCGTCAATAAACACAACACTGTCAATACTAATATCGAGAAGTTCGGCCAGCCTCCTCAGTGCCTGGCTCTTCGGTTCCCAGCCGATCTGTGGGAACAGGAAATATTCGCGAAGGCCGAACGCCTCTAGCGCTGCAAAGGCGGGTTCAGGATCATTTTTCGAGACCACTGATTGGAGGATCCCACGGCGATCGAGTTCGAGAACGGCGTCGCGGGTGACCTGGTCAACAACCAGTACTTCCATGCCGTCTTCCGCGAGAGTACCGCGCCACAATGTGTTGTCGAGATCCCAGACGACGCATTTGGCCGTCTTTTCCTTCGCATCTTTGCTCAGATGCTTGGTCGATTTCCATGGTTCATCGATCTTTGTAGCGCTCGATCGCAGACGCACAAAATCCAAGATCCCGAAGAGAATCTCCTGGTTTATCGTGTTGCCGACGGGCTCAATCTGGATCAAGTAAGGTTTAGAGAGGTCAACCCGCGCCTCGATTTCGATGCGCGATGCAACCACGCGATTATACCCCTGCACCAGCTCAAAACGGGTCTGGTACAGTCCGCTGTTCAGTTCCTTCGAAACAATGGTCAATGTGCATGGAAGCGTTGGTCCAGCATCGTCGCGGTAAGCCTCAATCAAAAAAGCGTCGGGCTCGGCTTCGTACGAGTTCAACTGAGCCATGGTTTTCAGAGCGTTCCACCTGTTTTTGGCTATTCTAGACAGCCGATATGATGGGGTGTACCGTGTGATCACTTCCGACACGAGGTGATCCACGCGTGCGCGCCGGCGCGCGCTCCGGGCCTTGATCATGCCGTTTGGTCCCACGCCTTCCAGCTTTCCCCATTTTCGGAATTCCACCGACATCAGCTGCAAGCCATCAATAACGCTCGGCACTATGCCCTTCGCGAACCGACGACAATGCAAATCCTGCCGCGGTGTGTAGAACGAGCAACTCGCATAACACGTCGGAAAAGCGCATTCCGTGCAATGCTCCTCCCAGACGATCTGACTTCGAGCGATCACCGAATCCTCAAGCTCACGGAAATGTTTGATCACGGCATGAGAGATACGAGGCCTTACACGTGCGTTTGGCGAGAGCGTTTCATGCATGGTAAGCCTCACGTTAGATCGTGTCGCCACGGGGGGCAGGCTGATGAGGGGATCATCGCTCATCTGGCTGATAGTTTCCAGCGTCATGTATCTGGCCCGCTGCACTGCCCATTCATCGTTTCGTTCGAGCAGGATGCGCCTACAAGGCGCACGATGGCTTCGTCGTTCGGGAAGAATCCGACTACCTCTGTGCGTCGCTTTATCTCGCCGTTGAGACGCTCGATTGGATTCGTCGAGTGGAGCTTGGCGCGGTGCTCCTTGGGGAAAGTCATGTAGGCGAGCACGTCTGGCTCGGCGTGGTCCATGATCGTAGCCAGCTTCACTGCGCCCGGCCCAGAACCCGGTGGTAGATAGGGAAATCGGGGTGCTGCTCGCCGCCCGAGAATGCGCAATGCCGCCGTGACGGTGCGCCCGCCCGGCGCCAGCAGGGTGCCGGTGACGAGCAAGAGCACGTTCGCCCAGGTCGGACGGGTGAACGGGTGGCAAGGGGCGAGCCGGGCCAGCAACGGGCCTGGCAGCGGCGCGGCGGCGACCAGATCGTTGGGATTGCGAGGGGCCATCCCAATGGTAGAATCGACCGCTGCACCGACAACACGTCGCAAGGCGACCCGGACGCCCTGATAAGGTTAACTGGATTTTGTCGCGAAGCGGCTGTATGCTTATCGCATCCAGCGATCCCACTTTGGAGGATCCGATGCCCATTGACCCGCTCGTCTCTATCATCATCCCCTGCTACAATGGAGAGGCGTACCTTCGAGACGCAATTGATTCAGCTCTGACGCAGTCATACCCGCACGTTGAGATTGTTGTGGTGGATGACGGGTCAACGGATCAGAGCGGAAGCATCATACATTCCTATGCCGATAGACTAATCGGGATCCGCCACTCCAACCAGGGACTTCCGCGATCCCGTAATGCAGGGGTTGCGCGATCGAGGGGCGAATACCTGCTGTTCCTGGATTGCGACGACCTGATCGCTCCCGACACAGTGGCGGCGCTGCTTGCCGCCGTGAAGGAGGAACCCGACACCGTCGCCTGTTGCAAGTGGAGAACACTCGTTCAGAAAAACGGCGCATGGATTGCCGAGGCCAGCGAAGTGCCGTTCCCGCTCCCACATCCTGACCCCCTTGCGGGATGGCTCCTGGGACAGTGGATACCGTGCTGTTCCTTCCTTTGGCCGCGAGAGTTATTCAACAGGCTTGGCGGCTTCGACGGAGAGCTAACGACAAACGAAGATGGAGATCTGATGTATCGAGCTCTCCTGCGCGGAACCCGTTTGGCGGTCGCGCGTGGAGGCGAGTCGTACTACCGCCGGCATGGCACGAATGCTCTTTCGATGAGCCGCGACATCTTCTCGGAACATCGCATCCGGTCAAGCATGCGGGCGTTCGAAAAACTGGAAACAGAGTTGCACCAGCGCGACTTGTGGGACAGTTACAAAATTCCATTGGGAATTGCATATCAGATACTGGCTCACCGCGCGTTTTCCGCGCGGACCGATCTGGCGCGTGAAGCCCTGGAACGGGGTGTGCGGTTAGCAGGAAAACGGGCCGTATCGCCAACCCGGCTTGGGCGAGTCCTCGTGAGGTTAATCGGCATGGAGCGGAAAGAGCGAACTGCGCGTGCACTTGCTCAGTTAGGACTAATGACTAGCGGACGGCGACAATATACAAAATTGGGCCGGCTGCACAGGGCGAATTCACCATAAATCCGATCGGAGTTCGATGATCTCCCCGGGTAGAGAAGCTCGTTGCGGAGCCTCTCTACCGCCAGCCTGGGGCGATTGCGCCGCAACGGGAGGAGACGATGAAAATATGGATTGACCTCTCGACGGCGCCAGATCCACTGTTTTTTCGTCCCTTGATAAAGCGCCTGAACGAGCGAGGCCATACGACCTGGCTGACAGCTCGTGACTTCAGCGAGACAACCGCAATAGCGAAAATGTGTGGCCTCCCCGTGGAGGTGATCGGGCGGCATGGCGGCTCGACCATGATGGGCAAAGGTGCGGCCATATTCAAGCGCGCTGCTATGCTGGCTCACCGCGTCTACAACGAACGCTTTGATGTCGCGGTCGGGTTCAACTCGTACGCACAGGCATTGGCAGCGCGACTTGTGTCGATACCTCTTGTAACGTGCATGGACTATGAGCATCAGCCGGCGAACCACGTTGCTTTTCGCCTAGCTCGGTGCATAGTTGTTCCCTCCGGATTCAATCTCGAAGCGCTGCGCCGGCAAGGCGGAAAGCTCTCAAAGGTAAGATTTCACGATGGCCTGAAGGAGCATGTCACGCTCGTGGATTTCACGCCAAATCCGGATTTTCCAAAGTCGCTGCGCGCGTACAATATCACTGACGAGGACGTTCTGGTGTTAATCCGTCCCCCGGCGACACAGAGTGCCTACCACCGCTTCGAGAACGATCTATTCGCCCATCTCGTGCACCATTTTTCGAGAATGGCAAAGACGAAGGTCATCCTTCTCCCGCGCTACAGTTCCCAGTCCGAAAGCTTTCGTGCTGCTGGTGGGCGAAACTTAATAATTCCAACGGAAGTATTGGACGGTCTCAACTTGATCTATTACGCCGACCTTACCATCAGTGCAGGAGGGTCGATGAATCGGGAAGCTGTTGTTTTGGGAACGCCTGCCTGCACAGTGTTCAGAGGTCGAATGGCTGGGGTCGACCTGAAGCTCATCGCAGAAGGAGCACTGGGGAGAATAGATACGATGAGAGATATTGAGCGGCTTGCGCCCGCCAAGAAACCCAGACGTGCGGTGCCCACCGTCGACAGTCGCGCGACGGAGCAGGTCCTCGACGCAATTTTAGGCGTAACCTAAAGGTCGCAGCAGAGGAATGGATCGAAAAGACGCGTGTTCAAACTTTCAGAGTGTTGGGGCACATCACCGATGCGTTTGCTCGTTATGGCGGATTCTAACAAGTCGATGGCTTCGGCGGCCGGAGACGCAAACTCGGGCTTTAGTCGGGTAGCAGTGCTCACCTCATTCGGGCAACCCGTGAGCTATTCTAATCGCAGGCTGGTACTACCTATGGGTTGGGCACAGCTCCGCCTCGGGGAGCGCACCTGGAGAAGCCGACACAGATTCAGACGGGCGATTTCGGAAATATTGGGATTCGATGCCGCCAGGCGTCTCCACTGGCAGGACGATATAGTGTCAAATGTTGCCGCATGTGACCCGGATGTAATAGATCTGCGGGGGCTTTGTCGGTCGAAGGAGTGGCTTTTCGAATTCCTGAGCGAACAGTTCCCCGCGCTAAAGATTTTGGTGGATTCAGGCCAGAGTTCAGCGCTTCAAGAGACTGCCAGATGGCGTAAATATGATCCCGATACGAAGATCACTATCGTTCTTCCGGTTTACAACGGCGAACGATTCCTTCGCGCGTCGCTCGAAAGTTGCCTTTGCCAAACCCACCGAAATTTGGAGCTGATAATTGTTGACGATTGCTCGACCGACGCGACGCCTCGAATTATCAGTGAATATGCGGCGGTCGACGGCCGTATCAAGGTGATCAGGAACACCTCAAACCACGGGCTTCCCGATTCGTTGAATATCGGTTTCCGAGCGGCTACAGGCACTTACTTCACCTGGACCAGCGATGACAACTTGTACGCTCCCGGTGCGATTGAGTACATGGCTCAACAGCTGACGACGTATCCGAGCGCGGGATTGGTTTACACGAGTTTTATTCGCATTGATGAACTTGGCGACCGCCTTGGTATCTCCATGAGTATGCCCCCAACGGGCCTTCGCAGTCCCGACCTGGCGTCGGCAGTGGTTGGCGCTTGCTTCATGTATAGGCGCGAAGTGCGAGACGAAATAGGCGAGTACCGAGCCAAATACCGTCACGCGGAGGACTTCGACTACTGGGTAAGAATATGCATCCGGTATCCCGCATTGCATTATTATGAGCCCTGTTATTTTTACCGACTGCACCATGATTCTCTTACTAGTCAGCATAAGGCGAAGTGGCGGGGGCTAAACGAGAAAATTGTCCATGAACACTTTGTCACCTCGCGCAACTCAATACATTGGATGGGTTCTCGTCGCGCTCGCCCATCAATTCAGGGGGGATGAACCTTCCTCCCGAACTGTTTGGCGTGGGCATAGCGCTGATGGTTGATCAGGGCGAACTTGCCCACCCCGGCACAGGACTGGCGCAGGGCCAGGCCATATTTCTGGGCTTCACCAGCCGCTCGCCGGCGCGATGCATCAGCTTGGCGTCGGTCGGGAAGGTGACGGCCTTCTCCTCCACCGTGGTGTCGACGATCACTTGGCGGAAGTCGGCGGCTCGGCCACTCCTACCCTTGTGGCCGCCGCAAGGCTCTCCTGCCTTCCTCCATGCACTGGCGTCAGCGCGTCGTACGCCGTACGCGCGAAGCGCACCCCATCTGGGTGGCATGAGATGATGGGCGAGAGATGATGACACTGAAGGAGCCGAGGAGCTTGCAGTGTCAATTTCCAGGTCTGCGCCTATGTCTGATGATAGAAGTTTCCATGTTCTTGAGGCGGTTCCCAACCGGCTGGAGGCGAGCCGGCGCGTCAGCGGCGAGCGACCGAAAGGCAAACGGTGCTGGAAAAACTCCTCCCCGCAGAAGAATTGAAGAGTTGGAAAATTGGAAATAGGGCTGCAGCACCCATTGCCCTCATCGGAGAAGTTGTGCATTGCCTTGAGGATGGCCAACCCTGCCATCAGCCGCATCGCCAAGAGGGGCCGGCCGGGATCGTCGTCTCGGACCGCGCCGAGCCGGTCTTCTTAGTAAAGCGCCAGTCGATCGTGCGCGCCAGCTTCACCAGCGCCCGATCCATGTCGAGCATCTGGTTGAGTCGGGACCGGAACAGATCGGTCTGGCCGCTCTCTCGCCGCTCCCTCGGTCACATTGCCCGCGCACGCCCCGCTCGTCAGGACAATGGAATCGCACGCGAAGGCAGGATCAATTTGCCGGAAATCGTCGTCCATAGCCACGAAATCCGGCAAACGCGAATACTTGTTCAAATCCAAAATTCACACAAATCAGCAGCTTGCGAGTTCTCCACAGACGACGAGGAAGCGCTCGCGCTTCAGAAGCCGGTACCCCCGATGATGCGCTGAAGCTTCTGCCCTGGTCGACCGACCAGGGCGCAAAGCGTGCTGATCTGAGCCCCTACAGGATGAAATCGCTCGCGTGGAGCGAAGCGACGTGCAGCAGTTGCATCGAGAAGTCGGCGGTGCCATTGCCGTCGACATCGCCATAGACCAATGCGTTGCCTTTCACCGTGGCATAGCGCAACTCGCCAGCATGATGCGTAAAGCCGGACGTGCCGATGAAGCTGAATTCCTGCGAGCCGGCCGTCACGCTATTGGCGTCGATTGCCGAGACGTCGACTTTGTCGCCCTGCGCAGTGCTGAAGTCCTGGATCACATCCCGGCTCTTCGCAGCCAGCTTGCTGTCGGTCATCGAGTTGAACACAAAGGTGTCGGCGCCGGTGCCGCCGGTCAAAAGGTCACGGCCGAGCCCGCCGGCGATGGTGTCGTTGCCATTGCCGCCGCCGATGGTGTCTTTGCCGCCAAGCCCCGACAGATGGTTGTTGCCGGCATTGCCCGTGAGGGTGTTGGCCAGGGCGTTGCCGGTGCCGTCGATATTGGCCGTGCCGGTCAAGGTCAGCCCCTCGATGGCGCCGAGGGCATGCGCCGTGTCCGACAAACTGTAGCTGATCGAGGAATTGACTGTGTCGACGCCGGTCGTGCCGGTTTCGTCCACGACGTCTCCGATATTGTCGACCGTATAGCTATCGTTGCGGTCGCTACCGCGCATGTGATCGGCGCCCGTGCCGGTTGGTGTGGCCGTTTGATCGGCGCCCGTGTCGGTTGGTGTGGCCGTTTGATCGGCGCCCGTGCCGGTGGTTGGTGCGGCCGTTTGATCGGCACCCGTGCCGGTTGGTGTGGCCGTTCCAATTACTGGACTGACATCGTAGCCGCCGAATTTCGCGATGTACTCCGCGACAGGCGTTCCCCACGGATCGGTCGCGCCTTGAGTGCCTCCTGAATTAAGATACACTGCCACAGAATCAGCGCCAACCAAATGCGCCCCGGCGAGAAGGCCTGATGCTGTGATTTCAACACCGTTGATTGTTTGTCCGATGTACTTCTGAAGTCCAAGATCCTTGAACTCGGTATTCCATAGGTACGTGTAGTACTCTCCAACTGCTTTGTCCTGGATGGCCGGATTGCTCAGCCAGTCTGCCAGACTGTTGATGCCGTCCTTGCCGGTCCAGCCGTTGTTCCAGTCCACTGCTGCGGTGCCATCGAGCTTGTAGTAGCCGATCATCCGCAATGCCGATTCGCCGGCCTGGTAAGCGCCTGCATAACCCTGCGGGTTCACGTAATCGTATCGATTGCTCGATTCGCTGAATGCAAGGGCATGAAGGAAGTCATTGTATGATCCAGCCATAATCTTGATTGTCCAAATCTAAGTGTTTCGGGAGGGTTTAGATGTTTTGTTGAGGTGATATCCTATTGCGGATATTAGTTGAGCTTACCAGTCCGAACGTAAGTAGGGAATATGACGACAATGTGACTGGTTCCGGCGTAAATATGTTGGAGTGACATTCTGTCCACAACTTAAACATCCATCAGTTTGTCGGATAGCCGCTTGACGGCCAGAATCTGCGTGTGATTCAAGGATTCCGCACTTTTTGCGGGGTCTGGATGGCTGGGATAGCGAGCACGACGACGGACTGGGCGGAAGGGATCGCGGCCGAACTGCAGCGCAAGCTTCCCGGCCAACGAAAGACCCAGCGCGGCAAGCTGGCTTTGCTGGTGGCGACGATGCTGAACGTGCGGAGCGCCAATCTGGTCGAACTGGCCTCGGGCCTGCCGCTGGCGGCCGAACGCACGGACATGCGCTATCAGTGGATTGCGCGGTTCCTGGCCAATGATCGGGTCGATTGTGACGCGGTCATGCAGCCGTTTGCGATCGAAATCTTGGCCAATTTGGCCAGGGACGGGCGCAAGATCACGCTGATCATGGACCAGACCAAGGCCTCGGACCGCCATCAAATCCTGATGCTGAGCGTCGGCTTCGGCGAGCGGGCCCTGCCGCTGGCCTGGCGGGTGGAGGAAACCGACGGCGGTGTGGCCGGGAACCTCCCGCATTCATCAGCGATTGTGCAGCAAGTGTGGACCGCGACACTTGATGACCTGTCTTTGGCATCCGGCAGAGCCAGCCGGGTTCCGCGCCAAAGACCGCCTTCGGGAAACCGGGGCGGCTTTCGTTTGTGTGAGTCGGCGCTCGCGCAAGGCTGCGTTTCGGCGGGGGCGGGCTCGTCGCCGGAGCCGAGAGGATGAGCGATAAGAAAGACGAGCCGGCGAGGCACTTCGGCATTCCTCGCAGGCTCCAAAACACGGACACGTTTGGGAGAACTGTGCCCGGCTACAGATGGATATAGGCGGAGCCGGAGAGCGGCCACTGGCCACGCTCGCGCCTACTGCCGCCTGTCCGGCTTTAAGAGATCACGGCGTGTTTGATCAAGCTGCTCTGTCGCCTTGGCAAAGTTTCTCAGACGTCTGGATTCCAGCGCCCGGAAGCAGTAGCATCGAGCCTCACGAGCGGCTGCACTGATGCTGCGCGCCCAATACGTTCTATTCGCAGGGACATCAGGTGGCATGTCTGCTCGGGTCCGTAAGATTACAAAAGATATACTTGCGCTCTCCCAAAATTGTCTTGGCTTCACCGCAATAAGCACACGAACCCGCGATCGCCTCCTTGCCGACGCGCCCAACCTTCGCCGGTACTTCTTGCTAGCCGAGCGACCGAAACACCCTATAGGCAAACTGCCTGACGGGTGTCACACCGTGCTTCGCGCGGACCACCCTGACCTCCAGGACCTGCGACGACGGTACGCCAATCACCCGGCAACGGAGCACATCCAATGGTCGCGCCAAGATGTCGAGACCCGGTTAGACCTGTCGTATTTTCGGGCTGACAATCCTTACGTCTTTCAGTCGCGAGCGTATTCCCCTCTGGTATTCTACGCGACGGCTGCGTATGTGGAGAAAACCGACAAGGCAGACCTGTTTCAGGTGTTGGAGGAGGACAACTACTTCGGCGCCGAAACTTTCGACTTCCATGGAAAACTCGTGAGTCGGGACCTTCTCGACTCCATCATCGAACTTAACTTTTTGGCCGCGTACGTTCCATTGTTTTCTGAGTCCCGATCTATCAATGTGCTCGATATCGGGGCCGGTTATGGCAGGCTTGCACACAGAATGACGGCGGCATGCCCTAATGTTGGGGAGTATTTTTGTACTGATGCGGTACCGGAGTCGACCTTTCTATCGCAGTACTATTTGGCGTTTCGGAATGTGCTCGACCGGTGCGCCGTGGTGCCCCTTGACAAGGTGACCGAGTTACGGTCCATCCCGATCGAGCTGGCGATTAACGTGCATAGCTTTACCGAGTGCCGCGGTCGCGTCGTGGCGTGGTGGCT
The DNA here is from genome assembly GCF_000513915.1 of Mesorhizobium sp. WSM2561. NCBI lineage: Bacteria > Pseudomonadati > Pseudomonadota > Alphaproteobacteria > Hyphomicrobiales > Phyllobacteriaceae > Mesorhizobium > Mesorhizobium sp. WSM2561. Next base: position 352,612 of record NZ_AZUX01000001.1, read on the forward strand.
CGAGGAACTTAGTGCCATAAAAATCCCTTGGTTGTTCATTGAGACAGACTTCGGCTTGACGTCTCGCGATGGGTACGGCGTTCGCAATGATTTTCGGGAAAAAATTGAGGAGTCTGGGTATCGGCTGATTGTGCAGCAGCCGAAATTTGCGCAATCACAGATTTTGCGCGATCACGGCCTCTATCCGTCGGAATTTTATTTGTTTCGCCGAACATAGCCTTCCAAAAGCCCCCAAACGGCATTCGTGCGGATCAAAGACCGGAACGGGTCGGAAGCGGGCATTCAAGCTGACATCACACCAATGATTAAGTGGTTGACAGGCCCCGCTGGCGGCGGTTTGTTGCATCCCGCGACACCGAAGCATCGCCGGCCGATCGAGCGCCTGCGCGCCATCGCGGATGGCGCTTGACGCCGAGCGATTTATGGGGACGGAGCGCGCAGATCACCATCGTCGCAGACTGCTCGAGCGAAATCACGAAATTGCCTGCGACTGGTGAGGCCATGCAGCCACCCGTCGAGATATCCGCCCGCAGAATTACCGCTTGCTTGGCCACGACGGCCATGATCTCCTCCTGAACGGTGCGGCCCAAAATAGCTTCCCAATGGCGCCCGCTAGCCGCGTGAGATAATAGTAACGCTTAGGCGAGGTGAATGCAGCGTAGCCACACGCCAGAGACGCGAACACGGGAGCTTGCACAAGGGCTATGGCCATGGAAAGCGCCGTTAGTGCCGGTCGCGCCGGCGACAGCAGCATGGGCGCCCACGATGCAACCTGCCCGCCCCGAAGCGCGCGCAGAAGTACGTAGCCGAGGCGAAGACGCTCCTGCGGCACATGCTCCCACGCCACGGCTTCCGCGCACCAGATAAAGTGAGCGCCACTTGCGGCCAGCTGGTTGAAATACAGAGCATCCTCTCCGCCGAACAGACCGAGGCGATCATCGAAACGCACAGCCGCGATCTCGCTCGATCGGTACCTTATCAGGCAGTTGCCCGTGGCCAGGGATGGGTAAGCGTCCGTGCCACGTGCCCAAAATGGCGTCAGAAGTGTGCTCCCGACGGAGGTACCGGACGGATGATCTGTCCAATGCGAGAAAGCCGTGCGGAAAAACGCACGCTTGGCCGGGTCCGTTATCTCGGGCATCGTCGGAAGAACGGGCCCAAATACCACATCGGCACCAGACCGGAATTGCGCTTCAAGCAGATGAGCCAACCAACCTTTCGTTGCGACCTCATCATCGTCTATGAAGACAGCGAACTCTCCTCTGGCATGGCAAAGCCCGGCGTTTCGCGCCATTGAGATTCCGGGTCGCGGCTCATGCAGATAGTGAACCGGAACTGCAGCTGATCGCGAAAGCTCATGGACGACCGCAGCAGCGGAGCCGTCCGGGCAGTTATCAACCACGAGTATTTCAAAGCTTCCCGGGATCGGACCTTCCTGCGCGAAACAACTTGCAATGCATTCTCGGAGACGAAGCGGCCGTTTGAAGGTTGGTATGATGATGGTGGCACGAGGCGCGGTCGACTTCTCGCTTCCACTGCCCTCGGATCGAGGGACCCGCGGCAACTGAGCCGCGACAGCAGCGGGCGCCTCAGACATCGAGACTGCCGGCGGATTGTAGGTGCGGCGCAAGCACTCCTCCCGGCTGAGTGGCGGTGCCCAACCGAGGACCCCCTGAGCCTTCCGATTGCTGAACCGCGCCGGCTTAAAGCGCGCCTCAAAGCGGCTCGGCACAGCAATGTTCGGCAATCGGCCTTTGTTTCGGAACAAGCGTCGATTGATCCAAGCGGCAAGGGCAGGAATGAGCCTCGCTGCTCTGTAGGGCATCGGGATAGGCAGGCCGCCGGCGTGCGAGCGTGTAAGGTGCTCGCGAAGATGTTCCCATACTCGGACATCATCGCCGTCCACGACGTTGAACGTCTCTCCTGCTGCGCTTGGGTTCTCTGTTGCATTCGCGAAGAAATCAGCGCAGTTGTCGACATGCGTGAGTGGCAGTCGCTTTCTCGGCCCAACGGCGAGATATACTGGCCCCAGTTTGTATCCGAGCGCAGCAAAGTACTCACCTCCTTGGCCCCAGATAAAGCCGGGCCGAAGAACAGTGAGATCCCAGCCGTGTTCAGCGCTCAGCCGTCGCGCCACCCGCTCCTGCCAAACCTTAGCAATGGTGTAACTGTCCCTGGAATAAAGATCGGGGGCCTGCTCAACCGGCGATGCTTCGTCTAGCGTACCCGTAACCTTGGTCCAGGCGTAGACGGAAAAGCTACTCGCCAGCACCAAATGGCGAGTGGCGGAACTCGCCATTGCCTCAAGCAGCCGCTCCGTGCCGACCACGGTGCTAACGAACTGAGCGTCCTCATCACCGGTCAAGGAGGCGGCCAGGTGTACGAGCGCGTCTACGCCGTCGAATGCCTCGACGAGATTAGCCGACGTTCGTAAGTCCGCGCGATGTACCTCCACATCGCCCGCCCAGGGCAAATTGTCGAGCCGGCTGGTGGCGCGGGCGATGACTCGAACCGAATGCCCGCGCAGCAAGAACTGCGCAACAACTCGCTTCCCAAGGTATCCAGCTCCCCCCGTAACCAGGATTTTCACGGGGGCCTCACTTCTGCGACGAGGTCAGATACCAGTCGGTTTACGGCGATGACCTGGTCTATGGAAACCGGCATTTCGGCTCCGTAGTTCAAGGCTCGGTAAGCCCTGGCAAGCAAATCCCACAAGCCTTCGTAACTGCCGGGGCTGCCGTTCAGTTTCCACAAAAGCGTCTGAAATGCCGCCTTTGACAAATCTCTGGCCTCCTGCAACTCGTTGATAAGTGGGTTGAGGGACTTAGGGCCGCGGTGAAGCCGAGACAGAGTGAGGCGGGTCCCAAAAAGATTGGCTACGGCTTGCATCTTCGTTCCGTAAGCGCGTAACCAGAAAGCGTCCGGACGAGTATTGGCACTGAAGCTCAGCATAGCGGTTGCGTGCTCCCCGCCGACAAGGGCTCTGAATTCGCTGAACGGCAACGGCGAGGAAAACCGGTTTGACCAGTTCGTGTGGACCCAGCGGTGGTCACCAATAAAGACAAAAGCGAGCGACGCCAGATGGGTCAGGAAGTCAGAAATCGCGGCCCCCGGCATACTCAACGATGGATGAGGTAAATTAGGGTCGGAGAACGGGCTTCCCGCTCTGAGAATATTCAAGCAGAGGAACGCCTCGACGTGGGTCACCTCGCCAAACTCACCCGACGCAATAAGCTCCCGAATCTGTCGAGTTGCTCGATTAAAAACGTAGTTGTGATCCTCGATGAAGGCCACGCCGCGTTCCAATGCCTTTTTCGTCAGCGCCTCAACGTCCGCATAAGCTAATGCAGCCGGTTTTTCGACAATGACGTTCGCCCCGAATTCAAGAGCGGCCATTGCTAACGGGAAATGCGAAGCTGGAGGTGTCGTGATGTGAACAACATCTGGCCGCATCTCCGAAAGCAAGGCGGCGCTGTCAGTGAAAAAGGCGGCAACGTCGAAGCGCTCAGCCATGCACTCGGCCCTGGCACGGGACAGGTCACAGACAGCGACAACCTCGACGTCCGGCAGCTCGCGAAGGCATGCCAGATGCTGGCGGGCAATCTGCCCAGTGCCTATTAGCGCAGCTCTCAAGAGGCCTCGCTTCGCGATGAGCCGATCCCCAGCGCGTTCTGCGGCATTCGCGGCGATGGAGCCGATCGGGGCACTGGACGCGCCTTGTCTACCGCACTCTCCCGCGCCAGCCTGTCGGCGTCAAGAAAGTTTCCACCTGCTCGCTGCGAGATAGGAGCTAACTGGATTGCCAGCCATGGCAGGATCTCTCGCCCTTTCGCCATTCGTACATCCCCCCTGAGGGATCAAGCTCCCTCGGCAAGCCTCATTTTGTCGCCTGACACTTTGCTGCGGCCGTGCGACAGTCGCTATTGCTGCTGCTGCTGCACTTTGGAAAGTACCTTGCGCCGTAACGACACGAAACTCGGTACCCGCGTCCGCTTCGCTGCTTGGTGGCAGCGAGTCTATTGGGGTTCGCCGGTACGTCAGCGCCTCATACGTGGAGCCTTCTGGTCGCTGATCGGCGCCGCCGGGTCGCGCGCTGCCGCCATGCTCCTTTCGATCATCATTGTTCGAATGATTGGCCGCGAGCAGTTTGGGCAGCTCGCCATGGTCCAAAGCACAATCGGGGTGGTGGGAATGGTCGCCGGCATGGGACTGGGGACCGTAGCAACGAAATACGTCGCAGAGCTTCGGGAGAATGATCCCGAGCGGGCCGGACGAATATTAAGTTTGATAAGCATAGTTGCGCTCGTCACTAGCCTGTCGGCAGCAGCAGCATGCTTTGGTTTTGCTGGCACGCTCGCATCTCAAGCTCTCGGCCGAAGCGACTTGACACTACCTATTCAGATTTTGGCGGCATTGGTATTCTTCTCGATCTTTGACGGTCTATTCCTTGCAATCTTGACGGGTCTAGAGGCATTTTCGCGTATCACGAGGATCTCTCTTTCGGTTGCTGTTGTTTCACTCTTCACTTCTCCCCCACTAGTTTATTATTACGGACTAACTGGCGCTGTGACCTCACAAGTACTTTGTACAGCTATTTCTATGGTGTTGACGTATTTGGCTGCTGGTGCCGAATGTTCTCGCTACGGTATACACTGGTCACGAATTCGACTTGCCGGACGAGAATGGCGAGTTATCGTCAATGTCGGGTTGCCGATGTTGGCTGCAAATCTACTTGTAGTGCCGGTGATGTGGCTTGCGAACCTAATGCTTATTCGATCACCTATAGGCTATTCAGATCTCGCATTGGTTCGCATTGCGGACCAGCTGCGCTCATTGGTCACTTACTTTCCCATGGTGTTGCTCGCGCCGACGCTGGCAATAATGGCAAACTCTGCAGCGGATCCAAAGCGTTTTGGGGCAACTGTACGCTATTGCTTATCCCTTTCCGCCCTCACGGTTTTCCCAATTGGCATCTCAACTACTCTGCTCGCTCGATGGCTTCTGCCTGTCCTCTACGGACCTGAATTCGCTGGAGACAGCAATGCAATTGCGTGGGCCATGCTGATTGCCGGAATTCAAGCTACCGGAGCGGGGCTCGGTAATGTTCTTGTGGCCACGGGACGAATGTGGACTGGATTCGCTATAAACCTCGGGTGGGCGCTTCTTTTCCTTGGAATTGCCGCTTTGAGCATCCCATTGTATCACGGTGTTGGATATCTCGGCGCAATGGCGGCAGCGTATCTAATCCTGTTTGCCGTTGTGTATGGCTGGTTCAGCTTTAGAGAGCCTTCCCTGATGGGTGGGTATCCGCTACTAACTTTGTTAATATTTTTCGTAGTGGCAATCGCAGGATCAAACATCCTGAGTGCTTCTCTCGACATTGTGAGTGCCATCGTCGCCTGCGTAGGCGTGAGTGGAGCCATGATTGCTATCATTGTCGTATGGGAGCGGATTGCCCTTGCGCGGAATCGTGGGGCGTAACTCAGTGACCGCTTGGTCTTTCATCCATGTCATCCTCAGCGTTGCGCTTTTGAGCACCAAGCGGTTGGCATTGGCACGCGCCGAGATTTCGCTCGCATCGCTACCGCTGGGGGTCGAACGCTCCTTCGCCTGGGTCAACCAATTCCGAAGCTGAACGGTTATTCCTTCCTGTGAGAGCTGTTCGCGGTGGGGAGGAGCTATATTTCGTCGGTGTCTGTGCCAGGAGAGACGGCGACTACGTCTCACCGACGCTGCGTGCGCTGTCGACGCTTCGGAGTTCATCGTCAGTAACCGTGCGGTCCTTGCGGGCGATTTCAATCAATCTACAAGGTTCGACGCGAATCGAAGTCCGGACGGTCATTTTGCGCGCGTCCTGGAGCTTATCTCTCGACTTGGTCTGGTAAGCGCATGGCATGAATTCCACGACGAAAGGTTCGGCGAGGAAAAGTCACCGACCTACTTCCATCGATGGAAGCAGGATCAGGCCTTCCATATCGACTACATATTTGTGCCTCGGAACGTTCCCATTCCTTTGTCGAACTCGGCACCTATGACGAGATCGCCATAACAAAGCTGAGCGACCACGTACCCCTCTCGGCGGACATTCGAATCCCCGTCCGCAATTGGCCTTCGCTTTAGCCAAGGCGGGCGCATCCAATCGCTCGCCGAGCAGCCCTTGCGACTTCGGCAATCATCGTGCTCGCCTCGTCGAGGGCGGGCGCATTCGTTGAGCTGAAGAGTCGGGAAGGCCGCGGGATCGCCCGATGGCCGAATTGCGAGGCAGGCGTCGCAATTCCATGGATCGTTCGGGCACCTCTGACGTTATGTTGTTGCCGAGGCGGGTGATTTTCATCACGGAAGGAGCAAGGCGATGAAAAAAATGCTTCTCGCAGGAATCGTTGCCCTGTCGGCGTCAACATCGCTGGCGCAGACCAGCACTGCCCCCGAGCCTGCGGCTCCAGCGGCTCCAGCGGCTCCAGCGGCTGAAACACCTGCCCAGCAGGCAGGCGGGCCTGCAAATCTCTGCCAGGAGCTCCTCGCCTTCATGAAGGCGCCTGCCGAAGTGGCTACCCCGACCGCAGCGGCCCCGGCTCAGCAGGCTGGCACATCTTCTACCAGCGCAGCCGCGCCCGCCAAGCCCGAGACCGGGACGGGCTCGGCGCAGAAAATTACCGGGCAGGCTGGGGTTGCCAGCGATGCTCCACAACCGAGCAAGGAGAAGGTGGCCAGCGGATCGGCGACGAATGCGCCCCAGAAGGAAAGCAGGGCCGCGCCGGTGCCCCCCTCCGATACGTCGAGCACTCCCAAGGATTCCGTGATCAATGTCGCGAAAGCGGAGGAACTGGCCGCCGCCAACGACATTGCACAATGCCAGAAGACCGCGCGGGAAATGCGAGTGGCTGGCGTCGCCATGCCGCCGCCGTTGCTTGCACTGGCGGCGCTCGACCTGCAGTATCAGCAAAAGTCCGGTGCGGCCCCTCAGGGATCTGGCAATCCATCTGTGACGGGGCAGGACCCGGCGCAGCAGACGCCGCCGCCACAATGAGTGACTGCGGACTTTGAGCACGTGAAAGGGAAAAGGCGGGATGGGTATGATCTTGACCGGAATTGTCGTTTCGATCGCAATTGCGTTCGGGGCCAGCTATTTTCTTCTGAGCGCGCAGCAGCAACAGCCGGCATGGCAGGTTTACAGCAGCGAGAGCACTCGCGTGGGCGATCCGGGACACAATCTGGTCGGTCAAAACTGGACGGGTGAGCCGGGCGACAACTCCACCGCAGCCGCGGGCGGCGAGGAGACGCCTTCCTAGCTATATCCGAGCTAGACCTGCGCTCGCTGACGTGGATCTCGAGGCCGCGCAATGAAGGCCTAGTAGCACGCCAAGAAAATGCCCGGACCAATGGCCCGGGCATTTCGATTCCGCGCAGAAGCTCCTATTCGGCCGCTTCGGCCGCCGAGCGCGGCGGTATCGCACCCTTGGCCTGCTGCTTTTCGACCCAAGCGCTATGATGCTCCTTCGCCCAGTTCATATCGACCGTGCCCGAACCCATTGCTTCATAGGCGCCTTCCATGCCGAGCGTGCCGATATAGACGTGAGCGATAATAACGGCGATCAAGATTATGCCCACAGTCGCATGAACATACTGGGCCGTCTGCATGCCGTTTATGTCGGTGAATGCGAACGGGAACAGCATGAATATGCCCGATACCGACAGCGCAATTCCACCGAGCACGACGGCCCAGAAGATGAGCTTCTGGCCGGTGTTGAACCGTCCGGCCGGCGGGTGCGTCCTGTTGGTCTTGTCAAAAAAGCCGCCGCCGACCTTGAGCCAATGCGCGTCATGGCGATCCGGAAGGTTGTCCCAGACCCATGTCACCAGCATGACCAATATGCCGAGCATGAACGCCCAGGAGACGAAGTCGTGGGCGTATTTCGCCCAGATCGACCAGGTTGAAAATGCATCGGCCCCGATCAGCGGCATCAGCAGACGCTTGCCGAAGATGAAGTTCAGGCCGGTGATGGCCAGGATGATGAACGCCGTGGCGGTCATCCAGTGGGTCAGCCGCTCCAGAGCACCGAAGCGCAAGATCCGTACGCTCGATTCAGGCGCCAGTGTGCGGATGCGGCCTCTGTAGAAATAGAACAGCGCCAGCAGCAGCAAAATTCCTGTTATCGCGATGCCGCCGATCCACGGCAGCCAGCCCTCGTGGAAGCTGCGGTAATCGCGGCCTTGCGGCTGCTCGAGCAAGCCGGCCGCCGTATTGGGCAGGGTGACGCGACCCTCGATCCTCTGCAGTTCGTCAAGAAGCTGCTGTTCGCTCACCGCCTGTGCGGTCGGGTTGCTCCCGGATGCGGTTTGCGCGTACACGGGCGCTGCGACCAGCAGGGTGAGCGTCATGAGCGCTGCGATAGCCTGCGGCATCAATCGACCAAGCCTGGTGTCCGGCATTTCTGCGTCCTCCGTGATAGCTCCGTTTGCGCGCGGGACGAGCCCGACTCCCTCCTACACGTCGATGGTTTCTCGATAGGCCGTCTGCCAGCCCCAGGCTCCCGAACCATAGCCGCGCTGCGTCACACGCTCCTTGTAGATCGCCGCGATGATCTCGCCGTCGCCGGCCAGGAGCGACTTGGTTGAACACATTTCGGCGCAAAGCGGCAGCTTGCCTTCAGCCAGCCGGTTGGCCCCGTATTTGGCATATTCGATTTCGGTGGAATCACCTTCCGGGCCCGCGGCGCAGAAGGTGCATTTGTCCATCTTGCCGCGCGAACCGAAGTTGCCCACACGGGGATATTGCGGGGCGCCGAACGGGCAGGCGTAGAAGCAATAGCCGCACCCGATGCACAGGTCCTTGGAGTGGAGCACCACGGCGTCGGCCGTGGTGTAGAAGCAGTCGACCGGACAGACCGCCGCGCAAGGCGCGTCGGTGCAATGCATGCACGCCATCGAGACGGAGCGTTCGCCGGGCTTGCCGTCATTGATGGTGACGACGCGGCGCCGGTTGATGCCCCATGGCACATCGTGCTCGTTCTTGCAGGCGGTGACGCAGGCATTGCACTCGATGCAACGATCAGCGTCGCAAAGGAATTTCATCCTGGCCATTTCTGTTCCTCCCGTTCACGCCGCAACGATTTGGCAAAGCGTGCACTTCGGCTCCTGCATGCCCGTCACCGGGTCGTAGCCGTAGGTGGTGATGCTGTTGACGCTCTCTCCCAGAACATATGGATCGGAGCCCTGCGGATAGTGGGCCCGCAGATCCTTGCCCTGGAACCAGCCGCCGAAGTGGAAGGGCATGAACGCGACGCCGCGGCCGACGCGCTCCGTGACCAGCGCCTTCACCCGCGCCTTCGCGTTGTTCTCCGCACCATTGACCCAAACCCAGGTCCCATCGCCGATGCCGCGTTCGGACGCGTCGGCCGGGTTGATCTCGACGAACATCTCCTGCTGCAACTCGGCCAGCCATCTGTTCGACCGCGTTTCCTCGCCGCCGCCCTCATATTCGACGAGCCGGCCGCTGGTCAGGATCAGCGGGAACGTCTTGGCGATACCCTTTTCCACCGCCGCCTGCTGTACGCTGAAGCCTATGTTCGGCAGCCGGAACTGTGTGGCGTCGGGATAGGTCGGATATTTTGCGACCAGATCCACCCTCGGCGAATAGATCGGCTCGCGATGGGTGGGCACTGGGTCGGGCAGGTTCCACGCTACTGCGCGCGCTTTGCCGTTGCCGTAGGGATGGCAGCCATGGCTGAGTACGACGCGCTGGATGCCGCCTGACAGGTCTGTCGACCACGAGACCTTGTTGATGTCATCGCCGATCTTTTCGATCACGGCGCGTTCTTGCGGCGTCAGATCCTTGTCCCAGCCGAGTTTCTTAAGCACGGCCATGGTGAACTCTGGATAGCCGTCGGTGAGTTCCGAGCCTTGCGTGTACGAGCCTTCCGCCAATAGGGTCTGGCCGTTTCGTTCGACGCCGAAGCGGGCGCGGAAGGGGCTGCCGCCGTCCATGACATGCAGGCCGGTGCTGTAAAGATTAGCCGTACCCGGGTGGCGGATCTCAGGCTTGCCCCAACATGGCCAAGGCAGGCCGTAATAGTCGCCACCGACCTCGGGATCATCCTTCGGAGCCCGCATCGTCACCAGGTCGAACTTGTGCTGGTTCTTCATATGCGCCTTGAGCCGCTCCGGCGACTGACCGCAATAGCCCGTCGACCAGCTCCCGCGGTTCATCTCGCGCAGCACGTCCTCCGGCACCGGACGGTCGCCCTCGACGGCTATCTTCTTGAACATCTTGTCGGCAAGCCCGAGCTTCTTCGACAACAGATAGATGACCTGGTAGTCGTCCTTCTGCTCGAAGCTCGGCTTTACGATCTGCTCGCCCCACTGGATGGCCCGATTCGAGGCGACCCGCGAGCCTGACGTCTCGAACTGCGTGCAGACCGGCAAGAGATAAGTGTTGTCCTTTCGCCCCGCCTCCACCGCCAGTGATGCCCAGGTGGTGGGATGGGGGTCGGCGACAACAAGCAGCTCCAGGCCTGTCAGGCCTTTCATCGAATCCGGGATACGGGTGATACTGTTGCTGGCGTGGCCCTGAATGAACATGGCGCGCATGCTGTCGCGCTGCGCTATCTTGTCCTTGGGCAGCGAGACGGAATCGAACCATCTTGTCAGTGGGATGCCCGGGGTTTCCATGGCGTCCTTCGAGTCGAACTGGCTCAGCAGGTCCTCGTAGGGGATCTCCCAGACGCGCGACCAGTGCTTCCAGGCGCTTTCCGTCAACCCGTAATAGAAGGGCAGGGTGACCACATCGAGCCCGATATCCGTCGCGCCCTGGACGTTGTCATGGCCGCGGAAGATGTTCGCGCCGGTCCCCGGCTTGCCGACATTGCCGGTGGCGAGACACAGTATGCAACTTGCGCGTGTATTGGCGGTGCCGACCGTGTGGTGTGTCTGGCCCATGCACCAGATCATCGTCGACGGCTTCTGCGTGGCGAACAGCTCGGCGACGCGCTTCACCTGATCGCCAGGCACGCCGGTGATCTGCTCAACCTCCTCCGGCGTGTATTTCGCGACTTCCTTGCGGACCTCATCCATCCCGTAGACGCGCTGCGCGATGAATTCCTTGTCCTCCCAGCCGTTCTCGAAGATGTGCCAAAGCATGCCCCACAACAGCGCTATGTCGGTGCCGGAGCGGAACCGGACGTACTCGGTCGCATGGGCGGCGGTGCGCGTGAAACGGGGATCGATGACGATCAGATTGGCCTGGTTGAGTTCCTTGCCTTCCAGCAGATGCTGCATCGCTATCGGATGTGCCTCAGCCGGGTTGCCGCCCATGATGATCATGGTTTTCGAATTGCGAATATCGTTGAAGGAGTTCGTCATCGCGCCGTAGCCCCAGGTGTTGGCTACGCCGGCGACGGTCGTCGAATGACAGATGCGGGCCTGGTGGTCCTGATTGTTTGTTCCCCACAGCGCCGCGAGCTTGCGGAAGAGATAGGTTCCTTCGTTGGAAAACTTGGCCGACCCCATCCAGTAGACGGACTCCGGGCCGGACTTTTCACGGATCTCGAGCAGTTTGTCGCCAATGCCATTGATTGCGTCATCCCAGGAGACACGCTCCCACTGCCCTGCGGTGAGCTTCATCGGGTATTTCAGCCGGCGGTCGCTGTGTACGAGCTCGCGTACGCTTGCGCCCTTGGCGCAATGGGAGCCGCGGTTGATCGGGCTGTCCCACGAAGGCTCCTGACCGGTCCAAACTCCGTTCTGGACTTCGGCGGTAACGGTGCAGCCGACCGCGCAATGGGTGCAGACGCTTTTCTTCAGTTCTATGGGCACGCCCGGCTGCGGCGGACTGATGGCCGCCGCCTTCTGAACGGTGCCGAGCTGGAACGACCCGAGTGCAGCCATTCCGCCGGCCGCGAGACCGGAACGGCGAAGGAAGGTTCGCCGGTCGATGGGAGCGGAGGCGACCGTGCCCATCAATGTGTGCAATCTTGTGCGGCTCGCCTGACCGCTCTTGCGCTTGGTCAGCATGGCGCCCTCATTTCTTCAACGTCTCATAACCGTTCACACGGTAGAATGCCTTGACGTGCTCGGTCTCGCGGTAGCGAGCCCTCGTCTCCTCCTCACCGGGATCGTAAGCTTGCGCTTCCCCTGGGGTGAGCGTCACGGCGGCGGCGGCCACGGCGGTGGTGGATGCGCCGCCGAAGGCGCGAAGGAAACTGCGGCGGTTCATTGCCGTCTGTTGCTTTTCCTGCATCTGCCTTCCTCCCTATGCGTCGACGCGATCAGGTCACGAGCTTGGTCGCGCCTCCATGGCAAAGCCTTCGGCTTCGATGTCGATGAAAATCCGCCCCAACGCGCCGACTGCCCGGTAAAACCTGGCCGAGGCCGCGTTTTCCAGATCGGCGAAGAAACGGCTCGCCCAGGGCGCGATGTGACGTTCAAAGAAGTCCCGCTCCTCGCCGGCGGGAACCACGAAATGGGTGGCGGCAAAGCCGCTCATGATCTCGAACAGCGTGCCGAGATGATCTTCCGGGTCAAAATGACCGTCCGCGCGTTCAAGGCCGAGGCGCCGCATGTCCCCGCGCAGGCGGGCAAGCGGCCGTTCGTTGAGGAAGCCGGTCAGGTAGTATGAGGCGTAGGGAACGAGTTCGCCGCGCCCGACCCCGATGAAGAGCTCGAAATACTCGCGACTGGCGGCAACCGGAGAGGCCGAAGAAGCGGCCTGGCCGAGTGCGGCATGAGCCTTGCCGAGCGGGGTCTCGGCGTCGCCCCGCAACCCGGAAAGCTGCGCCATGAGGTTGGCATCCGGAGCGGCCAGAAGAAGTGTGGCGAGCAGCGCGTACTCATCCGCGCGTGCGCTGTTCACGTCGTTGACGTCAGCATTTTCTACGCCGGGAACCAGAGCGTCAGCTCCGCACGACGTGCCGATTGCCTCCTCTAGGCGCAAGTCTGGGTTCATCTACTGACCTCGACCGTGCCCCTCAACGAGTGGGTAAAGTGAATACTAGTGCCCCGCCCGGCAATTGCAACAGCGACTGTGCCAAAATGGCAACAAATCCAGATCAGCGCGGCATGGCGCCGCCATGGCGTCGCTGGCGATCGATCGGCGATGATTCCGCGGCGCCGGCGCCTTCGTCGCGGTCGATGGCGGTCCCGGCGCCGTCGGCCGAAGGGGTTTGCGGGTTTGCCGGTTCGATCGAACTGTCCGGCGTGACAGAATCCGACCCATCGGCTGAGGCGTTTACATCTTCGTCCGCCAAGATGGCGCTGGCCGCTGGCGCGTTCTCCGGCGCCTGCGAAGCGATGGCGGCGGGTGCCGGATCGGTCGGGTTGCCGCCGCTCGACAGGAAATCCACGACAGGTTCGCTGGATGCTTTCAAGGGGCCGAATCCGGCCATGGATCCAGGGTTGTTGAAGTCCCAGGCATATTCGGAAGGCCCGACATGATCACGAATTGCCGGATCGAGCGACCACATCTTGCGCAACGCGGCGCGCTTCAACATTTTGGGCACGCCTTTTCGCAGGAAGGCTGAGAGATCGCTTTGAGCGGTCAGATCCTCGACGCGAGGGAGGGGCTCGGCTGGCTCGGCGGCCTCCGGCTCGACAATTGCAGGTGCAAGCTGCTTCCCAGTATCGGCTGGCACCGCAACTTCGTCAGGCGAAAGCTGATCGTTCTGCGGCCCCGCAGTCGAACTGTAACGCGCCGCCTGTTTCAGGCGCGACCACCGGGCGAAGACATTGTCGCTCCCCGCGCTCATTCGGCATCATCCATCGTTCCGGAACGAGGACCGCGCCTCGCCAGGGCATTAGGGTCCGCCCGATCGCGCTTGCGCTTGATGAAAGGACGCTCGACGTGATGCGTCTCGACAAAGGCGGCCAGCCATTGCTGAAGCTCGATCGGCATCGGCACGGCCTCGATGATATCGGGGCCAGCCTCGGTCAGCGACTCGCCTTCGAAAGGGTCAGCGGTCACCAGGTGCAGCACAACTCCGGGTGGAGCGTCGCTCGACCGGAGCGCGATCCAGAGGCTAGGCCGCCCCGAACGGAGGTTGTCCCGGTACATGCCCGTGTCGCACCCGAAGAGCTCGAGCTTGAAAGTTCCGGCATAGAAGCGCGTCAGGCCGTCGGATTCGTGCAGCACCGACCATGGCGCCGCGCTCGGCGCGCCCGCCAGCACGGCCACGGGCACCCAGACATGGTCGATCCACGGATTGTCCAGAGCCCGTCGCTCGACGATCACCCCGACTTCCGCCGTCTCCCGCACCATGGCACAAATCCTCCTAGTTCACCGTCCTAGTTCACCGTCCCCGGGGCGCGAAACGGCAGGCCTGCGACAAGGTTCTGCGGCTTCATGCGGATCGTTCGGTCGGGGGTCATGGCCATTATGAGCCAGACGGGCCTGGCGCCCACCTGCGGCAGTACTTCGCCCGTGTCGGAGAAGGTGAGCCGGAACAGTGCAATGACGCGCTTTGCAGCCTCCGGGTCAAGTTCATCGCCGGCCCAGAGCGTATTGCCGATGCGGGTCGCTTCGGCGTCGAGGCCGACGAACCAGGCCCAGTCCTCGTCCTCGATCCGCTCCACCGGCTCGATCTCCACGCCCACCGCGACAAGATGGCGAATCCAGATCTCCATTGCGGTGGCAAGGCCGCGCCGGGCCGGACTGCGCGCGCTGCCGAGCTTAAGCACCATATCGAAAGCGTCGCTCCTGGCGAAGTAGCTCTCGGGATTGTTCTCGTCGAGTATCTCCAGTTCGGTGACAGCTGGGCCACCAAGCATGCCGAGGAGCGGCGAGGCATGGCGGTTCTGTTCATGCCGTTCGATGGTTTCGGCATCGGCGAGAAGCACGGCGCCCTCGTGAGATGTCACCCGTTGTGGCCGATAAAAAAGCTCAGCGGCTCGCACGACGCAGGCGTCATGCTGACCATCCAGCGCATTGCGCAGGACGACCTGCGCAAGCTGGTTCATGAACAAAGGCGGAATATTTTCGGCCGAGCCGCGCGCCAGTGCGAGATATGCGGCCTCGAGTGAGGGAGCGGCCAGCACATGGTCGCGAAAGGCAATCATGAACTCCCAGTTCTCGCGCGCATCCGGGTCCTCCAAGGCGGCGATCTCCTGCTTTGCGACCGGCCGGCGCGGATGATGCATCAAAAGTTCGTGATGCAGGCGCAACTCCGCCGGGCAGGCGGTCGCCGGGGGGAGAAGCTCTGGCCGCGCAAAATATGCCTTCAGAAAGGAGTCGGTCACGAGCAGGCGCCCGGCCTCATCCCTGTCGAGAAGGTGATGACCTGAGGAGACCCAGAAATCCTTCACTTCTGCCTCCCGGCCAACGCAAGGAGATCGAACTTTTCCGCCGACGCGTCCTCGCCCTCGATCTCCACAAAGCGGAATGCCGTTGCCGGCTCCAGCCGGCTCGCCTTGCGATGCAGGGTGCGGAAACACTCTCGGGTGCCGGCCTGTTCGCTGGTGCGGTTGACCCCGATCAGCGTGTTTGGCGGGTGGTCGCACAGCGATTGCGCGAAGGCTATCTCCTCTTCGGCGGCGGCGCGCGCCGTTTCAATGTCCGGCGCACCGCATCGCACCACAAGCTGCTCGGCCAGCCGATCGACGGCTGCCGCGCGATCATGCGCGGTCGCGTCCGTGACCACGACGAGGGTGGACCAGCCGAAGCTGTCAATGCCGAGGAACCCCGCGCGGAACGCCTGCCGCTGCTTGCCGGAAAGCCTGGCCACATCGGCGCCGAAGAACAGGAAGGTGCCAGTCACCGCCCATTCGCCCGGTTCTGCAGCGCGCGAATAGACAAACGTGTCCGATGGATCGAGGCGGATCGTTCGCGGCAGCTTCAAAGCCATGGCGTGCCCGTCATCGGATCGAGCCAGGAGGGCCTGGCAAGCGCCTCGGGCAGGCTTCTTCGCTCGCGAAGCCCGTGAGAGGCCGCGTGGGAAATCAGCAGATCGCCGTTGCCGGCAAGCTCTGTATGCTCATCGCCGTTTCGGGGCAGCCGGTCGAGCCAGCGGCTGGCGATCGAACCGAAGCCGCTGTCGCTCCATTCGTGGAATGCGGCCATCAGATGGCGGGAGAAGCTCGCAACGATCTCACCGGCATCGAGCGCAACGAAGCCGAGTTCGTCAAGCGCGCCAAGCAGCGGCCGCAGACCGGGCTCGCCGGCGCGGATGACGGCGGTGCGGATCATGCCGGAGAAGACGATCCAGTCGGGGATTTCGTTCTCCCGGGCCCCTTCCGGCCAGCCCAGGCGGGCGCCGCCGACGAGAACCCCGTCGACGCGAACAGTGTCGGGCCAGTCGAAGGTGATGGGCCGCGACGGCGGAGCATGGACCGCAAGCGCATCGGCAAGTGCGTTCATGCCGGCATAGATCGCGCGACGCGCATACTCCAGCGTCTCTTCAGGCTCAAGCACCACTGCGAATTCGGCCAGATCGTAGCGGCGCACCCAGGCAAGCGTGCCTGCGCCTTCGTCTGCCGCGATCGCGCAGGCGTGCGCAAAGGCGTCACCGGCCTCTCTCAGCGGCACGAGGCTGTAAGGCGGTGGCAGTTGGAGGTCGCTGACAGAGGGCCGCATAGGCCGATCCATATTTTGATGACGGCGACTGTAATGTCTTTATAATACTTCCAGGCAAGAGGCGCTACCGCGTGGACAAGGAAGATGCCACGGGAGTCGAAATGAGCCTGGACAAACCACGCACGGTCCTGGTCTGCTCATGCGAGCGGAGCATGCCACGCTTCGGCGCCAGCGTCGTCCGCGGATGCAAGGGCGCACGGGTCGAGGCGGGGGACCAGTTCTGCGGCGCGGAACTCGACCGGGTGCGCAGCGCCCTGAGCGGCGGCGAAGCAGTCACCATCAGCTGCACGCAACAGGCGCCGCTTTTCGGCGACCTCGCCGAGGAACTCGGTTTCGCAGGCGATCTGGTTTTCGCAAACATTCGCGAGACGGGCGGCTGGTCGCAGGGCGCTGCTGCCGCCGGCCCGAAAGCGGCGGCTCTGCTCGCCATGGCGGCCGAGCCCGCTTCGCCACCCGCGCTGGTTACTCTTTCGAGCAATGGTGTCGTCCTGGTCTATGGCTGCGACGCGACAGCGATCGATGCGGGCCGGCAACTCGCCGAAAAGCTGGACGTCACTGTGTTGCTTAGCCGTCCGCGCGATATCGCGCCGCACCGGGTCTGGGATTTTCCCGTCATGCAGGGAACGATCCGGCAAGCGCGCGGCCATCTTGGCGCCTTCGAACTGACAGTCGACGATTTCGCGGCGCCCAACCCATCTTCGCGCGATCGGCTTGGCTTCGGGATATCGCGGGATGGAGCGGTCTCGAACGCCGACATCATCCTTGATCTCTCCGGCGGGGTCCCACTTTTCCCTGCTCATGAATTGCGCGACGGCTACGTGAAGGCCGATCCCGGCGATCGCGCCTCCGTCGCCGTTGCGATCGCAAGGGCAGCCGATTTGGTTGGCGAGTTCGACAAGCCGCGCTTCATCGATTTCTCCGCCGATCTGTGCGCCCATTCGAGATCGCGCATCACCGGCTGCACGCGGTGCCTCGATCTGTGCCCGACAGGGGCGATAGCGCCTGCCGGCGACCACGTCGCAATCGATGCGGAAGTGTGCGCCGGCTGCGGCAGCTGCGCGGCGGCATGTCCCACGGGTGCTGCCGCCTACGCCGTGCCGGATGCCGAGTCGCTGCTTCGGCGGCTGCGGACGCTTCTTCTCACCTATCGAGAGGCGGGCGGCCTGGATGCAATTGTGCTTTTCCATGATCTCGGCCATGGCGAGCCGCTGATCGACGCACTTGCCCGGTTCGGCGCGGGTCTGCCCGCAAATGTCCT
Organism: Mesorhizobium sp. WSM2561; assembly: GCF_000513915.1. Taxonomy (NCBI): domain Bacteria; kingdom Pseudomonadati; phylum Pseudomonadota; class Alphaproteobacteria; order Hyphomicrobiales; family Phyllobacteriaceae; genus Mesorhizobium; species Mesorhizobium sp. WSM2561. Next base: position 370,428 of record NZ_AZUX01000001.1, read on the forward strand.
GCCGGTCGCGGTGAACGAGATAACCCAGTTAGGGGTCGAGGCGTGGACCGCGCCGGTCGCCTGGGGCGCTTGCGCCGTAAGGGCGCTGTCGTCGGCCAAGCCAAGGCATGAGCTTACCGGAATTGCCGCAAACGTCGCAATCGCCAATCTTTTGAGCCGGTCTCTCGGTTATGGCGCGGAGGTCTGCGGATTGATCGAAGCGGACGATCCCGACATCCTCGCCTCGGCGCTCGACCTGACTACTCCAGATGTTGCGTCGCGGCGCCCGGCGGCATTCCTGCCGCTCGGCAAGAAGCGCAGTTTGCTGACGAGCACCATGCTCGAGCTCCATCGAGCCGCGCCGACGCCGGTCGACCGCGTGGCGTTGCCTGCTGCAGCTCCGTTCGGCGGCCTGGACGTCAATGTCGACGGCTGCACGCTCTGCCTCTCTTGTGTATCGGCCTGTCCAACGGGGGCGCTTTCCGACAGCGAACAGCAGCCGGCCTTGTATTTTTCCGAGAGCGCCTGCGTGCAGTGCGGCCTTTGCGCCGCGACCTGCCCGGAGAAGGTCATCACCTTGACGCCGCAGGTTGATTTCCAGGCATGGGGCGCCCGCCGGGTCGTGAAGCAAGAGCAGCCGTACAACTGCATCCGCTGCGCAAAGCCGTTCGGCACAAGGAGCACGGTCGAGCGGATCGTCGCCAAGCTCGAAGGCAAGCACTGGATGTTTGCAGGCGAGAACGCACGGCGGCTCGACCTTGTACGGATGTGCGATAATTGCCGCGTCGATGCGGCGATGAATGAGGGCTTCGATCCTTATGCCGGCCCTGGTCGCTCGCCGCCGCGAACCACTGAAGACTATCTGCGGGAGCGCAAGGCCTCGAGCGACAAGGCGGTCTGAGCCCTGGGGCTGAGCACCACCCAAGGCGCGGCGCCGTCGGCGACGAGCTCGCTGTCGCCGGCGATCGGCCGTCTTTCCTGACGCGGCCGCGATCTGCTTCAGCGATAGCGCCGCAGGGTTGCCGTGCGTCGCGCCTTCGACCGATAGAAGCGGAGAGCCGGCTTCGAGGGTGGCCAAGCGGGTTAGACAGGCAACACGCAAATAAACGGCTTTAGCAATCAAATCTTCAGCATAGCCTGACATGCTTGCCCTTCGGCCGACCACCGGATGGCTCGAATGGTTGTACAGGAAAAGGGGGGCTTCAGGGCCCGTCGATTGGTAGATCGAACGCACCTCGACATGCAGGACGATCCTGCCGTCACGGCGGAAGTTGAGCGACTTCTGGCGCACCGTACGCGCGACATCCGGCTCAAAGGCGAGATCAAACGCCTGTTTCAGGCACGTGTCTGGTCCCAAACGGCCAAGATCATCCGCGCCTGGATGACATGGGTGGCATTCCTGGATGTGCTGACGCTGGCGCTCAACATGGTGATGCTTCCAAGGTCGATCGCGCTATCCATGCTCCTGCCTGGCGCCATCATCCCTCCCGTCGCTGCAGCCGTGGTCTTTGTCTGGCGAAAACGGCGCCCCTCCTGGGTCCAGGGCGTTTCGCTGATCACAGGCATGTTCCTCATCCTGTTGTCGATCGTATTAGTTGGCGCAAGCGCCGGCGGCGAGTTCTACGAACGGCACTTGAACATCATGCTGTTCGTAGCGATTACCGCCATCATCATCTTCGGCATCCCTCAGGCTTGGACCGTGACGGTCGCGGCTATGGCCCTCGGTCTCTATCTCGTCTTCCAGGTGCAGAACCCGGGCCTTGAGATTGGCAATGCGGTGGCTGCCACGTTGTTTTTCGCCAGCGGCATTCTCGCTACGGTCGCCGCGCGGCGTACGATGACAATTCTAGCTCAGAAGACTTTTCTGTTTGAGCTTCGAGACCGGCACAGGGTTGCCGAACTGGCCGAAGCGAACGATCGGCTGGAGCTTCTGGCGAGAACCGATCCGCTAACCGGCGTCGACAATCGGCGCCGGATGACGGAAACGCTCGACCACGTGTGGGGCGGTGGCGGGAAATGCCCCGGCGGTGCCGCCATGCTGATGTGCGACATCGACGAGTTCAAGAAGCTTAATGATCGTCTCGGTCATGCTGAGGGCGATCGTTGCCTCATCGAGGTCGCCCGCTTGATCCGGGAGAACGTGAGGCGCGATCGCGATCATGTGGCGCGCTACGGCGGTGAGGAATTTCTCGTGCTCCTTCCAAGTGTGAACGAGCAGGAGGCCGCCGTTGTGGCCGAGCGAATTCGCGAGTGTGTGGAAGCTGCCTGTCTTCCTAATCCAGGATCGCGCGTGTCCCGCTATATCACCCTTAGCATCGGCGTGGCGGTCCAGGCGCCGGCCCAGGCCATTTCGCCGGAGCAGCTCCAGCGCCAGGCGGATGAAGCACTCTATGTTGCCAAGCAAACCGGCCGCAATCGGGTGGTGTTCCACAGGCTGGAGTCATCGCGCCTTTTGGGCGCTCGGTCGATACGGTGATACTGGCGCGTGGCAGGCGCATGCCATTTTGGAATGTGCGGCGACCTTGCTTCGTCATCCCAGGGCAAGCAAGGAGCGAAGCGACGTGGCGCAGACCCTGGGATGACGAAGTGGAGGGTCGAGGAACTAGTCTGTCTCGGCCTGAAGAAAGCGGATCAGGGCCGCCCGATCCTCGGCGTTGCTGATCGTCTGTTCAGGCATCTTGGTGCCGGGGGTGTAGACGTTCGGACCCAACTCGAACAGCTCCGACACGGTTTCCGGTGTCCAGACGATGTCCATTTTCCGGAAAGCGGGCGAATAGTGGTAACCCGGCACGGACGCTATCTTGCGCCCGAAAATGCCATGCAGCGTGGGTCCGGCTCGATTGCCGTCGTTCGGGTCGAGCGTATGGCAGGCAACGCAGGCGCGAAATACTTCCGCGTCCGGATTGCGTGCGTATCTGGCCATCGGATCAGTACTGCCGGCCGCAGCCGCCCCAAGCCGCTCGCCCGTCTCGATGTTCCATTCCCGCACCAGATGATCGGCGCCGCCAGCCAGAAGCGTCTTGCCGCCAGCCGCGAACGCAAGCGACCATACCGCCACGCCGGACGTGTCGAGAGTGCGGATGGTGGAGAGGCTGACAGGGTCCAGCAACAGGATTCCATCACCGATGCCGGCGACGGCGAGATAGTTCGCGTCTGGCGTGGCGGCGAGAGCAGTCACCGGTTTGCGCAAGACCGGAACTTCCAACTGCACTTTGCCGCGTCGGTCGAGCAGCCGTAGCTGCCCGTCCGCACCTGCGACGAACAGGCGGTCGCCGGACGCCCTTGCAAGCGCGTTGAGCGGCGTCGGCATGATGGCCCGAACCGGCGGCGCCCCAGCCTGGCTCGGCCAAAAGATGACTGTCGCGTCATAGCCGGCGCTGACGAGGGTTGCGTCCGCCAGGAAGGCGAGCGCATTGACGTTTGCACGATGGCCTTCCAGGACGCGCGCTGGCCCACCAGCAAGGGGCCAGAGCCGGACGGTGGTGTCCCAGGACGCCGAAGCCAGCATCGATCCGTCGGGTGACAGTTCAAGGTCGGCGACAGGTCCGCTGTGACCCTCCAGAATTTGGGCCGGCTCGCCTCGACCGATTTGCCAGATCGCGATGCGACCATCAGCACCGGCGCTGGCAAAGCGCCCGTCCGGCAGTGCCGCGACGGCACTTACCTCACCTTCGTGAAAGAGCAGTACGTCGCGCGCTTCGCCGGTCTCAAGCGACCAGATGATCGTCTTGGTGTCAAAACTGCCGGTTGCCACCGTCTTTCCGTCCGACGCCACGGAAATCGCTCGCACGGGACCGCCATGGCCGCGCAGTTCCGCACCATGTGCCGTCGCGCCGGTGAGGAAAGCAGCAGCGAGCAAGGCTATTGCGAGCGTCTTATGCATTGCGCATCATACGTTTCCGTGTTCCGCTGGCGGGCAGCGCCACGCCGGGGAGCAGCATGCGATCGCGACCCGACCAGCCGCACAGTCCCAGCTATTGGAGGCAATCCTATGACTCAAAACATGGAAACCGATCCCTTCAACGTGTCGATGCGCAAGTTCCTGAAGCAGGTCGGCGTAACCTCGCAGCAGGCGATCGAAAAGGCGGTGGCCGATGCTGGACTGAAAGGGCAGGGGCGCCTGACCGTGAGAGCCGTGATCACGGCTGAACGCGCCGGTCTGCACCACGTCGTCGAAGGCGAAATCGACCTTGGCTGAACAGGTTCGGCGGTGCGCCAAGCGCCCCCTCGACACCTCACATCAATGGAAGAAACGGACCTGCCCGGCCGGGCCGGTGTCATAGCCCGTCAGTTCTGCGGCGCGCTGAGCGAACCTGTCCTGGGCCATGAGGCGGATCAGCGCCTGGATGGTAGGCTGGAAATAGGTTCGCTGCCGCATCAGCAGGTCGAAATTCTCCCACGCCAATGATACGAAATCGAGGCCGGCGGCGCGTGCGGCGGCGCGTGTGGCGATGCCGCAATCGGCCCGCCCGGTCCGGATCGCGGCAGCGAGATCCGGCCCTGTCAGGCATGGCGGCTCGAGCCGGTTCAACCGCCTCTGGCTGGCCCCGGCGCGGGCGACCAGGGCATCCAGCAGCATTTGGGCTCCGGCCCCCGCCTGGCGCACCGCTATTTTGGCGCCGCTTTCAAGGATTTCGGCCAGACTGTTGAGCGATCGGGGATTGCCCGGCGGCAGCAGCAGCCCCTGTTCGCGCCGCGCGAAACCGATCAGCACCGCATCGTGTAGCCGCGGCATGGCGCGCGCGGCCTCCACATTGGGGTCGGCTGCATCATTGTGGAAATGGATTGCCGCAGCGGCAACCTCGCCACGCAAAAGACGCGCAACGCCGCCTGCCGTCCCCTCGGTCAGCGAGGCGAGGCCGGAGCCCGCCTGGCGAAGGCTCCATTCGAGCAAATCGTCCTGGCTGCCGCCGACTATGCGCGGCGGCTCGGGCGCAATCATTCCCTCGGGACGGGCCAATCCCGAGAGAACCCACCGGTCGAGTTCGTTGCGCGGAAACAGCCACTTGCCCGTCACTTTGCTGCACGGGATCCTGTTTTCGGCGACCAACTCGTAGAGCTTGCGTTCACCCAGGCGCAGATAGTCCGAGGCTTCCGCGGTCGTCAGCAAATCCATCCTGCAATGTTATGCATATTCCTGCGCAAATTCAATTGTTTGACGAATGGGGAGTAAATGCAGCAGAAATAGTAGGGAAAGGATGCTGCGCGCAGGCGAATGGGAATGTCACAAGGCCTAAGTGCATGGCAGCTTATCGCGAGCGGCGACGCGGCGCTGATCTCGATCGTGCGCCTTTCGCTGACCGTCACCCTGGCCGCCGTCGCAGTTGCGGCCGTCGTGGGGCTGCCGCTCGGGGCGTTGCTGGCACTGACGCGTTTTCCGGGACGTTCCGCGCTCGTCGTGCTCGTTAACGGCTTCATGGGCCTGCCGCCCGTTGTCGTCGGCCTGACCGTTTACCTGCTGTTGTCGCGATCAGGGCCGCTCGGCGAGTTCGGCCTGCTGTTCACACCGGCCGCCATGGTCATCGCGCAGGCGCTTCTCGTCGCGCCGATCATCGCGGCTCTGGCGCGCCAGACCATCGAGGATTTGTGGCGCGAATATCGCGACGAGCTGACAGCGATGGGCGTCGGCCCGACAGGCCGGGTGGCGACGCTCTTGTGGGACAGCCGCTTCAGCCTGATCACCGCATTGCTCGCCGGCTTCGGGCGGGCGGCGGCCGAAGTCGGCACAGTCATGATCGTCGGCGGCAACATCGACGGCTTCACCCGAACCATGACCACCACGATCGCGCTCGAAACCTCAAAGGGAGACCTGCCGCTCGCGATCGGCCTCGGCGTCATCCTGATCGGCCTCATTCTTGCCGTCAATGCCGCGGCCTGGGGTCTGCGATTGTGGTCGGAGCAACGGGCGGCTTGATGATGCGTGCCGTGCTGACCGACCTTCCTCTCATTCTGGACCGGGTCTCGCTCAGCGCCGGCGCCACGACTATGCTCGACCGCCTGAACCTGGCGATTACTCCCGGTGCGCCGACGCTGGTGCTTGGTCCCAACGGCGCGGGCAAGACGTCACTGCTTCGGGTTTGCATGGGACTTGCCGCGCCTTCCGCAGGAATTGTGAGCTGGGGTGGGCGCACCGATCGCGGGCTCGGGCGCCGGGCAATGCTGCTCCAGAAACCGGTGATGCTGCGCCGCTCCGTCGCCGCCAATGTGGCTTACGCACTGGCGCAAGCTGGTTGTCCGCGCCATCGACGCGCGGCACGCACCGAGGAACTTCTCGACCGTGTCGGCCTTCTGAGCCTGGCGGCGCGGCCTGCGCGGCGCTTGTCCGGCGGTGAACAACAGCGCGTGGCGCTTGCCCGCGCACTGGCGTGCGAACCCGAGATCCTGCTGCTCGATGAGCCCACCGCCAGCCTTGATCCCGCTGCAACCCGCCATGTCGAGGAGATCATTCTGATGGCGTCCCAATCGGGCACCAAGATCGTCATGGCTTCGCACGATCTCGGCCAGGTGCGCCGGCTTGCGGGAGATGTCGTCTTCCTCGTTAGCGGCCGACTGTGCGAGCACGCCAGCGTCGGTGATTTTTTCGATCGCCCCTCATCCTCAGAAGCTGCCGCCTTTCTCAAAGGGGAGCTTGTGCTTTGACCGTGGAAACGGAGCGTCCAGTGTTCAACCGTCGGCTGTTTACCGCAATTGCGGTCATCTTGGCTTTCCTGGCCTCCAGCGGCGCATTGGCCGGCGCGCAGGAACAGTCGATCGTCGTGGCCTCGACGACCTCGACGCGGGATTCCGGCCTTTTCGACCACATATTGCCTTTGTTCACCACGAGGACCGGTATCGAGGTGAGGGTGGTCGCGCAGGGAACCGGCCAGGCGCTCGACGCCGGCCGCCGGGGAGACGCGGACGTGGTCTTCGTCCATGCCAGGGAGCAGGAGGAGAAATTCGTCGAGCAAGGTTTTGGCGTGAAACGCTTCGACGTGATGTACAATGATTTCGTCCTGATCGGGCCCAGAAGCGACCCGGCCGGCATCAAGGGTTCGCCAGATATCGCGGTCGCCTTGACATCGATCCAGAGCAAAAAAACCGCTTTTGTTTCCCGCGGCGACAAATCCGGAACCCATTTTGCAGAACTCGGGCTCTGGAAGGCGGCAGGTGTCGACATCGCGGTGATGAAGGGGCCGTGGTACAAGGAGATAGGTCAGGGCATGGGCGCTGCCCTCAACACAGCCAGCGCCATGGATGCCTATGTGCTTTCCGATCGCGCCACATGGCTGGCGTTCAAGAACCGCGGCGAACTGGAGATCGTGGTCGAAGGCGACAAAAGGCTGTTCAACCAGTACGGCGTCGTGCTCGTCAATCCGGCGAGGCATCCGAGCGTCAAGGCCGAACCCGGCCAACGCTTCATAGATTGGCTGATCTCGCCTGAAGGACAGCAGGCAATTGGCGAATTCAACATTGACGGCCAGCAACTCTTCTTCCCGAACGCTGAGCAGAAGCGCTCCTGAAGTTGGTTGCAAAGCGGTTCGCATCTGCCCCATCATCGGGCATGATGAGAATGCAGCCTTCCGTCGGCGCCATGACCGGTCTCGAAGCGGCTCTCGCCGCACTCCTCGACGGGGTGGCGCCGGTCGCGCCCACTCTTTTGCCGCTTGACCAGACGCTTGGGAAGGTTGGCGCCGCCATGCCGCCCCTGGCACACGCGCAGCCGATCCGCGACACGGCAAGGACAGATGGCTGGGCGTGCCGCGCGCTCGATCTTGCCGGTGCGTCGGCCTATTCGCCGCTGCCGCTGATGGCATTTCCGGTCTGGATAGAAGCAGGCGGCGCCATGCCGGAGGGATGCGATTGCGTTCTCGATGCCGATCTCATCGATTGCAGCGGCCCGATGCCCCAGGCGCTCGAGCAAGCAGCGCCGGGCCAGGGCGTGCGACGCGCTGGCGAGGACATGGCGGCGGGCCGACCGCTGATCATTGCAGGGCACAGGCTGTCAGCCGCTGACCTCCTGACCATGCGAAGCGCAGGGATTGGTGAAATTGCGGTGCGGGCGCCGCAGGTGCGCCTGATCGATGTCGCTGCCCCGGCGAGCGATACTTCCACGGGCCATCTTGTCGCCGACCTTGCAAGAGCCTCTGGCGCGAAGGTGTTCGATATCGAAACGGTTACGCGCGACGCCGGATCCGTCGCCCAGGCGATTGGCAACGCAGCCGGCGATTTGATCATCCTGATTGGAGGCACTGGTGCGGGGCGCGCCGACGTTACAGCCGACGCGCTTGCCGCGCGTGGGGCGCTCATCGCCCACAACATAGCGCTGCAGCCCGGCCGAACCGCGGCGATCGGCCGGCTCGACGCGGTCCCGATCATTGCCCTGCCCGGCGCGCCCGATCAAGCCTTTGGAGCCTTTCTGGCGCTTGTTCAGCCGACCATCGATCGCCTGTCGGGCAGGAACGCCCGGCGCCAGACGGTCCTGCCGCTGGAGCGAAAAATCTCCTCCACGGTCGGACTGGCCGAGATCGTCCTCTTGAAGCAGGAACAAGACGGATGGCGGCCGCTTGCGATAGGCGATTTTTCGCTGGAGGCGATCCGCCTGGCGGATGCATGGCTTGCCATCCCAGGCGGCAGTGAGGGCTGTGCCGCGGGAACAGCTGTCGGCGCCTTTGTGTTCGACGATCCCAGGTGAGTCAGTGATGACCAGATCCACCCGCCAAGGTACCGGCCAGGAACAGTTCCTGACGGTCCTGTCGCGCGACGACGCGCTCGCCCGTTTCGAGGCGGCGCTCTTTCCGCGGACGATCCCGACCGAAGAACTGATGCTGGCGGATACGCTTGGGATGGCGCTTGCCGATGATGTCACGGCTCCGATCGACGTGCCGCCTTTCGACCGTTCGAACGTCGATGGTTTTGCCGTGCGCGCCGCCGACATGGCCACCGCGTCGGAGGCGCTTCCTGCCAGGCTCCTGCTCAACCGCGAAACCATCGCCTGCGGTGTCGCCCCGCAAATCCCTGTGCTCGCAGGCACTGCCACCTCGATCGCGACGGGCGGGCCTGTGCCGCGCGGCGCCGACGCCATCGTCATGGTGGAGCATACGCAACCGGCCGAAGGCGATGCCATCGAGGTCAGGCGCGGGGCCTCGCCCGGCCAGTTCATCTCGCATGCCGGATCCGATATTGCCCGCGGTGAGGTTCTGCTGCGCGCCGGAACGGTGATCGGCTCGCGTGAAATCGGCATGCTTGCCGCCTGCGGAATTGCGCTGGTGACGGTGGCGCGCAAGCTGCGGGTGGCGGTTTTGTCGACCGGTGACGAACTTGTCCAACCGGGCGACACCCTGCGACCCGCCGGCATTTACGACGCCAACGGCGCAATCGTCAGCGCCGCGATAAGTGAAAATGGCGGCCAGGCGAGCTTTCTCGGCGCCTATCCGGATGACGAAGCCACGCTGGAAGCCGCCATGCGCAAGGCGCTGGCGGCGCATGACGTGCTGATAGTGTCGGGTGGGACGTCCAAGGGCGCCGGTGATGTCAGCCACAGCATCGTGAACCGTCTCGGCGCGCCCGGCATCGTTGCCCATGGCGTGGCGCTGAAGCCGGGAAAGCCGCTTTGCCTCGCCATTTGCGACGGCAAGCCGGTCGTCGTGCTGCCAGGATTCCCGACTTCGGCCATGTTCACTTTCCACGACATGATCGTACCCGTGCTGCGCCGCATGGCGGGCCTGCCGCCTCGGAGCGAAGCGAAGGTCGCGGCCAAGGTTCCGCTGCGCATACAGTCCGAACTCGGCCGCACGGAGTTCGTGATGGTGTCGCTGGTCGAAGGTGAGCAGGGGCTGATCGCCTATCCCACCGGCAAGGGCTCGGGGGCGATAACCTCCTTTGCCCAGGCTGATGGCTTCATCAGCATCGAAGCTTTGGCCGACAATATGCCTGCCGGAAGCGAGGCGTCGGTGACGCTGTTCACACCGCACGTGCGTGTTCCCGATCTCGTGGTGATCGGCAGCAACTGCACCGGCCTGGATCTTGTCGTGGGCATTCTGTTTCGCGCCGGCCTGACGGTGCGGTCCATCGCCGTCGGCAGCCTGGGCGGCCTGGCCGCGGCCAGGCGGGGCGAGTGCGATATCGCGCCCATCCACCTCTTCGACAGCAAGACGCAAAGCTACAATGCGCCGTTCCTGAGCGACGGCCTCGAACTGGTGCAGGGATGGCGGCGTATGCAGGGCATCGTCTACCGCCCGGGCGACCTGCGCTTCCAGGGGACCGACCCGGAGGAGGCGGTGCGAGCCGCGCTCGCCGATCCCAATTGCATGATGGTCAACCGCAACCAGGGCTCGGGTACGCGCATCCTGATCGACCAGCTGCTTGGTGCGGCGCGTCCCGACGGATATTGGAACCAGCCCCGCTCGCACAATGCCGTCGCGGCGGCCGTCGCCCAGAACCGGGCAGACTGGGGCGTCACCATTGCGCCGGTGGCGCGCTCAGCCGGGCTCGGCTTCATTGCGCTGAAGGAAGAGCATTATGATTTCGCGCTGGTTTCTGCCCGCAAGGAGCGACCCGCGGTGCAGGCGTTCCTTGCCGCGCTCGCTTCGCCTGAATTCAACGAGGGGGTCGAGCGCATGGGTTTTAGCCGACCTGGCCAAGGGTGAGATATCCGGGCTAAGGGTCGGTAAGCTGCCAGACGAGCCGTTCGGCCTCGGCGAAATCTGTAACCGTGTTGACATTGAAGAAGGGATCCACCGGCTTGTCCGGCCAGGACGCGGTGGCAACCTGGTAGCGAGCCGTCCACAGGTCGATCTTGCGAACGCCCTCTTCGACGAGTGCATGGCGTAACGCATCGCGCATCGCCACTTGCCAGAGCCCGATGACAGGATGCGTCCGACCCGCTGACATCGCCACCGCCAGATCCGCAGCTTTCGCTATGCGCGCCCGATGCAGCCGTTCGACGAGGTCGCGCGGCATGAAAGGACAGTCGGCTGCGACGCTGACGATCCATTCGACATCGGGCCTGTTCGCCGCTGTCCAGTCGAGGCCCGCAAGCACGCCGGCAAGCGGGCCCGGATAGTTCTCGACCGGGTCGGCGACGACTGGAAGGCGAAAACGGTCGAAGCGGGCAGGGTCGCCATTGGCGTTCAGCAAGAGCCCGTCGCATTGCGGGCTGAGGCGCTCGAGGACACGATCGAGGATGGTGGTTCCGTCGAGCCGACGCATGGATTTGTCGCCGCCGCCCATGCGCCGGGCGAGCCCCCCGGCGAGAACGACGCCCAGGGTCGGCACCTTCTCATTCGCCATCGGCTCATTCGCCATCGGCAGCTCCCTTGCGTCTGTGACGCGGTGCTTCCTCGTCGACGGAAGCGAGGTCCTGGTCGAAGACGATGCGATCCTCGCCCGACAGCACGGCGAACCGCTTGCCGCGCGCCCGACCGACGAGCGTCAGGCCGGCCTGACGCGCCAAATCCACCCCCCAGGCGGTGAAACCCGAGCGCGAGACGAGGATTGGAATGCCCATTCGAACCGTCTTGATCGTCATTTCCGACGTCAGCCTGCCCGTCGTATAAAGGATCTTGTCGGCCGGATCGATGCCCTGGCGATACATCCAGCCGGCGATCTTGTCGACGGCATTGTGGCGCCCGACGTCCTCCATGTAGCAGATCGGCGTGCCTTCCTTGCAAAGCACGCAGCCATGAATCGCGCCCGCTTCAAGATAGAGCGACGGCGTCGTGTTGATCGTGCGGGTCATTTGGTAAAGCCAGGAGGTGTGCAGCGCGGCTGGCGGCAGAGTGATATCGAGCGCCTCGAGAAGATCGCCGAAAGCGGTCCCCTGCGCGCAGCCTGAAGTCTGCGTCCGTTTCCTAAGCTTCTGCTCGTAATTTGTGTTGCGCTCGGTACGGACGACCACGACCTGCACGTCGTCGTCATATTCGACCTCGGTTACGACGTCGTCGGACTTGAGCATGTTCTGATTGAGCAGGTAACCCAGCGCCAGATATTCGGGATAGTCGCCGATCGTCATCATCGTGACGATCTCCTGGGCGTTCAGATAGAGCGTCAGTGGGCGTTCAACGGGGACGCGGATTTGAATAGCGGCGCCCGTATGATCAATGCCGCTGACCTGTTCGGTCAATCGGATGTCATCCGGGCTCGGCATGATGATGGCGGGGTTTGGTCGGGTTTTCATCTGTTGCATGGCGCTCTCTTGAAATTGCAATCCCGCTCGCCGGAGTGGACGCGTTACCTACGGCTTGACCTGCACTATATAGCCTGTTCAAACGAAGGCAGGTCGACAAAGCGCCTGCAAGCGCAGACTGGGCTTGCTGGATGGCGCCGAGCTGCCGGTTCGGCCAGATCCATAGAGGCTGAAGGCTCGATGGCGCAACTTTCAGATGACTGCTTCGCTTTCGGCGGCCCGATGCGATCGCTCGATGATACTGCCGCACTGATTGCTTCACGGCTGACCGTTGTCGACGAGACCGAAATCGTCAAGCTGGCGATTGCCGATGGGCGCGTCCTGGCGAGTGATCTGGTGGCGCCGCTGCCCCTGCCGCCTTTCACCAACTCAGCCGTCGACGGCTATGCACTGCGCGGCGACGACCTGCCGGGGACCGTTGAAAAAGCCTTGCCGGTGAGCGGCAGGATCCAGGCTGGGATGGCGCCGGATCGGCACGCCGCGCCCGGACAAGCCATACGCATCTTCACCGGCGCTCCGCTGCCGGAGGGGGCAGACACGGTCTACATGCAGGAAGATGTCCGTGTCGACGATACCGGCAGGGTCATTCTTCCGACCGGCCTGAAAAGAGGAGCCAACGTGCGGCCGGCGGGCGAGGACGTCGCAGCAGGCAAGGTGGTCCTGCAGGCCGGCCAGCGCATGCGCCCGCAGGATGTTGCGCTCGCCGCGGCGCTCGGCATGACGCAGATCGATGTGCGGCGCAAAGTTCGCGTCGCGATCTTCTCGACCGGCAACGAGATCGTCGCGCCGGGAAAGGTCCGGGGACCGGCCCAGCTTTTCGATTCGAACCGCTTCATGCTGATGGCCATGCTGGCAAGGTTGGGCTGCGAGACCACCGATTTGGGCATTCTGATCGACGACAGCAGCCTGATCGCGGATGTGCTGAGCGAGGCTGCGCCAGGACAGGACCTGATCCTGGCGTCCGGCGGGGTCTCGACCGGGGAGGCCGACTGCGTCAAGGCCGCCGTCGAGAGTGTGGGCACCCTGGTCTTCTGGCGGGTGGCCATAAAACCCGGCCGCCCCGTCGCCATGGGGGTGATCCGGGGAACAGCCTTCATTGGGCTGCCCGGCAATCCGGTGGCGAGCTTCGTCACATTCGCCCATATTGCGCGCGCCGCGATCTTTGCGCTGGCCGGCGCACGGCAGCAGCCACCAATTTCGCGGCCGGTGCGGGCCGCCTTTTCCTACCGCAAAAAGCCGGGGCGACGCGAATATGTGCGGGTAAGCCTGCGTGGGACGCAGGACGGCACATATGAAGCCGTCAAATTCCCGCGCGAGGGCGCTGGCATGCTGTCTTCTTTGGTTCAAACGGACGGCCTTATCGAACTCGGCGAGGAAATAGCCGAGGTCGAGCCGGGCCAGACCGTTCAGTTCCTTGCCTATTCGGACCTGTATTGACGAACGCCGTCGAGCCGGCGGCACGCAGTTTGGCAAAAATGCGGTGCGACGCCTGGCCGCTCTCACTTGCGGTACCCCTGAGGCGGTGACCGTTGACGACCAGTGAGCGGTCCGCCATGGTGCGCCACCATGACGACGAGACAGATCGATCTGACGGGATTGAAATGTCCCTTGCCGGCGCTGAAAACTCGCAAGGCGCTCAGCGGCATAAGCCCAGGCGAGCGCCTTGAGGTCCGTTGCACCGATCCGCTGGCAGCCATAGACATTCCCAATCTGATCAACGAAATGGGCGACCGCCTGGAGGCGATGCAACGGCAGGGAGACCACATCATTTTCTTGATCGAGAAGGCGCAAGCTGCCCCGGTATAGGCCGTGCGACAAATCAGGACGCAGATCAGTTCTGCCGCGGCGCCCCGGCCATGCTAAAATTGTCAAACCGGCATTTGGTTCAACTTGTCTGCCAAGTCGATTTGTGTGCCAAGTCCTTGATCCAAGGTGCGCCGGGCTGAGGGAGCTCACAACCACATTGGTGGCGGGAGCCGCCTTCCTCAGACGAAGGGTCCGGGAGGAGTGAGAGCATGACAATGCAGCAACGGCGATCTCCCGATCGTGGACCCAAAGGGCGGGCGCTGGATGATGTTGCCCTGGCCGAGGTCCGGGAACTTCTTGGCCATCGCGAACGGCGCCGGGATCTGTTGATCGAATTCCTGCATCTGATCCAGGACCGCTACGGTTGTCTGTCGGCCGCGCATCTGCGCGCGCTTGCCGAGGACATGCGCCTGTCCCAGGTGGAGGTTTACGAGGTCGCGACCTTCTACGACCATTTCGATATCGTCAGGGAAGGCGAGGCGAGACCCGCGCCGCTGACAATCCGGGTGTGCGAATCGATAAGCTGCATGCTGGCGGGCGCCGAGCACCTGATTGGCGAACTGGCCGCCAAGGCCGACCCGAAGACAGTCCGCGTCATGCGTGCGCCCTGCATGGGCCGCTGCGCCACAGCGCCCGCGGCGCGCATTGGCGACCGTGAGGTCGACCAAGCCAGCAGCCATATCCTCATCGATCTGGCTCGCTCGGGCGATACGAAAGTTGTCGTGCCCGATTATGTTGGCCTCGATGCCTATCGGGCCGCTGGCGGCTATCAGCTTTTCCGGAAGGTGAAGGCGGGCGAGATCGACATTGACGCTGTCATCGACACCATGGAGCACGCCGGTCTGCGCGGTCTCGGCGGCGCCGGCTTTCCGGCCGGCAAGAAATGGAGCTTCGTGCGCGGCTATCCAGGGCCGCGGCTGATGTCGATCAATGGCGACGAAGGCGAACCTGGCACTTTCAAGGACCGCATCTATCTTGAAAAGGATCCGCACCGCACCTTCGAAGGCGCGATTATCGCCGCCCACGCGGTCGAGGCCGAGCGCATCTATTTCTACATGCGCGACGAATACCCGGCCGTGCTCGCCATTTTGCGCGCCGAGATCGCGGCGCTCGAGGCAGCCGGCATCGTCAAGCCCGGTTTCATCGACCTGCGGCGTGGCGCCGGCGCCTATATTTGCGGCGAGGAAAGCGCTATGCTCGAAAGCATCGAGGGCAAGCGCGGCATGCCCCGTCACCGGCCTCCCTATATTGCCGAAGTCGGACTTTTCGGACGCCCGACACTCAACCACAATGTCGAGACGCTGTGGTGGATTCGCGACATCGTCGAGAAGGGCCCCGAATGGTTCGCCGCGCAGGGCAAGCCCGGCCATCAGGGAATTCGCTCCTGGTCGGTTTCCGGGCATGTGAAGGAGCCGGGTGTCAAGCTGGCCCCGGCTGGCGTCACCGTGCGCGAACTGATCGAGGATTATTGCGGCGGCATGGCAGACGGGCATGAATTCAAGGCCTATCTGCCAGGTGGAGCCTCGGGGGGCATCCTTCCGGCGTCGATGGGCGACATTGAACTCGATTTCGGCGGCGAACTCGCCAAACAGGGCGCCTTTGTCGGCTCACATGCGGTGGTCGTGCTTTCGCAAGCCGACAACATCAGGGATGTGACCCTCAATCTCATGAATTTTTTCAAACATGAGAGTTGCGGGAAATGCACGCCGTGCCGGGAAGGAACCGAAAAGCTGGTAACGCTCTTGAAAGAGAAGGGCGTGCCGAATGAGACGGCGATGCGCGACCTTGAAACAGTGATGCGCGATTCCTCCATTTGCGGTCTCGGCCAGGCGGCGCCCAATCCGGTCAATCACCTTTTGACGCATTTTAGGGATGATCTTTGAAATGGCAGATGGCGTCATATTCACCCTCGACGGCAAAACGGTCACAGCCGCTGACGACGAGACGATCTGGGACGTTGCAAAGCGCGAAGGCACCAGGATCCCGCATCTGTGCCATGTCGACATGCCCGGCTATCGGCCAGACGGCAATTGCCGCGCCTGCATGGTCGATGTCGAGGGCGAACGGGTGCTTGCCGCCTCCTGCATCCGCAAGCCTTCCGCCGGAATGGTGGTGAAGACGGATACCGAACGGGCCAAGAAATCGCGCCAGATGGTGTTCGAGCTGCTCGCCAGCAACATGCGGCCGGCGGCCGACGGTCCGGACCAGCAGTCGATGTTCTGGCAGTGGGCTGGTTCGATGGGCATTTCCGGCGGTCGCTACAGCTCGAAATTCGCCACGGATGATGTCCGGCCAGAATTCGACATCACGAATCCCGCCATTGCCGTCAATCTCGACGCCTGCATCACTTGCGGCGCCTGTGTCCGGGCCTGCCGCGAGGTCCAGGTCAACGATGTGCTTGGCATGGCCGAGCGCGGCAATCACTCGCTTCCCGTCTTCGACATGCACGATCCGATGGGCCTGTCGACCTGCGTCACCTGCGGTGAATGCGTCCAGGCCTGCCCGACCGGCGCGCTCTACGAAAAGTCGCTGATGGATAACGCAAGCAAGACCCGGGTCATCCAGGAATTCGACAAGGTCGTCGACACGCTGTGCCCGTTCTGTGGCGTCGGTTGCCAGACCAGCGTTGCGGTCAAGGACAACAGAATTGTCCAGGTCGATGGCCGCGATGGCTATGCCAACGAGAACCGGCTCTGCGTCAAGGGTCGTTTCGGCTTCGACTATGCGATGTCGCCTGAACGCCTGACCAAGCCGCTGATCCGCCGCGACGATACCCCGAAGTCGGGCGATGCCGATATGCGCGGCGTCGATCCGCTGACCGTGTTTCGCGAGGCTAGCTGGGAAGAGGCGCTTGCGCGCGCCGCCGGCGGGCTGAAGACGATCCTCAGGGATCATGGCGGGCAGGCGCTGGCCGGTTTCGGCTCGGCGAAAGGCTCGAACGAAGAGGCCTATCTGTTCCAAAAACTGGTGCGCCAGGGTTTTGGCACCAACAATGTCGACCATTGCACCCGGCTTTGCCACGCATCTTCGGTGGCGGCGCTGATGGAAGGCGTCGGTTCGGGTGCGGTTTCGGCGCCCTTCAACGACGCGCTGAAGGCCGAATGCATCATCGTCATCGGCGCACGGCCGACCACCAACCATCCGGTCGCCGCGACCTATTTCAAGCAGGCGGCCAAGCGCGGCGCCAAGCTGATCGTCATGGACCCGCGCGGCCAGGACCTGATGCGCCATGCGTCGCATTCGCTGCGATTCAAGGCTGGCAGCGACGTGGCCATGCTGAACGCGCTGATCCACGTCATCGTCGAGGAAAAGCTCTACGACGAGCAGTATATCCAGGCCAACGCTTCCGGATTCGAGGCCCTGAAGGCCAAGGTGAAGGATTTTTCGCCCGAGGCAATGGCCGAGGTCTGCGGCATCGAGGCGAGCGTGCTGCGCGACGTCGCCCGCACCTACGCGACCGCCGAGCGGTCGATCATCTTTTGGGGCATGGGCATTTCCCAGCACACACACGGAACCGATAATGCGCGCTGCCTTATCGCCCTGGCGCTGATCACCGGACATGTCGGCCGGCCGGGAACGGGCCTGCACCCGCTGCGCGGCCAGAACAACGTGCAGGGCGCATCCGATGCCGGGCTCATCCCGATGTATTTCCCCGACTATAAACCGGTCGAGAACATCGACATCCGCGGCGCATACGAGAACTTCTGGGGCCAGACGCTGGACCCGAAACGGGGCCTGACGGTCGTCGAAATCATCGACGCCATCCATGACGGCGAAATCAAGGGCATGTACATACTGGGCGAGAACCCGGCCATGTCCGATCCGGACCAGACCCATGCCCGGCAAGCACTGGCCATGCTCGACCATCTCGTGGTGCAGGACATCTTCCTGACCGAGACCGCCTGGCACGCAGATGTGGTGCTGCCAGCCTCGGCGCATGCCGAAAAGCTCGGCACATACACCAACACCAACCGGCAGGTGCAGATCGGCCGTCCGGCACTCGACATGCCGGGCGAAGCCCGCCAGGATTGGGAACTGATTGTCGATCTCGCTCGTCGGATCGGCCTCGACTGGAACTATAACCATGTCTCCGAGGTCTATGCGGAAATGGCGGCAGTGATGCCGTCCTTGAAACATATCTCCTGGGACCGCATCGAGCGCGAAGGTTCGGTGATCTATCCGGCCGACGGCCCCGACAAGCCCGGCAATGAGATCATCTTCTCGTCCGGATTCCCGACCGCGGACGGACGCGGCCGCATCGTGCCGGCCGATTTGCTGCCGCCTGACGAAGTGCCCGATGAAGAGTTTCCACTGGTGCTCACCACCGGCCGCCTGCTCGAGCATTGGCACACCGGCTCCATGACCCGCCGGGCGGGCGTGCTGGACGCGATCGAGCCACAAGGCATCGCTGCGATGAACCCTTATGAGATCAAGCGGCACGGCCTGCGCCAAGGGGAGATGATTGCGGTCGAGACCCGGCGCGGGACGGTAGACGCCATCCTTCGCGCCGACCGGGAGGTCGCCGACGGTATGGTGTTCATGCCGTTCTGCTTCAACGAAAGTCCGGCCAACATGCTCACCAACCCGATGCTGGATCCCTACGGCAAGATCCCGGAGTTCAAATACTGCGCCGCGCGAATAGCGTCGGCGGCGAAGGCCGAAGCTGCCGAATAAACCAGTACCGCGCCATCTGCGAACGGTTGCCCGCTGCCGCACGGGGTAATCCATGCGCTAACCGGGGTTTTCCGAGCGGTTTGTCTTGCGCCACTCCTCGTACTCCCCGCGGGCATCGTCATGCAGCGGATAGTAGCGTTGCAACGGCCCGCCCTCCATCAGCTTCACTCGCGAGAATTCCTCCCAATCGTGATGCTTCTGTGATTCTTCGATCACCTTTGCGGCCATTGCGACGGGAAGCACCACCACCCCGTCGTCGTCGGCGACGATGATGTCGCCGGGGATCACCGTGACACCGCCGCAGGCAATCGGAACGTTGACGGCATTGGGATAGATGCTGGTCTGCACATGATAATTCGGCGTCCAGCCGCGCAGCCATAGAGGCAGATCGAGCTTTTCAACATTAGGCCGGTCGCGCATGCATCCATCGATGACGATGCCCGCGCCGCCCCTGCCTTTGAAATAGGTCGACATCATATCGCCGAAGACGCCCGAGCTCATGTCGCCGCGCGCGTCGACCACGACGACATCGCCCGCCTGTGCGTGATAAAGCACGTGCCGATGCAGCTGCGTCTCCGGATCGGCATATTCTCCCTCGGTGAACAGGTCCGGCCGCTGTGGCAAGAACTGCAGCGTCAGCGCCGGCCCGACGATCGACTTGCCGTGGTTCTGCGCCACCGGTCCGACCATGTGCGGATTGCGAAAACCCATGTGGCCAAGCGTGCCGGCAACCGTCGCGGCGCCGATCCCCCTCAGCGCGTCGATCAGGTCTTTTGGCGGCCGCGTGATGTCGGGAGCATGTGTCATGGTGGACTCCGGTTGAAAGGCAACTACCAGTTCGTAACAGAACCGTCGCGGCGCTTAAGGTGAGGCGCTTCCCAAAAACGAAAGCTCGCCGCCTGGATCGCCTCCTCGTTGACCTCGACGCCGAGCCCCGGCAAATCGCCGACCGGATAGTCGGTCCCGTCGAGCCGTGGTCGCACGGGGAAGAAGTCGGAATTGTCGAAGCCCAGCTTTGTTTCGGGTTCCCTGGTCTCGAGCCACGCGAAGTTGGGTACCGCGGCGGCGAGATGCACGGTCGCGGCCGTGCACACCGGACCAAGGGGATTGTGCGGCATCAGGTCCACATAGTGCGCCTCGCTCCAGCCAGCGACTTTCATTGCCTCGGTAAGCCCGCCGACATTGCAAACATCGAGCCGGTTGAACTGATGAATGCCGCGCTCGATGTAGGGCAGGAACTGCCACTTGCTGGAAAACTCCTCGCCGATGGCAAAGGGGATGTCGGTCATCGTACGCAGGGATTCGTAGGCCTCCGGTGTCTCGTCCCGTATCGGCTCCTCGAGGAAATCAAGCACGCCGCGGCCGAGCTTGTTGCAGAAGCTCGCCGCCTCGGCCACCGACAGCCGATGATGATAGTCGATGCCGAGGACGACGTCGTCGCCCAGCGCCTCGCGCGCCCGGTTAAGGATGCTCGCGGTAGTGCCGATCGACTCGCGCGGCTCGAAGATGTCCCTGCTGTTTTGCCCGGCGGGGAAGAAGCGGATCGCCTGCCACCCCTGTGCGCGTAGCTCGCGGGCGCGTTCGATGGCAGCGTCACCCTCGGCCTCGTCTCCGGTCGAGGCGAAGGTGGGGATGCGGTAGCGCTGCTTGCCGCCCAGCAACTCGTAGACCGGCACTCCCAGCGCCTTGCCCTTGATGTCGTGAAGGGCGATGTCGATGGCGGAAATCGCCGCCTGCAGAACACGTCCGCCTTCGAAGTATTGGCTGCGATAAACCTCCTGCCAGATCCGGCCGATCTGCATCGGGTCGCGGCCGATGAGAAACTCGCGATAGTGCTCGACCGCGCCGGCCACCGCCTTTTCGCGACCGCTCAAGCCGCTCTCGCCCCAGCCGAAGATGCCCTGGTCGGTCTCGACCTTGACGAGCATCTGGTTGCGCGTTCCTACCCACACTGGATAGGGCTTGATCGCGGTGATCTTAAGCTTCGTAGTCATCCACGCCCACGTTCCAAACGCATCCGCCCTGTTTCAGTTGGCGCCCTGTCTCAGTTGGCCTTGAGGGCCATTTCGGTTTCGCCGTCGAACAGATGCATCCGTTCCTGGTCGAACTCGAGCCAGATCTGTTCATCGGGCGCGACGGCAATGTTCGGCGGCACACTGACGTTGACGATGGCGCCGGACAGGAACGCCTGCACGAAGGTGACGTCTCCGGTCGGCTCCACCGTGTAGGCCTTGGCTGGAATGGCACCGGGGACCGCGCTGTTGCGCAGCTTGATCGTCGAGTGACGTGCGCCGAGCACGACTTTCCTGGTCGTTGCCCTTGCGACCTTCCGGGCGTTGCGCGGCGAGAGCTCAAAGCTCCAGCCCTCCGCGCTGGTCAACACAGCGTTGCCGTTTGCCGTCGATGCCTGCAGCGGAATAAGGCTCATCGCCGGGCTGCCTATGAAGCTGGCGACGAACATGTTGACGGGATGGGCAAAGACCTGCGCCGGTGAATCGTATTGCTGCAGGTAGCCGCCGTTCATCACCGCCATCTTGTCGGCCATGGTCACGGCTTCGAGCTGGTCGTGCGTCACATAGATGATCGTCGCCTTGAGGTCCTGGTGGAAGCGCTTGATCTCAGACCGCATCTGCACGCGCAGTTTGGCGTCGAGGTTAGAGAGCGGCTCGTCCATCAGGAACACGGCGGGGTCGCGGACAAGCGCACGGCCGAGGGCCACCCGCTGCTGCTGCCCGCCCGAAAGTTCGCGCGGCTTGCGCTCGAGCAGGTGCGTCATGTCGAGCACTCGCGCTGCTTCCTTGACCTTCTTGTCGATCTCGTCCCTGGGCAGTTTGCGCATCTGCAGCGGGAACGCCAGGTTCTTGTAAACCGATTTCTGCGGATAGAGCGCGTAGTTCTGGAACACCATGGCGATGTCCCGGTCCTTGGGGTCGAGGTCGTTGACCACCCGGTCGCCGATGACGATGTCGCCCGATGTCATCGGGATCAGCCCCGCGACGAGATTGAGCGTGGTTGTCTTGCCGCAGCCTGAAGGGCCGACGAGCGCAACGAACTCGCCGTCATTGACCGTCAGCGACACGTCGTTGACAGCTTTGAAGCTGCCATAGGACTTGACGAGATCTTTGAGGACCACGTGGGCCATCGGCAACTCCCTAGTGCTTGACCGCGCCTTCTGTAAGGGCGCGTACGAAGTATCGTTGCAGGACGAGGAACAGCACGACGACGGGCACGCTCATCATGAAACTGGCCGCCATCAGGCCCGGAAAGTCCGTCGTATTTTCCGAGAAGAAGCGCTGGATGCCGACGGGCAGTGTCAACTGGTCGTTCTTGGTGAGGAAGGTGTAGGCGTAGATGTACTCGTTCCACGCGCCGATGAACGAATAGATCGCGGTGGCGATGATCCCCGGCGTCGAGAGCGGCATCACAATCAAGATGAAGGCCTGGAACCGCGTTGCCCCATCGATGCGCGCCGCCTGCTCGAGCTGCACCGGAATGTTGTCGTAAAAGCCCTTGAGCAACCAGATCGCCAGCGGCAGGCCGAAGGTGAGATAGGTGAGAATCAGCGAGCCATGCGTGTTCATCAACCCGAGCAGGCGCATCAGGATGAACAGCGGTACGAGAAAGATCACCGCCGGGAACATGTTGCGCAGCAGCACGGCAAAGAACAGGAAGTTCCGGCCGGGGAAACTGAAGCGCGAAAACGCGTAGGCCGCAGGGACGGCGACGATCACCGAGAGGATTGTCGTGACGGTCGACACGAAAAGGCTGTTCCAGAAGAAGCGGAGGAAGTCCTGGCCGACGCTGTTCTGGGGATCGAGCAGCTTCTCGTAGCTGGCGAGGGTAGGTTCGTCCGGCCACCATTGCGGCGGGAATTGCAACGCCGCGAACCCGGACTTGATCGAGGTGATCAGCATCCAGATCATCGGCACCGCGGTGTAAAGCAGCATGAACGCGAGGAAGATGCGCCCGGTCCACCGCCATCCGTCGACGCGCATCCGGCGACGGCTCAGGGCTCGTGGGGCGGTTTCGGCAGTCGTGCTCATGCGCTCCCCTCTTGCCGCTCGTTGCCGCTTAGCGCACGGACGTAGAAGTAGCCGAGCGTCATCAGGGTGAGGAACAGGAGCACCGAATAGGCAGATGCCACGCCCCAGCGCTGCCGGCCGAAGGCGAGCTCATAAATGTGGGTGATCCAGATATGCGATGCGTTGGACGGCCCGCCGCCGGTCATGATCCAGGGGATGATGAAGGAATTGAAGTTGGCCACCGCGAGCAGCAGGATCGTCACCGTCGAGACGTTGCGCAAGTGCGGGAAGGTGACGTGCCAGAAGCGCTGCCAGGCGCTGGCGCCGTCGACCTGGGCGGCGCGCAGCAACTGCTCAGGCACGGTCTGCAGGCCGGCCATCATCATGATCATGGCAAACGGAAACTCGCGCCAGATATTGACGACGATCAGGGAAGGCAGCACCGTGTTGACGCTGTCGATGAAATTCGGCGGTCGGTCGGCCAATCCGAGGCCGACCAGCACCGCACCGATGATCCCGAAGTCCGAATGATAGATCCACTTCCAGATATAGGAGGCGGCGACCGCGCTGATAACCCAGGGAATGATCAGGATTGCCCGCAGCACACCGCGGCCGACAAACTCGCGGTGGAGCGCCAGCGCGGTGGCAAACCCCAGGACAAAGGCAATCAAGGTGGAGCCCAGCGTCCAGATCAGAGTGTTCCAGGTGACTCTCCAGAACACCTCGCTGGTGAGGATGGTCGTGTAGTTGTCGAAGCCGATGAAGGTCTTGTCGCGAAGCTGCAGGCCAGGCGGCGTCTTGAAGAACGACAGCTCGATCGTGTAGTAGATCGGATAGGCGATGACGACGAGCATCACGGCGATCGCAGGGAGCACGTACGCGTAGTCGGCGCGATGCTCCCATATCTGGCGTAACACGCCGGACCTGCCGGATTGCAATCTTCGGCGAGCCTCGGCCTTGCCGGTCACGATCGTCACTTTGGCGCGCCCTTATTTCTTCTGAACGAACCGGGTTTCTTCTGAACGAACCGGCTGCACTACGGCGCAGCCGGTCAGGCCTGGACTAGAGTCCGCCCATCAGGTCTCTTACCTTCCTGGCCGCGTCGTCCGCTGCCTCGTCGACGGTCATCGCTCCGGTCAGGGCATTTTGCAGCATGTCCGGGACGATGATGTTCATGATCTCCGGAGCCTGCGGCAGCGCTGGGAACGGGATGCCGTATGGCAGCATCGAGGTCGTCACGTCGAGGAACTTGATGTTGTCCAGACGTTCCTTCATCCATTTGGTCTTGAAGCCGTTGAGGTTGCCCGGGTTCGAGCCGGCATAGGCCATCTTCAGCGACCATTCAGGGCTCGTCCACATGCAGATGATAGCCTTTGCGGCCGGCTCGTCGACCTTGCCGCCCTCGACATATTCGGGCTTCAGGATGTGAATGTTCGAGCCGCCGAACACGACTGCGCGCTTGCCGTCGGGTCCAGTGGGAATCAGGCCGTAGCGCATGTTGTCGATGACGGTCTGCGCCTTATCCTTGTCGGCGCCCGTCGCCTTCTTCTGCAGGTCGAGCATGACGTCGTAGTCGGACGGATGCGAGATCATCATGCCGAGCTGGCCGGCGAGGAACAGGGGCTGGTTATCGGCCTGCTGGTTGGTGAGCGCCGAAACCGGAACCGACTTGTCGCGAACATACATGTCGTACGAGGCTTGCAGGGCGGCCTTGCTCTGCGGGCTATCGAGCTGGACATCCTCATAGGTCGGGTTCGCAGTGGCTTCGTCGAAGACGCCGCCGCCATGAGCCCACAGCTGCGGCATGAAGCGGTACGGCGTATTGCCGGCATTCTTGCGAGCCACGAGGCCGTAACCGGCAATTCCGAGCTTGTCGTGGATCTGCTTGGAATATTTGACGACGTCGTCCCAGGTTGCCGGAGCCTTGTCCGGATCGAGCCCCGCACGCTTGAAGATGTCGGCGTTCCAGATGAACGCCATCGTCTCGTTGTTGGTTGGAATGCCGTAGGTCACTCCCTCCCAGGTCACGGCCTTCATGGCGCCGGGCCAGAAGTCCTCGGTCGAATACCCGACATCCTCGGGTTTGAGCGGCTCCAGGTAGCCTTTTGAGGCGAACTCGGTACCACCCAGGATTTGCAGGCGGACCGCCATCGGCGCGGCATTGCCGAGGAGCGCCGTGCGGAACTTGTCCAGAAGGTCGTTGTAGGTGAGGGCTTGTTCCTCGAGCTGGATGTTCGGATAGGTCTTGCGGAACGTCTCGAAGAAATCCTTGTAGTACTGGCGCAAAAGGTCGGGGTCGCCCTCGAACACGCCCTGATACCAGAAAGTCAGTCGCCCCTTGTAGTCGAGCGGGGTGACCTTGGCGCAATCGGCCGCGGTGTCAAAATCCTCTGTGCCCGCAATGGAGCGCACATATTCCGGCGACCACTTGCTGAGGTCGACGGGCGCTCCCAGCGCCGATGTCGACATCAGCGATGCCATCAAAGCAGTGGCGACAGTGCCGCGCAGGACCGCACTGCCGAGCGTAATCCTCGTCATAGGTATCCTCCCTGGTTCTCCATGCCGCCCTGCGCCGAGGCAAGGCGGTCTAGCTCGTTCGACCGCGGGACGCCTTTCTGTTCTATGTATCCCTTCGATCATTTTGTACGTTTTCAGATCGTGGATTGCCTGTCAACGCGCTGGATCGTACATTGTTTGTGAAATCCGTGTGTGATATCGGGCAGGGTATGTGTTGATCAGGGGAGCCGGCCTTGGCCGAAATAGATGACTTTAAAGCCATGCCACCGGTGGAGACTGACCCCATGGCCTCCAGCGAGGGCGCCTCGCTTTATGAACTGATCAGGGAGGACATCATCGAGGGACGGCTCGCCGCCAACGAACGGCTCGTGGTCACCGATCTCGCCCGGCGTCACGGCACCTCGACAAACCCCGTGCGCGAGGCCCTGCAGCTCTTGCGCGGGGAGGGCTTTGTCACCTTTCTGCCCAACCGCGGGGCGCGCGTCCGACCCATAGATCAGGATTTTGTCCGGGATATCTATGAAATCGGTGTTCTGATCGAGCCGGCCCTGACGCGATGGTTTGTGAATATGGCGACCGGCGAGGACATCGCCGAACTCGAACGTCTCCAAGGGCTGATTGAAGAGAACAACTTTGCCGACACATTCAGGCACAGTGAACTGGATACCGCCTTCCACACCGTGATGTACCAGCGGCACTATAACCGCCATGCTGCCGAACTTTGGTGGAAGCATCGCGAAGTGCTGCGAGCCGTGAGCCGGCGTTTCAATTTCACGCTGGCGCGGCGTGCCGCGATCATTCGCGAGCACCGCGAACTCATCGCGCACGTAAAAGCGGGAGAAGCCGACAAGGCGGCCGAACTCGTTTCCCGCCATGTCGAGGGTTCCGGCCGGCATATCCTCGAACAGATGCGTGCGCGCAACGCCGCTCGGGCCGGATAGGAACGAAGGTCCGGTCTCGAACACCGTTAGCGTGACTATTTCAGATAAGGAATTGAGATGAAAATCACGAGCATTCGGCCGTGGCTGATCAAGTCCGATGCTTCTTATTGGGGAGAGTTCCTGTTCGTCGAAGTGACGACCGACGAGGGGGTGAGTGGCTGGGGAGAGATCACCACCACGACAAGGCTCGCCAACCGCGCTCTCTGCACGATCCTGCGGCAGATCGGCGTCGCCGTGACAGGCGAGGATCCAGCACGCATCGAGCATCTGTGGCACAAGATCTTTCGCAGCTTCACCTATATGGGCAGCCGCGGCGCCGCTGTCGAATGCGTGAGCGCCATCGATATTGCCCTCTGGGATATCCGCGGCAAAGTCCTCGGCAAGCCGATTTGCGAGCTGTTGGGCGGACCGGTACGCGACGAAATCGCGCTCTACACCCATCCCAA
The DNA here is from genome assembly GCF_000513915.1 of Mesorhizobium sp. WSM2561. Classification (NCBI taxonomy): domain Bacteria; kingdom Pseudomonadati; phylum Pseudomonadota; class Alphaproteobacteria; order Hyphomicrobiales; family Phyllobacteriaceae; genus Mesorhizobium; species Mesorhizobium sp. WSM2561. Next base: position 396,976 of record NZ_AZUX01000001.1, read on the forward strand.
CCAGGCCAAATTCACCAGCAAGGAGGCTGTGGTCCGCGAAATTCTGGACATCGTCGAGTCCGGACACACTGCGCTCAAGTTTGATCCTTTCCCCCACCAGGGCCGCAGCGCCGATGGCCTGTCCCGCGAACAGCGGGACGGCTACCTTGATGGCAGCATGACCCGCAAGGACGAGCGCGAAGCCGCCGAACTCACGGCGCTGATCCGCGAAACGGCGGGGCCTGACGTCGACATTCTCATAGACGCGCATGGCCGCTTCGACGTTCCCACCGCCATTCGCCTCTGTCGGAGCCTCGAGGAAGCCGGCCAGATCGACTGGTTCGAGGAGCCTTGCCCGCCCGAGAGCCTGAACGCCCTCAAGCAGGTGCGTGAGAAGGTCAGTGCCGCCATCGCGTGGGGCGAGCGCGGCCACACGAAGTGGGATTTCGTGCCGGTACTCGAGAACAAGCTCGCTGACTACATCATGCCGGACGTCACCTGGACCGGCGGCATTACCGAATTCAAGAAGATTTCTGCCCTATGCGAAGCCTACTACATCCCGGTCTCGCCGCATGACGCCGCGGGACCGATCAACGTGGTTGCGGGAGCGCAGGTGATGATGACCGTTCCTAACTTCTACAGGCTCGAAACGTCGGAGTGGAACCTGGGCAAATACGATCACCTCATCGACAGACCGCTCGACGTCTCGAACGGCAGCCTCAAGCTGACGTCTAGGCCTGGTCTCGGTATTGAGATGGACCGTGACTACCTGCAGGCCCATGAGATTGAGCTGGGCTAGCGACGCTCCATGCCGGCCCGGCATGCGGGCGACGACCAGCCCCACCCACCAGAACGAGGATAAGTCATGGCAAAGACGGGTGGCGCCGACGAGGCGCTCAATCGGGTGAACGCGAACTCCAAGCCGTCCGAGCTTCGCATCACCGACATGCGGGTAGCTGAAATCGTCGGCGCGCCGTTCACCTCGACCCTGCTCAAGATTTACACCAACCAGGGCATCGTCGGGCTTGGCGAGGTGCGCGACGGCGCCAGCGCCACCTACGCGCTGATGCTGAAGAGCCGGCTGCTTGGCGAGAACCCCTGCAACATCGATCGCCTGTTTCGCCGGATCAAGCAGTTCGGCGGGCACGGCCGGCAAGGCGGTGGCGTCTCGGCGGTCGAAATCGCGTTGTGGGATCTCGCCGGCAAGGCCTATGGCGTGCCCATCTACCAGATGCTCGGCGGCCGGTTTCGCGAGAAGGTGCGCCTCTATTGCGATACCGACGCCACCGTGCCGAGCGGCACCGAGACCGGCAAGCGCCTCAAGCAGCGCATGGCGCTCGGCTTCACGTTCCTCAAGATGGATCTGGGATTGTTGCAGATCGCCGATGTCCCCGGTGCGGTCGTGTCTCCTGCCGGCTCGCTTGATGGGTATCGCGTCCAGCCCGGCCGCGGCCAGGTCAAGTCCCTTGAAGAGCGGCGCGCCCGCAACGCCGCCTACGATTTGCACAACGTCCCCCACCCGTTTACCGGCCTCCATTTTTCCGACAAGGGCCTCGACTTGCTTGAGCAGTACATTGCCGAGGTCCGCGAGGTTATCGGAATGGATATTCCGCTCGCCATCGACCACGTCGGCCACATCTCGCTGCAGAACGGTATTCGCCTCGCCAGGCGGATTGAAAAATATGTGCCGGCCTGGCTAGAGGACGTCATCCCATGGCAGTACACCGAGCACTACCGACAACTGCAGGACGCCACCACGGTGCCGATCTGCACCGGCGAGGACATCTACCTCAAGGAGGGCTTCGAGCCTCTGCTCAAGAGCGGCGGCCTCTCCATTATCCACCCGGACCTGCTCACCAGCGGGGGCATCCTCGAGACCAAGAAGATCGGCGACATGGCGCAGGACCACGGCGTCGCCATGGCGATCCATATGGCAGAAAGTCCAATCGCCGCGATGGCCGCGGCACATGTCGCGACCGCGACCGAAAACTTCATGGCGCTCGAATACCACTCTGTCGATGTCGACTGGTGGGACGATATCGTCACCGGCGTTGCCAGGCCGCTCGTGAAGGACGGCTTTATCACTGTTCCCGACAAGCCGGGCCTGGGGATTGACGACGTCGTCGACGAGGTGATCTCGCAGCATCTGCAGCCGGGTGTCGCCGGCATCTGGCAGCCCACCGATCAATGGGACAACGAATACTCCTGGGATCGCACCTGGAGCTGAGGCGAAATGAACCCAAGATGAAGATCACCGACCTCCGCTGTGCCGTCATCGGCAAGCACCCCATCGTTCGCATCGTCACCGACGAGGGCCTCCATGGCCTGGGCGAGGTCGAGTACACCAAGCCCTATCTCAAGCCCTGGGTCCTGCATTTTCGCGAGGCGCTGATCGGCGAGGACCCGACCGACGTCGAGCGGGTGATGCTGAAGATCCGCCAACGCGGCTCTTTCAAGCCCTATGGCGCAGCGGTAAGCGCTATCGAGCATGCGCTGTGGGACATTGCCGGCAAGGCCGCAGGCGTGCCGGCCTACAAACTGCTCGGCGGCAAGGTGCGCGACAAGGTGCGCGTCTACAACGGCTCGATCCGCAGGAAACGCACGGGCGACCGGCCGGAGGATTACGCCGCTGACGTCAAATGGATGATGGAGCAGCCGCAGAACTTCTTCATGATCAAGCAGGGAATCTCGTTCCACTCCAACATGAAGAACACCATTGAGGGCTTCCATTACGGCGTGACGCAGAAGAAGGCCGGCTATCACGGTGCCATGGATCAGGGTGTGATCAGCGAGCGTGGTTTCAATCACATGCTCGACTGCGTGATCGCGATGAAGGAAGTGCTGGGCGACAAGGTCAGCCTGGCGCTCGACTGCGGCCCTGGCTGGATGCTGCCCGATGCGATCAAGTTCGCTCGCGCGGTCGAGAAGTACAATTTGATGTGGCTCGAGGACATGCTGACTGGCGACTATGTGCCGTGGGTCAATCCGCAGGCCTATCGGGAGCTGACCATCTCCACCTCGACGTCCATCCATACCGGCGAGCAGATTTACCTCAGGCACAATTTCAAGGAGCTGATCGAGACGCAGGCGGTGCGCGTCATCGGCCCCGATCCTGCTGATATTGGCGGCATCGCCGAGCTGAAATGGGTCGCCGAGCACGCCCATATGCACTCGATCCTGATGGCGCCGCACGGCACGGCGAACGGCCTGCTTGGCCTCGGCGCGTTGATCAATGTCTGCGCCACCTTGCCCGCCAACTACATCGCCTTCGAATACCCGAGCGCCTCCGATCCCTGGTGGGAGGACCTCGTAATCGGCCTGCCGTCGCAGATCGTGACGGACAGCATGGTGGATCTGCTGGAAGCGCCGGGGCTGGGCCTCGATCTCGACGCCGAAGCAGCCCGAAAGTATCTCAGGGAAGAGGATGCGGGCTTCTTCGACTGAACCATCTTCTTGCGTCCTCGGCCGGAATGCGACCCGAACCGGATTATCGACCTGGTTGCCGGTCCGGACATTCCTGTCGCCGCGTCCGTTCCGGATGCATGTCTTAGATCTTCAGATGCTGAAGAATTCGGGCCGCTGTGCCCGCCGTCACATCTCCGGCATCGTCGATCCGGCCGAGCTTCAGCACCGCCCAGCTGTCCGCGATGCCGAGGGCGAAAGGCAAGTTCTGCTCGACGATCAGGATCGTCGTGCCGTTCGTCCTGCGCTCCTGCCTGAGTGCCGCGGCGATGCGTTCGACGACTGAGGGCTGCAGGCCCTCGGAAATCTCGTCGATCAGCAACAGCTTCGGCTGCAGCATCAGCGCGCGGCCGAGAATGAGCATCTTCTGCTCGCCGCCGGAAAGCGTTCCGGCCCGTTGCGACAGGCGCTCCCCGAGGAACGGAAAATGCCCAAAAACCCGTTCCACGGCTTGCGCAAAATCGCGATCCGAGCGCAAGGCGAGGCGCAGATTGTCGCGCACGCTGAGATCCTGGAACAGCGCCTGCTCCTGCGGTGCGTAGCCGACGCCGGACGCGATCAGCGAAGCCTGCGAGACACCTGAAATGGACGCGCCATCGAGGCGGATGTCGCCCGAGCGCAGCGTCACGAAGCCGAGGATTGTTTTCAGCACGGTGGTCTTGCCCATGCCGTTCTTGCCCATCAGCGCGAAGATCTGTCCGGGCGCGATCGCCAGCGACAGCGCCTCGATGATGACAACCGGCCCGTAGCCGCTCGACACATTCGACAGCGACAGTTTTGGCGCGAAGGTTTTGGCCTCTGCCTGTCTTGCCTCAAGCATGGGCGCCTCCCGAATAGATCGTCCTCACCACTTCGGAATTGACGACTTGATCGACGCTGCCGTCGAGCACCAGCTTGCCCTGGTGGAGAACGACGATCCTGGTCGAGATGTCGCGGACGAAATCGAGATCGTGCTCGACCAGGATGGCGGCGAAGCCGAGCTCGCCGGTCAGCTTCTGCAGCGTCGCGCCGATGGTGGTGCGTTCGACCTTGGTCAGCCCGGCCGTCGGCTCGTCGAGCAGGATGAGTTTTGGCTCGAGCGCAACGACCATGGCGAGCTCGAGACTCTGCTTCTGGCCATGCGACAGCAGCGACACCGGCCGGCCGAGCATGCGGTCAAGGCCGGTGGAGCGCAGAATGTTGGCGGCGGCCGCCGGCAATCCAAGCGTGGCGGAGCGGCGCAGCAGGCTCGGCGCCTTGCGCGAGGCGCGTGCCATGCGCAGGCAGTCGGCGACGGTCAGGCTGTCGAAGACGCTCGCCACCTGGAACTTGCGTCCGACCCCGAGGGCGACGATTTCATTCGGCGTCATGCCGCTGATGTCCTGGCCGGCGATGGTGACGGTTCCGGTCGTGGCTTCGGTGCCGTCGGTCAGGCAGCGCATCAGCGTCGTCTTGCCTGCGCCATTCGGACCGACAAGGCTGACCAGCTCGCCGGGGCGAACGTCGAGGTCGATCCCTTGCAGCACCTGCAGGCTGCCGAAGGATTTGCCGAGGCCGCTGACGGCGAGCACGCGGTCGCCGGCCTCCAATCCGTTGCCGCTCGGCTCGGCGACGAGGGCAGGGCACCCAGGTTGGCTGGTCTGCTCTCCATTGCGGCGCGGCAGGACCATTCTGGCCAGTTGCGCCAGCCCGTTCGGCAGAAGGATGATCATCACGACGAACAGCGCGCCGACCACCAGGTTCCACAGGAAGGGCAGGTCGCCGGAAAGCTGGGCGCTGAGGTAATCGATGCCGATCGCGCCCATCACCGGCCCGATGATCGTGCCGCGGCCGCCCAGCGCCGTCCAGATGACGATCTCGGTGCCGAAGACGAAGCCGGTGTTTTCCGGCGCCACCACGCCCGAGGCGTTGGCATAGAGGAAGCCGGCAATGCCGGCGACGCCGGCAATGCCGGTTGTCAGCACGATCTTCAGCCGCTGCGGATCGAGACCGAGATAGGCGCAGCGCGCTTCATTGTCGCGAATGGCGACGAGCAGCTTGCCGGCATCCGAGCGGGTGAAGACCAGGGCGACGAGAGTGGTGACGATGAGGCAGATGCCGGTCAGCCGGAAATAGCCCGGCAGCCCGAGCGGCAGGCCGGAATAGCCGACCAGCCCGCTGCTCGATCCGGTCCACACGCCACCCGAAAACACCAGCTGCGTGACCACGATCGGCACGACCAGCGAAATCACCGTCGCATAGAGCGGCGTCGAGCCGTGGCCGAATGACAGCCAGCCAACGAAGGCACCGAGCAGCACCGGCACGATGATCGCCGATGCAAGCGCCAGGACCATCAGCGCCGGGGAGGCGCCGAGATGGCTGAGCACCATGGCGCTGGCATAGGCGCCGGTGCCGAAGAACGCAGCCTGGCCGAAGGTCAGGATGCCAGTGTAGCCCCACAGGATGTCGACGGTCACCGCCAACATGGCGTAGATCATTGAGCGGGTCAGCACGTTGAGCGTAAAGCGGTCGAACAGCGCCGGGCCGATGATGACGACGACCGCCGTTGCAAGCGCCAGCGCGGCAAACAGCCAGACCCTTGGCGGGGTGGAACGGCTCTCAGGCACGGGCAAATCCCTTCGGGCTGATGCGCAGCACCAGGGCGCAGAGGACCGCCACCGTGATGCCGCCGAAAATGGGACTGACGAAAGTGCTGACCAGAACCTGGGCGCCACCGAAGACCAGGCAGGCGATGGCCAGCGTCGAGAAGGACGAGCCGGCGACCATGACCAGCATGAACGAGCCGATCAGCCAGGCGACTCCCATGTTCGGGTCGACGCTGGTCAGCGGCGTCAACAGCACGCCGGCCAGCGCGGCGAGCCCGGTGCCGATCATGAAGGTGGCGAGGCGCACGCGCGCGGTGTCGATGCCGAGCGCGCGCGCCAGCATCTCGTTCATGATCACCGCCTGCGCCGACAGGCCGAGCCGCGTGCCTTCGAGAAGGAAAGTGAAGGCGAGCCCGATCACCAGCGCGGCGGCGACCGCAAACAACCGATAGAGCGAATAGCCGACGCCAAACACATCGACGGTGCCCGACAAGAGATTGGGGGTGAATTGCACGTCGCGCCCGAACCACAGCGTGATCAACTGACCGATGACGATGCCCAGGCCCCAAGTCGCCAGGATGGCGTCGAGCGGGCGGCGATAGAGCGGCCGCACGATGACCAATTCGGTGATGCCGCCAAGGACTGCGCCGACGGCAAAGGCGATCGGCAGCGCCAGCCAGGGGTTGAGCCCAAGCCCGGCTGTTGCCACCGCGCAATAGGCGCCGATCGTCAGCCAGGCGCCGTGCGCGAAATTGATGATCTTCAGCACCCCGAAAATCGCCAGCAGGCCGGCGGCGACGATGAACAGGATCGCCGCCGTCGTCACCATGTCCAGGAGAAGCATCATGGCAAGTCCCCGATCATGTGGAAGGGGTGGCGGACAATCGCCACCCCGTAACGATTGCCGGCGCGACTACAGGTTCGGGCACTGTTCGCCAGGGTCGACGCCCTCGAAAGTGTCGACCACCGTAACCGAGCCATCCGGCTTTACCTGGCCGAGATACATGGTCAGCGGAGCATGGTGCTGCCTGCTCATCGAGACCGTGCCGCGCGGGCCGACAAAGGATACTTCGGGCAGGGCTGCGAGCACAGCGGCGGTGTCGGTCGACCCGGCTTTCTCGACTGCGGCCTTGTAGAGATAGATGCCTTCATATTCCGGCACCGAAAGGTCGTTCGGCGTGCGAAGTTCGGCGCCGAATTTCTTCTGCATGGCGGCAAGGAAGCTCTTGTTGGCGGCGCTGTCGATGCTGGTGACATAGGAAGCGGAAATGAAGATTCCGGCCGCGTCTGCGCCCATGCTCCTGGCGGTTCCTTCATCGACGGCCAGGTTGCCGTAGGGGATGGTGACACCGGCGCCGCGCAACTGCTTGGTCAAGGTGACATTGGGCGCGCCGCCCGCCGTCGAGGTGATCACGGCATCGGCGCCAGAGCCCTTCAGATTGGAGATGATCGCCGTCCAGTCGCTGCCTTCCATCGGCAGGTATTCCTCGCCGACGATGCTGGCGCCCGACTTCTCGATGTAAGCCTTGGCGAACTCCAGCATGCCGCGGCCGAAAGCATAGTCCGAGCCGATCAGGAAGAATTTCCTGGCGCCTTGCGACTTGATGAAATTGTCGACGATCGGCGGGACCTGCTGCTCGGGCACCCAGGCGTTGACGAACAAATTGGCGTTGCAGGATTTGCCCTCGTAGAACGAGGTGTAGATGTAAGGGATGTCGCCCTTCGAGATGATCGGCAGGCCGGCATTGCGCGCCGCGCTCGTCTCCATGGTGATGACGGCGTTGACCTCCTTCTGGAAGACCAGCGCATCGAAGGCCTTCTGCGCGCCGGCTGCACCGGAGGCGTCGTCGGCGATCTCCAGTGCAAGCTGCCGCCCCAGCACACCGCCAGCTTCGTTGATCTCGGCGACCGCCAATTCGGCCGACTGGACGACCGAGGGCGCGACGACGCTGTTGGCGCCTGACAGTCCCACCGGGATGCCGATCTTGATTGGCCCGTCCTCGGCGAAGGCGGTGGTCGCCGCGGCGACGCCGGCCAAGGCGGCGCTGGCGATTGCAAGGATCACTGTTCTGTTTGTCATGGTATTCCCCTTTCTCAGTGTTGATCGTACCGGTTCGTGCCGGCTTCTTCCTGGTTATCCGTAGACGTCGGTGCGGCGGTCGCCGATAGCGTCGTTGCGCTCGCTCAGCGCCCGGCTCCTGGCGACGTCGCCGAGCCTGATCGTGGCGATGAGGATTTCCTCGTCCTGCTCGCTGGCCGGGCCGGCGATCGGCCAGCCGGTCGGCCCGACGATCAGGCTCCGGCCGACAAAGGGCTGGCCGCGCTCGGTGCCGACGCGGTCGGCGCAGGCGATGTAGATGCCGTTGCTGTGGGCGGCCGCCTTGTGCAGGATGTTGGCCATCGGCTCGAGGTGATTGCCCTGGCCGGGCATCGGTACCCAGTTGGTGGGAACGCAGACCAGCTCGGCTCCCTGCAGCGCCAGCTGCCGGTAGGTCTCGGGGAACCAGCCATCGTAGCAGATCGCCACGCCGATCCTGCCGATCGCCGTATCGAACACCGGCAGGCCGAGATTGCCCGGCTGGAAATAGAGCTTCTCCCGGTTCCACAGATGCAGCTTGCGGTAGGTGCCGATAGGGCCGGACGGCCCGCACAGCATGGCTGCGTTGAAGAACCGGTCACCATCGCGCTCGGCAAGGCCGCTGACGATGTGCATGCCGAGTTCATAGGCCAGCGAGCATAACAGCACGGCACTGCGTCCGGCAGGGATGGGGGCGGCGATTGCCGCCAACTCTTCCTGGCTGTCGAAGACATAGCCGCTGTCGGCGAGTTCCGGCAGCACCACCACCGTTGCGCCGAGCCCGGCGGCCTGGCGGATCAGCCGCTCCATCGACTTGAGATTGTCGTCCAACCGGCCGATGGCCGGCTGGAACTGGATGCAGGCGAGACGGAGGTCCGCAGAAGCTTTCTCAGATATTGCCAAGACCAGTCTCCAAACGCAAAAAACCCCTGGCGCGGACATCATCCGCAAGCCAAGGGCTACATAGCCATCGATGTGAAACGGCACTCCTGCCGATGAGCAAACCTGCTCGTGCTTTAAGAAGTTGCACAGCCGGGAGGCCGCGTCAAGGGCCAAAGAGTCCGGCAGTCTGCCGCGCAAGGAAGTGGCTGTTTAGAGGAATAAAATCAGATGGTTGTAAGAACTTTCTGATGCGATAAATCTTGTCGGGCTGTCGGCTGTCCGGCTATTTCTGATTGCCTGGCGCGGAAATCCCGAAGCCGAAAGTCCGCATCGCCTCCTGCGCGGCCAGGATGCCTTCGGCCACCGAAACCAGGGCCACCCGCTTCGATGTCGCCTGGTCGCGGATCAGCTTGTAGGCGGTTTCCTCGTCGACGCCGTTCATCTCGACCAGCACCTTGACCGCCTTCTCGATCGTCCGGCGTCCCTTCAGCGTATCCTCCAGCTTGCGCACCTTGTTGGCCAGCCGCCCTTCGTAGCCGTAGCGGTAGCGGGCCAGTGCAAACTGCGTCAGCACGCCCAACTGCCTGAGCGGCTTGGTGATGACGCCATGGGCGTTGAGGTCGATGATCGCCTTGATCGAGGTCGGGCTTTCGTAGGTGACGATGGCGACCACGGCGGCGTTGGCGCCCTCGATGAGCGACACCATCGCGTCCGTCGGCGCCTCGCCGACCTGCACGAACACGGTGTCGATATCGGCCGGGATCGAGGCCGGCGGCGGCCACGCCGCCCTGACTTCGCAGCCAAGTCGCCTGAGGTGGTCGACGAGGGCGGCGCCATCCTCGTCCTTCGGGTGCACGACGAGGATCTTCGCCTGCCGGAGGTCGTTGAGGATGCGTTTGAGCGTCGCCGTCATCTAAAGCCACGGCTCTTCGAAATGGGTCGCAGCAAGATAGGGGTCTGGCCGGATCGCGACCTGCGACTGCCAGGCGATGTCGAACTGCCCGGTGGCGTTGGCGATGCCGATGCGTGGCGTCGACCAGACGTGGCGGTTTTCCTGGTCGAACATCATCCTGCCCTCCGGCGACGCATAGTCAACCTCAAGCGCCGCCTGGCCGAGGCGGAAGGTGTCGAGGGTTCCGGCCTTTTCCAGCGCGCGGGCGAACAGGTGAACCTGGGTATACGCCGTCTGCGACCACATGGTCGCCGTCGTGCGGTCGCCGAAGCGGCGAGCGAGCTCACCGACGAAGCGCTGGTTCTCGCCGCTGTCGACGCTCGCCAGATAGGGGGCGGCCAGAACATGTCCGGTGCAGTGCTCGGCGCCGATCACGCGAATCTCGCCTTCGGCGAGAGTCAGGCTGGCGATCGGCCGCCGTGTCCGGTCGATGCCGGCTTCGGAATAGAGCCTGTACAGGATCTGTGCGCTGCGCCCGATGACGGTCGAGAAGACGGCGTTTGGCGCGGCCTTCTCGATGTCGGCCATCAGCCGGCGCATGCGGCGTTCATCGGCGTCGAGCGGCACATATTGTTCCTCGACGATGGTGCCGCCCTTGCATTCCAGGAGGTCGCGCATCACCCGGTTGGATTCATGCGGATAGATGTAGTCGGACCCGGCCATGAAGACGCGCGGTCCGTAGCGCTGCAGGATGAAGTCGGCCAGTGCGAAGGTATTCTGGTTGAGCGTGGCGCCGGTGTAGAGGACGTTTTCCGAATATTCGAAGCCTTCGTAGATCGACGGGTACCAGAGCAGGCCGTTGTAGCGCTCGACGATCGGCAGCACCGCCTTGCGGCTGCCCGACATCGAGCAGCCGAAGATGACGTTGACATCGTCCTCGGTCAGAAGCTTGCGGGCCAGCGAGCGGAACGCCTCAGGGTCGCTGCCAGGATCGTAGGCGATCGGCTCGATCTGCCGCCCCAGCACGCCGCCGACGGCATTGATCTCCTCGATGGCGAGCGCGGTTCCATAGAAATGCTCGCTTTCGGTGACCGAGGTGATGCCGCTGCGCGAAAAAAGGATGCCGACGCGCCATGTCCCGGCTGTTTCTCTCACGGCAATCCTCCCTGGGCTTTTCCGAAGGCCTATTGCACGCGAGGCGTCATGGCAATCGCCATCGGCGCTGGAGTGGCGCTGGAGCCCGGCCGGGGCACGAGTGCCAGCATGCTGCGACGATGCTGGCCGCAACTTTCGGGGCAAGGAAAGCGAAGAGCAGGAGGCGGCTTACTTCAGATGTATTGGTGCCGTTGAGCATGGCGACATCGGTGAGGCCACGGTTGGCTCCATCCGTATGTTGGCCTAGGTACAAATGGGCTCGACGCAAAAGCTCGGTCAAAGCGCCATCGGGTTCTCGGCTGATGTTGGGGCCGTCCGTAAGTACGATGCGTGTTCGATCCCGCGCCGCATCAGTGCCTGATGCCCAGCACGACCGCACCTCGTCGGCTCGCCGCATCGCCGACTGGATTTCACCAGCGTCGGCCCATTGCCGAATCCAATCAGACAGTTCGGCATGATCACCGAATTAACCACATTCGAAGAAGGCGAAAGGCGGTTGGGTTTGTCACCGATCCGTCTCGCGTAACATGTTACCGTTGGAATTGGGGGCATCCGCAGCACGTCCAGGCGCAAAGGCAAGGAAGAGACAGGATGCCGACCTTAAGCAATGGCAGTGAACTCATCGTATGGAACGAACCAGAGAATCCCAATCCGACCCCTGACTCGGTCCTTTTCAGCATTACGGAAACAGACGGCGACGTAATCGGACCGATAGGCGCAAAGCCGGATTTCCCTTTCGGTGGGATCGAACTAGCTTCGGTCGATGTCTTCGATGGCTTCTTCACCATCACCAGCTTCACCCACGAGGGCAGGACCGAAACCTGGACGACAGTGGAAACGCAGGTCTTCGACAACGAAGGCAATTTTCTCCGCACCGTTTCCGACCAGGCGGCCTTCCAGTCGGTCCGGATCGTCTCGATCAGCGCCGACAGCCCCGACGACCTCACGGTGACATGGATCGGGGCGAACGAATATTTCGGCGGCGAAAACACCCAATACGGTCAGCATCAGATCATCTTGAAAGGGGGCGTGCTTCAGTCCGACACCTTCGTTAATCACGCGCCCAACGTTGCCGACCTGGACTTGTCGATTTCGCAGGCGCAATCTCTCGACGACGTCAAGTTCAGCGCGACAGATGCCGACTACGATCTCTTGAACTTTATCGTCTTGGACGGGCCGGACAGCGGCACCCTGGAGCAGGAGGCGAGTTTCGACGGTAACTACTACCCGTTTCACCAGGGTCATTATGGCACTACCCTGCACTATCATGCGGATTTTCTGAGCGGAAACCTGTTCGATTACACACCGGAGGCAGGGTTCATCGGCACCGACAGCTTTACGGTTTACGCTACGGACGGCCAGGGCAACAGCAATGTGGCGACGATTACGATCACAGTCACTCCGCCGGCCGAATCCATTACCCTGACCGACGCCAAAAACATCGCGAGCTACGCAAGCCATGATCATGCCGTGCTCGTCGCCGCGCTGGGCGGGGGCGACCGCATCAGCGGCACCCCGTTCAACGATACGCTCGACGGCGGTGCCGGCCATGACCAGCTGTTCGGCGGCGCGGGCGCGGACGACATCATTGGAGGCGCGGGCACCGATTGGCTGAAGGGCGGCGGTGGCGATGACGCGATCGGCGGTGGTGAGGGCGCAGACGGCGTCCGCGGTGACACTGGCGACGACGTCCTCGACGGCGGCGCCGGCTCCGACGACATGCGAGGTGGTGCTGGCGACGACATCCTCAATGGCGGCGCCGGCCGCGACCGGCTGGCCGGCGAGGGGGGCAGGGATGTCTTCGTCTTCGACGCACTTGGGCCGGCGAACTACGACAGGATAGAAGACTTCAATGCGCTCGACGATGTGTTCTGGCTGGACAGCTCCGCATTCGTCGGGCTGTCGGCCGGCTCGCTTTCCGCTGCGGTTTTCGTCGTCGGCAAGCACGCCATCGATGACAACGACCACATCATTTACGACAAGGAGACCGGCGATCTGCTGTTCGATGTGGACGGAGCAGGAGGAGCGGCGACTGTCAAGTTTGCCGCCCTGGACCCGAGCACATTCCTCACAGTGGACGACTTCTTCGTGTTATAGGCGCGCATGGTGGGGCGCAGCTACATAGACCGGGCGTGATCGCGCCGCCCATGTGCAGGATTTCCTCCCCGATTGCGCAGTAAGGGGCGTCAGGGCTCATCCGATGCCTTCATGACCCGACTGGCTGGTGTCTGCAACAGTGAGGCATGATTTCGACGAACGCGGCTATCTTTTCATCCGCATTGAAAAACCTTGCATTTGACGGATACAGTGGTGTCACGCTGCAATCCATCGTCGTGAGCCAGCCGATGCTATTGTGCTAGTTTCGCCGCACTGCGGGTGGCTATATCATGCAAGACAGCATGAAGAAGCGTTCCGAGTTCCTGTTCGGCCAGCCCGGGTGCAATTCCTGATTCGGATAATTGAACGAGAATTGCCTTGGCGGTGTTGCGCCAGAAGGCGTTAGCGTCCTCCCCGTTCTTGGACTCCAGGACCAGGGCGATCCCTTCAACCAATTTCCGCCGCCGATGCAGCGGAAATGCGCTTATGTTTGAATCGCACATCGATCACCTCACCCCTTCAGTCGAGCGAATAAGCACTGGCGGGTTAGAAAATTTGGTTAACAGCGCTCTTTTTGACGATGGTCAGCCATAGAACAAAGCGTCCGCTGGGCTCGATGGTCGGTGCCGCGAATAGCGGCTGGACGCAGCGGCATGGCGAGTTCGAGTCCCTGTTGAAGTATTACGGCCTAGGCCTGACGGCGCAGGAGTCCGGCATGAGTGCCAGCATGCGGCTCAGCTGACGGCCGATCGACGCCTGAGGCTTAGCGGATCGGCGTCTCGCCGCGAAACAGCGGCTGGTGCGCCCGCATCAAGGCGGCAATCCGGTCGGCGACTTTTCGTACCGGCGGCGAGTGACGTTCCTCGTGATGGGTGACGATCCATTGGTCGGTTTCGAGTTCGGGGATAGGCTGAGCGACGCGAACCAGCCGCGGATCGCTGTCACCGACGAAGCACGGAAAGATCGAAAGGCCGGCGCCGGCGGCGACCAGTTCGCACACCGAATGGGTGTTGTTGCCGCGCACCGCGATGCGGTCGCCGTGATGGGCTTGCAGCCAGCGCGCCGAGGCAATGTTTGCCGCTTCGCCGGTGACGCCGACGAACAACCCGGCGGCGATGCCGTTGATCAGGCGGCGTCCGGAATAAATGGCGTAGGTGACCTTGCCGCTCTGACGGCCGGCCAGCCACTGCTCGGTCGGGCGCTCGCTGCGGATGCCGATGTCGGCGGCACGGCGGCCGATGTCGACGCGGTCGGTGGTGGTGACGAGCTCCACCCTTATGCCGTCATCGACCGTCCAGATCTCACCGATATGGGCGGAAACGAAGGCTGAGGTCCATGGCCCGGCCGAGACGCGGACAATGCGGTCGGGCAGGTTCCCCTCGCGCCAGCGGGTCAGCGACTGCATTGCTGCCTCGACGTCTTCGGCGCGCCGCAGCAGTTCTTCACCGACCGGGGTCAGCCGGTAGCCGGTCTGCTGGCGCACGAACAGCGGTTCGCCGATCTGCTTTTCGAGCGCAGTGACGCGACGTCCAAGGGTGGCTGCGCTGAGGCGCGTCGTTCCCGTCGCTGCGCTCAAGCCACCCAGCCGCGCAACGTCGAGAAACAGCCTCAGATCGTCCCAGTCGATATCCATTTTGCAGAAATGAAAAGCTCCTTGCGACCGTGGCTGTAGCGCGAAGCGGGCATCACGCGCAAGTATGCAGGCATTGAAGGCGTTGGACAATCCTGCCTGGAGCGACAGGGACAAGCGCCTCGGCTGGCCAAGAAGCCAACGCAATCCTTTCGATCGCGCACGCGCTTCGCGCAGATGCTTTGCGCTTTCGACCAACCCAGGCGCGCGGACTTCTGCGCGCCAAAGGAGACGATCATGTTCGACAAACTTCGACACCGTTTCGCCCGCTGGCTTGCCTATCGCCAGACGCTTGCGAGCTTGAGGCAGGCCCCAGACAGCACACTGGCGGATGCTGGCATTTCTCGCGAAGAGATCCGCGAGCATGCCCGCCACGCCAGCCTGCATCGTTGAGGAGGCGGGGCATGCAGATGGTGACGCCCCAGACGGGGTAAGCCGACTTCTAACTCACAGCGATGCGCAGGCCGGTGCCATCGAAAAGATGCAGATGGCTGGTATCGAACTTCAGATCCACCGTGTCGCCGGAAGCCACCGGATATTGTCCGGCGACAACCGCCAGCATGGTCTGGCCGCCGCTTGTCCTGGTGTGGACGATTGTCTCGGAGCCGAGGGCTTCCACCAGCGCGACGCGGGCCGCAACGTCTCCCTTGCCGGCACCGGCGAGGCTGATGTGGTGTGGCCGCAGCCCGAGCGTCACGTCGCCATTGGCCGCGCTGACGTTCCCGTCGATCTCGAATCCAGCTGAACCGTCCAGCGTGAGGCTTGATCGGCCAGCGCCCCCGGGTGCCACCTTTACCGGCAGGAAGTTCATACGCGGTGCACCGATGAAACCGGCAACGAACAGATTGGCCGGATGATTGTAGAGGTCGAGCGGCGTGCCAATCTGCTCGATGCGGCCGGCGCGCAGCACGACGATGCGGTCGGCAAGCGTCATCGCCTCGATCTGGTCGTGCGTGACATAGACCATCGTCGCCGACAGCCGCTCGTGCAGCGCGGCCAGTTCGGCGCGGGTCGAGATGCGCAGTTCGGCGTCGAGATTGGACAGCGGCTCGTCAAGCAGGAAAGCGGTTGGATTGCGCACGATGGCGCGGCCGATCGCGACGCGCTGGCGCTGGCCGCCGGAGAGCTGGCCGGGGCGCCGGTCGAGATACGGCGCGATTTCCAGCATCCGCGCGGCTTCGGCGATGCGCGCATCGATTTCGGCACGCGCCATACGGGCGTTCTCCAGTCCGAAGGCCAGGTTCTGGCGTACGCTCATGTGCGGGTACAGCGCGTAGGATTGGAACACCATCGCCAATCCCCTGTCGGCGGCCGGAACGGTGGTCACGTCCTTGCCGTCGATCGCGATGACGCCGCCTGTCGGCCGGTCAAGCCCGGCGATGAGCCGCAGCAGCGTGGACTTGCCGCAGCCGGAGGGGCCGACGAAGACGATCAGCTCGCCGTCAAGGATGTCGAGATTTATGTCGTGCAGCACGCCGACCTTGCCGAAAGCCCTCGATACGCCGGTAAGTGTGATCTGGCTCATGATAGCCTCTATTTCAGACCGGAGCCGGCAATGCCGGTGGTGATGAAGCGCTGAAGGAAAATGAACACCAGCACGACCGGGATCATGGTGACGACGGTCATGGCCAGGATGTAATGCCATTGCACGTTGAGTTGGCCGGCATAGGTGTTGAGACCAACCTGCAGCGTATAGACCTCCTTGCGCGACAGGACGATCAGTGGCCAGAGGAAGTCGTTCCAGCGCCAGACGACGGAAAAGATCGCCAGCACCGCCAGCGCCGGGGCGGTCAGCGGCAGGATGATGCGCCAGTAGATCTGCCATTCCGACGCCTTGTCCATGCGTGCTGCATCGATCAGCTCGTCGGGGATCGTCAGCATGTACTGACGCAGCATGAAGACGCCCGTGGGCGTTGCCACTGTGGGCAGGATCACGCCCCATAGCGAATTGAACAGTCCCATTGCCGAGATCACCGAATAGAGCGGCACCAGGATGACGGAGAGCGGCACCATCAGCGTCGCGACGATAAGCATCATCACAGCCGAACGTCCCCGAAAATTGTACTTCGACAGTGCGAACGCGGCCATCGAATTGGTCAGGAGCGTAATCAGGGTGGCGACCACGGTGACGAAGACCGAGTTGCGCAGGTAGAGGAAGAAGTCAAAGGCGAGGAAAGGCTGGACATAATTGTCGAGCGCGAAGGCGATGCTGCGCTTGGGCGTACGGTTGCGGATGTTGACGCGTATGATCTCGCCCGGGTTGGCGGGATCGACCATCTGCGCGACGGTGCCGAGGCGGCGCACTTCGGCGAGCACGCGCACGCTGCCGTCGTCATTGCGCACTTCGAAGAGCTGCAGCGGCTCCTCATACCCTTCCACGATCGCTTCGGCGGTGACATAGGGCAAAACAGTCGGCGGGAACTCCGCCAGCGCCGCAGGCGTCTTGAACGAGGAGTTGACCAGCCAGAGTGCCGGGCCGAACATGACAATCAGCCCGCCGATCAGCCAGAACCAGGTGAAAACGTCGGTCCAGTGCCAGCCGGCGCCGCCGCGCCGGCGGAACAGAAATTCCGCAACCCTGCTCATCGCATTTTGCCCCGCTGCTCGTTGCGCCTTGCGATGCCCAGCTGGATCAAGGTCAGCACGACCAGCACCGCTCCCATGAGGATCGAGGCCGCGGAGGCGAGCCCCGGATTGCGCAGCATCGAGGCGAAGCCGACCTCGTAGATGTACTGCGTGAGGAACAGCGTGCTGGTCCCGGGACCGCCGCCGGTCAGCACATAGACTTCGTCGAATATCTGCACGGCGCGGATGAGTGTCAGCACCAGCACGACCAGGAGGTTGGGCGCCAGCAAGGGCAGCGTTATGCGCCAGAAGACGCGCAAGGGCCGGGTTCCGTCCATCTCGGCGGCCTCATACAGGTCTTTCGGAATGGCCTGAAGGCCGGCGAGAAGGATCAGCGCATAGAAGCCGACATGGGCCCAGACCGACACCATGATCGTCGCCGCGAAGGCCCAGTTGCGCTCCACCAGCCAGTTGACCGGGGTTCCGCCCGCCTCGAACACCATCAGGTTGAGCAATCCCTGCCGCTGCAGGATCCAGCGCCAGATAAGACCGACCACGACCGGCGACAAAAGCACAGGGAAGAAGAACACGGCGCGCCAGAAACTGCGCGCACGCAACTCACGGTTGAGCACGAGTGCGGTGACAAGCGCCACGGCGACCATCATCGCCACTTGCAGCACGACGAAGGCCAGGGTGTTCCAAACCGCGATCCAGAACAGGTCCTCGGTGCAGCTCTTCGGATCGAGATAGCTGCCGCAACTGAACAGCCGCCCATACTGATCGGCGCCGACGAAGGTGCGCTCGCCGAGGAACAGCGCCCCGCCGCCGGTCATCGAATAGAGGATGTTGATGACCAGCGGAAACAGCACGAAAATGCCGAACACCAGCATGTTCGGCGCCAGGAAGAACACGGCCATGCCATTGCTGCCCGTGCGCCGTTGCAACATGCGCAGTGGCGCATCGAGAACATTCGCAAGCCAGCCGACCGGCGCCAGGATCATGGCGCCGGCGCGGGTTGCTATGCCGTTTCGGACGTCTCCCATGACACTGCCCGCGACGCTACTTCGAGGCCTCGGCCACCTGTGCCTTGATGTCCTCGTCGATGCGGACGAAAGCCTCGTCGAGCTTCAGCTCGCCGGCCATGACCTGACTGATGCGGGTCACCAGCGCGCCATAAACCGGAGTTCCCCATTTCCATGCCGGCAGGGCGGCGGCATTCGGCGCGATCTTGCCCGATGCCTTCAGGAAGGCTTCGAGCGACGCCTTTACGTTCTCGTCATCGGTCTTGTAATCGATCTTGCCGGCGAGAACGCCCTTGTGTGCGGGCAGGAACAGGGTGCGCTCGGTGAATTCGCGCATGATGTCCTCGCGGCCCAGGAAGTCCATCACCTTGCCGACTTCAGCGGCGTTCTTCGTGTATTTGACGGCGACCAGCGCGGCGCCGCCCGGCATGCCGGTGCAGGCGGCGGTGCCGCACGGCGAGCCCGTCGCCACCCAGTCGAAGTTCTTGCCGATCTTGCTGGCCAGATTGGCAACCTGCCAGCTGCCCGAATAATAGTAGGCAATCTGTCCATTGATGAAGTCGTCGGCCCCGGCGCGATAGGTGGTGCCCGACGCCGACACCCAGATTTCCTTGTTCATGCGGCCGTCGGCAACCCAATTGACCAGCTTTTCGGCGAAGGCTTTCGTGCCGGCGTCGATCGGCGCCGGCAGTCGATCACCGCCGATGTAATTGGCGCCATAAGAAATGTTCGCCGCCGAGATACGATGGCCGCTGCGGTCGATGGCAAAGGCAGCATTGAGCTGCTGGCTCTGCTGCACCTTGCCGGCAGCATCGACCCATTCGTCCCAGGTTGCGGTGTCGGCCGGGATCGGCACGCCGGCCTGTTCGAAAAGCGTCTTGTTGACGAAGCCGCCGGTCAGCGTGATCTGGGTCATGAAGCCCGGAATGATCTTGGAACCGTCAGGGCGCATCCAGTCGAACTGGTCGCCGAAATTCGTCTGCCAGTATGCTGGATCGGCAACAACAGGCGTCAGGTCGAGCCAATGATCGGCGAGTTCCTTGATATTGGTGACGCGGGCGATATCGGGACCCCGGCCTGCCTCGAGTTCGACCGGAAGCTGCTCCTGGACAACCTTGTAGGCGACATTGTCGAGAATGACGTTGATGTCCGGATTGTCTTTCATGAAGCGGTTGAGCAGGTCCTGTATGACCTCGCCCTCGACGCCGTCCGAGTACCACATCACGCGAACGTCGCCTGCGAACGCGGTCGACGACAGAAGGCCCGCCGAAAGGCCCAGGATTATCGAATTCATTCTCATGGTTCACTCTCCTCCGCTTTTGCGGTGTTCACCGCTTGATTGTCGCTGTCCGAGCTGCTTGTCCTGCTCCTTTTGATCCGATCCTCACCTGGTTGCGATGGCGTCGGTTACGAACAACGTGGCTTCGCCGCTGACCTGCCAGTCGGCCGGATCGACGACACGGTCCTCAGCCTCCATGCGGCCATCCGGATGGAACAGCACGTCGCCGTATTCCGGGTCATTGACATGCAGAAGGCCGTCTTTTCCGTGGCCGAGCGCGAGCTGGGAAAACCGCGCCTCGAATTCCTCCAGCGACCCATATTGCCGGCGCCGGCCCAAGCGGATGATCCATGCGGCTTGGTGGCCCGGCACGCGCAGCTCGTTTCCAGCGGTCGGCCCGCGGCCGACCAGCTCGAAGGCGCTGTCGGCCTTCAGCATCGCGAGCCCATCGCCGCCGCGCGCCGAAGCGATATGTTCCTTGACCCTCGCTTCGTCGAACGCGCTCTGTGGGAACCAGGCATGGGTAAAGTCGGGCTGCTCGGCAGCGCAGCTGAACAGCACAACCGCCAGGTCGCGATATTGATGCACGCGCGGCAGAGAGCCGGAGCCGCCCCAGTAGGACGGCCGGCCATAGCCCGAATGAATCGTCTCGCCCGGATGGTTGATCCATATCTGCGCGTCGGGATTGCCGCCGAGGCGCAGGTGCAGCACCGTTTCCTGATAACCCCATTCGTTCCAGCGATAGGCTGCTGCGCTTCCCATGGCGAAATCGCGGGTCTTGTAGTGGTAGAGCTTGGCGATCCGGTTCTGGCCCTGCGCGAAGCACCATTCCTGCGCGTCGTCGCCCGCCATGCAAGCGATGCCGGTCAGTTCTTGCGGGACGTCGAGGCCATGGTCGCGCAAGCAGAGCGCAAGCTGCGGCAGGGCATGGAAGCGCATGCCGTAGAAACCTTTGCCCCACAGCATGCGTGCAATGCCGGAAAGTTCCAGCGAACGGGCGGCGCGCAGCGTGTGCTCGTAGGAGCGGCCCTGCGCGCCGGTAAGCATGCCCTGCTGAGCCGAGCGGGCGACGATCTCGAGCAGGCGGTTGATCGCAGCCCCGGCGCGCCGGCGCACATCGGCATCTGGCCCAAGCGCGTACAGGATCGTCAACCCCTTGAGATCGATCGGGAAATAAGGGGCGGAGTTGAATTCCGCCATTTCCCATGCCTCGAAATGATCGAGCCAGGCGCGCACGCGCGCAAGGCCCACGGTCGACTGCTCCGCGCCGGTGCGCCCGGAGCGGACAAAGCGGGCGTCGGGCAAGAGATGGCCGCCGAGATAAGCCGCGGTGTGAAACAGAAGCGCGTGGTTTTCGGAGAAGTACCACTGCACGTCGTTGCCCGGCTCATCCATCCAATAGCGGTAATTGAGGATCGCTTCGTCAATGCGGTGACGGAGATCGACCGCAATCCTGTCGCCATAGGCACGACGGCACCAGAGCAGTGGAACCAGGATGAAATCGGCGCAGTCGTGGCAATCCTCGATCGCCGGCAGTGCAGCAGCAATGATGGCGTCGGTTTCGGCGCCGCCGCGGCCGGTCGCCAGCCGCGCCAGCGCCCGCACGGTATCGGCCTCCGCCAAATTGGAGACCTGTTCCAGGGCTTCGCCGATTCTGTCGGCAAGGATGGCAGGGGCGCGGCCCTGACGCGCCGCATGACAGATCTCGACGCCGAAGACCCGCCGGGCAACAAAGCCTGAAGATGAGAGCGATACGGCAAAATGCCGGAAGTCGGCGGGAAGGTCTTCCGTGGCGGCGATCGTGATGCGTCTTGCTCCCGCTTCGATGCGGCGGCGGAAGATCACGGGCGCCTCGATCGACATGAAGTCGCCCTCGATCACGATCGCTACATCCACCGCAACCGGCAGCGCGACATCCGTCACCAGCGCCACTTCGCCGCCGGAATAAAATGGACGCTCGAAATGCATGGCGTCGAGAGCGGCTTCCATGGCCGCCGCGACGTCGCCTTTGACGGTCGTGGGCAAGACCTGTTCGGCAGTTGGGCCCCGGAGATAGTCGAGTTGGAAGAAGTAGCGTGCGTCACGCTCGGCGAGATCGTCGAACCAGATGCTGATCTCGTTGGCGCCGGCGACGAGATTGAGCTCGAAATCCTGGGAAGCCTCGAGATTGCGCCCGTAGGGCGCCATCCAGCCGGCCTCTATTCCGTTGACGAACAAAACGGCGCCGCCGCAGGTGCGCAGCCGCAGCCGCGCCCGGCCGTCCGAGCCTGCGTCGAGCACGGTACTTGCCCAGGTGGCGACCACGGTCGGGCGGAACCAGAAGCCCGACAGGTCGACGCGCGGCGAGCCGAACGGAAGCCAAACACGGTCCGGCTCGAACACGCCCTGCGGCTTGGGCCGTTTCCCGCGGCGTTCGGCGGCAAACTCGGTTCGGCAGGGATATTCGTGCGGGATGAAATTCTTGTGCTTGGTCAGGAAGAAGAAGGGATCCATCTCCCCTTGCATCGGCTGATCCGCAACATCGTAGCGCTGCTCGGACGTCGTGCCGACGAGCCAGTAAACGAGAGGGCCGCCGAGCGCGAGCGGCCGGCGCAGCGCAAGATCGTGCGTGATCGGTTCCACGGTGTTCATCGCAGCGTCTCAACGGGCACGGGCGACACGTCGTTATAGGCCTGGTTCTCGCCCGTCATGCCCCAGACGAAGGCGTAGGGGCCGGTTCCGCTGCCCATATGGATCGACCAGGCCGGCGAGATGACACAATCGCCATTGGCCACGATCAGATGGCGGGTATTGTCCGGCCGTCCCATCAGATGGATCACCCGGTCTTCCGCGGCGAGGTCGAAATAGAGATAGGCTTCCATACGCCGCTCATGCAGGTGAGGGGGCATGGTGTTCCAGACGCTGCCCGCAGCGAGATCCGTGATGCCCATCAGCAGCAGGCAGGAAGGCGCGACTTCCGGATGAATGTACATGCGCAATGTGCGCTTGTTGGCGCGTCGCTCCTCGCCGAGTTCGAGCGGCTTCGCCTCGGATTTCGTGATCAGCCGATGCTTGATGTCTGCGCCGGCCGGAACCGAGTTCATATAGAACCAGGCGGGGTGCGCGGCGCTGTCGCTTTCCAGCGTTACTTGCTTGGCGCCGCGCCCGACATAGAGCACATCGCGGTTGGCGAGCGCGAAGCGCTGCTGGTCGACGCTCACCGTTCCTGCGCCGCCGAGATTGGCGATGCCCATCTCGCGCGCGGTGAACAGATGCGGCGTGCCGACGTCCGCGCCATCGCCGAAACTCAGCGGCTCTCCGGTTGGGCACGCGCCGCCGACGATCATGCGGTCGACATGGGTGTAAGCGAAGGCGATGCGGCCGGGCTCGAACAGCCGCTCCACCAGAAACTCGGCGCGTAGCCGCTCCGTCCCGTAGCCATCGATGTCGCCCGGACCGGCGCCGAAGAGAACGCGCATCGTCATGCCGCCGCCTCGGCAGCTTCGGCATGGATCATTCCCTCTGTAAGGCAGAGGATCGCCAGGGCCTGGCCGTAGCCGGTAGGCTGGATCGGGATGTCGCGGTAGAACTGGAGATCATGGCCCATGCGGGTGCCATAGGAAACGTTTCCGAGCACGCCGTTCTCGTCGATGCTGGCCAGCACCGCGTCGAGTGCGCGCCGGCCCGCTGGACCGCACGCCTTGGGCCCGAAGCCCAGGCGCGCAGCTTTCATGAGACCATAGCCGATGCCGGCGGTGGCCGACATCTCCTCATAGGAGGTCGGGTCATCGAGCAAAGTGTGCCATGCTCCCGATGGCGCCTGCAGGCGCAGCAGCGCGTCGATCTGCGCTTCCAGCACGCCGAGCAGATAGGCTTCGACTGGCTTGCCGACACCGCCATTTTCGATCAGGTCGAGGATGCCGACCGTGATCCAGGCGTTGCCGCGGGCCCAGAGAGCGCGGGCAAAATTATGTCGGCCGGCAAATGTCCAGCCATGGAACCACAAGCCGGTTTTCGGGTCGGCGAGATAGCGAGCATGGACGAGGAACTGGCGAACAGCCTCGTCGATGCAAGCTTGCCGGCCGGCCGCGCGTCCGTGGAAAGCGAGGAACAGGCCGGCCATGAACAACGTGTCGTCCCACAATTCGTCGTCGTTGATCTTGTCTGAGACATTGTGCTGGAACCCGCCCTCGGGCGTGCGAGGCATGTCGCGAAGCAGCCTTTCGGCCCATTGGCCGAGAGGCGTTTCCCAGCGCGGATCGCGTGTCTCGCCCCAGAGCAATGCCAGCGCCATCATCGGAGCGGTGGTGTTGATGTTCATCGGCGGCAAGCCCGCCCTCAAATGGCGCTCGTACCAGTCTTCGATTGTCTGCAAAAGTTTCGGGTCGCGATTGTGCCGCCAAAGGCAAACGAGGCCGTAGAGGCCCACACCCTGCGGCCATTCCCAGGAATCGAAGCTGATGTAGTCGCCGGCCGTGCCGTCGAGGTTGGGCTCGTCGAAACGGCCGTCATGGCGCAGGCCGGTCATGCCGCGCACGAGCAGGTCGAGCTTTGAGCGCATATCTCTCATGGACGACGCCACTACTCCTCCCAAGTCTGCGCGATGTCGGGCAAATGGGTGCCACAGGAATTTTTATTGCGCAATCTGAAATTTTTTTGCAGCATGAAGGTCTGGTGAGGAAACAGCCTATGGTCGTCAAGGTCGAAAGCGGGAAGCGCGGCACGCCCAGCCGGCGCGTGCGGCTCGAAGACGTCGCCGCGCGCTGTGGCGTTTCCGTCAGCACGGCGTCGCGGGCGCTTGCCGGCGGCAAGGGCGTGCGCGGCGACCTTCGGTCGACGATCATCGAAACCGCCAGGAAGTTGAACTACACGATGCCCACGTCGATCGCCGGCCGCAAGGTGATCCTCGCCGCAAGCAACGCTGCGAGGATCGACTATGGCCGCAACCAGTTCACCTTCTATGTGCTCGACGGACTGAACGAGCGCGCAAAAACTCTCGGTGTCGAGTTGGTGTCGCGCTCGATCGCCGACGCCGGTGAGCAGATCGCGCTGCTCAATGAGGCCAGGCAAGACAAGAGCGTCGTCGGCTGCCTGTTTCTGACGCTCGACGACGAGGCGGTGCTGACGCTGACCGGCGGTTTCGGCAAGCCGATCGTGCTCATAAACGGCGACGACCCGGCGATGCACCATTCGAGCCTGACGCCATGCAACCGCTCGGCGGCGCATCTCGCGACGCAGCACCTGCTCGACCTCGGCCACCGGCGCATCCTGTTCCTGATGCGACGCGGGCGGCGCACGATCGAGCGTCGCTTCGAGGGCTGGCAGGATGCACTGCGAGGGCGCGGTCTGGCGGCCGGCGACCTGGCTGTGGAGGTGGCGGATTGGCTGCCGGACCTTGCGGCCGAAGCGATTGCGCGGCGCATTGAGGCGCGTGGCCTCGACTTCACAGCTGTGCTCGCCGCGGGGGACAGCCTCGCTATCGGCGCGATGATGGCGATCCGGAAGTCGGGTTACGAGGTGCCCGCCGACGTGTCGGTCATGGGCATGGATGACCTTCCGCAGGCGGCTTTCCAAAACCCGCCGCTCACGACGATGCATATCCCGATGCGCGAGATCGGCGCGGCGTCGCTCGACCTCCTGCTCGCCGATCTCGGCGGGGACCTGCCGCCGCGCCGTATCGAATTCGCCTGCCATATCGTGCAACGCCAGTCGACCGGCCCGGTTCGCGCCTGAGAGCTGTCCGGGCCAGGCCATCGCTACATCGATGGGGTCACGTTCGAACCGTCTTCGAAGCGTCCGTAACCTCCGCCGAAGAAAAGCAGAGGTTCGCCGTCTCGCAAGGTCGCGGCGGTTACGCGGGCAACGACGATCAAATGGTCGCCGCCCTCATGCCCGGAGATTCGCACGCATTCGAACCGTGACAGGCAGCCGCCCAGCAGCGGCACGCCGGCATCGTTCAGGTCGTGCGGGAGGCCGTCGAAGGCTTGACCGACGCGAGCGAAGCGCTGGCTCAGCTCAATCTGCTCCGCGCCCAGAACATGAACCGCGAAATGCTCGCAACCGGCGAAGGCGGCAAAGCGCCTCGAATGCCGGCCGATCGACCAGAGCACGATCGGCGGGTTGAGGGACACCGATGCAAAGCTGTTCGCCGTGATGCCGACGGGGCCATCGGGCGTCATCGTGGTGACGACGGTGATACCGGTCGCAAACCGGCCGAGCGCGTCGCGGAACTCGCGCTTGCGGTCGGGGCCGGGCACGAAGCTTTTCATCGGTTGCTGCTCGGGGTTGAGGAAGTGGTACATCAGGCGCCCTCCTGGCCAAGGGCTGCGGTGGAAGCTTCAATCTCGTTGAGCCGCATTCGCAGCATCATCATCGCCGCTCCCCGGTTCCGAGCGGAGTCGGCGGGGTGATTTCCGGCACCCGGCCATAGGCATGCGGCAGCGAGCAGGTGCTGATATTCGGCAGCACGCGCTTGCCGAAGGACAGGGCCTCGTCGAGATGCGGATAGCCGGAGAAGATGAAGGCGCGGATGCCCATTTTCCGGTATTCCTCGATCTCGCACATGACTTGATCGGTCGAGCCGACGATCGCGGCGCCGCAACCGGAGCGTGCGCGGCCAACGCCGGTCCACAGATGCCGCTCGACATAGCCTTGTGCGTCGGCACCGGCGCGGTTCTTTGCCTGGTGCGCGACGCCCAGGGATGTCGCGTCCAGTGCGCGGGCGCGGATGACTCTGCCCTGCTCGTCGTCGAGTTTCGAAACCAGCTCCTCGGCATAGTCGCGGGCTTCGGCTTCGGTGTCGCGCACAATCACGTGGACACGCAGGCCATAATCCAATGTGCGGCCATGGGCGGCTGCACGCTCGTGAACGTCACGCATGCGGTGCGCCAACACGTCCTTCGCCTCCGGCCACATCAGATACACGTCACACTGTGCGCCGCAGAGTTCGAGCGCGTCGGGCGAATAGCCGCCGAAATAGAGTAGCGGCCCGCCATTCTGTTGGTAGGGCTTTGCGGGGTCGGCGGTTACTTTCCCGAATTGATAGACCTCGCCCTGATGGTTGATTTCATCGCGCGTCCAGGCCTGACGCAGGATCTCGATAACCTCGCGCGAACGCTGATAGCGGAAGCGGCTGTCGGCGACTTCGCCGGGAAAGTCGGAAGAGATGACGTTTATAGTCAATCTGCCCTTCAGCATGTGGTCGAGCGTTGCGAGCGTGCGCGCCAGCATGATCGGTTGCATTTCGCCGCAACGCACCGCCGCGAGAAGGTTGATCGTCGAGGTTATCGGAGCGCAGCCCGCCACGAAGGACAGAGTATCCTGGCCAACCTGATAGGACGAGGGACACAGGATATTGCGAAAGCCCAGTCCTTCGGCTGTCTTGACGATATCGGAGCAGTGCTCCCAACTCGACCGCAGCGCGCCATCCGGTACGCCGAGATAGCGGAAATCATCGGAACACAAAGCGGAAAACCACGACACTTCAGCAGCATCGAGATCTGCGGACGTCACCGGAACGACCGTCAATGTCGGCACTCCCTCGTTGTCAGAGACTGGATTTCCCTGTTGCATATCATTCGTGTTTGTGTAGATCAATAGTGTATCAATTTTGCTTTGGAGACAATGTGACCACGTCCAGAAACGCCTATGCGCTTCCGATGCATCAGCAGGTCAGCGAAATGCTGATTCGCGAGATCGCGGCCGGGCGGATGATTGAGGGCGAGAAGCTTCCGCCGGAGCGCGACATGGCTGCGGGGCTCGGAATAGCGGTCGGTACTTTGCGCAAGGCGCTCGGCGATCTCGAGCGCAAGGGCTTGCTCAGTCGCATCCAGGGTTCCGGCAACTACGTACGTTCGCAACCCGACGTGGCCAGTGTCTATTCCATGTTCCGACTGGAACTCCTGGAGGGAGGCGGGCTGCCGACGGCGCGCGTTCTGTCAGTCGATCGGCTGGCGAAACCGATGGACCTGCCGGTGTTCGGGTCGAGCAGCGAGGCCCATAGAATAAGACGGCTGCGGAGCCTCAGCGGCAAGCCGGCGGCGCTGGAGGAGATCTGGCTCGACGGTGCCCGTGTGGAGACGGTTGCTATCGAAGAACTGTCGGATTCGCTCTATCTCTTCTATCGCAAGGCGCTCGGCATCTGGATCTTGCGTGCAGAGGACCGCGTCGGGGTCGGCCATGTGCCGGAATGGGCGCTGCCTGAATTCGGCCTCGCGCCGGGCGCCGCCGCCGGCTTCATCGAGCGTACCGGCTGGATGCAGGACGGCGCCAGCGCGGAGTTTTCCAGGACCTGGTTTGATCATGGCGTCGCGCGCTATGTCGCGCGGCTGCGATAAGGAACGGATATGGCGAAGCACATTTCCTACGGCATCATCGGCTGCGGCATGATGGGTCAGGAGCATCTTCGCAATATCGCGCTGCTGCCCGATGTCGGCGTCGCAGCGATCTTCGAGATCGATGCGACAATGCGCGTACGCGCGGCAGTCCTCGCCCCGCAAGCGTCGATCGCCGGCTCGGTCGCGGAGGTGGCGGCCGATCCGCGCGTCGACTGCCTGCTCATCGCCAGTCCGAACTATGTGCATTTCGCGCAGCTCAAGGAAATCGCTGCTATCCGTGCGCTGCCCATCCTGATCGAGAAGCCGCTTTTCACCGATCCGGTCGACGCAGCCGCGGTGAAGGCGTTCGCCGCGACCTATCCGGCACCAGTCTGGGTCGCGATGGAATACCGCTATATGCCGCCGGTCGCTCGATTCATCGAGCAGGCGCAGAACGCCACCGGCGGCATCCGGATGCTGACAATCCGCGAACATCGCTACCCGTTCCTGGACAAGGTGGCCCACTGGAACCGCTTCAACCGTCGATCGGGAGGCACGTTCGTCGAAAAATGCTGCCATTTCTTCGATCTCATGCGGCTAATCCTGAAATCGGAACCGGTAAGAATCATGGCGTCGGCCGGACAGGAAGTGAACCATCTCGACGAAAATTATGATGGCGAAACACCCGATATCTGGGATTGCGGCTACGTGCTGGTCGATTTCGCCAGCGGCGCGCGCGCCATGCTGGAACTGTGCATGTATGCAGAGGGCAGCCGCTATCAGGAGGAGATCAGCGCCGTCGGTGCGCGAGGTAAAGTCGAATGCTTGGTGCCGGGTCCCGGCCGTTTCTGGCCGGCCCATCTCGGCGCGGCGCCGACGCCGCAGTTGATCGTCAGCCCACGCTTTCCGCAGGGACCGTACACCGTCGAGATCCCGGTCGACCCGCAATTGTTGACGGCCGGCGATCACAACGGCTCGACTTTCTATCAGCATCAGCGGTTCTGCGCCGCCCTGCGAGGCGAGGGCCCGGTCGAGGTGACGCTGGATGATGGCTGGAAAGCTGTCGCCATGGGTATGGCCGCACAATTGTCGGCAAACCAGGGCACGGCCATTTCCAACCCACTCGATGCATCAGTGACCACTTGATCTTGCTGACCAAGTGGTAGCGGAGACGGCTAAATCGCAAGATCCACGGCGTGAGCCGCCTAAAGCGCGTCGCGTTTGACCGGCCTCATGCGACGCGCTTTAGGTTGTTGTTTTTATGCATGTCGTTGTCGCAAAACCGCTGCGCACTTTTGCGCGACATGCATTAGTGGGATCAGTCGATCTTGCCTCCGATTGCCGCTATGGTTCGGACCAGCCTGTCCGCGACACAGGTCGATGCTCCAGCCGCCATGAGCATCTGCGGCAGGATCAACCATTCCAGCGTCCAGGCTGCACCAGAGCGCTCTTGCTCATGGATTAGCGCATGATGCATTCCCGACAATTGGACTGCGTTGAAGCGGGCAAGCGTCACCAGCATCTCGGCGTCGATGGGATTGCGCTTGTGCGCCATGGCGGACGATGAACCGCCGACCGCCCGTTGCAGCTCGTCGCCTGCTTGCGCCATCAGCGCAATGTCCTGCCCGAACTTGCCGAGGCCGCCCGTCACAAGCGACAGCCAGTTGGCCAGCTCGGCGATGCGGTCGCGCTGGCTGTGCCATTGCGGCGCGTCGCCGAGACTTAGCTGCCGGGCCAGCGCGGCACGGATGGCGGCGCCCTTGTCTGCGAACTTCTCGAGCGTCCCGACGGCGCCGCCGAACTGGATGACGAGAACCGATCCTCGCACCGATTGAATCCGCTCGCGGTGGCGCACGAGCGGTTCGCGCCAGCTGGTGACGCGGTCGGCTACGGAAATCGGAATCGCTGCCTGCATTCGGGTTCGGGCCATCAGCGGGCGATCGCCAAACCGATGGCCGAGATCGGCGAAGGCGACCACCAGAGCCGAAAGCCGTTCTTCCAACAGGTCGATACAGGCGCGAATTCTCAGGATCATGGCCGTGTCGATCACGTCCTGGCTAGTCGCACCGAAATGCACATGCTCCGAATGCGGCGCTCCGACAGCATGCCTGATCTGCCGCACGAGTTCCGGCACCATGACGCCGTCGCGCGCCGTTGCGTCCCTCAGGGCCTCGCTTTCCGGCCGGAAGTTGTCGAGGACGCGCCCGATTGCGCTTGCTGCAGCCGCCGGGATGATGCCGAGTGCAGCTTCTGCGTCGGCGAGCGCCTTCTCGAATTGCAGCATCGTCGCAAGTTCGGCCTCGACGCCGAGCAGCGTCGCCATCTTCTCATCGCCGAGAAGCCCGGACAGGAGGGGATTGTCGAATGCTGCGATCATATGTCGAAGAAGACCGTCTCGTTGATGCCCTGGAGATGAATGTCGAATTTATAGACGTCGCCATCCCGCGGCGCGACCAGCGCTGACACGCGCTCTCTTTGCTCAATGCGCATCAGGACGGGATCCTCGGCGTTGGCGGTTTCCTCGTCGCTGAAATACATGCGGGTGTGAAGGCCAATGTTGATTCCACGCCCGACGATCCAGACCGTCAAATGCGGCGCCATCTTGCGGCCGTCAAAAAAAGGCACGCGACCGGGTTTGATGGTTTCGAAGAGGCATTCGCCCGTCGCCATGTCGGTGGGCAGTCGGCCCCAGCCGGTAAAGTTCGGGTCGGCGGAGCCGCGCAGATCCGAGGGCGAATTGTAGATGCCGGCGGCGTCCGCCTGCCAGATCTCCACAAGTGCGTCGTTCAGCGGCGAGCCGGCGCCGTCGATCACCCGGATATTGACCCTGATGCGTTCGCCCCTGGTCTTGTCGTTGACCATCGCGGTGCCAAGGTCGCGTTCATAGACGCCCGAGATACCGCCAAAGTTGGGCGTCAGCCCGATATGGACATAAGGTCCCGCGGTCTGCGAGGCGCTTTCCTTCAGCCGACCGAGAGCCTGGACCATCAGTTGCCCTCGATGCGGTTTTCGAACAGCGTCGAGCGGCGGCCGCGCAGTACAATGTCGAATTTGTATGCCCGCGCGTCCATCGGTATCGTTGCCTCCATGTCGAGTGCGGCGGTGAGGCCTTCAATGGCGCGGCGGTCGTTGATGGTCCGCACGATCGGGCACCTCCAGATCATCGGGTCGCCCTCGAAATACATCTGGGTGATCAGGCGCTGCGCGAAGCCGTGCCCGAAGATCGAGAAATGGATGTGCGCTGGACGCCAGTCGTTGGGTCCGTTGGGCCAGGGATATGGCCCCGGCTGGATCGTGCGGAAACAATAGGAGCCATCCTCGCCGGTGATGGTGCGGCCGCAGCCGCCGAAGTTCGGATCGAGTGGCGCGAGATAAGTCTCCTTCCTGTGTCGATAGCGTCCGCCGGCGTTGGCCTGCCATACCTCCAGCAACGCACCGGCGACGCCGATGCCGCGCTCGTCGAGAAGGCGGCCATAGACGAGGATGCGCGGCCCGATCGCGCTTTCGCCCGGCCCGGCAAAATTGAGTATGAGGTCATTGTCCAGTTCACCGAGAATACTTTGGCCGAAGACCGGCCCCGTAAGCTCCGACAGCGTGTTGTCGAGGGAAAGAAGCGGCCGTTGCGGCGAGCGCAGCACGGAAGTCTTGTAGGCTGGTGTCAAGGCCGGCGGATGCCAGTTGCGGTCGCGCGGAAAGAAGCTGCCGATTTCTGACGTGCGGTTGGCGGGAAAGCGCGACTTGCTCATGATTTGCCGGCTTGAGCGTCCATTTCGTCGAACGTCTTCCTGGCGATCTTCATCGCATGATTTGCCGCCGGCACCCCGGCATAGATTGCCACATGCAGCAGCGCCTCGCGTATGTCGTCGCGCGTCGCCCCGGTATTGACGCTGGCGCGGATATGCATCGCAACCTCTTCGTCCTGCTTCAGCGCGGCGAGCAGCGCGATGGTGATCATGGAACGCTCGCGCTTGGTGATGTTCGGCCGCGACCAGACGTGGCTCCATGCAGCCTCCGTGATCAGTTCCTGGAAAGGAATGTCGAATTCGGTCTTGGCGGCCTCTGCGCGGTCGACATGGGCGTCACCCAGCACCGAACGGCGCGTCGCCATCCCTTCGACGTATCGGTCGCCGTGTCGTGGCTTGCTCATTTGCGCTCTCTTGGCATGTCGTTCAGGAAGCCACGGATCAGCCCGGCGAGCCTTTCCGGCTGCTCGACGGATGGGATGTGGCCCGCACCGGAGATGACCTCGAACCGTGCGGCGGGGATTGAGCGGGCCAGCGATTCCACCAGTTCAGGCGGCGTCGATCCGTCCTGATCGCCGACAATGCAGAGTGTCGGCACTTTGATCGCGGCGGTCGTCGCGGTGAAATCGGCGTCGCGGATAGCCGCGCAGGCAGCGGCGTAGCCGGCCGGATCCTGGCGCGTCAGCATCGTTTTATAACCCGCCAGTTCCTCGCCGCGATTCTTCTGGAAATCCGGCGTGAACCATTTTCGCATCACGTCGTCGGCAAAGCTGGCGATGCCCTCCGACAGGGTCGCGTTGATGCGCCCGTTCCACATCTCGGCCGTACCGATTTTCGCTGCCGTATCGCAAAGGATCAATCCCTCGATCAAATCCGACCGCGTCTTGTAAAGGCATTGCGCAATGACGCCGCCGATCGAAAGCCCGCAGATCACCGCGCGCTTCACGCCAAGATGGTCGAGCAGCCCTGCAAGGTCCGTCGCATGGGTCTCGATTGTTTGCGGCGCGCCACCCAGTTCGCTCAGGCCGTGTCCGCGCTTGTCGAACGCAACGGATGTACAGTCGTCGGCCAGCCTTCGCTCGACCTCGTTCCAGATGCGCATATCCGTGCCGAGCGAGTTCGCGAAGACGACCGTCGGCCTGCCAGTTGTGGGACGATGCCGGTAGTGGATCGTCGCGCCATTAATGCGAGCAAAGTTCATATCCGTCATAGCTTTGGCATTCCTTTGGGCCGCATCAGCCGTTTTTGCGCGGCAATGCGGAATGGTGCGTTCGGCGCACCATAGCCTGCATACGCGCCGCGCCGTTCAACGAACTCGATAATGAACCCCTCTCCGAATGTCGGCGCGTAGAGCTGGAAGAATTCGCCGTTGTCGTCGCGGTCATAAAGGATGTTGGCTGAGCGTAACCGATCGGCGATCTCCGGATCCAGACCGAAGCGCGCTTCGACGTCGTCGTAGTAGTTCATCGATATCTGAAGTGGTTCGAAGCCGTTGGCCTGCAGCTTCGCCGCCGTCGCAAAGATGTCATCCGTCGCGAGTGCCAGGTGCTGGACGCCGGAACCAAAGGTTTCGGCGATGAAATGGCCAGCCAGGGTGCGGTGACTCTCGGCGCCGTTCAGCGTGAGGCGGAAGCGCTTGTCCAGACCTTCGATAACCTGGCTGCGCACGAGGCCGGCCGGATCGACGATGTCGACCATCGGGGTCTTGGTCGTCCTGAAGATCGAGACATAGAACAGCAGCCAGCTCGGCATCTCCTCCTGTGCCATGGTCTGCCCGACATGATCGATACGGGTGAGGCCGATGCCATTGCCGGAACTTGCCGAGGTGACCGGCGTAAACTCCATGTCCCAGACCTTTGCCAGGTCGGATTTGGCATCGAGGAAGTAGATCAGTCCGCCGCCGACGCCGCGGATCGCCGGGATCGACAACTCGCCGGGCCCGACCCGCTGGTGAAAGATCTCCGCGCCCAACGCCTCGGCGCGCGCCACCGTGGCGGCGGCGTCCTCGACCTTCAGGCCCATCGCGTATGCCGACGTGCCATGGACAACAAAGGAAGAATGGGCAAAGCCCTGCCGCTCGGTATTGATGACAATATTGACCTCGCCCTGGCGGTAGAGCGTGACCTCCTTCGAGACGTGCCGACCGGCCTCGACAAAGCCGAGCATGCACAACAGCGATCCAAGCTGTCCGGCATCCTGGCGATCGGCCGCGAACTCGACGAACTCGACCCCTGCAACCCCGATGCGGTCGGGCATGGGCGGGATGGCCATCTCAAGTGCCGGTTCTTCACGCCGCACCTGATCCATCAACCACACCAGCGAACGCCGTCCGTCGACGGAGATCGCCTTTGCCGACCCGCCACGGAACTGGTCGTTGAAAATCTCGAGCGACAGATAGCCGTCATAACCGGTTGCCGCGACCGCCTGCATGAACTGTCGCACCGGCAGATCACCTTCGCCTGGCATGTTGCGGAAGTGCCG
The DNA here is from genome assembly GCF_000513915.1 of Mesorhizobium sp. WSM2561. Lineage (NCBI taxonomy): Bacteria > Pseudomonadati > Pseudomonadota > Alphaproteobacteria > Hyphomicrobiales > Phyllobacteriaceae > Mesorhizobium > Mesorhizobium sp. WSM2561. The sequence goes on from NZ_AZUX01000001.1 coordinate 431,098, forward strand.
GCTCCAATAGAGCAAGTCCATTTCGATCAGCGGCGCGTCGGCGAGTTGGACAATGAAGATCTTGTCCGCGGGTATCGAACGGATGGAGCCGAGCTCAATCCTGCGGGCCAGCGTGTGGAAGGAATCGAGAACCAGCCCGACGCTCGGATGGTCAGTCCTGCGCACGATTTCCCACGCATCGCGATGATCGTTGACGTGGCGCCCCCAGGCCAATGCCTCGTAGCCGACGCGCAGACCGCGCTTGGCGGCGCGCTCGCCAAGCTCGTGAAAGTCCATGGCCGCCCGGTCGATCCCGCCAAGCGAGACCGGCGACACCGACGAGCATACCAGCATCAGGTCGGTGCCGAGTTCCTGCATGACGTCGAACTTTCGCTCGGCGCGATCGAAGGCGCGGTTGCGCTGCGGCTCCGGCAACCCCTCAAAATCCCTGAACGGCTGGAAGAGCGTTATGGTCAGACCTGTGTCACCAGCCATTCGGCCGACGTCGCGCGGTGAGCCGTCAAAGGTAAGGAAATCGTTCTCGAAGATTTCGACGCCGTCGAAGCCCGCGGCGGAAATTGCCGCGAATTTCTCTGCCAGGTCACCGGCGATCGACACCGTCGCGATCGACGTCTTCAAACGCGCCTCCTCCCTGGTTTGTTGTGAACGAACCAGTTCGTACATAACTAAGGCAACGCTGGCGGCACCGCAAGTTTCGGCGCGCTCAGCGTTCTGCGGGAGCTTCGTCCTTGGCGACAAAACGCAACAGCATCTCCACGCTGTTGCGTTTGAGCCGCTCGAGTTGTGCCGGCGCGCCGAAGTTGCGTCCGAAGATCATCGAAAAGGTGGTGCGATTGGAAACGTTGAAGAAGCACAACGCGCTTATCTGCCAATGGAGTTCGACCGCGTCGAGCCCCGGCCGGAAGACCCCCTCTTCGACACCGCGTGAATAGATGCGAGAGATATGGTCGATCGCAGTCACGTTCAGTTCGCGGATCGCATCCGATTGTTCGAGGTATTGGCCGTGATGGATGTTCTCGATCATCACCATGCGGATGAATTCCTCGTGTCGGTGATGGTGGTCGAACGTGAACTCCACCAGGCGCGTCAGGGCCGCCACGGGGGGCAGACCTTCGATATCCAGTTGAGCCTCGCCCTCGCGCACCTGGCGATACGCGTTCTCGAGCGCGCGCAGGTAGAGGCCTTCCTTGTCGCCGAAGTAGTAGTAGATCATGCGCTTGCTGAAGCGTGTGCGTGCCGCAATCTCGTCTATGCGCGCGCCCGACAAACCGTTCAGGGCAAACTCCTTGGAGGCGATCTCCAGGATGTGGCGGCGCGTGCCCTCAGGGTCCTGGATACGCGTCGTGCTCGTGTCCGGCGCCGGCTTTCGTTCTTTCTTGATAACGGCCATGCAGTTTGAGTTCCCGCCCCGGCGCAGCCGGCATTTGACTAAACTAACCAGTTAGTACATCATTCGCAAATCACGACGGACTCATTTACCGGCGCGTCTGGCGTGAACACAAGGGCGATCCAGGAATTGCCGCATTTGGGCTGGGAGGCGGCCCGCACAGGGAGGAATTTCGGGAGATGGGCGACAGCCTTGTCGACCTGCTTTGCCGTCTTGCCGACGAGCACAAGGGCGCCGCCAGCGGCGACAGCGAAAAGGTCGTGATTGGCCTCGTTGGACGCGGTATTCAGTCCTCGCGCACTCCCGGCATGCACGAGCGTGAAGCCCGGCGCCTCGGCATCGGCTATTCATACCTTTTGCTCGATTTCGACCGGCTCGGACTTCCGGACGCGGCGATCGGAGACTTGATCGCGGCGGCGGAAATCGCAGGCTTTCACGGCCTCAACGTCACGCATCCGTTTAAACAGGCTGTCATCCCCGTCCTGGATGCGCTGTCGCCGGAAGCGCGCGCGATAGGCGCGGTGAATACGGTCGTCTTTGCTGGCGGACGCAAGGAAGGCCACAACACCGATGGCTGGGGTTTCGCGGAGAGTTTTCGCGAGACGATGACAGGCGCATCGATGGGCTGTGTCGCAATGTTCGGCGCCGGCGGAGCGGGCGCCGCAGTCGCAAACGCGCTGATGCAAATGGGCGTTGGCCGGCTGTTCGTCCTCGACAGCCAACCCGGTCGCGCCTCGGATCTTGCGTTGCGCGTGGGCGCCTTGTTCGGCGGTCGCGTCGAGACCTGGCCGGATCCGGCCGCAGCCGTGCGCATGGCAAACGGCATCGTCAACACGACCCCGGTGGGCATGGCGAGATACCCCGGAACACCGTTCGACACGGCTCTTCTGACAGCCGAAAAATGGGTCGCCGACATAATCTACTTTCCGACCGAAACAGAGTTGTTGGTCGCGGCCCGAACGATCGGCTGCAGAACGCTGCCGGGCATCGGCATGGCGATCTACCAGGCCGTCCGCGCGTTCGAGCTCTTCACCGGGCGCAAGGCCGACCGCCGCGCCATGGCAGATCATTTCGAGGCCGCCGCATTGAAGGCAATGACGCCTATAATCGTATGAAGACCACAGGGAGGAAATCGACATGAAAGCTGAAATGAACCGACGCCTGTTTATGGTCGCCGCCGGCGCACTCGCCGCCGCGACCGCCGTTCCCGCCTTCGCGCAGGACAAGCCGAAGCTGCGTTTCTCGGCCGTGTTCTCGGAACAGGACATCCGGGCCGAGATGATGAAAATGTTCGCCGACGCCATCAAGGACGACTTTGCCTTCGAGGGTTATTACGGCGGCAACCTGTTCAAGCAGGGCACCGAACTTGTCGCCATCCAGCGCGGCAACCTCGAGATGGGCAACGTTGCCCCGCAGGACATCTCCAAGCAGATTCCGGCGTGGTCCATCGTCACCGCCGGCTACCTGTTCCGTGACGCCGCGCACGTGAAGGCGTTCTTTGCCAGCGATGCCGGTGCGGAGCTGAAGCGGATGACCGAGGACCAGCTCGGCGTGAGGGTGCTCGGCCCTACCTATTTCGGCCTGCGCCAGGTCGGTCTGAAGCCGGACAAGGAAATCAAGACTCCCGCCGACATGGCAGGCATCAAGTTGCGCATGCCGGGTGGCGACGCCTGGCAATTCCTCGGCCAGGCGCTCGGCGCGAACCCTACGCCAATGGCCTACGCCGAGGTCTATACCGGCCTGCAGACAGGCGCAATCGACGGGCAGGACAACCCGTTGCCCAACGTCGAGAACATGAAGTTCTACGAGGTCATGTCGCAGATCGTGCTTACCTCGCACCTTGTCGGATTCGACCTTCTCAGCATTTCGAAAAAGGTGTGGGACGAAATGGGGGCCGAGAAGCAGGCAAAGGTCCAGGCCGCGGCGGACAAGGCGATCGACTTCTCGACAGAGAAACACCTGACGCGCGAGAAGGAACTCGTTGAAACATTCAAGGGCAAGGGCCTGAAGATCTACGAGCCCGATGTCGCAGCATTCCGCAAGCATGTGCAGGAGCAATATCTTGCCTCCGACCTGGCCAAGGAATGGCCTGCCGGGATGGTCGACAAGATCAACGCGCTTTGACGCGACGAACGCGCCGGCCGGTCCGCTTGCGACCGGCTGGCCGGTTTGGCCAGACGCCCGTCAGGGAGGCATCATGAACCCGGGATTGAGAAAGGTCGGCGGCTGGCTCTACCGGCGCGCCGAGAACGCCATCGCCATCGCAATCGGCGCCATGTTCGCCGCGTTTCTGCTGCAGGTTGCTTTTCGCTACCTTCTCAACTGGCCGACCGGCTGGAGCAACGAGCTCACCGTCGTACTCTGGATCTGGGTCGTGCTGTTCGGCGCAGCGTTCGTCGTTCGTGAAGAAGAGGAAATCCGTTTTGATCTCCTCTACGCCACAGTCGGTCCGGACATCAGGCGGGTAATGACGCTTGCCTTCGCAATCGCTCTCGTCGCGCTCTATGGCTGGTCCTTTCCGGCCGTCTTCAGCTACGTGACCTTCATGAAGGTCGAGAGCACCGCCTACCTCAAGATACGCTTCGACTGGCTGTTCTCGATCTATCTCGTCTTCGTGGTCGCCGTGATCGCCCGCTACCTATGGCTGGCGTGGCGTGCTCTGCGCGGCCAAGCACCGGCGGAATTTGACCCCACGAAAGCGAGCTCCGGCGTATGAATCTCGCGAGCCCCTTTTCGCTGTCAGTCGTTGCGATCACAGCGCTGGCCTTGCTTGGCCTGCCGATCGGTCACTCGATGATCGCCGGATCGATCCTCTATCTCTGGCTTGCAGGGCTCGACATGGGCACCTCAGCCGAGCAGCTCCTCAACGGGCTCTACACAAGCTATATCCTGCTTGCCGTACCGATGTTCATTCTCGCCGCGGAGTTGATGAACGCCGGGACCATGACCGACCGGCTGCTGCAATTCTGCAACGCCGTTGTCGGCCGTTTCCGCGGCGGCCTGGCGCAAGTCAACGTGCTGCAGTCGATCATCTTCGCCGGCATGTCCGGCTCGGCCATCGCCGACGCCGCGGGCACCGGCAAGATGATGCAGCAACTCATGACCAAGGATGGCAAGTACCCGGCGAGCTATGCCGCGGCGCTGACAGCCGTCACCTCCGTCATCGGCCCGATCATTCCTCCGTCGATTCCGCTGGTCATCTACGCGCTGATCTCGGATGCATCGATCGGCTACCTCTTCATCGCCGGTATCGTGCCGGGCCTTCTTCTCGCCCTGACGCAGATGATCATCGTCGCCATCGACGCGCGCCGGAAGAACTTTCCGGTCGAGAAGTCGGTGCCGCTCAGGGAATTGCCGGGGATAACCTTGCGCGCATTTCCGGCGCTGATGCTGCCGGTCGTCCTGCTGGTCGGCATAAGGGGCGGCGTGATGACCCCGACCGAGGCCGCGGCGGTCGCCGCCGGCTACGCGCTGCTCATCTCGGTCGCGATCTATCGCAGCGTGACGCCGGGCCAACTCTACCATGCGCTTCTCAACAGCGCCCGCACCACGGCCTCGATCGGCATGCTCATCGCCGGCGCCCTGGTGTTCAACTACGTTGTCACGGTCGAGAACATTCCGCAGTCCCTGTCGGTGATCCTGAAGTTCTGGGATCTTTCGCCGATGGGTTTCCTGATCCTGGTCAATATCCTGCTGCTGATCCTGGGCTGCGTGCTGGAAGGCACGACCATCCTGCTGGTAATCGTGCCGGTGCTGATTCCGACGGCGCAGGCGCTCGGTGTCGACATGGTGCATTTCGGCGTAATGGTCGTCGTCAACATCATGCTCGGGCTGGTCACCCCGCCCTACGGCTTGCTGCTGTTCATCATGACCCGCATCGCAGAGGTGCCGCTGCGCGACCTGGTGCACGACGTAATGCCGTTTCTCTACGCCATGATTGCCGCCCTGATGCTGATCACCTTCTTCCCATCGCTGGTGCTGTGGCTGCCGCGCCTGCTGGGCTATCAAGGATAGGACCATGACCAAGCCAATCTTCGTTCTCAACGGCCCCAATCTCAACCGGCTCGGCATGCGCGAGCCGGAGATCTATGGGCGGACGACGCTCGCAGAAATCGAGGCGATGTGCCGTGAAGCCGCCGGCGACCATCCGATCCGTTTTCACCAGTCGAACATTGAGGGCGAAATCGTCAACTGGGTGCATGAGGCGATCGACAAAGGCGCGGGCATTCTGATCAATCCCGCGGGTTTGAGTTTTATTTCGATCCCGGTGCTCGATGCGCTCAAGATGTTTCCGGGCCCGATCGTCGAACTGCATATCTCGAACATCCATCGCCGCGAGGAGATCTATCATCGGTCGCTGGTATCGAAGGTCGCCACCGGCGTGATCGCGGGGCTCGGCGCCGAGGGGTATCCGCTCGCGATCCGCTGGCTCATGGACCAGGTCGAACGATAGTGTATCGCCATGCCTGAACCCTGTATCATCGCTGTTGCGATCACCGGCTCGCTGCCGCGCAAGGAAGACAATCCTGCGGTGCCGATCAGCGTGGACGAACAGATCGAGTCGACCCAGGAAGCCTTTGAAGCAGGTGCGTCGCTGGTGCACATCCACGTGCGCAATGACGATCAGAGTTCATCGTCTGAACCAACGCGCTTCGCTGCCGTCCAGGCGGGGGTGCGTAGGCACTGCCCCGGCATGATCGTCCAGTTTTCGACCGGCGGGCGCGGTCGCGATCCTGCCGCGCGTGGCTCGGCACTTTATCTGAGGCCGGACATGGCCTCGCTCTCGACCGGTTCAGTCAACTTCCCATCCATGGTCTACGAGAACCATCCCGCCCTGATCGGTGATCTCGCAACCGCGATGAAGGAAAATGGCGTGCTGCCGGAGATCGAGATCTTCGACCTGTCGCACCTTCACACTGCCAGGCGGCTGACCGACGCGGGACTTTTAGGTGAGCGCCCGCACATCCAATTTGTCATGGGCGTGCAAAACGCACTGCCTGCGGAGGAGAGATTGCTCGATGTGCTCCTCAGGGAAGCGAAACTCCTGTTTCCACAATCCACCTGGACAGCGGCCGGAATAGGCCGCAACCAGACGATCGTAATGCAATGGGCGTTGGCGCGCGCAGCAGACGCAGTGCGCACCGGACTTGAGGATAATATCAGGATCACCAGGGAACGCCTGGCGCGCAGCAACGCCGAGCTCGTCGAACGCGCGGCGGCCTCAGTCGAGAAGTTTGGCCGGCGCGTGGCCACCGTCAACGAGGCGCGCCAAACACTTGGTCTGGCGTCAGGATCGTAATTCCTGGGCCGCAGCTTCGCGCCCCGCTGTCGGACCTGTTGCGCCTTGGCAACGTCCTCGTCGATCCTTCAAGCGTTGCGGCTTCGGCGGCAGGTGAGGGCGGAGCCACATCATGGATGGAAAAAACCGCCCCGGAATCTGGTCCGGCTGGACGGGGACTGGGAGGGCTGGATCGGATCGACTTCTTTCTCGATGGAGTCGGTTTCGACACACGGCTTGCAACGTTCACCCGCAATAGCCTGACGAGTGGGCTCTCACGGCTCGCCCAGCACATCGGCAGCCCAGGCCCGCTCAAACCTGGCTTCAGCCTCGTGCTGGACGTTTCGAACGCTGGCGATATCAGCGGCTTCGTATTCGCAGATCATGCGCAGCCGGTCGGATGACCAGTAGCTACGGATCCAGCGGACATCGTAGAGGTCGAGGCACGGCGCCATCCGCGCCTCCACCGCGTCGAGTTCTTGCTGGGTAAACGGGGCTTCAAAAGACCGCTCGACGATTATGCGAGGCATGGTGCTCTCCTGTTCGATGGCTCGTTCAAGTCTGAAGGCCCGGCGTGGGTGCGGCCGTTGGAACGCTGCGCGCCGGTTCGGCAGGATGGCGCAAAACTGTTCGCGCCCTCGCGCCGAAATCCTCAAGCTCGATCGATGCCCGGCAATCGTCGTCGATTTCCGCTGCCGAAGAACCGTTCGCGGCCGCGCTGAGCAGGGCCTTGGCAATGGCGATCTCGCAGCGTCGGCGGATCTTGGAGGCGACTGTCAGTGCCTCGCTGGCGTGGAGTCGGACTTGCTCCATTCGGCCGGCACGACAGTAAAAACTCGCGGCGCTGTTGAGAGCGTAAGCCAGGTAAGACTTGTCGTCGGCGGCACGAAGCCGCGCCAAGGCGCTCTCCAGCGCCTCATCGGCTGCATCATCCGCCGTCATGACGGCAGCAAGCGCCTGCAGGGCATCGACGAAAGGCGTCTCCTCGCCAATCCGTGCGGCAACCGACCGCAGCTCCTCACAGCGGGCGTGCATGTCGGCATATCGTGCCATTTCGAAATGAAGCGTCGCCAGCCAGGTCAGGCATTTGTACTCGCGCCAGCGGTCTTCGCCTCGGCGCGCCAAGGCAAGAGCGCGAGCAAGATGAACGGCGGCTTGACCCTGCCGACCGTCCCATCGCTCCAGCAGCCCGCTGGCCCAATGCAGTTCGCACAACTCTGTACCGAGCGACTGCGCGATATCGCCGGCCTCCGCGATCAATTCGCGCGCGCGCGCGATTTCTGTCTCCAGCTCAAGCAGGCAGCGAGCCGTGTTGGCGAGCTGATGCGCCTGGATCTTGCGGTCAGCGTTGCGCCCTATCTCGGCCGCACGAAGCGTGCTGGCCTCGGCCCGCTCTATTTGTCCGGCCTGCTGATGGAGAATGGAAAGCAGATAGTGCCCTGTCGCCGCGGCAGCCTGCAGCCCTTGTTCATCCGCTGCGTTGGTCGCGTCGGCGATCTCGTCTTCAATGGGCGGAAGTGATCGCAATCCGGGACCAGTCGCGGCAAGAACGCGGATCTTGAGCAGCGCAATCCGGGAAACCAGCTTCTCCGGCGCTTCCGGCAGCCGCGCGACATGCCGCAGCCCTCGCTCGGCCAGGCCGGCGGCCTCGGCATTGGCGAAGAGCCGAAGCGCCCGCTCGCCCGCGACGATGCAAGCTCGTGCTGCCATCTCGTCATCCTCGGCGAGCACGGCGTGATGAACGAGATCGGCCGCAGCATCACCGCCGCGCTCCGCCGCCGGTCGAAGCGCGCGCGCGATATGTCGATGCAACAGCTTGCGCCTGGGATGGGACAAGCTGCGGTAGGTGACTTGCCGGACGAGGTCGTGGGTGAAGTCATAGGCGTCGCCGCCTGCCGGCCGTACCAGCCCGCGCCGCTCAAGCTCCCCCAGTGCCATCAGAAGCCCGGCAGCATCAAACGGCCCCAAGCGCGCAAGATCCTGCGGCGTGAAGGTGCGGCCATGCGCTGCAGCCCAGACCAGGGTTTCGCGCACCTGGTCGGTCAGCCCAGCCAGTTGTCCTTCTATCAGGGCTTTCACGGTACGGCCGGGGCCGGGATCCCCGCGCAGGTGAGCGCGGGCAAGTTCAAGCGCAAACAGCGGATTGCCATCGCTCGCGGCGACGATTTGAGCTGCGTCGAGAGCCGGGTCGAGCCGCCGGACCAGCTCTGCCGTGTGCTCGGCGCTCAACGTATCGAGTTCGATCTCCGTCAGTCGGCCATCGCGGGCGAGTGAGCGCAGCACCCGCGATACTGCAATATTGTCTTCGACTTCTCCAGAACGTGCTGCGCAGGCGATGACCAGACCGGGGGCTGCCTCCGTCCGGCGAGCAACATAGTGAAGCAGCGACGCGGACGCATCGTCGAGCCACTGGACGTCGTCGAGGGCAATACCCACCGGCTCGTCGGCGGCGAGCCCGTAAAACACGTCGACAATGGCGTCGAACAGCTGAGTGCGATCCCCGACCCCGCCTTCGCCGCCTCCAAGCTCGGGGAGCAGCGGGCCGAGAACCGAAGGCAATCCATGGCGCGGTCGCTGCCGCTGGACCGAGCGCAGGAGATCGATCCAGATGCCATAGGATCGTGCCGTCTCGGCTTCGAATGCGCGCGCGCTGAAGGCGCGCCCGCCGGCAGCGGCCACCCGTTCGCTGAAATAGCCTAGCATGTGGCTCTTGCCGACGCCGGGCTCTCCAGTCACAAGGATGACATCCTGGCCGCTGTCGGCTGCCATCCCGACGAGGCGATCGATGGTTGTACGCTCGGCGTCGCGCCCAACCATGGGCCCGGAAGCCGCAGGCCGCGGGACGTCGTCCAGGGTTCGCCTGGCTGCACCGGAAGGGGCGGCTCGGGCACCTGCGATTGGGGTCGGTCGCAGCGCCTGCCTCGCCGCCTTCAGTTCCTCGCCTGGCGGCGCGCCAAGCTCGGCTTCGAATATGCGATGCGCCCGCTCGTAATGAACGAGCGCGTCGTTGGTCCGGCCCAACTTCCCAAGCAGCCGGACCACCGCAGCATGACCGGTTTCGGATAGCGGGTCGGCCGCAACCAATGCGTAGGCATAGGGCAGGGCATCCGTCGGGACGTCTTCCAGTCGCGCGATAAGCGCGGCGAGAACCCTGAACCGGAGCTGGCTCATCGCCTCCCGCTCCGCTATGCACCATTCCTGGTAGCGGTAACAGAGCGGCAGATCGAGCCCGTCGAGGAACTCGCCTCCAAACAGCGCCACAGTCTCGGTCAGCACCTCGGTGGTCGCGGCGGAGACTCTGCTTGCGGCAAGCGAGCGCACGACCGCATGGTCGACTAGCGCATCGCCAAGCTCGATGCCGACCCGCTCACGATCCGCCACGAGCCGAGCTCTGCTGCCTTCGCCGAGCAGCGCGCGGATCTTGCTGAGGCTCCAGCGCAACTCGGCGCGCGGATCATCCGGTCCGTCCCAGAACAGATCGCAGAGCCGTTCACGCCGGTGCACCTGGCCGGTGGCAATGAGATAGCCAAGAAGCGCGCGCGTTTTGCGGGAGGCGGGTAAAGCAAGGGCCTTCCCGTCGGCGCCGACAAGCTGGAGCTCGCCGAGCAGACGTACCTGGAGAGGGATAGGACGTTGCATCGCTGGCCTGCCTGCTCTGCATCGAGATAATTCGACGCCGGTTTCCACGGGCGCTCCCACGATCGTAGGCAAGTTTAGCCGTGAACACGGTCTTGCGAAACAGCCTTGAGGAGCCAGCCGATGACAACGACAACGGCGACGAAACCATTCGATCCTGCACAACACAAGGAGACGACCCTCGACCAATGGCGGGCTGCCGCCGCCGCCAACCGCGAAGCCACCATCAACAAAGCGATCGAAGCGGCTGATGTGGCGCCACACTGGTCGTCTTTCCCTAAGCATGGATACCGGGATATCCGACTGGGGTGTGAAGGCTGGGGTGACTGAACAGGAGATCATTCGCACCCGCCATCGCATTGCCGATTGCAGAAGCTGCTGCCGTCGCTGAAAGCCGGCGGCTAGGTCTTCGTGTTACGGCACACCGACACCGACAGGACTGCTCACAAGAAAACCATTGCAGCTGAAGTGTAGTGGGAACGTGAATTGGGAGTAGAGGAAACCGCCATGCAAGCAAAAATTGCCGTCGTTCAGAAGCCGCCGGTCTTTCTCGATCGCGAGGCGACCATCGCCAGAGCCGTCGAGGCGATCGACGAAGCCGCCGATGCCGGCGCCACCCTGGTGATCTTCCCTGAAGCCTGGATATCCGGATATCCGACGTGGGTCTGGCGGCTGAAGCCCGGCACGGATATGGCGTTGTCCAGCGAGCTTCACGCCAGGCTGCGCAGCAACGCCGTCGATATCGAGCGAGGTGATCTTGAAACTCTGCAGCAGGCCGCCAGCCAGCGTGCGGTGACGATTGTCGTCGGCCTGAACGAGATCGATAGTCGATTCTCGGGCACAACGTTGTTTAACACCGTGGTCGTGATTGGACCGGATGGCACGCTCCAAAACCGACATCGCAAGTTGATGCCGACCAACCCCGAACGCATGGTCTGGGGCACGGGCGACGCGAGCGGCCTCAGAGTTGTCGACACGCCGGTCGGTCGCCTGGGGTGCCTGATCTGCTGGGAAAGCTATATGCCGCTTGCGCGCTACGCTCTCTACGCCCAGAACATCGACATTCTCATCAATCCGACGTGGGACAATGGTGAACTCTGCCTCGCCACATTGCGTCACATCGCCCGTGAGGGCGGATGCTGGGTCATCGGCACCGCGACGGCAATGCAGGGCAGCGATCTCCCCGCCGACTTTCCCGATCGCGACCGACTGTTCAAGGCCGAAGAGTGGATCAACGACGGCGACGCCGTCGTCGTGAAGCCGGGCGGCGCAATCGCGGCCGGACCGCTGAACCGCGACAAGGGAATCCTGTTCGCCGAAATTGACCGGGAGGCGGTCGGCCGCGCCCGGCGGTCGCTCGACGTCGCCGGGCACTATTCCCGGCCGGATATTTTCTCGCTGTCGATCAGCCGGAAACCGCTTACACCCGTCGCGTTCACCGACTGAGCCGAAACAGGCTGACGACCGCGCCGGCGCTGGGCGGAAGCCGGGAGCCGGAATGTCGTGGAGCGCGTCCCATGACGCCGTCCAGTTAGCCGGGCGGCTGACGCTTCGCTCGTCTGCCCTGCCTGGCTCAACGCGGTCGCCGCAGCATCGGGACGAGCTTCGGCGATGAACCGATCTGGATCGCGCCGAGCGGTTCGAAGCCGTGGCGCCGGTAGAACGGAATGTTGCGCGGGTTCGAGGATTCCAGATAGGCGGGCGCGTGATCGCGATCGCACTGCGCGAGCGCGTACGCCATCAAGGCATCGCCGTGACCTTCGCCCTGGTGCGCCGGGTCGACGCCGATCGCGGGCAAGTACCAATGCGGTTCGGTCGGGTGGTACCGGGCGACAGCCACAGCGCCGTCCCGACATAACCATCGGTGCAAAAGCCGCTTCCGTTTGAGAATGCCTTGGCCCCGAACGCGCGGACCAGTCGCGGCATGGCCGCGAGGTACTGGTGTGCATGCGGCCAGGTCCATCGCGCCATGGGATCGGCTGCAAACGCCAGCAAGATTGTTCCGACCGCTGGATCTTCATCGGCCGCGGCCATGACTCTCACTGTCGGCGATTTCATGCTGCCCTCCAAGCGACGCAAATGGTTCGACCAGGCGCCCGCGCCCGCAACGGGCGCCGCAACAAGGGGGCAGGATCAGGCAGTGCATCGGAAACCGCCACATCCAGCTGCCATGTTTCGCCTCCGGCATTGAGTTTAACGCCTGACGCAACAAGTTGTTTCGAGAAACGGAAGGGAAATCCCCCGAGGAAGGAGACAGCAGCGATGATGAAACACAAGACCGGAACACGCGAGGAATGGCTCGGAGCGCGGCTCGCACTGCTCGAGGCGGAGAAACGGCTCATGCGGCAGAGCGATGAACTGGCGCGACAGCGACAGGAGCTGCCCTGGGTTCGGATCGATAAGGCGTATCTGTTGGAGACTGAGGAGGGCAGCGCCTCGCTCGCCGACCTTTTCCAGGGACGCTCGCAACTCTTCGTCTATCATTTCATGTTCGGCTACGGATACCGACTCACGGATGAGCGCCAAGGATGCACCGGATGCTCCTTGATCGCCGATCACTTCGACTGCGTCATCCCCCACTTGAACGGCCGCGATATTACCCTGGTTTGCGAATCGATCGCGCCGTTGCAGGAGATCCAGGACTACAAGCAGCAAATGGGCTGGCGCTTCCCGTGGGTTTCGTCGCTCGGGAGCGATTTCAAATACGACTTCGGCGCCGCCTTCACCGAAGAGCAGCAGAGAGACGGCGCCGACTACAACTATCAGCATGTCGACAGGGCCGAGCCGCAGAAGGAGGGAATGAGCGTCTTTGCGCTCCAGGACGGTGCCGTCTACCACACCTACTCCACCTACGCCCGTGGCACCGAGGCGTTTATGGGGATCTACCGTTTCCTCGACCTGGCTCCGTGGGGAAGGAACGAGAACGGGCTCGAGTTCCCCCAGGCGTGGTGGCGCCGTCATGACGAGTACGGCAATGGCTGAGCGCTGGGTGTCATGGGCACAACCGCGAATTACGGTGACAGTGCACTGTTTTCGTTTCTGCCGTGCCTTCGATCCGTAATGCCGCGGTGGGCGTGCGCGTCCGCCCTGCCGCCGGGCCGGTTAGCCCTGCGGCATCTTCTCGAAGGTCTTCAGCGCGGTCTCCATCTTGTCCCAGGGGAGAGCCCGGCTGCCGTAGGTGACAACGGTCGGATTGAAGCGGCTCGGATCGTCGAGGCTTGCGGCATGGACCGTGATCGGCTCCGGCATGGCGGTGTACGTCAGGTAAACCGGAGTTCCGCAGACCGGGCAGAAGGAATGGATTTTGACATTTCCGTTGTCCGCCGCGACACGCCAGTCCCTCGTCGTGCCGGTGATGGCCACGTCCGCCCGCGACGCAAACGTCAGATAGGATCCATGACCGGTGCCGCTTCTTTTCTGGCAATCGTGGCATTGGCAGTGGTTTTCGAAGATCGGGGCTGCCTTGGCCTCGTAGCGGACCGCGCCGCACGCGCATCCGCCGGTGTAGAGAGTGCTCATCTGCTCGGTCCTTTGTCCTGGGTCAGGCCGCCAGTTCGGACGCGCGCGGCTTGGCGAAGACATCGATCGCCTGACCCGTTTCGAGGAAGGATTTCAGGCTGGAGAGGACGATCGGCCAACCCTTTTTGATGCCGTTCGCCATGCCGCTGCCGGCTTCGAGGTCGTCATGGCTGACGGTCAGCCGGACCATAGCCTCGTATTCCTCGAGCTCGAAGGTCACCCGGCTGTAGCTCGCCGGATCGGACGCCTGCGAAGCGTTTGCCCAGGTGATGACGAGACGGGTCGGCGGCGACACCTCGACGACCTTGCCGACGAGCTCGACGGTCCGTTCGTCATTAGCGCGGATGTGCTGCCAGCTCGAGCCGGGCTTCCAGTCGGAGACGTTCTCGTGGCCCCAGTAGCGCCGTGCGAGGTCCGGTTTGGTTATGGCCTCGAACACCTTTCCCGGTGTCGAGACAAAATAGGTCGTGTAAGTAAAGCTGATCGTTTCCCTGGTCATTGCTACGCTCCTTTTGTTTCGCGAGCATAGGTAGATGGGGAAACCGGGTTCGTGTGAGTGACAATCTTGTCGCGAATTGCATCTGATATGAAAATGAGATGAAAAAGGTTGACGCATGACGCGCTGGCAGCTTGCTCATGGACGGCATCTCGATCTTGGCGCGCAATCGTTGCTGATGGGGATTTTGAACGTCACGCCGGACAGTTTTTCCGACGGCGGAGAATTCGACCGGCCGGAGCGGGCGCTGCAGCAGGCGCGGCGCATGATCGGCGAGGGCGCGGCGATCATCGATGTCGGCGGCGAATCCACCCGGCCCGGCGCCGGCGCCGTTTCTGCGCGCGAGGAACAATCGCGCATCCTGCCGGTCATCGAGGCGCTGTCGTCCGACGGCGACAGCCTGGTTTCAGTCGACACCTACAGGGCCGAGACGGCGCGGCTGGCGGTCGCCGCCGGCGCGCATATCGTCAACGACGTGCATGGACTGCAGCGCGAACCCGACATCGCGCAGGTCGCGGCGGAAACCGGCGCCGGCCTCGTCATCATGCACACCGGGCGCGGCCGCGAAAAACTGGCGGATGTGATCGCCGACCAGTTCCTGTTCCTGAACAGATCGCTGGAGATCGCGCGCGACGCCGGCATCGCGGACGAGCGGATCGTGCTCGACCCGGGCTTCGGCTTCGCCAAGGACGGCGAGGAAAACCTCGAGCTCATGGCTCGCTTCGGTGAATTGCGCGCGCTCGGTTTTCCATTGCTCGTCGGCACGTCACGCAAGCGCCTTGCCCGTCGCCTGGTCGGCGGAAGTGACGAGGGGCGGGACGTCGGCACAGCGGCAACAAGCGTCATCCTGCGGCTGAAGGGCGCTTCGATCTTTCGCGTGCACAACGTTGCCGTCAATCGCGAGGCACTGGCATTCGCCGACGCGGTGCGCGAGCGCGAGACCGGGGAAGAGATCAGGCGGGCTCGGTGACGACGCCGATCCGTCGGTAGACGAATTGTTCGTCGTTCGAAGGAACTGCCGCAGCACGCTGGGCTTCGTCGATCAGCATGGCCATGCGCGCATGGATCGGCGATTTCGCGCAAGCCGGGTCCGTCGCGGCGGCGTCGCCGGCAATCGCCATCGCCTGACAGCGGCAACCGCCCCAGTCGATCTCACGCCGTTCGCAGCTGCGACAGGGCTGCTGCATCCAGTCGGTGCCGCGAAAGGCGTTGAATGCCGGCGAATCGGTCCAGATTTCGGCCAGGCTGCGCGGGCCGAAACGCTCAAAACTGAGCGACGGGATGGTCTGTGCGGCATGGCACGGCAGCACGGCGCCGTCCGGCGCCACCATGAACGCGTCGCGCGCCCAGCCGCCCATGCACGGCTTGGGATAGATGGCGAAATAATCCGGCGTGACGAAATCGATGTTCATGATGCCGGTGAGCCGTTCGCGCGCCGCCGCGACGATCTCCGCCTGACGGTCGACCGCAGCACGCTCGGGCATCAGTTGATCGCGATTGGTCAGCGCCCAGCCGGCATACTGCACGTTGGCGATCTCGAGCCGCTCCGCGCCCAGCGAGAGCGCCAGATCGATGAATTCCGGCACTTCCTCGATGTTGTGGCGATGGATCGGCGCGTTGATGGTAAGCGGCAGGCCGGCAGCCCGGGCGCGGCGTGCCGTCTCCAGCTTCTTTTCGTGGCCGCCTTTGTGATTGCCGATGCGGTCGGTGGTCGCCGGTCGTGCGCCTTGAAAGCTCAGTTGCAGATGGTCGAGCCCGGCTTCGGCAAACGCCTCGATGCGGCCCTCGGCAATGCCGACGCCGGCGGTGATCAGGTTGGTGTAGACGCCGCGCGTCGAAAGCCCGGCGATCAATTGCTCGAGGTCGCGGCGCAGCGTCGGTTCACCGCCCGACAGATGCACCTGGAGAACGCCGAGATCGGCGGCCTGCGAGAACAGGTCGAGCCAGGTCTGCGTATCGAGTTCGCGATTGGCCTTCAGCAATTCGAGCGGATTGGAGCAATACGGGCATTGCAGCGGGCAGCGATGCGTCAGTTCCGCCAGCATGCCGATCGGAGGGAGAAGGGGCTCGCTCATAGTTTTACCAGCAGCTTGTCCGACCATTCTTGCAGGAAGGCAATGACGTCGGCCGCCACGGCCTCCTGTTCGGCGTCATAATCCGCGGCAAGCTCGGCGATGATGTGGCCGACCGTGGATCGCCCGTCGCAGCGGCGCAATATATCGAGGCTGATGTCATTCGGCCAAAATATTCTTTCCGGTGAAAGCACGGCGAACGCCTGCCGCACGGGATCGTACTGTATGCGCACGTGCTTCGGCAGCGACGGCACTGATCGTGACGAAACCAAAGCTCTTTCGCGCAGCGCCATCATTGGGCTGGCTCCGGACGGAAGGCGCCGGGCGGGATGTTTCCGGGCTCGCCATAGGCGTGTTGAAGCGCGTCGAGCATGGCCCACAGTATATCGCATTTGAACACCAGCGCATCGATCGCCTGCTGCTGGCGTTCCGCCGTGTCGGCATGGCTGAGCACATAGGCGAGGGCGAAGTCGGCGTCGCGCGAGGCCTGTTCGGGCCGTCGGCTGAAATAGGCCAGCGTATCCTCGGTGATGTAATCGTATTTGGCCAGCATCGCCGGGACCCGTTCGCCGATGATGAGCGGCGAGAACATCTCGGTCAGCGACGATGCGACCGCCTCGAACAGCGTCCGGTTCGTGCAAAAGGCGAGGTAGGCGCCGACCGCGAAACGTGTCGCCGGCAGCGCCAGCCTTTCGCTCTTCACGTGATCGGCATCGAGGCCGAGCGAGGTCGCCAGATGCAGCCAGCGCGCGATGCCGCCGCTCCAGCCGTCCTCGCCATCATGGTCCTCGATGCGTTTGCGCCAGGCGGCGCGAAACGCCGGGTCTTCGGCATGTGCGAGGATTATGGCATCCTTGCGCGGGATGACGGCCTGGTAGCAATAGCGGTTCAGCGCCCAGGCCTGCATCTCGGTCCTCGACAGCGCACCGCTGGTCATCCTGTGATGGAAAGGATGGCGGTTGTGATAGCGCTCGGCGCCGACCTGCCGCAGCACGGCTTCGAGCTCGCTGGAGGACAGGCCGTTCCTTGCCGCGTCGCGGAAATCGCTCAAAATTCCATCTCCATGCCGTCGCGGGCGACTTCCCAGCCAGCCGCTTTGACGCTTGCGTGTTCGGCGGAATTCTCGTCCAGAACCGGATTGGTGTTGTTGATGTGGACGAAGACACGGCGGCCGATCCTCAACGCGGCCAAGCCGGCGATCGACCCATCGTCTCCCGATATGGCCAGATGCCCCATGCGCGCACCGGTCTTTTGGCCGACGCCGGCGGCAATCATCTCGTCGTCGGTGTAGACCGTGCCATCGAACAGGACACAGGCGGCGTCGGCCAGGCGCTTGCGCAGGGCCGCATCGATGCGCGCGCAACCCGGGATATAGAAGACGGAGCCGCGGCTGCCGGCACCGCAGATTCGGACGCCGATCGTGTCGCCGGCGTCGGAACTGAAATTGGCATCCGGCCGGCTTCTTTCCTCGAGATAGAGGGCTATCTTGCCGGGCACGGGAAAACTCTCGACAGTCACGCCGGTGTCGTGGCCGTCTGCGTCGCAGATCGCCAGTTTTTCCGCCGGCGGCAAGGTGCGTCGCGGCACGAGCGCCGGATCGAGGACATTGAAGATCGAATTCGCCTCCAGCGTCGCCAGCACCTGTGTCGTTGCGTAGATGGCGAAGGGCTGCCGCTCACGCAGGCTGAGCAGGCCGGCGACATGATCGACATCGGCATTGGTCAGCACCACCGCGCGGATGGGCGTCGAACGCAACGGCGCATCATGCGCGGGCTGCAATTCAGGCGTTTGCGCAATCTGCTGGCGGATATCGGGTGAGGCGTTGAAGAGAACCCAGCCGGCCCCATCCACTGATGCGGCGATGCTTGATTGGGTTCGCGAATGCACGCCAGCCATCCCGGTGCGAGCCGCGCGGCTCAGGCGATAGTTGCAATTCCACTGCGGAAAGCCGCCGCCTGCCGCCGAGCCGATGATCTTCAAGCGCATTGCAATGCCCGCTCTGCGGCTTGTTCAACCAACAGCAAATTTTCGACCGCGAATGGCTTCGCGCCCGCATTGAACGCGTCAAAGCCTTTCACGGAGACCTGGCGCGGCAAGACAGTGCGTGTCCCCGTTGCCGGGGACACGCACCTCTGCGGCCTACTTCTTGGGAGTAATTTCAGCAGGCAGATACCGCGAAATCTCGAAGCCCGCAGCAACTTGGCACATGGTCGGTTTTGTCCAGCTCTTCTTCATGGCATATCTCCTCTTCTACCAGCCCGAAGGGGCCGATCCTTTTCTCAGTCAACCATTGCTGGGCACCATTGCAATGGCTCGTCCATCAGCTCTCAAAATGGACAAATGAAACGGCAGGTTCTGAAAAGTCGAAAAACAAGAAAATAACAATGCGCATGCTCAATTGCTAATCACATAAGGCTTCCGTTCCTCCAGCGGAAGGTTGGCCCGTTCCCATCCATCGGCGCCGGGCGGATACCAGATCACCGAACTGTAGCCCCATTCGATGGCCCGTTTCGCGGCATTCCACGACATCCAGCAATTCGTCATGCAATAGAACAGAATGGCACGCGACTTGTCGGGACCGGCTTCGGCCGCGAGGCCCTGGCGAAAATAGTTGGCGGTCTCCTCGGAGATAGCACCGTAACCGACATTGGCCAGCCAGGTGCTGCCTGGGATGTCCTTCCTGATCTTGGCTCTCCAAATTGTTCCTGCCGGCAAATTAGCCGGCTTCGGCGTGTTCGGCATGACGTCGAAAAAGACGGCCTTCTTCTCCCGCCACAGCGCCTCCGCCTCCGCCGTCGTCACGACCTTCGCGCCCTGCAGCGTCTGCGGCACCGGCGCCCGGTATTCGTCCATCCGGTAGCCGCCGGGCTCGGCGATATCGCCAGCCCACATCGGTTCGGTCAGACCCAGAAGGCCCGCAGCGACCAGCAAAATCGTCTCCTTTCCCTTCATGCGTTTCTCGTCATTGCGTGATCGGATTGTCGTGTTCGTCGATCAGCGGCACATCGTAGTCCAGCAGGATCCTGGTGATCTCCGCCTGGTTTTCCCTGATCACCCGGTTGAGCGTCCGCTTCCATTCCTGGTCGGACGGACGCACGCCCATGGTGATGCGGTATGACATGCGCGAGCCGGTTTTCTCCTTCACCAGCGGAACGATCGTGAGATCGGCGCCGAGTTGCTTGGCATAGTAGCCGGCCATCGGTCCCCACATGACCGCCGCATCGATCTTGCCGGCGAGCATGTCCTTGATCATGACTTCCCCCATGGAAGGGGTGAGGCGGGTGTCCACCGCCAGCGGATAGATCTTTGCCGTTCGCATGAGCTTGTTGGCGGCCATGTTGGCAGTCGGCGGTGTGCTTTCGACGACGCCGATCCTCTTGCCGGTGAGTTTCGGATCCTCGATGGTCTCGACGCCTTCCATGCCGTTGCCCTTCGGGTGCACCAGCACATAGGACGAGCGATAGTAGGCGTTGGTGTTCTGCACCAGTTCATCGCCCTGGGCATAGCCCATGATGATGTCGCATCGGTTGGCGGCCAGCGTGTTGCGCACGAAGCCGGCGACAAGAGGAAACCATGTATAGGCGACGGACTTTCGGCCGGTTTTCGCGGCAACCAGGTCGGCCAGCCGGTTTTCGAAGCCTTCGCCGCTCTTGTCGGTGAAGGGCATGTTCGAAGGATCGGCGCAGACGCGCAGAATGTCCGGGTCGACCAGTTCGCCCGCGGCACCAAGGCCGGCGTCCTGCGCCTGGGCGTTCGGTGGCAGCAAGGCGAGTGCGCCGAGCATCAGCAGGACAAAACACAGCTTCAACGCGTCACGGCCAATCATATCATCCACCCATGCAGGATGCTTCGGCATCCTTCGCTGCCTGTGGCTTGTCTGCTTTCTTCGGCGGCCTGCCGCGCGGCGCCGCACCGTCGGCGCGGGCACGCAGATAGACGTAGAGGTCATCCATGTAGCAATAGACGTTTTTGTTGTCGCCAAAGGCAGGCATGACATTTTCCTTGCCGCCGCCGACATTCTTGCGGCCCTCGGCGACGATCGAGATGAAGGTCGCGTAATCCATTGTTTTCAGGCTGTTGAGCAGGGCCGGCGCATAGCTCGAACCGGTGCCGTCCGGTCCGTGACAGACATGGCAATCGGAGTGATACCGGCGGTAACCGCTGAACGTGTACCAGTCGACGGCTCCGTTTTCGATCTTGAAGGTCGGATTTCCCTCCGCGTCGAAATGCTTGCCGCCTTCTTCCGTCACGGCCTTGGCTTTTTCAGCGCTGTCCTGGGCATGCGCGAGGCTTGAACTTGCCAGAGGAAGCGCCAGGGCGAGAGCGGAAATTGCAATGCGAACGGACATTCAGGTACTTCCTTGATTTCTTGATTTCGCCTGCACACGGATTTGCTGTCGTGAAGCGGCATGGATCGATGTGGGTGCGCGGCGAAATTGAGAGCCCGGTCCTGGCTTCCCGGTGATCCGGGCTCTCGCTTTTCAAGCCTTGGTCTTCTCAAAAAACCGAGGCGTGCCTATGGTTCCCGTGTTTCAGTCCGGGAGACCGAAGACGGTGAGCTGGCCGCCCAGCGTCGTGTAGTCGGCAAGTGCTGCGTAGCCACCGACCGCGCCCAGACCAGCAGTCCCAACGACCGCAGCCTCGTCGCCTTGCGCACGGCCCTGATCGACGGCGCCATGCCAGGCAGCGGCGTTGTCGGGCGAAAGCAGTCCGCCTGCCAGACCGATACCGGCCCATCCACCGACGCCGGACAGAACGGCGATATACTGCTTGCCGCCATGCTCGTAGGCCGTGATGTTGCCGATGATGCCGGACGGGGTCTTGAACTTGTAGAGTTCATTGCCGTCATGATCGACCGCCTTGATGTAGCCCTCGAGCGTGCCGTAGAAGACCACGTCGCCATCGGTCGCCAGCGCGCCCGACCAGACCGAGAACTTCTCGGGCTTGGACCAGACGATCTCGCCCTTGGCAGCATCCCAGGCAATGAAGTTGCCCATGTGGTCGGCTCCAGCGGGAGGATACATCGACACGGTGGCGCCCACGTAAGGCTGACCGGCGGTGTAGCTCACCTTGTAGGGCTCATAGTCCATGCAGACATGGTTTGTCGGCACGTAGAACAGACCGGTCTTCGGCGAATAGGTCGCCGGTTGCTGGTCCTTGGTTCCAAGCGCGGCCGGGCAGATGCCCGTCGAGTTGGTGTCTTCGCCGTTCTGCTGGGTCGAATATTTGGCGACCACTTGCGGGCGGCCGTACTGGTCGCTGCTGGGGTCCATGTTGACTTCCGTCGCCCAGTTCACTGCCGGATCGTATTTCTTGGCGACGAGAAGCTCGCCATTGGCGCGATCCATGGTGTAGGCAAAGCCATTGCGGTCGAAGTGCACCAGCACATCGCGCTTGGCGCCCTTGATGTCCATGCCGTCGACAAGGATCATCTCGTTGACGCCGTCATAATCCCACTCGTCATGCGGGGTCATCTGGTAGAGCCACTTGGCCATCCCGGTATCCGCATCGCGAGCCATGATCGTCATCGACCAGCGATTGTCGCCTGGCCTCTGGACCGGGTTCCAGGTCGATGGATTGCCGGTGCCATAGTAGATCAGGTTAAGCTTGGGATCATAGGCGTACCATCCCCAAGTCGTGCCGCCACCGGTCTTCCACTGCTCGCCTTCCCAGGTGTTCGTGCCCGAGTCCGCGCCGACTGGTTTGCCGAGATGGGTGGTCTTTTCGGAATCGATCAGGGTTTCTGCATCGGGTCCCGTCGAATAGGCCCGCCAGGCAAGCTTGCCATCCGAAAGATTGTAGGCCGAGAGGTGGCCGCGAACACCATATTCGGCGCCAGAGATGCCGACGATAACCTTGTCCTTGACGACCACAGGCGCCGACGTGCCGGATTCGCCCTTTCCGCCGTCGATCTGATCGCCGTTCTTGACCGTCCAGACGACTTTGCCGGACTTGGCATCGAGCGCCACGACGGTGGTGTCGGCCTGGTTGAGGATGATCTTGCCGTCACCATAGGCGACGCCACGGTTGACCGTGTCGCAGCACATGATGCCAATAACATTCGGGTCTTGCTTGGGCTCGTATTTCCAGAGGATCTTTCCGTCATTTTTGAGATCGAGAGCATAGACGGTGTTCGGGAACGGCGCGTGGACATACATCACATCGCCGATGACCAGCGGCCCGCCTTCATGGCCGCGTAGCACGCCAGTGGAGAAGGTCCACTTGACCTGCAGGTTCTTCACATTGTCCTTGGTGATCTGGTTGAGCTTGGAAAAGCGGGTGTTGGCGTAGTCACCCGTCTGCATCACCCAGTCCTTGGGATTCTCGGCCATTTTCATCAGTTCTTCATTGGCCGACGTCATGTGGACCGCGCCGAACGACATGAGCGCCGCGGTCGTTAGTAGGTAGGCAGTTTTCGCTAATACACGCATCAAAGTCCTCCCAGGGTGCACAATGACGAATCGTCCGTTGAGCCCACCAGGGCTTGCCCAAGCGATTCATGTGGGGGAAGTATTTCCGGCAGCGTGTCACGACCTAAGCCGAATGAGCAGAGGGCACCGTTACTGCCCATCCCACCTGGCCTACGAAAGACTGTCGCCGCTCCCTAATTGACGGTGACGCCCTTGAAGCCGGAAACAGGATGAAGCTATGTCATCCCCAGAAGGAAGGCAAGAAAAATCACTTCCACCTATGTTGCACTGCAATATAGAGAAATAGATATGAAAAAATCGGGACGGAAAGCTATTGATCGACTGTGGATGAAGCGCGATTTATATAAGTGGTTAAATTTTACGTATTTTTTGGGCAAAATGTATTGATTTTTATTTAGGAATATTCGTTGGAGCGTATGGTTTTAAGTATGCGCGCGTCGCTTCGGTTGCCGATAGTGGAGGAGACCTGAAATCAAGCTCAGCACCAGGATTCGGGGCCGATGTTCGTGCTGTCGGGGAGGCCTTTTGCCGGCCGGGACGGCCCTGTCCTTTGGTACTATATGGCCTGGATGAGAACTTGACTGGCGTGGCGGCAGGAGGCCAACTGGTGCGGTGATCCGTCTCGATCCAGCGGGCTCGATCCGTCACGTTCCCGGCCAATCGGAGATTCCCCATGATCAGATATGTCGGCTTTTCGAGCTTGCCGCTGTTGCTCACGTCGGCCCTGGCCTTCGCCAATCCGGCCGGCGCCGCCTCAGATTATCCGACGGTGACGGTTGTCGACTATGTGGTCGGCTGCATGCAGACGAATGGCCAGACACGTCAGGCGCTGGAGAGCTGTTCCTGCTCGATCGACGTCATCGCCTCCATCCTTCCATTCGAGGATTATGAAAGGGCCGAGACCTTCAAGAGCATGTCCCTGACGACTGGGGAGCGTTCGGGACTGTTCCGCGAAAGCGCGCCGGCAAAAGCCGCAAGCACGGGACTGAAGCGCGCGCAGGCGGAAGCCGACGTGCGCTGCTTCTAAAGCGCGTCGCGTTGGAATGGATTCATAGGGCGCGTTGCATGCGGTTTCGAGGCTTCAAAGCCCCGTAACCTCCAGCGGCCATTGATTGCGAAATACCTTGCCATCCGTATCGATCGCTTCGACCTGGATTTGGCCAGTGCCGTGCGCGGTGAAATCGAACCGGAAATTGGGATCTTCCGAAATCGATATCCCCCCTTCCATCGACAGGATCAGCCGGTCTGCCTGCGAGACCGACAGTTTCTGAACGAAATGCGCGGGGATGAAATACTGGGTCAAGGGGTTGCGCTGCAGGCCCGAATTGTTCGGGTGGCGGATCATCAGCTGCAATTCCTGCGCCTTTGTCATCGTCTCTTGCGGCGGGAATTGGCGCAGCTTCATCTGCCCCATCGTTGCCATCGCTTCGTCCTGGTTCTTGAGCGCCGGGGCGGAGCATCCGCCTGACGCCTTGACGAAGGTCTGGGCCATGTGAAGCTCGCCGCTCTGCGTCTCTGCTATGGCACGCAGATAGGAATAGTCGTCGACGCGCACGCGCGTCGACAGATGTGTCACGCCGGCGTCCTTACCGATCTCGAACGTCGCCGCCACCGGCGCTGGATTGACGTCGATGATCAAGGTGACGGATTTGATGCCGGCGGGCGCCTTGGCCGGGTCGATATAGATGTCGACGGGCACGATGGCGGCATCCTGCGCCCGCTTCGGCGCCTCGATCCTGACGACGCCGCTATCGACCAGAATTGCCCGATCGCCGAACACGTCGCCTTTCAGATCCTGCCAGATCCTGTCCGAAGAGGCGGTTGTTTGCTGGGCGTTGGCGGCTCCGGAGGCGCCAAAGAGCGCGCCGATGGCCAGGATGATCGCGGCGAAGATGGCTGCGAGCGGCAAGCCGAGCTGCCGGCTCCGGTAAGCGTGGTTCTGCATTTCGATGCCTCCACCAATGTCAGAGAGGTGGTGCCCAGGCCGATGTCGAGGATAGACCCTTGACGATGCGTTTGGCAAATCGATCCACATGCGCTTGTCGCTGTGATCTATTCCCATTCGAGTTCGGCAAAGGCGGCCGTTGCATTGCGCTCGTTGTAGTTGTCGAACAGATGCCAATTGCCCCGTTCGCTTGCGCCGGCGGTCTTGACGGCGTCGCGGAGCGGCGTCCCCTCGGCGATCGCCTTGCGAATATCGCGCGCCAGAATTTCGAAATAGCGCCGCTCTCCCGTCAACGCCGCCGGCCAGTCGGCCGGCACCGGGCCATGACCCGGCACGACGCGCGTGGCGCCAATCGCGGCGAGCGCATCCATCTGGCGGAGCCAGCCGAGCAGCGATCCGTCGAGCGTCGGCAAGGAACCGATGAAAACCAGATCGCCGGCAAACAGCGTGCGGGTCGCGCTGTCGAAGACGGTCAGGTCGTTGTCGGTGTGAGCCGCCTTCCATGCCTGCAATTCGAGCACGCGCCCGCCGAGGTCGAGCTGCAGGCGATCGTCGACCAGCATCGTCGGCGGTATGATCTCGATCCCTTTGATAAGCGCGTCGCCGATCTGTTCGCCAAAGCTCTGCAGGTAGAAGGCGCCGCGCGCCTCGAGGGCGCGCGGCAGATTGTGGTGGCCGACGATGGTGGCGCCGATCTGCCGGAACGCCGCGTTGCCGAAGACATGGTCGGGGTGCATGTGGGTGTTGATCATGTAGCGGACCGGCCTGGCGCTTATCTTGCCGATCGCGGCGATGAGGGCGTTCGCCTCGATCAGGCTGCCGCCGCTGTCGATGACGGCGACGGCGTCGGTGCCGACGACGACGCCGAGGTTGGAGATTGCGCCCTGGTTGGTGGCGCTCATCAATTCATCGACGCCCTGGAAGGCGAAGACGCCGTCGGCAACTTTCCTGAGTTTGAATTCAAGGCCGTAGGCTGCGGCGAGAGCGGACCGCCCGAGGCAACAGGGCAGCATCGCTGCGCTGACCGCGGTGCAGGCGAAGCCGTTCACGAGCTTGCGTCGTGCCCTGTCGATCGGCATGGCTTCCTCCCGATATGATTCCGAACTGTACGGCGATCAGGCCACGCCCGGAAACTTTTGCTGGAACGACCGCAATAGGTCGCTCATCACCTGTGGATTGCGATAGTGCCGCGGCAGCCTTACGTCGAACATGCCGAGCACATGGGCGGGCCGCTGCGCGAGCACGATGATGCGGTCCGACAGCATCAACGCCTCGCGCAGATTGTGGGTTACCATCAGGGCGGTCGTGGGCCGCGCCGACCACACGGTCAAAAGCAGGTGCCGAAGCCGCTCGGCGGTCCGTTCGTCGAGTGAGGCAAAGGGTTCGTCCAGGAAAAGCACAGCCGGTTCGGTGGCGAAGGCCCTGGCAAGCGCTGCCCTGCGTGCAAGGCCGAGCGAAAGCTCCGCCGGATAGAGCGAGCGCATTCCGGCGAGGCCGAGCGTGTCGAACAGCCCGTCGAGGTTCTTCGTTCTCAGGCTTTTCGGCAGCGCCAGCCTGACATTCTGCTCCACTGTTCGCCACGGCAGCAAGACCGGCTCCTGGAATACGGCGGCGATCCGGTTGGAGCCGCCTTCAGGCAGTTGGAACGAGCCGGAAAAGTCCTTGTCCAACCCAAGCAGGATGCGCAGCGTCGTGGTCTTGCCGCAGCCGGACGGCCCCAGCAAGCAGGCGAATTCGCCTTGCCGGACCTCGAAGGAAAGGTCCTGGAGCGCCGTGATCGAGACGCCTTGCGCGGACCTGAAAGTCTTTTCGGCGATGTCGACCCTAAGCGGGACGACGGCGCCAACGGGTTGCATGTCGTTCAACGGGCTGCACCAGAAAGAGTTCGATGACTAGCATCACCGCCACGAAAGCCAGGGTGTAGGCAAGGATGGCGGCGACGTCGAAGAGCTGGAAATAAAGATAGATCTGGAAGCCGACGCCGTTGGAGCGGCCGAGCAGCTCGACCACCAGGACGATCTTCCAGATGAGAGCGATGCCGGATCGTGAGGCGGCGGCAAGATAGGGCTGCAGTTGCGGCAGCAGGACGTGGCGAATGCGGTCGAGAAGACCGAAGCGGTAGACGGCGGCCATTTCGGCGTAACTCGGATCAAGCGCCCTGGCGCCCTCGCGCATCGTCACCACGACATTCGGGATCTTGTTGACGGCAACCGCGCCAATCGCCGCCGCTTCGTTGAGGCCGAACCAGATGTAGGCGAGCACGATGACGACCAGCGCGGGAATGTTGAGGAACAGGACCACCCAGGGAGCGAAGAACCGGTCTGCGCTGCGGTGGCTGCCGAGGAGGACGCCGATGACCGAGCCGACAACCATCGCGACGACATATGCCGCGGCAACCCGGCCGAGTGTCGCGCCGAGATGGTAGAAAAGATCGCCGTTCGCCGCCTCTGCGAGCAGCACCTGCCAGACCCGTCCCGGCCCTGGAAAGGCACGGCTCGGCCAGGCATTTGCCGCAAGGCCCCACAGCAGGCCAAGCCCGACCAGAGAGGCCGCGACTGTCAGCACCGGTGTCAGCGCCGCAGAAAGGCCGGATTGGCTGGACATGCCGGCCGCAGCGCCAGGCGGGCGATCGCCGGTGTCAGGTGCGCTCATTGCGGGGGTGCCTGCCAGAACGTGCCGGGCGCCATCTCGGGCGCGCGGCCGACCAGCTTTTCGCCGCCGATCTCGGCCAGCACACGGTAGAGCTTGCCGGCGTCGGCCGCATCCTCGGCGACGGGGCGTCTGGGAATGCCCTCGCGATAGCGGTCACGCAGTTTGGCCAGTTCCTCGCCTTGCGCGCGGATAATCGGCGCAAGGCGCAGCCACTCATCGTCGGATCTGGCCAGCAAGTCCCTGGACTGCGCCGAAGCCTTGATGAAGCCGCTGATAGCGTCCGGATGGTCGTTCGCCCATTTGTCATGAAAGACATAGCCGAGCGCCGATACGGCGCCCGAGGCCCCGAGCGCTTTCGCCGCAGCATCGGCGCCGATCAGCCGACGAAAGCCGTTGGCCTCGAGCCGGGCGCAAAAATGCCAGAAATTGAGCACCGCATCGAGCTCGCCCTGCATCGCCTTTTCCGAAATCAGCGGCGGCGCGCCAAAGACGATGTCGCTGGTTGCCGGCAGGTCGAGGCCGTGATCGCGTCTGGCCAGCGCCTGGATCAGCAGCCAGCTTTTATCGAGCGGCCCGCCGGCGACGCCGAGCTTTTTTTCCCTGAGATCGGAGATCGTGCGGATCGGCGCTCCCTCCTTCACCATGATCGCCCCGACGGCGGTCGAATAGGGGACCAATGTGAGGTCTACGCCTTCGGAGCGCTGGCGCGAGACCCACAGCCAGTCGGAGACGATCATGTCGATCGCGCCGGCCAGCAAGGCGACGTTGGTTGCATCCTCGCCGGCGAAATCGACGACCTCCAGATCGATGCCGTTGGCTCCGTCGAATCTGTGGTGCTTCAGCGTGTCAAGAGCCCAACTCACGGTGCCGAATTTCAGCACACCGATGCGAACCCGGTTCGTGGCGAAGGAGGGCTTTGGGACAAGTGCCGCGGCTGTTCCAAGAGCCGCCAGCCGGAGCGTTCCTCGACGCGAAATCATCATGATGTCTCCTCCCGGGTGCATAACAGGCCGAGGCGCCGATCAGATCGCACGGTCTTTGTTCGGGAAAGCGCATTTCCAGCGCTTGACCTTGAGGGTCGGGTGTTCCTGCGACCATTTCGCGATTTCGGTGGGCGCCAGCATCATGCATTGGAACAGAGAGCCGCGGCTCTCGAAATAGAGATGTTCGTCTCGGCAGTTGCCAGGATTGGCAATCAGGCAAACCGTCAAGATGAGGTCGACCATATCCATTCAGCACCTCTTGCGCGCTTGAAGACGCCCGCTTTGGCGAAACCGGCCCGATCTGCGAGCCAAAATCGCCAGCTGCCGGAGTCCCGAGGTGCCCATGGAAAACCGGAATGATTTGAGGCTACGCGTTCGCCCGATGGCCGTCAATCGCGCCGTCGGTGAAGCTGCCGATCTCCCCCCTTGCGGGGGAGATGCCCGGCAGGGCAGAGGGGGGTGCTGTCCCTCCGACCTGTCGATCAATTACAGCCACACCCTCAGGCTCATTTCCGGTTGGGATGGATAAAGCCGAAAGTTGGCGATCCTTCCCNCCCCCCTCTGTCCTGCCGGACATCTCCCCCGCAAGGGGGGAGATTGGATGTCGCTTCGGCTTTCGCCAGCCTTCAACGCTGGAAGGCAGCGCAAACCCGAAGCGACTGCCTTGAACTTGGGTAGCGGTTGACATCGCTCATCTGCCGGGTAGCTTCCAGGATGCAGGCGCTGCAACTCCACAAGGGAGAAGCTCTCGCTCTGCATAAAACGATGCATGCCGATGATCAGACAAAGGCATGCGCAAATCGTCCAGGGCACCTTGACGATCAATGAGGAAATGCCATGCGTGCAGTCGCATTTTTCGCCGTCGTGTCCGTTGCGACGTTTATTACAAACCAATCGCAGGCACAGGATGCCGCCGCGGGTGAGAAGGTCTTCGCCAAATGCAAGGCCTGCCATGTCGTCGACGAGGACAAGAACAAGATCGGTCCGTCGTTAAGCGGCGTTATCGGCCGGACGGCCGGCACGCATCCGGGGTTCAAATATTCCAAACCGATGGCCGAGGCGGGCAAATCCGGCGTCAAATGGGACGAAGCCACGCTGACGAATTATCTTCGCGACCCGAAGGGCATGATCAAAGGTACGAAGATGGCGTTTCCCGGTCTCAAGAAGGACGAGGATCTCGCCAACGTCATCGCCTATCTGAAGCAATACTCCAAATAACCCGGTTTTTCCGCAGGAAGTAACCCGGTTCTTCCCCCCGGGGTAACGCGACTTCGCCGGCCGTTCGCAAACTGCGTTCGGCCGGCGCCCGCACTGGTTGGCGCCGGTCAAGCGGCGTCTTGCAGCCTGCGCATGGCGGAAGGCAGATCGAGCAGGCCGTCGCAAACCAGGTCGGCGGCAAGCGCTTCAACGGCAATTTGGGTGTAGCCGCCACGCAGCAGGATAGCCGGCATGCCGGCGGCGCGGGCGGCGGCCACGTCGGCGCCGCTGTCTCCGACCATCAGCGCGTCACGAGGCTCGACCTGAAGCTGGTCGAGCGCCAGCAGCAGAGCGTCGGGTGCCGGTTTCAGGCAAGTCACCGCGTCTCCGCCGACGATCGCGCCGAGATGGTCCGTCAGCCCGAAATGCAGCAGGATTTCGCGAGCCGCCAGCTGCGGCTTGTTGGTCACCACGCCCATGGCTATTCCGCTCAAATGGAAGTGGGTGAGAACCTCCCTGACGCCGGGCATCAGCGTCGTCAGGCCGGTCAGATGTCTGCGGTAGATCGGCGCCATGGCACGGTTGGCCTCGTCGAGGGCGCTGCCGAGGAGCGGCGCGCCGGATGCCGCGAAGGCTCGCTCGACCAGTTTCCTGACGCCGCCGCCGATCATCGCCTTGACCTGTTCCAGGCGCAGCGGCGGTAGATCGCGACCGGCCAGCAATTCGTTGACCGCGGCGGTTATATCGGGCGCCGAATCGACCAGCGTGCCGTCGAGATCGAACAGGATCGCCTTCGGCGATCGAAACGGCCTACTCATGCCGACGTTCATGCGGCGTCCTTCCACTTGATCGAGCAGCCGATCGAAGCGATCTGGTCCAGCGGTCCGTCGCCGGTTCGGGCGATCTGTCTCATCGCCTCGAACAGGTCGCGTCTCAGTCCGGGCGGTCCGGCGTCGCGCCGCGCCGCGTCCAGCCGGCCGCGATATTGCAGCGTCAATTCGCTGTTGAGCCCAAAGAAATCCGGAGTGCAAACGGCTCCATAGGCACGCGCCACCGTCTGGCGCTCGTCGTGGAGGTAGGGGAAAGTGAAGCCGTTCGTCCTGGCGAAGAGCTTCATGTTGTCGAAGGAATCATCCGGATAGGCGTCGGCATCGTTGGCGTTGATCGCAACAAAGCCGATGCCTTCGGGCTTGAGGTCGTCGGCATCGCGGACGATGCGGGAAATCACCGCCTTCACGTAAGGGCAGTGGTTGCAGATGAAGGCCACCACCAGCCCGTTCGGACCGGCGTGGCTGAAGATCGAATGCGATTTGCCGTCGACGCCGGGCAAGACGGCATCGATGGCTTGCCAGCCGAAATCGCAGACAGGTGGGATTGCCCCCATGTTGTCCTCCGATGAAATGGGTTTACGCGGCTTTCCGGATCGCGCCGTCGGCTGCCTGCCTGATGGCGACGATATTGGCGCGATAGGCCGCCTCGCTGCCGCCCTTGAAGATAGCCGAACCGGCGACCAGCACATTGGCGCCGGCCGCGCTGACCAGCGGGGCGGTCTCGGGGGTGACGCCGCCGTCGATCTCGATGTCGATCGGGCGATTGCCGATCAGCGCCTTGACCCGCCTGACCTTGTCGACGACAGAAGGAATGAAAGCTTGGCCGCCGAAGCCCGGATTGACCGTCATCAGAAGCACCAGATCGAGCCGGTCGAGCACATATTCGATGACGCTTTCCGGCGTCGACGGGTTCAGCGACACGCCGGCCTTCTTGCCGAGATTCCTGATTGCCTGCAGCGAACGGTCGAGATGCGGCCCTGCCTCGGCGTGCACGGTGATGATGTCGCAGCCGGCATCGGCGAAGGCGGCGAGATAGGCGTCGGCCGGCGCAATCATCAGGTGACAGTCGAAGACCTTGTCGGTTCGGTCACGGATCGCCTTGATCACCGGCGGGCCGAAGGTGATGTTGGGCACGAAATGGCCGTCCATCACGTCGAGATGGATCCAGTCGGCACCCGCCCGGACGACTGCTTCGACCTCGTCGCCGAGCCGCGAGAAATCCGCAGAAAGCACCGAGGGGGCGATGATTGTCTTGGTACCCATGGTCGTCGGCTCCATTCCGTCTTCGGTTTTCGGTCGCTGCACACCAACCGGCGTCATCTTGTCAGCGCGCCTTCGTCTCCGGTTCGCCTTCGAGCTTGCCTTCTGCGAAAACGCGGCTGCCGCGAATATCGGATTCCTCAATGGTGATAAGGTCGGTCTTCGTCAACACCCGGTCTCGCGACGTGAAAAGCCGGTTGGCCTGGCGAAGCCGCGCCCGGTCGAGCCCATTGCGGACCGAGCGAGCGTTGGAGAAATGCGGCAGCCGCATGCGGATCGGCAGATACTCTTCGAGCGCCTTGGCCGCCGCCTCGCTGAGACGGTAATTTTGTTCCGCCAGCATGATCTCGGCGATCGATTTGAGCTCGCCGACGCCGTAGTCGGGAAAATCGAGGTGGTGGGCGATGCGCGAGCGCATGCCGGGATTGCTGTTGAAGAAGCGGTCCATCTTGTCCTTGTAGCCGGCAAGTATCACAACCAGGTCGTCACGGTTGTTTTCCATGCATTGCAGCAGGATCTCGATCGATTCCTGGCCGTAGTCGCGTTCGTTCTCGGGCTTGTAGAGATAATAGGCCTCGTCGATGAAAAGCACCCCGCCCATGGCACGCTTGATCACTTCGCGGGTTTTGGGCGCGGTGTGGCCGACATACTGGCCGACGAGATCGTCTCGCGTCACTGCGACCATGTGGCCTTCGCGGACATAGCCGAGACGATGCAGGATTTCGGCCATCCTCAGCGCCACGGTGGTTTTCCCGGTGCCGGGATTTCCGGTGAAGTTCATGTGCAGCGTCGGCGCGCCCGAGGTCAGGCCGAACTTGCGGCGAAGCCGGTCGACCAGGAGCAGCGCCGCGATCTCGCGGATGCGGGTCTTGATGGGCTTCAGGCCAACGAGTTCGCGGTCGAGCTTGCCCAGCACCTCATCGATGTTGGACGCCTCGAACTCGGCCTGCAGATCGACCGATTCGTCCGGCGCGGCAGTGCCCTTTGCTATCGCGTCCAGCATGGTTTCGGCTAGCTCCGCTCGCCTTCGGGCCTGTCGGTCGCATAAGGCACGATCGAATAGCCCTGGCTGCGGCCGTCGCGCTCCTGGCGCAGCAGCCGGAACCCGGGTTCGTTGGGCGGCCGGTTGACGATGAACGACATGCGCGGCGCTTCCCAGCCCTTGCTCGAATCGAAGGCGGTGACCCGGACATACATGTTGGGCATGGCTTTCCGGCAATTGTTGACTTCAAGCAGGATGCCCGCCGGGTCCTTCAGGTCGAACATCGGGTTGCCGTACATTTCCCAATAGGTGTTTCGCGGGTGCGGATCGTCCGTGTACTCGACGCTGACCGCCCAGTGGTTTTTCAGCGCATATTTGATCTGCGCCGAAATTTGCTCATCGGTCAGGTCGGGCAGGAACGAAAACTGTCCCTGCGTGACCTTGTTTCCCGGATTGGTCATCATGGCGACGGTTCCTTCTAGAAGCTGGGCGTTGCGGTTGGCACGAAGTCGGCCGTGTCGGTCGATTCGTAGTTGAAGGTGACGTCCTTCCAGGTCTCCAGGGCAGCTTTCAGCGGCGTGCACCATCTGGCCGCCTGTTCGAGGATTTTGGTGCCTTCGCGCAGATAGTCGCGGCCCTCGTTGCGGGCGAGGATCATCGCCTCCAACGCGACGCGATTGGCCGTCGCACCGGCCTGGATGCCGTCCGGATGGCCGATCGTGCCGCCGCCGAACTGCAGAACGACGTCCTCGCCGAGATAATGGATCAACTGGTGCATCTGGCCGGCATGGATGCCGCCCGAGGCGACGGGCATCACCTTGTTGAGCGAGGCCCAGTCCTGGTCGAAGAACAGCCCGGTTTCGAGGTTCTGCGGCGTGCGCTCCTCGCGCAGCGTGTCATAGAAACCCTTGATCATCAGCGGGTCGCCTTCCAGCTTGCCGACCACCGTGCCGGCATGGATGTGATCGACGCCGGCCATCCGCATCCATTTGCAGATGACGCGAAAATTCATGCCGTGGTTCTTCTGGCGCGAATAGGTCGAGTTGCCGGCGCGGTGCAGGTGCAGGATCATGTCGTTGCGGCGTGCCCATTTGGCCATCGACTGGATCGCCGTGTAGCCGATGACCAGGTCGATCATGACGATGCAGGAGCCAAGCTGTTTTGCGAATTCGGCGCGCTCGTACATCTCCTCCATCGTGCCGGCGGTGACGTTGAGATAATGGCCCTTGACCTCGCCGGTGGCGGCCGACGCCTTGTTCACGGCCTCCATGCAGTAGAGGAAGCGGTCGCGCCAGTGCATGAACGGCTGCGAGTTGATGTTCTCGTCGTCCTTGACGAAGTCGAGGCCACCCTTCAGCGCCTCGTAGACGACGCGGCCATAGTTGCGGCCTGACAGGCCAAGTTTCGGCTTCGTCGTCGCGCCGAGCAGCGGCCGGCCGAACTTGTCGAGCCGCTCGCGTTCCACCACGATGCCGGTCGCCGGGCCCTGGAAGGTTTTCAGGTAAGCCACCGGGATGCGCATGTCCTCGAGTCGCAAGGCCTTGACTGCCTTGAAGCCGAACACGTTGCCGATGATCGATGCAGTCAGGTTGGCGATTGAGCCCGGCTCGAACAGGTCGAGGTCGTAGGCGATGTAGGCGAAGTACTGCTGCTCGGTCTTGGTGCCGGGACCGGTGTTCGGCACCGGCTCGGATCTGAACGCCTTGGCGCGGTAGAGCTCGCAGGCGGTCAGCCTGTCGGTCCACACCACGGTCCAGGTCGCGGTGGAGGATTCACCGGCGATGGCGGCCGCCGCCTCCTCGTGGTCGACGCCTGGCTGCGGCGTGATCCGAAACATGGCGATCAGGTCGGTCTCCTTGGGCCGGTAGTCCGGCTCCCAGTAGCCCATTTTCTTGTAGGGGATGACGCCCGACTTGTAGCGTTCCTTGCCTTCCTTGAGCGTGCCAGCTGACGGCATGTCGATCTTGTTCATGACAGGTCTCCTGTTTGCCGCTCAGGCGGCTTTCGCAGTTGCGATTTGCGGATCGAGTTTTCCCGCGGCGTAACGTTTGGCCATCTCGTCCATGGCGATGACCCTGATTTTCGAGGCGTTGCCGGCGGTGCCGAAGCGCTCAAAGCGATCGCGGCAAAGGTCGCGCAGGGCATCCATGGCGGGTTTCAGGAATTTGCGCGGATCGAATTCGCGCGGGTCCTCCGTCGCGACGCGGCGGAACTGCCCGGCCATGGCCATGCGGCAATCGGTGTCGATGTTGACCTTGCGCACGCCGTAACGGATGCCGCGCTCGATCTCCTCGACCGGAACGCCAAAGGTCTGGGGCATCTCGCCGCCATATCTGTTGATGACGTCCTGCAGTTCCTGCGGCACCGAGGAAGAGCCATGCATGACCAGATGCGTGTTGGGCAGCTTTTCGTGGATCGCCTCGATCACCTGCATGGCGAGGATGCCGCCGTCGGGCTTGCGGCTGAATTTGTAGGCGCCATGCGAAGTGCCGCAGGCGATCGCCAGCGCGTCGACCTGGGTGGCGGTGACGAAGTCGACCGCCTGATCGGGATCGGTCAAAAGCTGGTCGTGGGAAAGCACACCTTCGGCGCCATGCCCGTCCTCGGCCTCGCCCTGGCCGGTTTCCAGCGAGCCAAGCACGCCGAGCTCCCCTTCGACCGAAGCGCCGACCCAATGCGCCATGCGTGCGACACGTTCGGTGATGGCGACGTTGTAGTCGTAGCTCGCCGGTGTCTTGGCGTCCGCCATCAACGAGCCGTCCATCATCACCGAGGTGAAGCCGTGGCGGATCGCCGAAAGGCAGGTGGCTTCGTTGTTGCCGTGGTCCTGATGGATGCAGAGCGGAATGGCCGGATGCATTTCGGTCAACGCCTCCATCATCTTGGCCAGCATGATGTCGTTGGCATAGGAGCGGGCGCCGCGCGAGGCCTGGATGATGACCGGCGCGTCGCAGGCCCTGGCCGCCTCCATGATGGCAAGGCCCTGTTCCATGTTGTTGATGTTGAATGCCGGAACGCCGTAGCCGTGCTCAGCGGCATGGTCGAGAAGCTGGCGAAGGGTGATGCGGGCCATTTTTTGGGTCCTTCCTAGATGATGAGCTTCAGCGCCGCTGCGGCGACGGCTTCGGGCGTGATGTCGAAATGCCGGTAGAGATCCGGGGCAGGGGCGCTGGCGCCGAAACCGGCCATGCCGACGAAAGCGCCGGTGTCGCCGGTCCAGCGATCCCAGCCGAGCCGTGCTGCGGCTTCGACGGCGACGCGCGGCGCCGAGCCGAGGACAGCCTTACGGGTGTCGGCATCCTGTTCCTCGAACAGCTCCCAGCACGGCATCGAGACGACGGCGGCGGCGATGCCGTGCTCGGTCTCCAGCCGTTCGGCGGCGGCAACGGCGATCTCGACCTCCGAGCCGGTGGCAATCAGCGTCACGGCGCGGTGCCCGGCCGGCTCGCGCAGGACGTAGGCGCCCTGGCTCGACCGGTTCTCGTCGATGTGTGGCTCGTCGCTGTGTGCCTTCTCGCTGTGTGCCTGGCGCAGCATCGGCAGGTTCTGCCGCGAGAGCACCAGCACGCTCGGCCGGTTCCTGCTCATCAGCGCCAGTTCCCAGCACTCCGCCGTTTCGATGATGTCGGCCGGACGGAAGACGTTGAGGTTGGGCGTCGCCCGCAGCATCGCCAGGTGCTCGATCGGCTGATGGGTCGGGCCGTCCTCACCCAGACCGATGGAATCATGGGTCATCACATAGATGACGCGCTGGCCCATCAGCGCCGAGAGCCGCATGGCGCCGCGCGCATAGTCGGCGAAGCACAGGAAGGTGCCGCCATAAGGCACGAAGCCGCCATGCAGCGCGATGCCGTTCATGGCCGCGGCCATGCCATGCTCGCGGATGCCGTAGTGGATGTAGCGGCCGGCATAGGCACTAGGCGCTATATGATCCATGCCCTTGGTGATCGTCAGGTTCGAGTGCGTCAGATCGGCGGAGCCGCCGACGGTCAGCTCGGTTGCGGCGTTGATGGCGCCGAGCGCCATTTCGGAGGCTTTTCGCGTTGCGACCTTGGTCGCCTTTTCGACATGCTCCTTGCGGAAAGCGCCGAGCGCTTCGAAGACCGCGTCGGGCAGGGTGCCGGCGACCGCACTCTCGAAAGCCTGGCGCTGCGGCGAGTCGGCAAGCCGCTGCTCCCAGGCGTGCCGCGCCGCTTGCCCGCGCTCGGCAATTTCGCGCCAGGCGAACAGGATGTCGTCCGGCACCTCGAACGGCGCGCAGGCCCAGCCGATGTTCTCGCGCGTCGCGGCGATCTCGGCCTCGCCCAGCGGCGCGCCATGCGTCTTTTCCGAGCCGCCCAGATTGGGCGCGCCCTTGCCGATCACCGTGCGGCAGGCGATCAGCGACGGCCGGTCCGACTGCTGCGCCGCTTCGATTGCCGCAGCGACGGCTTCCGTGTCGTGGCCGTCCACCGACTGGACATGCCATCCGGCGGCTTCGAACCGCGCCGGCTGGTCCATCGATGTCGACAGCGACGTCGGTCCGTCGATCGAGATCGCATTGTCATCCCAGAAGACGATCAGCCGGGCGAGCTTCAGGTGACCGGCAAGGTCGATTGCCTCGTGGCTGATGCCTTCCTGCAGGCAGCCGTCACCGGCGATCGCGTAGGTGAAATGGTCGACGAGATCGGCACCGTGGCGGGCAGCAAGCATGCGCTCGGCCAGCGCCATGCCGACGGCGGTCGAGATGCCTTGTCCGAGCGGACCGGTCGTCGTCTCGATGCCAAGCGCATGGCCATATTCGGGATGTCCGGCGGTGCGGCTGCCCAGCTGGCGAAACCGCTGCAATTGCTCGATCGGTATGTCTTCGTAGCCGAGCAGGTAGTGCAGCGCATATTGCAGCATCGAGCCGTGCCCGGCCGAAAGTACGAAGCGGTCGCGATCGGGCCAGTTGGGCGCCGACGGATCGATGTTGATGAAGCGGCCGAACAGCACCGTCGCAACGTCGGCCATGCCCATCGGCATGCCCGGATGACCGGAATTGGCCTTTTGGACGCTGTCCATCGCCAATGCGCGAATGGCGTTCGCCATTTCGCGCTCCGAGACGGCGGCGACGGGCTTCAGGGCTGCTGCTTGGCTGTTCATGGCGTCCTCCTCACGACACACGGTTCTTGCGTTCGATCAATTGCAGGATGAGCGGCGTCAGGATCAGCTGCATGGCAAGATCGAGCTTGTTGCCTGGCACCACTATGGAATTCGGCCGCGACATGAACGAGTCGTGGATCATCGAAAGCAGGTAGGGGAAATCGATGCCGCGGGGATTCGCGAAGCGGATGACCAGCATCGATTCGTCGGGCGTCGGGATCCAGCGGGCGATGAACGGGTTGGACGTGTCGACGATCGGCACGCGCTGGAAGTTGATGGCGGTCTGCGAGAATTGCGGGACGATGTAGCGGACATAGTCCGGCATGCGGCGCAGGATCACGTCCATCACCGCCTCGGTGGAATAGCCGCGGGTTGCCCGGTCGCGATGGATCTTCTGGATCCATTCGAGATTTATGACCGGCACCACGCCGATCCTGAGGTCCGCATGCCTGGCCAGGTCTATCTTGTCGGTGACGACGCAGCCATGCAGGCCCTCGTAGAAGAGCAGGTCGCTCGGCGGGAATTGGCGCCATTCGGTAAATTGTCCGGGCGGCGTGCCGTACTGCTTCTCCTCGTCCTCGTCATGGATGTAGGTGCGGGTCTTTCCGGTTCCGCGGCGGCCATATTCCTCAAACACCTCTTCGAGGATTGCGAGCTCGTTGGCCTCGGCATGGAAGTGGGTGAAGTTTGGATTGCCCGCCTTCTCCTCCTCGGCCACCTTGACCTTCATCGTGGCGCGGTCGTAGCGGTGAAAGGCGTCGCCTTCGATGAAGGCGGCGTCGATGTTCTCGCGCCGGAAGATCAGCTCGAAGATGCGCTTGACCGAGGTGGTGCCGGCGCCTGACGACCCGGTGATGGTGATGATGGGGTGCTTTGCCGACATGATGCTCAGGCCCTGAACAGGCCGCGGCGGCTGAACAGCGGTGCACGCTCGCCGATCGCGCTGGGCTCGGTGTGGTAGCGGGTGATGCGCGCGACCTCGCGCGCCGATCCGAACACCACGGGCACGCGCTGGTGCAGGCCCTCGGGCTCGATTTCGAGGATGCGGGTGATGGTGTCGGTGGCGGCGCCGCCTGCCTGTTCGATGAGATAGGCGATCGGGTTGGCCTCATAGACGAGGCGCAGCCGTCCCTGGCGGTAACCCTTGCGCTTGTCGCCTGGATAGAGGAACACGCCGCCGCGCATCAGTATGCGGTAGCAGTCGGCGACGAGGGAGGCGATCCAGCGCATGTTGAAGTCCTTTCCGCGTGGGCCTTCAGTGCCTTCGAGGCAGTCGTCGATGTAGAGCCGCACCGCCTCGTCCCAATGCCGGTAGTTGGCGGCGTTGATGGCGAACTCCTGGGTACGCTGCGGGATGATCCGGCTCTCGTAGGCCTGGACGAATGTGCCGAGCCTGGTCGAGAGAACGAAGACGTGCGTGCCGCTGCCGAGCGACAGGACCAGCGCCAGCTGCGGCCCGTAGATGAAGAAACCGGCCCCCAGCTGCTTCACGCCCGGCTGCAAAAAAGAGGCGGCCGGATTTTCGTCCGGCGCGCCAGTTGCAGGGAGGAGCGAGAAGATCGTTCCGATCGACACGTTGGTGTCGATGTTGGAAGAGCCGTCGAGCGGGTCGATGGCGATGGCGAGAGGCGCCTGGCTGTCGAGCAGGACCGGCTGCTCCAGTTCCTCGGAGGCGTAGAGCGCGACCGGAGCGTGGCGCATGGCATCGAGGAAGATGTCGTCGGCGAAGATGTCGAGATCCTTCTGGATGTCGCCGTCGGCATTGGCGCTGCGGGTCCCGGCAAAGGCGGTGCCGAGCACCCCCTGATTGATGGTGTTGCGGACCTTGGTGGCGGCCTGCGTCAGCTGACGGACGGTCGCGACGACTGCCGAACGCAGTTCGTCGGGCGGGCCGAGATAGGAATTCAGAAATGCGTCGAGCGTTGCCGCTGGCATCGTAACCTCCCGATCCAGCCGCAACTCCTCCGGCCGGATTGGGGAATGAGAACAAACTGCCATGGATAAGTAAAATTCAATAACTTTACTTTCGTGCTAAAAAAAATTTAGTATGGCGCATGAGAAACCTCACCCTCAAGCAATTCAAGACCGTCCAGGCCATCATCAGCCATGGAAAAATCGTTAGCGCGGCCAAGGTGTTAGGCTTGTCTCCTCCAGCGGTGACGATCCAGTTGCGGCAGGTCGAGGAGGAGTTCCAGCTGGCCCTGTTCGACCGGACGTCGGACGGCATGCGTCCGACTGCCGCAGGTCTGGCCTTCGTCGAGACGGCGCAGGCGATCGAGGAGCGGCTTCGCCTGCTCGAAGACAAGATGGATGCGATCAAGGGCGTGCGTATCGGCAGCTTGCGGCTCGGCGTCGTTTCCACCGCCAAATATTTCGCGCCGCGGCTGATGGCCGGCTTCATGAAGGAACATCCCGATATCGACATGCGGCTCGCCATCGGCAACCGCGCCGAAACCATCAACAGTCTGAAGAACCACGACATCGACATCGCGCTGATGGGGCGCCCGGCGAGGGAAGTCCCGGTGCGTGCGTCGGTGTTCGGCGATCACCCGCTGGTCATCATCGCGCCGCCCGACCACCCGCTGGCGTCGGCGCGCGAGATATCCAAGGAGCGGATCGCCGAAGAGCATTTCCTCATCCGCGAGCCCGGCTCCGGCACGCGCATCTCGCTGGAAATATTTTTGAGCGACGTGCCCGGCCGCATCGATGATCTCGGCGTCGAGATGGGCTCGAACGAGACGATCAAGCAGGCGGTGATGGCCGGGCTTGGCATTGCCTTCATCTCTGCCCACACCATCGCCGCCGAAACCGAAGCCGGCCGGCTGGTCATCCTCGACGTTGTCGGCATGCCGATCCGCCGGCAATGGTTTTCGGTGATGCGCAGCGATCACGCGATCTCGCCGGCGATGGCGACGTTCCACGATTTCCTGATGCGCAAGGGCGCGATGTACCTGCCGCTGTTCGGCAAGCTCTATCCGCACGAGGGACCGAACACAGGAGGTCGCGCCTGAATTGAGGGCGGAATGCGTCGCTGGCAGCCACCTGCCAGGGCGGCTAGTTCGATTTGCCGAGAGCT
This sequence comes from Mesorhizobium sp. WSM2561, assembly GCF_000513915.1. Lineage (NCBI taxonomy): Bacteria > Pseudomonadati > Pseudomonadota > Alphaproteobacteria > Hyphomicrobiales > Phyllobacteriaceae > Mesorhizobium > Mesorhizobium sp. WSM2561. The sequence goes on from NZ_AZUX01000001.1 coordinate 471,966, forward strand.
TTCAGGACAAAGCGAATCTGCGTGCGCAGGCCCGCTTCGGTGTCTTCGCCGTGTTGAACGCAGTGCTCGATCAGAATCGGGTGGAAGAACGGCGTGAACGCGGCGTTGACCGCACGCGCCGCTTCTGCCGGGTCCTCGACCTTGAATTCGCCTGCTTCGATGCCCTCGCGGATGGTCGCCTCGAAGATTGTCACCACCCGCTCGATATGCGCCTTGATGATCGCCGAGTTCGCCTGCATGGCGTCGACAATCATGTCGTGCATGCGCTTTTCCTTGATCAGTTTCGACTTGTTGTGGTGGTGAATAGTGGTCAGGAGCCGATCGAGTTTCTCAGAGGCTGGCGCGTTCGTGCGTGCGATCGCGTAAGCGATCTCGGCTACCTCGTTCACAACCCGCCTGGCGATGGACTCGTTGATCGCGCCTTTGGAAGCGAAGAAGCGGTAGACGTTCGCCGGGCTCATGCCGATCTCGGAGGCGATGTCGGCCACCGACGTCTTGTGGTGGCCGATGCGGCGGAAGTGCTCCTCCGCGACCTCCAGGATGCGTGCCCGCATCTCGGCGGGATCAGTTCGCGTTCGGACCGGACGATTCATAAATGTCTCCAGAACTGACGACTGCCGGGCTCGCCCTGGACGATCATCTGTAAGCGGCAAGATCGTGCAGCTTGCCCTGCGCATGTTCAGGCAAAGGCCAGCGGGCGAGAACTTGAACCGCCTCCTCCGACAACAGAGACCTATTCGGCAGCTAATGTTGTTTGCATTTCCAGTTCATCCGTCGAGTCGGTTGGCTTCTCATGGACGTCGTCTGCTGTTGGTTTGATCCGGAACCACGCGGCATAAAGCGCGGGAAGGAAGAGCAGGATCAGCACCGTGCCGACCGCCGTGCCGCCGATCAGCGTATAGGCCATCGATCCCCAGAAGACGGAGTGCGTGAGAGGGATGAAGGCCAGCACGGCGGCAAGAGCGGTCAGGATCACGGGCCTTGTGCGTTGCACCGTTGCCTCGATGACGGCGTGATAGTCGTCGAGGCCGGCAGCACGGTTCTCCTTGATCTGTTCGGTCAGGATCAGCGTATTGCGCATCAGGATGCCGGCCAGTCCAATCAGGCCCAGAATGGCGTTGAAACCGAAGGGCTGGTTGAAGGCGAGCAGCATCGGCACGACGCCGACGAGGCCAAGCGGTGCCGTCAGCATGACCATGGCCATTGTCGAGAAAGACCGCACCTGCAATATGATGACGATCAGCATGGCGGCGATCATCGCCGGAAAGACTTTACCCAGCGCCGTGTTGGCCTTTTCGGCCTCCTCGATGGATCCGCCCAGTTCGATGCGATAGCCGGCCGGAAGCGATGCGATCAGCGGCTGAAGGGCCTTCATGATCTCCTTGGAAACCTCCGGAGGCTGGGTCGCCTCGTTGATGTCCGAGCGGATCGTGATGACGGGCGTGCGATCGCGGCGTTTCAGGATCGGCTCTTCCAGGCGGATTTCCGAATGGCCGATCTGGTCGAGTGGAATCTGGCGTCCGTCCCGGCTAATCAGTGAGAAATCTGTCAGACGCGTCGGGTCCAGCCGCTCTTCGCCGCCGCTGCGGGCCACAATGGGAACATTGCGGATGTCCTCGCGTACCTGCGTGACGGGGACGCCGGTGAGGAGGAACTGGAGCTGCTGGCCCACCTCCGCCGGCGAGAGGCCGATCAGGTTCAGCCGGTCCTGATCCGGGATGAAGCGGAGCACGGGCGTGCGATTGCCCCAATCGCGGTTGGCCTGCCGTACGTCAGGGACGGCCCGCATGATGTCGAGGGCCTTTTCGGAAATACTGTACAGTTGCACGGGATCAGGTCCCATGACCCGGAATTCGACGGGAAACGGCGTGTAGGGCCCGAACACAAGTTGGGTGACACGTACGTCGGCCTCGGGCGCGAGCCCTTGGGACACCGCCTCCCGGAGCCGGTGCTTCAATGCCTCGCGCGCCTCCGCGTCCGGTGTCAGCACGACGATCTTGGCGAAGGCGGGATCGGGCAATTCCGGCGCCATCGCGAAGAAGAAGCGGGGAGCGCCCTGACCGACATAGCTCGTGACGATCTCAGCCTCGGGCTGGTCGTCCAGCCAGCCTTCGAGCGTCTCGACCGTGGCGGTCGTCGTCTCAATGCTGGTGCCTTCGGGCAAGCGGACCTCCACCAGCACTTCGGGGCGGTCGGATGTTGGGAAGAACTGCTGTTTGAGGGAGCCCATGCCGACGACGGAAAGCACGAAGGCGATGGCGACAATACCGCTGATTGCGAACTTGTGCCGCACGGCAAAGACGATGAGCCGCCGCAGGCGCCGATAGTTCGGTGTGTCGTAGATCGCGTGGGTGCCGCCTTCGACCGGTTTGATCGCGGGCAGCATCTTGACGCCAAGATAGGGCGTGAAGATCACCGCGACGATCCACGAGACGATAAGGGCAAACCCGACGACCCAGAAGATGTTGCCCGCGTATTCGCCGGCCGTCGAGCGCGCGAAGCCCACCGGCAGGAACCCGGCGACCGTCACGAGCGTTCCCGACAGCATCGGCGCCGCGGTGTGGCTCCACGCATAGGCCGCCGCCTTGATGCGGTCCATGCCCTCTTCCATCTTCACCACCATCACCTCGATGGCGATGATGGCATCGTCCACGAGAAGACCGAGCGCCAGGATGAGAGCGCCGAGCGTGATGCGGTCGAAGAACCGGCCGGTTTCCAGCATGATGAGGAACACGACCGCAAGCGTCAGAGGAACGGCGGCCGCCACGACGATGCCGACGCGCCAACCCATGCTGATCAGGGCGATCAGCAGCACCACGCCGAGCGCCATCGCGAACTTCATCATGAATTCGTCGACCGCCGAGGTAATGTTGACGGCCTGATCGCTCACCTTGTCGAGCGTCATCCCGAGCGGCAGTGTCTGTGCGATGGCCGCAGTTCTGTCCTCCAGCGCCTTGCCGAGCGCGAGACCGTCCCAGCCCTCCTGCATGACGGCTGCCAGCATGATGGTGGGCTCACCCTGGCGGCGGATGAGATATGTGGGCGGATCCTCGTAGCCGCGGCGGACCTCGGCGATGTCGGAGAGCTTCAGCGTCCGCCCCGAAGCGACGATCGGCGTGTCGGCGATCGCCTGGACGCTGTCATAAGCGCCGTCGACCCGGATGAAGACCCGCGGCCCCTGAGTGTCGATCGAGCCCGCCGGTGTGACGGTGTTCTGCCGCTGCAAGGCGGCGACGATGTCCTGTGCCGAGACGCCGAGGGTTGTCAATTTGGCGTAGGAGAACTCGACGAATATCTGTTCGGGACGTTCACCCAGGATGTTGATCTTCTTGACGCCGGGCACGTGCAGGAGGTCCTGGCGGATCACTTCGGCCTGCCTGGCCAGCTCACGCATCGGCATGCCCTTGGCCTTCAGAGCATAAAGGGCGAAGCTCACGTCCGAATATTCGTCATTGACGAAGGGGCCGAAGACGCCGGGCGGCAGGTTGCGGGCTTCATCCCCGAGCTTCTTGCGGGCCTGGTAAAACTCCTCCTCAACGGCGGATGGCGGCGTGTCGTCCCTCAGCGTGACCGTCATATAGGCATAGCCCGGCCGTGTGGTCGTCTCCACCCGGTCGTACCAGGTCAGTTCCTGAAGCCGTTTCTCCAACGGTTCGGCGACGAGATCCTGCATCTCGCGTGCTGTCGCACCCGGCCACGCCGTCGTGACCGTCAGGGTCTTGATGGTGAAGTTGGGGTCTTCCGCCCGCCCGAGCATGACAAACGCATAGGCGCCGGCCGCCACTGCCAAGAGGATGAAGAACAGGGTGACGGCGCGTTCGCGAACGGCGATCGCTGAGAGATTGAGGTTCATCACTTGCCCCCGCTTTCGGATGCAGTCCTGACTTGAGCGCCCTCCTGCAGGAGGTGAGCGCCGAGCGAAACAATCGGATCGGCAGAGTTCAATCCGGAGATCACTGCGGATTCACTGGTCACACGAACAAGCTGCACGGGCTGAAAGTGTACGGTCGAGGTGGCGCTGTCCAGGACCCAGACGCCGGTCTTCCGACCATCATCGAGCACAGCCCCCAGCGGCACCTGGACTTCAGGCTGACCGGCCTGGCTTGCAAGCCGAATGGTTACCGTCGCGCCAAGCGGTGTTGCCGCGGCCTCGCCATCAAGCACATAGCGGGCCTCGTAGGTACGGGTCTGGGCATCGGCGGAGTTCGATAACTGCCGGAGATGTGCTGCATAGCGACGCCCATCACCCCCATACACGCTGGCCTCGGCCACCGACCCGATCGCCGGCCGGATCGTTTCGGGAAGCGCGACCACCGCTTCGCGGGGGCCGGCCTGGGCGATGCGAACCACCGGCTGGCCGGCGGAGACGACCTGCCCCGGCTCGCCAAGCGTATCGACCACCGTTCCATCCGCGTTCGCCACCAGGACCGCGTAGGTCGCCTCGTTCTCTGCGACCTTCGCTTCCGCTTCCACGGCGGCAAGCTGGGCCGTGGCAGTATCCAGCGCGGCCTTTGCCTGCTCGTACCGCTGCGGGGTTGCAGCCAACTCCTTCTTGACCAGAACAGCGTAGCGCTTTTCGTCCGCGCTCGCCTGAACCAGGACAGCGCGTGCTGCAGCGACAGCGTTGCGCTTCGCCGTGAGCGAAAGGCGAAGGTCGGTGTCGTCGATCCGCATCAGCGGCTGACCGGCTTTGACCTGCTGACCGACGTCCACGAGCCGTTCCACGATCTTGCCTGAGACGCGAAAACCGAGATTGCTCTGGACCCTCGCCCCTATGATGCCCGTGAAGCCGCGTTCGGATCCGGCCACCGGAACTGCCGTCGCCAGTCTGACGATCGGTGGTTCCTGCCTCGGGTCGCCCACGGCGGCGGCTTCCTGCGTGGGAACGGCAAGTGTGGCGAACGCCACCGCCCCTGACACCGCGATCAGGATTGCGCCCAGCACAATAACGGGTTTCTTTTTCACGTTCGTCGCCTCTCAAGAAAGATTGCGTTTGACCTTTACATCGGCCCCACGGACGCGAGCCCAGCAGCACGCAGGCTGCCGTCTGCAAGGCGGGTCGGTGCATTGGCATCGGCGCGCATGTCGGTCTCGGACGACACCGTCACCTCCTCGCCGGACCGCGAGAACGCGTAGAGCGGGCCGCGGTGGCCCGGCATCGAAAAGGCCACGGAGTCGCCGTCGGCGAGGCCCATGACGACGCGCTGCGGATCGCCGCCGAACTTTGGCGCGAAGGTGGCGGTGACCTCCAGGAGGTCGCCTTCGACCGGGACGTAATAGACGACCATGTCGAGGTGTCCCTCGTGCAGGCTGCCGGCTTCGATCGGGCGTCCTATGGTGGCTTCCTCGGCAAACGCCGGGGCGGCAAGAAACAGCGCGGCCAAAACCGAGGCACTCAGGGTTTTGCGGATCATCTCGTATCTCCTTCTTTTTAGATTGCGTTCGAACTTTATAACTGAGTTAGATTACGAATGCAATCTAAAAAAATGAAAAAATTGATGATGCGTGTGAGGCGCTGCAGAAAACCGCGAAACGGCGATCAATGCGGCAGGCCGGCTTTTTCGGGAGCGCGGCTTTGACGGCATCGGCCTTAGGATTTTGATGGAGGCCCGGGCTCACCCAGGGCGCGTTTTTGCAAGCAGTCGCATCCAAGAACGATCTGGCGGCGCAAGGCGTCCAGGCGGGCGATGGAGAGTTCCGCCGGTGGTCTCGCGGACCGTCACCGATGAGCGGCTGTCGAAGCGGTTCCAGCAAGCGGCCGCCGAGCGCGCGCTGATGGGGTCGTCTGCGGGCGATGCCCGGCACGGCCACGGGCTGGCGTACCCGCGGTTACGCTGCGGGCCGCTGACTGCGCTTCTGCTAGCCTGCAATTGGTTCGGCAACAGCCTCTTCGAGGCCAGTTGCCGCTTGGGCGGCAAGACCGCGGGCCGCTGCTTGTGAATCGTAGAATTCCGCAAGTGCATAGACCTTGCCCCACCGCAGGGTGAATACGTGGAGACCACTGTTGACGTAGGATGCGTCGCCGTTGAGCAGCGTCGCGGTGCCGTCCCACTGGGCAAATACGGTGGTATGCCACGGCCAGCCCTTCACCCAGACGTGGTTGACCGTGAGATGGAGATTGGGCAGGACGCGGCCGAGGCGCTCAAACCAGCGGCGCACGGCTTCCTTGTCGTGGCGCTCACCACCAAGCGCGTGGGCGCCGGAAACGCGGTGATGGACATGCGGCACGAGTGCTTTCACCGCCTCATCCCAGCGATGGTTGTTGACGTGGTCGAAGCTCTGCCGGATCGATTTCTCGACGATATAACTGTATAGCATTTGACCTCTCCTCCAAATTTGTTCGATGCGTGACCGGGGCACCGTGCGCAGCCGAATTGGATTGCGTTCGTACGCTATACCTGCTATAGATGTCGAACGCAAGCTAAATAAGGAGATCGACATGCGTGTGAGTCGCATTCAGGCGGCGGAAAACCGCGAAACCGTGATCAATGTGGCAAGCCGGCTTTTTCGGGAGCGCGGCTTTGACGGCATCGGCCTTAAGGACCTGATGCAGGCTGCCGGGCTGACCCAGGGCGCGTTCTACAAGCAGTTCGCCTCCAAGGACGATCTGGCGGTGCTGGCGTCGAGGCGGGCGATGGAGAGCGCCACGCTGCGGTGGTCGGCCGCGACTGCGGCAAAATCCGAGGATCCGCTTGGCGCGGTGATCGCATTCTACCTCAGCATGGACCATCGCGGAGAAAAGATGGACGGCTGCCCGATTGTCGCGCTTGGTTCGGATGCCGCCAGACAGGGCAGCGACGTGAAAGCGTCGTTCGAAGCCGGGATCAAGGAGCATCTCGAAATCTTCGGCCGTTTCATTGCCGAGGCCAATGGTGAGGAGCCCGAGAGAAAGGCTATGGCCATTCTCTCGACGATGGTCGGTGCGCTGACGCTATCGCGCGTCGTCAACGACCCGGACCTCGCCCAGGCCTTTCTGGACGCGGCGACCGAACAGGTTCGCGAAGCAGCTGCCCCTTGAACGGCGTGGACAGCGCTGGCGGCGCAGCCAAATTGATAGGAAAATAGATGCGACGGATTGTTGTTACAGGCATGGGAGCGGTCACGCCCCTTGCTGCCGATGTCGACGCGTCGTGGTCGCGGCTGCTGGCCGGTCGCTCGGGCATCCGCAGACTTCCGGACGATATGGTGGGAGACCTCCCGGCCAAGATCGGAGGGGTGGTTCCCTCGCTGGAAGACGATCCGGACGCTGGTTTCGATCCGAATACCGTCCTGGCTGCAAAGGACCAGCGCAAGGTAGACCGGTTCATCATCTTCGGGCTCGCCGCTGCCGAAGGGGCCCTCGCGCAAGCAGGGTGGGCGCCCGTCTCGGAAGCGGATCGCCTGCGCACGGCCACGATCATCGCGTCCGGCATCGGCGGCTTCCCCGCCATAACCGAGGCGGTGCGCACGGTCGACCAGCGCGGCGTCCGCCGTCTCTCGCCGTTTACGGTACCGTCCTTCCTGGTGAACCTCGCGGCGGGCCACATCTCGATCCGCCATGGCTTCAAGGGGCCACTCGGCGCGCCGGTGACGGCGTGCGCGGCCGGCATCCAGGCGATCGGCGATGCGGCCCGCCTCATCCGCGCCAACGAAGCCGATATCGCCGTGTGTGGCGGAACCGAAGCCTGCATGAACATCGTCAGTCTCGGTGGTTTTGCTGCCGCACGCTCTCTTTCGACCGGCTTCAATTGGGCGCCGGCTCAGGCGTCACGGCCTTTCGACGTGTCGCGGGACGGCTTCGTCATGGGCGAAGGAGCCGGCGTGCTGGTCATCGAGGCGTTGAGCCACGCGCTGGCGCGCGGTGCGAAACCGCTCGCCGAGCTCGTCGGCTATGGCACGACGGCGGATGCTCATCACGTCACCTCCGGTCCCGAGGACGGCGACGGGGCGCGCCGAGCCATGCAGATCGCGATTGCCCAAGCCGGCATTTCGCCGCGTGAGGTTCGACACCTCAATGCGCACGCGACCTCCACGCCGGTCGGTGATCTCGGGGAAATCGCGGCGATCAAAACACTCTTCGGCGCAGATTCCACCATCGCCGTCAGCGCAACGAAATCGGCGACCGGACACCTGCTCGGAGCCGCCGGCGGGCTTGGAGCCATCTTCGCAATCCTGGCGCTCAGGGATCAGGTGGCGCCGCCGACCCTCAATCTGGGCGCGCCGGATCCAGCCGGCGACGGCATCGACTTCGTCGCAAGCCAAGCCCGCCCGATGGCAATGGACTACGCGATATCAAACGGCTTCGGCTTTGGCGGCGTCAACGCCAGCGCGCTATTCCGGCGCTGGACGGACGAGTTGGCCGGTGCGAACGCCAGAGGCGCTCATAACTGACTCCGACCTTTCGTGCTTCTTCCATGCCAATCCAAAATCAGTCCAACCCAAAGAAAGAAATGATTTCCATGAACAAGACCAATCCTGGCGTCGCCCTGGTGACGGGGGCGTCCTCCGGCATCGGGCGCGCGACGGCCATAGCTTTGCAAAGCGCCGGTTTCCGCGTGTTCGGCACCAGCCGTCGCGCAGCCGCCAAAAACTCCGACGGCCTGACCATGCTGGTCTGTGACGTGACCGATGACGCGTCGGTGGCGAAACTGGTCGATGACGTGCTGGCCGAGACCGGGCGCATCGACCTGCTCGTCAACAATGCCGGCATGGGTCTGTTTGGTGGCGCGGAAGAGTCCTCAATGGTCCAGGCTCAGGCACTGTTCGATGTGAACGTCTTCGGCGTGCTCCGCGTGACCAACGCGGTCCTGCCGATAATGCGCCGTCAAGGCAAGGGTAGAATCGTCAATCTGAGTTCGGTGCAGGGGTTCATCCCAGCTCCCTATTTCGCGCTTTATGCGTCGACCAAACATGCCATCGAAGGCTATTCCGAATCGCTCGACCATGAACTGCGCCCGTTCGGGATTCGCGTTGCATTGGTCGAACCCGCCTATACCCGCACGTCCTTCGAAGACAATCTCGCCAGGCCGGACCAGTTGCTTGATATCTATGACGCTGCGCGCGCTGGCATGAACGCAGTCGTGCGGAAAGCAATGGAAAAAGGCGATTCGCCCGAAGTGGTAGCCAAGACGGTTTTGGCGGCTGCGACCGATCGCGCTCCGAAGAGGCGCTATGCGGCGGGAAAAATGGCGCGCCAGGTCAGTCTCCTGCGCCGTTTCGTCCCCGCATCCGCATTCGATAAGAGCCTGCGTAAGCAGAACGGGCTGCCGGTCTGACGACATCGAAGACACCCCGCGAGACCGGAATCATCGGCCCGGGAAACGTCGGCGCCGCATTGGCGCAACGCAACCTGAAGCAATTGCCTAGAACGCCCGGCGGTTGTTGGTGTTAGATAAGCGATATGTTATATTGCAGTGCGAAAGAGCGGGGGCCACGTCCTTTCACACCCGTAAGCGATCTGTATGTGCGACCCCTGCAGACTTGTCGGTATCTCGGAAACCTCCCGGGCATGGGGTTCGGGAATTCGATGGGGGTAATGGGGCAATGCTTTACACGCTGGTTATGATGGTCTGCCTGACGGATGTGCCGCAGACCTGTGAACAACGCGAGCAGATGGTGGACGGCCTGGCGATGAATCCCGGGACCGCCTTCATGCAGGCGCAGCCGCTGGTCGCCCAGTGGATCGAGACGCATCCCGGTTATTTCGTGCGGCGCTGGCGCGTGCTGCCCGGCCGGGGATCGTGAGATCCGCTGCGAAGATAGAGGTTCTACTTCTTCGCGGCGAGGGTTTCCAAGACGGCCTTGGACAATTGATAAAGCCGCTGCTCGATGATCGTCGGCACTTCACAGACGTAAGTCAGTGATTGGACGCGTTCATTGAAAATTCGCGTTGCGAATTTCAGCTGCTCGGTTCGCCGTCCGATGTCGTCGGGATCCGCATCCGGCTTTGCCCGCAACGCATCGACGTCGGACGCTTCCTTGCGCAAGGCGGCGGCCATTTCGAGCTGCTTGCGGGCGTAACGAGAAATGCCTGAGATCACCTGCGAACGTTCGGCGTCCATGTGATCGAACATGCCTTGCACCAGCATCGCCATTTTCGGCGCAAGCTGCTCGACCGGCAGCGAGGCGGCGAAATCCTTGATTTTCTTTTGGGCTTCGGCAATCGGCATCCGCCTGGCCGCCACCTCCTCGACCAGGGCGGAGACGGCAGGGTCCTTCGAAAAATCCTTCGCCGCTGGCGGAAGCTCCGGCCCGTTCCAGATCTGGCCGAGCGAGAGTTGCGGCACCTTGCGCTGTATGCAGGGCCAGTCCGGATCGGTATTCGCCGCCCTGGCGTTCACGCTCGGCGCGATCATGGCAACCACAGCCAGGCTGCGAACAAGACTCATTCGTGCCATCAGGCATTTCCTCCGGTGTCTTGTTTGCGGGTCACCAGGCCGCGCGAAGGGTCGTAGGCGATGATGGCGGCGGCAAGGAACAGAACAGTGCAGCCGGCAACGACGCCCAGCGACAGCCACTCGATCTGGCCGTAGAAGGCGAAGCGGATCAGTTCGACGGCATAGGTGAACGGATTGGCGAGGCAGATCTTGTGCAGCAGCGGGCTCGCCTCCTGGATGCGCCACAACGGATAGAGCGCCGGCGAGGCAAAATAGCCGGGAAAGATGACGAAGTTCATGATGCCGGCGAAATTTTCGAGCTGCTTGATCATCGACGACAAAAGCATGCCGAGCGCGCAAAGCATCATGCCCGACAGGAACAGCGCCGGCAGCACCATGAGATAGCCGATCGGCGGCGCCTTGACGCCCCAGAACCAGGCAACGATCAGGAACGCATAGACCTGCGCGATCGATACGGATACGCCGGCGAGCATCTTCGACACCAGCAGGAACCAGCGCGGGAAGGGGCTGACCAAAAGGGTGCGCATGTTGCCCATCTCGCGGTCATAAACCATCGACAGCGAAGACTGCATGCCTGAGAACAGCAGGATCATGCCGCACAGCCCCGGCGTGATGTAGACCTCGTAGAGCACGTAGGTCTTGTAGGGCGGGATGATCGACACGCCGAGCACCTGCCGGAATCCGGCGGCAAAGATGAACAGCCAGATGAGCGGCCGAACCAGCGAGGATATGAAGCGCTCGCGCTGGTGCAGGAAGCGCAGGCATTCCCGCAGGACGAGGCCCTTGAGGCAGATGAGATAGTGGCGCAGGCCGAATTTCTCAAACTTCTCCGGAAAGATGCCGGCGACTTTTTCGGGTATTGAAGGAGCGCTCATGGCGATATCCCCGCGGTGCCGGCCTCCTCGATGCGGCTGAGCCTGGAAAAGGCGTCGCGGATCGAGCCGGCGCCGCTCGTCCTGACGACATCGGCCACCTTGCCCTTGGCGACCAGTTCGCCCTGGCGCAGCACGACGACATGGTCGCCGTCGTCAACCTCGTCGATCAGATGCGTTGCCCACAGCACGCCGATGCCCTCGGTTTCGACGAGCTTGCGGATGGTGGCGAGAATGCCGGCGCGCGACTGGATGTCGAGACCGACCGTCGCCTCATCGAGCAGCAGTAGCGACGGGCGGTGGAGCAGCGCCCTGGCGATCTCGATGCGCCGCATCTGGCCGCCGGAAAGGCTGCGTGCCTTGTCGTGCTGCCGGCCCGGCATGTCGACGATATCGAGCAGCGCGGCAATGCGCTGCCGGGCCTCGCGTCCGCCGATGCCATGCAGCGCCGCGTGGTAGGAGAGGTTCTGGTGAACGCTGAGATCGAGGTCGAGCGTGCGCGCCTGGAACACGATGCCGACCCGCCTGAGCGCCTCGCCGGAGGCGCGGCTGACGTCATGGCCGAAGATGCGGATCGACCCACGGCGCGTGTCGTAAAGGTGGCTGATCAGCGAGAACAGGGTTGTCTTTCCTGCGCCGTTGAGACCGAGAAGCACGGTGAACGTCGCCGGCGCGATCGAGAACGAGACGTCGCTGAGCGCCCGCTTCGAACCATAGGAATGGCTGACGGCGGCGACGTCGAGCGCCACCTGATCTCCCGGTCCGCTTGTCCTCACATGCTGCACGCCGGTCGGCTCCCTTGTCGTCGACAACAGTCTAGCCCAAGTCTAGGCCACGGGGCGCGATCGCGCAGGTCCTGCTTTCAAACCTTACTTGATCGTGATCGTGCCCTTCATGCCCTTGTCGGCGAGGTCGGGCACCGACCATGTGTAGATGCCGGGCCTCACGGTGGTGAACTGTACCTGGATGGTGCCGTCGGCGTCGAATTCGAGCCACGCGGGTGCGCCGTTCATGTGCACCTCGAGGTCGTTGATGACGATCTGATTGTTCCACACATTGCGGAACAGGTCGGTGTGGAATTTGTACTCCAACCCGCCCGCCGCGGTGATCTTCCAGCGATAGCCCTGGCCGGCGATCAGCTCAAAATCCTTCTGGTTGGCGGTGAACTGGTCTTGCTTGCTGCCGAGGATAAGTTCCGGCACGTCCTTGCTGGCCCGGGTCGCCTTCTCGGCTTTCGGACTAGCCTCCGTGCTGGCCGCTCCGGCGGCGGCGTCATCGTCATCGCCGTCCTGCGCCCAGACCTGGCCCTGGGTGAGCGCCATGCCCACCAGCGCGGCGAAAGCGACTGCCCGAAATTTCCGCATGATTTCCTGCCCTTCTGCTGTTTTTCTGTCGATTTGATTCACTTGGTTTATTCAATGTTCATGTGGCGGGATTCATTTGGGAGAGACGACGACGCCCCACGGCAGCGCGCCGACGGTCACCGACTGCACCGGCTCGTCGGTCTCCACGTCGATGAAGGTGATGTCGTTCGACACGCCGTTGGTCGAGATGATGGTCTTCTGGTCCGGGGTGAAGGCGAGCTGCCAGACGCGCTGGCCGACCAGCACATATTTCTCGACCTCGTATGTCTGCGTGTTGACCACCGCGACGCGGTTGGCCGGCCCGAGCGCCACATAGGCCTTCTTGCCGTCGGCGGTGATGCGCACACCGACCGGCTGGATGGATTCGGGCCTCAGGCCGGCAACCTTGAAGGTGATCTTCTGGACGACTTCGCGCGTTTGATTGTCGATCACCGAAACCGTGCCACCGATCTCGGCGCTCACCCAGGCCTGCTTGCCGTCGGGGGTGAACTCGACGAAGCGCGGACGCGCGTCAACCAGCACGTTGTCGGTGATCTCGTGCGTCGACGTATCGATGAAATGCGCCATGTTCGTCGTTTCCGACGTGTTGACCATGGTCTTTCCGTCCGGGCTGACACCCATGCCCTCCGGTTCGACGCCGACCGGGATTTCCGCCAGCACCTTCTTACCCTCGATGTCGATGACGGTGACGAGATTGTCGTCCTCATTGGCGACATAGAGCGCCTTGCCGTCAGGCGACAGCACGAACAGCTCCGGGTCGGGCCCGGAAGGCAAGGTATCGACGATCTCCAGCGACGCCGTGTCGATGACCTCGATCGAATCATCGTCGCTGGCGCAGAGATAGATGTGCTTGCCGTCGTGGGAGATGGTGATGCCGCGCGGACGCTGCCCGACATTGACGGTCTTCACCACCTGCATCGTCGCGGTGTCGACGACGGTCATTGTGTTGTCTTTCTCGTTGGAGACATAGGCCATGTAGGCCGACGCCGGACCGGCCATGAAGCCGGTCGCAACTATGGCGAGTGCGCATGCTCGTCTCTGCACCGAAATTCCTCCCAATCTTTTCTACTTAAGCACGCATTTTGTTTCCGGCTCGTCGACCCCGAGCGTATCGAGCTCGGACAGCTGGTGCAAAAATCCCTCCTGCGGCGATGTCGAGACGACCGACCTGGTGTCGCCGAGGAAGATCGGCTGCCGCAACTGCTGGTTCCATTTGCGGAAGGTCAGTTTCTGCCCCTTGAAGGCGGCGATCGAAAAATCGTCGGAGCGGATGAAATCGGCCATCTTGCGCGGGTCGGCGCCCTGCGTGCGGGTCGCCGCCTCACCGAGGATGCGCACCGCGGTCCACGCCGCCATGTCCTTCGACACCATGCGGCGGCCGTTTGCCTTGGCGAAGCGGTTCTGGATCTGGGTGCCGCCCCATTGCTCGCTGGCCGGATGCCAGGCCGACGGGGTGAGGCCGGCGGTGCCGGCGACCGGCCGCGGGATCCAGGTGCGGAACGGAACGTAGGTGCCGAACACCTCGCTTTCGTCGGCGACCAGCAGCACATCGTGCTCCGGCAGGTCCTGGGTGAAGACAGGCATCTGCCGCTGGATCTGGACGACGCCGGAATCGGTCCGCCGCGCCGTGCCGGTATCCTCGAACAGCTTTTCGCCGACGATCTCGCCGCCGAAGCGCGTCGCCGCCCGGCGCAGCGCCTCGGCAAAAAGCTGGTCGCGCTCGTGCGAGCCGTAGATCAGCACCCAGCGCCGCCATTGCTTCCAGATGAGATATTGCGCCAGCCCGTCGGCCAGCATGCTGCGCGTCGGGATGGTGTGGAAGATGCTGGCGCGGCATTCCTCCTCGCGAAGACTGTCGTCGGTGGCGCCGGCGTTGAAGATCAAGACGCCGCTATCGCGGGCAAGGTCGGCGATCGACAGCAACTGCCTGGCCGAGAGGTCTGCGACCACATAGCGGTTGCCTTTGGCGATCATCTCCTGGAAGGCCGGGACGACATCGGCATCCGGCTTCACCTCGGTCACGTCAAGGCTGAATTTCTGGCCGAGGAAGCTGCCGGTCGTGTTGTTGTCGGCAATCGCCACATTGCCGCCGGCAACGCCTTCATCGCGCGGCGGGACGTCGAGCACCGACAAGGCCAGCTGCGGCGCATAGGCGCGCAAATAGCCTATCTTGATCTCGGTCACCTTTTTTTCCGGCTTGGCCGTTGCGGCCGGCTGCTTGCCCGTCGCTTCCTGGGCGAGCGCGCCCGCAACGTTGACGGTCAGGGAAAAAAAGCACAAAAAGGCCGCCAGAGTGCCCGGCACCGCGCTCGTCATCGATAAAATTACCCGTTCTTGCGCTAAAGTCCGATTGTTGTCGGAGCGGCGCGAAGTCAAGGTGCCCGTGATGAGCTTAGCTGACCCGCAAATTTTATCAAACCCTGAAAGTGGACTGCTCACGTCTGCTTTAGTGCCATGCCTGCTCGCCCGAACGGCGACCGAGCGGATTCTGGTATTCGGGCCCAAAAGCGTCCTTTTCCTCATGCCGGAGAAAGTCCGTCAATGACCAGAATGCTGGCCAGCGTCACCGGCGTCGACGAGGCGGAGATCGCGCTTTCTGGTGGCGTCGACATCGTCGACCTGAAGGATCCGAAGGCGGGAGCGCTGGGCGCGGTGTCGACGCAGACCATCCGCCGGACGATTTCGCTGATCGCCGGCCGGGCGCCAGTCAGCGCGGTCTGCGGCGACCTGCCGATGGAACCCGAGACCATCCGCGCCAAGGCCGAAGAGATCGCCGCAACCGGCGTCGATTACGTCAAGATAGGTTTTTTTCCGTCGGCAAATGTCGCGGCTTGTGCTGCGGCGCTCGAACCGCTCGCCGCGCGAACGAAACTGATCGCCGTGCTTTTCGCCGACCTGGCGCCGGATTTCGAGCTTCTGCCGATGCTTGCCGAACATCGCTTCCATGGCGCCATGGTCGACACTGCGCACAAGGCCAACGGGCGGCTGCTCGACCATCTGCCGCCCGAGCGTATCCCGGGATTCATCGATCGAGCGAAATCGCTCGGCCTCATGGTTGGGCTGAGCGGATCGCTGGAAGCCCCTGATATTCCACGCCTGCTGCCCTTCGCTCCCGATTTTCTCGGCTTTCGCGGGGCGCTGTGCGGCGATTCCGGCCGCGTGGGTTCGATCAGCGCCGAGGCAGTTGCGCAGATCCGCGAGTTGATCCCGGAAGCATCCCGGGCCGGCGGCGCGTCGAGCGTCGACTACCGCCTGCTGGCGGCGAGGGGCTATTCGCCGGGCACCGACCCGACACTGGGCACCGACAAGATCTTCGTGCGGGACTTTGTCCTGCCGGTCCAGATCGGCGCCTACAGTTTTGAGCACGGCCATACCCAAAAAGTGCGTTTCGACGTGACCGCCGACGTGCTGCAAGTCACCGACCATCCCGAAGACATGCGCCATGTGTTCTCCTACGACATCATCATGGACGGCATTCGCACCATTGTTGCGCGGGGCCACATCCAGCTTAGCGAGGCCTTGGCCGAGCAGGTGGCGACCTACATTCTGGAGAACCCGCGTGTCGTGCGGGTCACGGTAAGGGTGGAAAAACTCGAACTCGGCCCAGGCGGCGTCGGCGTCGAGATCGAACGCAAGCGCCAATCGGCAGGTCGCGGCGTCGCCTCCGGCCCTGCCGGTCGAAAAGACCAAGGCGCTGTTTCCCGGCCGCGACAGGAAAGGCCCGAGGCCATCAGGCGAGCCGCCGTCAAGCCGTCCGTCGTCAAGCTTGGCGGCAGCACCGTCCATGCGGCGGAACTGGAAAGCTGGATCGCGGCGCTGGCGGGTTCCAAGCTGCCGATCGTCATCGTGCCCGGCGGCGGCCTGTTCGCCGACCAGGTGCGCGAGACGCAGATTTACATGGATTTTTCCGACACCGCCGCCCACGCCATGGCGATCCTCGCCATGGAGCAGTTCGCCCAGGTCATCCTCGACCGTGACGAAAGGCTGGCGCCGGCACGGTCGCTGGAAGAAATGGGGCGGGCGCTGGACGCGGGGAAGATCCCGGTGTGGCTGCCGTCGTCATTGGCGCTGCCGGCGCCGGACATTCCGGCGTCCTGGGATGTTACCTCCGATTCCCTTGCCGCCTGGCTTGCCGGCAAGCTCGGCGCGAACGCGCTGCTCTTGATCAAGCAGACCGGCGCCTTCTCCGGCAGCGACACGATCGACAGCCTGGCGGTCAGAGGCATCGTCGACGCCGGCTTCGCCGCCATGCTGCCCGACGATGTCGATTTCCATCTCGCCGGTCCGAAAGATGCAGCCGAAGCCGGGGCGCTGCTCGCGTCGGGCAATCTGCCCGGCATGCGGATCGCGGCCCCGATCCGGTCGGCAAGAAAAGCAGGGTAGGCGATGGCGACGCTGCATACGCCGCGCTGGGCATGGGTTTTGACCGGTTCCGGTCATTTTTTTTCGGAGAGCTTCGCACTCATTCACCAATTAGAGCACTGCGATGTCTTCGTGTCGAAAGCCGCCAACGAAGTGCTGCGCATGTACAAGCTCAAGCTCGATTTCCCGGAGACGACGCGGGTGCTGCACGACAAGACGGCGAGCGCGATCCCGGTCGGCGAATTCTATCACGGTGTCTATCACACCGTCGTGGTGGCGCCGGCCAGTTCCAACACGGTCGCCAAATGCGTGCACGGCATTTCGGACACGCTCGCCACCAACGTCTTTGCCCAGGCGGGAAAATGCCGGGTGCCGGCCATCGTCTTTGCATGCGACACCGCGCCGGAACTCGAAACCATGGCGCCGCATGGGCTGGTCAAGGTCTATCCGCGCAGGATCGACCTGGAGAATACCAACCACCTGAAGAGCTTCGAGCGGACCCAGGTGGTCGAGTCGCTCGCCGATCTCGAAGCCTCGGTCAGACGGCGCCACGCCGAACTCGCAAGCCATGGCTGAGCGGCTGGCCTTTCTTACCGGCCATCTGGCCAAGGTCCGACTGGAAAGGCTGCTGGCCGGACTGGGCGAAACCGAATTTGCCTGGGAGATCATCGACATCGGCGTCAAGGTCGCTGCGTTGATGAGCGAAGACATCATCAAGCGGCGGCTCAGCCTGACAGGCGGCACCGACCGCGTCATCCTGCCCGGCCGCTATCGCGGGGACATCGAGCACCTGTCGAACCATTTCGGGGTGCCCTTCGTACGCGGTCCCGACGAGATCGCCGATCTGCCGGTCTTTCTCGGCCGGGCGGGCGAGCCGCCTGACCTTTCGCGTCACGACATGCGCATCTTCGCCGAAATCGTCGATGCGCCGATGCTGTCGATCGAGGCGCTGGTGGCGAGGGCACGGACGCTGGCTTCGGCCGGCGCCGACGTCATCGATGTCGGCTGCCTGCCGGAAACGCCGTTTCCGTTGCTGGAAGAGGCCGTGCTCGAGCTGAAGGAACAGGGATTTCTGGTCAGTGTCGATTCCGCCAGCACGGACGAACTGTCGATCGGCGCACGCGCCGGCGCGGACTATCTTCTCAGCCTGGATGAGAACACGCTGCCGTTGGCCTTCGACCACAAGGCTGTACCAGTGCTGATCCCGTCCACGCCCGGCGACCTGGATTCGCTCGGCCGGGCCATCGAAGCAGCGCAAAAGGCCGGCATCGCCTTCATCGCCGATCCGGTGCTCGATCCGATCCATTTCGGCTTTGCCGCCTCACTTGGGCGTTTCATCGAGGCGCGCCGCCGCTGGCCTGAGGTCGAACTGCTGATGGGCACCGGCAACCTCGCCGAATTGACCGACGCCGACAGTTCCGGGGTTACCGCCGTTCTGGCCGGGCTCTGCTCGGAACTTCAGATCCGAAACGTGCTTGCCGTACATGTCAGTCCGCACACGCTGCGAACGATCGAGGAGCACGATATTGCCCGCCGCATCCTGTTTGCGGCGAAGAACGACGGTGCGCTGCCGCGGAGTTATCATCCAGGGCTCCTGCAGGTTCACGACCGCAAGCCGTTTACGGCCTCGACCGAGGATATCGCAGCACTCGCGGCAGAGGTGCGCGACACGAACTTCCGTATCATCACCGCCGAGGACGGCATCCATGTTTTCAACGGCAAGGGGCATGCGGTTGCCACGGATGCATTCGAACTCTTTGCCGGGCTTGGCGTTGAGGCGGATGGCGCACACGCGTTCTATCTCGGCGCGGAACTGATGAAGGCCGAGATCGCGTGGCGCCTCGGCAAGCGCTATGTGCAGGACGAGCCGCTCGCATGGGGCGCTGCCGCGCCGGCTCCCGAAACCGACCGCACCCGTCTTGCGGAAGCGGGCCACACGCTTCGCGCGAAGAAAGAACGCTAAACCATGCCTTACATTCGCGAATCGATCATCACCACCGTCAACAAGGCCGGTGATGTCCACATCGCGCCGATCGGCATCATCGCCGAGAAGGACGGCTGGATCATTGCGCCGTTCCGACCATCGATCACGCTTGACAATCTCGCCGAAGTGCCGTTCGCCTTCGCCAATTATACCGACGACGTGCGTATCTTTGCCGGCTGCCTGACCGGGCGCAAGGATTGGCCGACCGTTGCGGTCGACGGGTTTCCGGTGCCGCGGCTCGAAGCGGCGCTCGCGCATTCGGTCCTCGAAGTCGAGAGTGTCGATGACGATGCTATGCGACCGCGCCATTTCTGCCGCGTGGTGCAGGAGGAAACGCATGCGCCGTTCACCGGCTTCAACCGTGCCAAGGCGGCGGTGCTGGAACTGGCCATCCTGGTCAGCCGGCTCGGCATGCTGCCGCGCGACAAGATCGAGGCGGAGGTCGCCTACCTTTCAATCGCCATCGAAAAGACCGCGGGCGAGGGCGAAAAGGAAGCCTGGGACTGGCTGATGGAGCGTGTCGGCGACCACCTTGCGGCCGAGGACGCCAGCGGCGAGGATGCGCGAGGCTGAACCGGATATGCTGAACCAGAGTAAGCGTCCGAGCTGACGCGTTTTAGCATGGTACACGGTGGCGGTGATCTCAAACGGCGGTGTTCGACCCTTTGCGGTCATTGAGCCCGGTATGCACCATGACCGGAATGGGGCCGAGAGCAGACCGGCGGCTTCGGGGTAATGATCTTTAAGAGCGGACATTCAGTCGTTGACATTACCGCGACCTAGCCCCTGGCAGACCTTCGCCTCAGCCGGGCCCTGCCGCTTGCCGTGGGATGGGGGTTCTTGCACGCATCTTCCGTCCGAGATGTCCCGGGACTCCTGT
Source organism: Mesorhizobium sp. WSM2561 (assembly GCF_000513915.1). Taxonomy (NCBI): domain Bacteria; kingdom Pseudomonadati; phylum Pseudomonadota; class Alphaproteobacteria; order Hyphomicrobiales; family Phyllobacteriaceae; genus Mesorhizobium; species Mesorhizobium sp. WSM2561. The sequence continues at coordinate 491,804 of NZ_AZUX01000001.1, forward strand.
TACGGCTTAGACTACTCGGTCTGAAACGTGGTAAGTTCGAGGGCCAACGGCGAGGGATTTCAACCGCCGCGGCGTGAGAGTGGAGCCATGCCGAGTCCTTTCCAAGTTCTTCGTCCTCTTGGCAGGCTGACGCTCGCCCTCTGGCTTGCTACGGGCCCTGCCGCTAGCCAGGAAGGGGTCGTGCACTGGCGCATGAACAGTCTGCTCCATCCCAAGCTCTTCGGCGAAGCTGGTGAGCGCTTCGCCGAAACGGTGCGGCGGCTGTCGGACGGCGGCTTTATCATCGAGGTCCATGACCGGCTGGTGCTCGACCAGGACACCTTCGGCGCCCTGAACTCAGGGCTGGTCGACGCGGTGTGGGGCTCGGCAGGCCATCACCACCGCGAGGATCCTGCGCTGACAATCTTTACCGGCTTTCCCTTTGGTCCTGACCCGGCCGGCTTTACCGCCTGGATGAAAGGGGGCGGTGGTGCCGAGGCACTGGAGGCGATCTACGCGCGCCACGAAATGAAGAGCCTCTATTGCGGTATTCTTCCCGCAGAAGGCGGAGGCTGGTTCCTTGCGCCAGTCGAGAGTTCCGCCGATCTGGAGGGGCTGGCTATGCGCAGCTTCGGTTACGGCGCTCGGGTTCTGCAGAAGCTTGGGGTTGTCCCCTACGAACTTCCAGCCGAGGAGATCCGGCCGGCGCTGGAAGCTGGGCTGATCGATGCGGCCGAATTTTCGCTGCCGTCCATCGATGCCGAACTCGGCATCGCGGAGGTCGCCAAGTACCTCTACTTCCCGGGCTGGCAGCAGCCGGTAACCTCACTTGAAATTCTGATGCCGCAGAAGACCTGGGCCGCGCTATCAAATCACCAAAAGGCCGTGCTGGAGACTGCGTGCGGCGACACCCTGTCCTGGACCGCGGCCGAGGCAGCGGTTGAACAGGTCGAGGCTATCGCGGCTTTTCGCGCTATGGGCGTCGAGCTGCATGCCTGGCCTGACGAAGTGCTTCTCGATCTGAGGGAGGCGTGGAACGAGGTCATCGCGGAGGAGACCGCCCGAGACCCGCTGCTCGCCGATGCCTGGAAGAGCTATCTGCAATTTCGCGATCGGTACGGCGATTGGCAGGCGCGCGCCTACGCCAAGTAGCCGGGATCAGCCCGGCATGCCAGCCAACCTGAGCCCCTCCAGCACAATGGCGAGGCCGCTTTCGTCGGCTAGGCCATCGAACGATTGCGCCACGCCCGTAACGGTCTGCTCGGGCCGGTGCCCAAGCGCGGCCGTGACGACCCCGGCCGCTTCTTCCAGCCGGCCGGCATGAGCAAGGCTCGCGGCGAAGAGCCATCCTGGCCACCACCGCGCGTTTGCGAAAGTCCCGGCGCCATAGAGCGGGCCAAGTTCCTCTGCAGCTCGCGCCGGCTCTCCCGCGAGCAGGTAGCTCAGGCCAGCGACCTGGTGGTGCCAGTCCTGCGGCGTCGGATCGAGGCGCAGAGCCTGCTGGATTGTCAGGACCGCCTCGTCCGATCGGCCTGTCAGGGCCAGCGCTTGGGCAAGCACCGCCAGGTTGTCGGGATCCTCAGGATCGATCGTCACCGCCGCTCGGGCATTTGCCAGTGCGTCGACGGGAGAACGCATTTCCGGGAAGGGGGAGAGTAGCCGCATCTCTGCGAGCAGCCGGTGCGACCGCGCACCGCCCCCAAGCGCCACTGCGCGCTCCACCATCTCAAGCGCCCGCGCCATCTCACGACGACCGCCTCCCCACGCAAGGTGCTGAACTTCCAACCAGTAGGTCAATCCGAGGCTTGCCCAAGCCCCTGCATGTCCGGGATTGTCGGCCACCACGGCCTCGAGAAGGCCCCGTGCCTCTTCGTTGTCCCCACGCCGCCGCCAGTCTCGTGCCGTAATGAGCTCGTTTGCCTGCACAACCGCTCCATCTGCCGCGCTGAGTTCCACCACGGAATCCCGCGGTTGCGCGAGCCAGAGAGTGGCCATCGCCACTATGAGCGCTGCAGTCAGCCCGCTCGTCCACGCCATCCAGCGCTTCCAGCCAGGCTCGACCGGCTCCTCCGCCTCTGAGCCCGGGCCTACGAGCATATATCCTCGCCTTGGCACCGTTCGCAGCAGGCCCATCCCCTCCGGGCCAAGCGCTCTGCGGATATCGCTTACGCATTGAGCAAGGGAGTCATCGGAGACGAACACATCCGGCCAAGTCGCCTGAACGAGATCGTCTTTGCTGACCAGCTGTCCGCGTCGCTCGGCGAGCACTTCAAGCACCCGGTATGACTTCGGCCGCAAGAATCGCTCCGTGCCGGAACTATCCTGAAGGCAACCGCGCGTACGGTTCAGGACGAAATCGCCGAAGCGAATGCTGCGTGGGTAATCCATACCGGAGCCCGAGGGTGCGACGGCCAGATTATAGCAGGATTTCGTGACTCTTTCAGAGAGCTTTCATGACCTTCTGCGCCGGCGGGCCCAGCCTCGGCTTGATCACCCGAGGAGGCGCTCATGCGCAGATCAGTTTTAGGGCTCGCCGTCGTGTGTCTCGCCGCGGCCAATCCGGCCGCCACAGCCGAGCCGGTAGAAACGCCGCCTGTGCTCGAGACCATCGGACTATGGCTCGCAGCGAACTACGACCTGCCGTTGGCGCAGCCTCCCGCCCTTGTCACCGCGCCCGCGATCGAACTTGTCACGATGCGCTACGGCGCCGGGTCTACCGTCTCGTCGCCGGAGGTCGTTGCCGTCTATGATGAAGGCGTCAATACCATCTTTCTTACCGCAGGCTGGACGGGCCGCACCCCGGCCGAACTGTCGGTGCTGGTGCACGAGATGGTTCACCACCTCCAGGCCGCCGCCGAGATGCGCTTCGCCTGTCCAGGGGAGCGCGAGGCGCTCGCCTATCGTGCCCAGGACGCTTGGCTTCGGCTGTTCGGCACTGACCTGAAGAGCACCTTTAGCATCGACCCTGCGACACTGCTTGTCGCCACAGTGTGCACTCATTAGGTCGAAGAAAACGAAGAGCGAAAGCTCCTTTCTTGGAGCAAGTGGCCAGTCCGTCTGCGGCAAAAAGAGGAAGCGGATGTTAGGCTGCAAGGCCCGACGTGGTGGCCTGAACTAATTCACATGCCTTGCTCTGAAACCTGCAGTTAACTAAACGGCCCTACCTTCCACCCAACTCGGTGCGTGGGGGTTCAGTGCAGTCAAACGTTTGTGCAGTTCCGCTGTATCGGCAGCGAAGAATCGTCAGCGTCGTAGCGGAAGCACTCTCATCCAAGGACGGAGAGCACGCCAATCGCTTCTGGCGCCAGATCGCGAGAAACCTTCTCCGACAGCTCGTCGCATCGGGTGTGGCTGTTGAGACAGCCGAGGAAGAAGTCCGGATGCTGCTCTGAGTTGTCCTGGGTGAGATGCAGCGGAACAGCGTCGGCGGGCGAAAGTAGTCAATCAGAGCGGACGAAACGGACCTTATCCTCTCGCTTAAGCAGGAAAACTTTTTAGGCGGCGTCCGCCCAAGCATGCTGCGCGGCGTCTCGATGCTCGGTATCATCCTCCCACCATTGTGGATAAGCGGCGCTGTTGTGGAGCATGCGCTTCGTGATAGCTTCAATCTCTTCGAAACTTAGGATTGCCTCCGGCAGCCTTTGTCTTTTGAGGTGTTCACGAAGTTGATCGTAAACGCCCATTCTGTCCTCCCTCAGAAACAGCACTCGATCCAGATGCGGCGTTCGTCCTGTGTACGACACTCGCTGGAAGCGCCAGAATGTCCACCTTCTTGAAATCAGTCAAAGTGCTCATCTGGCCGATCGGCCTATAGAATGGTCACTCTTGCGCTGGTGGAGGCAAAGTTTGCCTCCACGCCCGACATGAGGCGCATGCCGGTCCGGCAGTTTGGGGCCGAAACCTGCCCTTCCGCTTTCGGGACGAAGTTACAGACAGCGGCCTTTCCGCTGATCGACCCAATGCGGACGTTCGCTCTCCGAGAACGAATTCACGCCCATGACCCTAGTCGGACATTCCCGGCTCAAATTTGCTCCCGGAAAGCGGACCTTCACCGGAACCAGCGGATTTGACCCAAAGCGGCTGTTCGGAGCGACACAGACAAACGGCAACATTCGTTTAATGCGGACTTTCAGCCGTTGCGGGACAGAACTTCGGGAATGGACGGAGAAAGTGAATCTTGCTCAAGGTGTCAACCTGCTGATCGAGGACCGTTACAATGACCTAGGCGATGGGCAGGCTGAGGTAGCGCTGCGCGCCGGACCTCCTGGCAACGACTCGCTGATCGGACGCAAACTGTCGGACCAGTCCTGGGCGGTCTACGGCAGCCGCAGCTATGTTGAACGTTCCGGCAGGCCGACCACGCCCGACGACCTCAACGGCCGTCAGTTGATCGGATTCGAAGGGCCGATCGAAAACATCACACCGGCGCGCTGGCTGCGTGCAATGGCTCCGGACTGCGAGATCGCCTGCCGCAGCAACAGCGTTCTGGGGCTCCTGTTTGCTATCCAATCGGGCTTTGGGCTGGGCTTGCTGCCGTGCCAGATCGGCGATGCGGAAGAGGATATCGTGCGCGTCATCGATCCGCAGCCGGGCCTTATCGGCGGCTTCTGGATCCTCACCCATCCCGACCTGCACAAGCGGCCGAAAAATCCGGGCATTCTTCGATTTCATGCTGGAGGAGATCGTCAAGTATCGACCTCTTCTGCTCGGCCAGACACAACCATCGCGTGGCAATCAGGGGCGATCTGAGACGGCGGCCGCGTCTAGTTCCACCGTGGAACCGGAACTGGCCAGCCCTTCCGGTGGGGCTAGTCGTGATAGTCCCGCTTGAAGCGGGCTCACCAGCGTATGAGCGCATCACCAATTTTTCTCACGCGCGACGGCACCAGCACCGCGCCACGTTCGGCGAGAATCGAAGCTGAGCATGTGATAAGATAAGCGGCTGCCACGGCGTTGCGAAGGATAGATCATTACGCTTCCCGGGCCGCTTTGGCTCCGTGATTGAAGGAGTGCATAAGCAAATCGCGGGAGGTATCCGATATGCAGCCCACCACGCATTATGCCAAGAGCGGCGATGTCCACGTTGCCTACCAGGTTTTCGGCGAGGGCCGCGACCTCGTCATGGCACCGGGATTCGTATCTCACATCGAAAATTATTGGGACGAGCCGCGTTTTGCGCGCTGGCTGGGCAAGCTCGGGAGCTTTTGCCGCGTTATCCTTTTCGATAAGCGCGGCACCGGACTCTCCGACCGCGTCGCACACCTGCCGGTCATGGATGAGCGCATGGACGACGTTCGCGCCGTCATGGACGCGGTTGGCATTGAGAGCGCGGCCCAGTTTGGAATTTCGGAAGGCGGATCGCTTGCCGCGCTCTTCGCCGCCAGCCACCCTGAGAGGACCCAATCGCTCGTGCTCTATGGCGCTTTTGCGCGGTTTCTCCACTGGATAGCGACCGATGAGGAGTTCGAAGCTCTGATCAGCTACATCGACGAGCACTGGGGCAGCGGCGCGAGTCTGCCGAACTTCGCCCCTTCGAAGGCCGATGACGCTGCGCTGCAGCAGTGGTGGGGCAAATTCGAGCGGCTCGGCGCCAGCCCGTCTGCCGCGATGGCGCTCATGCGCATGAATCGCGAGATCGATATTTCCGGAATCCTGCATTCCATTCAGGTTCCAACCCTGGTTCTCCACCTGACGGACGACACTTTGATCAGCGTCGAAGGCGGTCGCGAGTTGGCCGCTGGCATCCCGCATGCCCGGTTGGTTGAGTTCCCGGGAACCGATCACATCCCATTCCTCGATGCCGGTGACTGGATACTGGCGGAGATGCGGGAATTCTTGACCGGATCACGGTCGTCCACTGTCATCGACCGCGTGCTCTCCACAGTCGTATTTACCGACATCGTCGGTTCGACAGCGCGCGTGGATTCCAGAGGCGATCTCGGCTGGAGCGACCTTCTTAAAACCCATGACAAGACGGTGCGTCAGGAGCTTTCAAACTTCCGAGGGAAAGAAGTGAAAACCCTCGGCGACGGCTTTTTGGCCACCTTTGATGGTCCGGCACGGGCTATCCATTGCGCCAGCGCGATTCGCGCTTCTTTGCAGCGGCTGGACGTTCCAGTGCGAATAGGCGTGCACACAGGCGAGGTTGAGCTGATCGATGACGACGTGCGCGGGATCGCCGTGCACATCGCGTCGCGTGTAGCGCATCTCGGTCGTGCCGATGACGTGCTCGTTTCGCGTACTGTGAAGGATCTGGTCGCGGGCTCTGGCATCAAGTTCGAGAACTTCGGAACCCACACCCTGAAGGGCATTCCAGAAAAATGGCAGATATTTCGCGCCATCAGCTGATAGTCCTCCGGCGGATCGAAGGTGCCGCCTGACCCTCACACTCAGGCCTGCCGAACTTCCGCTCTGGGACGGCCTCCCGTCGGCCGTCCTTCGGCAAAGATCCGCAAAGCAGCCGTGATGCGACCTTACTCGTTTCCGATCTCTGGGTCCGATTATGGCGCGTCCGGCTGGTTCAAACACCAGAGCCGCAGAACGCCCGAAATGAGCGTCGAACGACTGGCTGGGGTGGAAGGCAGTCGTTCTCCCGGATAATTGAACGGCAAAAAGTGTGCCATTTTTCGGACCTTGAATCCTTTCGGATGTGCCTTTTCCGTGCACCTTCGCGGTAATTGTGCGGTAGAATGTCGAGCCTTGCGCTCCGGATAGCCGGAGCGCCGGAGGAGTCCAATGGACGTCGGCACCTGGCTGCGCGATTTGGGGCTCGCGCAGTACGAACAGGAGTTTCGCGCCAACGACATCGATGCCGAGGTTCTCGCCGACCTCACGGCAGAGGATCTCATCGCGCTAGGCATCACCTCGGTCGGCCACCGCCGTAGATTGCTTGCGGCAATCGCCGCCCTCCGCGACGGCGCGGGTTCTGCGCCCGCCCGTTCTTCGCAAGCCTTCGCTGCGGTCGACGTCACGACCCTGGCAGCTCCAGACGCCGAGCGCCGCCAGCTGACAGTGATGTTTGTCGACCTGGTCGACTCGACCGCGCTCGCGTCAAGGCTCGATCCCGAGGAGGTGAGTGAACTTTTGCGGGCCTATCAGAGCGCCGTGGCGGCCGCAATTGCGCGCTACGAAGGGCACATTGCCAAATATATGGGCGACGGCGTGCTGGCCTATTTCGGTTATCCGCGAGCCCACGAAGACGAGGCGGAACGCGCAGTGCGGGCTGGCCTCGCCGCGGTCGAGGCCATTCACAGCCTTAAGCCAAAATACGACCTGTCGTTGGAGGTCCGCGTCGGCATCGCAACAGGCGGCGTGGTGGTAGGAGAGCTTATCGGAGCCGGGGAGGCGCAGGAGAGGTCTGTCGTCGGCCAGACACCCAACCTGGCAGCACGGCTGCAGTCGCTGGCTGAGCCGAATAGCGTGGTGATCAGCCGGAACACGCGCCGCCTGGTCGGTGGTCTGTTCGACCTTGCCGACCTCGGCTCTCAGCATATCAAAGGCTTCGCCCAGCCAGTGCGTGCTTGGCGAGTGATCGGCGAAAGCCAAGCAGAGAGCCGCTTCGAGGCGCTGCACCCAGCCGCGCTCACACCGCTCGTTGGCCGCGAGGAGGAGCTGGCTCTGCTGCAGCGGCGATGGGACGAGACGCGAGATGGCGAAGGGCAGGTTGTCTTGCTCTCAGGGGAACCGGGAATTGGCAAATCGCGCCTTACGCGCGCTCTACAGCAAAGATCGGACGAGAGCACCTACACGCGCATTATCCACTTCTGCTCGCCTTACCACGTGCACAGTGCGCTGCACCCGATCATCGATCATCTGCAGCGCGCCGCCAGATTCGATCGGGATGACAATGACGAACGGAAACTCGCAAAACTCGAGGAACTGCTCGCGCTTTCGACGCAGAACGTCACAGAAGTGATGCCTATCTTTGCGGCGCTCCTGTCGATTCCATCCGGCGGGCGCTATCCGCAACTACAACTCGCGCCAGAAGAGCTGATGTCAAAAACGCTCGACGCGCTGGCCGATCAGGTCGAGGGTTTGGCGCGGCGGCGACCGGTGCTGGAGCTATTTGAGGACGTGCACTGGATCGACCCGACATCGTTTGAGCTACTGGAGCGGCTCATTGAGCGTGTGCGTAGTCTACCGGTTCTACTGGTGATCACGTTCCGGCCCGAATTCAAACACTCCTGGAGCGGTCACCCGCATGTAACGTCTCTCACGCTGAACCGCCTCAGCCGCAAATCGGGTTGCGCGATGATCGATCGGCTGACTGCCGGCAAGACATTGCCGACGGAGGTGCTGCAGCAGGTCGTGGCAAAGACGGATGGGGTGCCTCTGTTCATCGAGGAGCTAACCAAAAATGTCCTCGAATCTGGGCTGCTGCGCGAAGAGAGTGGAAGCTATGTGTTGGCTGGCCCCCTGCCGCCCTTGGCAATCCCAGCAACCCTTCAAGACTCGCTGACCGCACGTCTCGATCGCTTGATGCCGGTCAAGGAGGTGGCGCAGATCGGCGCGGCCATTGGGCGGGAGTTTTCCTACGACCTGCTCGCCCTGGTCACTCCACTTCGCGAGAACGAGCTCCATGGAGCACTGGCGCGGCTTGAGGAATCGCAACTGGTTTATCGGCGCGGCACGCCACCGCAAGCCATTTTTGCGTTCAAGCATGCCCTGGTTCAGGAGGCCGCATATGAAAGTTTGCTCCGCAGTAAACGGCAACAAATACACGCAGCCCTCGCGCAAGCCATAGAGGAGCACTTCCCTGAGAAGGGCACCGCCCAGCCGGAGGTGCTCGCCCACCACTACAGTGAGGCTGGCCTGGCAGAGAAGGCAGTCGGCTACTGGTTGAAAGCCGGGCAGCAGGCGGCGGAACTCTCCGCCAATGCGGAGGCAATCGGCCATCTGATGAACGGTCTGGAAGCTCTGAAATCAATTCCCGAAACGCGTCGGCGCGATGAACTTGAGCTGGACCTTCAGACTGCTCTCGGCATGCCGCTCATGGCCACAAAGGGTTACGGAGCTCCGGAGACCGGCGCCGCCCACGCGAGAGCGCAGGAGCTTTGCGAGCGGCTGGGCCGTAGCCAGCAGCAGCATTTTCCGATCCTCTACGGTCAATGGGCCTATCGCGCAGCCGGCGGCGAGTGGTCGAAGGGGCGCCAACTCGCAGAGGACTTTCTGGGTCGCGCCGAACTCCACGCCGACCGGGCCATGAAGCTCGTCGGACACAGGATTCTCGGATTTTCGCTTGCGCATATTGGAGATTTGCTGGCTGGTCGAGAGCAAATCGAGCAGGCACTTGCGCTTTACGATCCGGGACAGCACCGATCTCTCGCCTTCCGCTTCGGGCAGGATCAGAGGGCAGCTGGTCTCGCCATCTTGTCCATGATCTTGTGGCTGAGCGGCTTTCCAGAAAGAGCATCGGAAACGATGGACCGCGCGACTAAGGCGCTTGAAGAGCTCAATCACTTTAACAGCCGAGGCTACGTGCTTGCCTGGGGGGCTGCGACACTGGCTCATCTCCGTCGAGATGCTGCGGCCGTTCGACTGCACGCGGACGCGGTGATATCCCTATCCGAGGAGCACGGGCTACGTTTGTGGCTGGCCCACGGAAAGATCTTCCGGGGTTGGGCATCGGGTGCACAGGGATCGCCATCGGAGAGCGTTCCACAAATCCTTGAGGGCATGGCGGAGTGCCGAGCGGCGCGACATCGAATGCGCGCGCCATATCACCTGAGTCTTTTCGCTGAGACCCTACACCGCTCAGGCAAAACGGATGAAGCGCTACGTGCGCTCGCCGAGGCCGTTATGTTGGTGGCGGAGACCGAGGAACGCTGGTGTGAGGCGGAACTCCATCGGCTAACCGGTGAGATGCTGCTATCGCTCACTACCCCGAACGCATCCAAGGCTGAGGCATGTTACCGTTCGGCGATCGCGGTCGCCCAAGCCCAAGGCGCGAAGATGCTCGAGCTGCGGGCTGCGGCAAGCCTCGCCCGCCTCTGGCGGGACCACGGCAAGTGCGCGGAAGCCTATGAGCTTCTTGCACCGGTTTATGGCTGGTTCAGCGAGGGCTTGGGCACTTCGGATCTCAATGAAGCGCGGTTGTTACTCGAGACAGTTGCGGGCGAAAATCCATCCGCTTAGGGCCAAAGGCTGCGGTGTGTTAGCTACCGGGTCGAGCCGGATACCGTCGAATCTAGAACCCTGAGTGTCCGCTCTAGGGTCAACTTGCGGCGTTGAGCGTCAGACGCTGAAAGGGCAGGAACGGGTCGAATTCTGCGGTTGAGCGAAGGTCGGCAACGGAGAAGCCCGCCGAATGTCCGGACGTGGCGCAATCGAGGCGACCCGTGCTTTTAACCGCTCTGCACGCGGAAGAAGCCGTTGGAGGACTAAACTAGGTTGGGTGGAAACTTGCCGTATGCGCGCCTGTCGGAACGACGTGATTGCGGCAAGGAGCGGACGTCGCCCGCCTAAGCGGCTTGCTCACTCTAGCGTCGGGGCGGTCCGCAGACCGTTGAATCGAAATCGCTACGAAGCCCACGGGCAGACCTTAGCCTCCCGCGCTGAGCATTTCGATGATCGTTAAATCCAAAGAATCACCACAGGACGGTGGCCGTCGAGCGAGTTTTCAGCAGCCCATTTCCGCAGCCTATTAATGTGCAACTTGGGAAGCTGCCGACATCAATTCCTCGGGATTCGGCGCTCTGAAGGTGTTGAGGCCATCCTCCAGAACTTCAGTGAAGTTCCAGCGTACGATGCCCGCCCGGTCGATTAGGAACTGACCGACAAGCTGCGCCTGGCTGGAAGCCATCGCGTGCTGATCGACTTCCGTAATCTCATATCCTTCCTTCTTGTTAAGAAATTCATTCATTGCCATGACGTCCATAGGCTCGGGCAACTCGCCCGGGAGATGGAACGGTATCGCCATGACCGTGTCCATCCCGACCTCGCGCAAGCCGAAAGCACGGTGCGAGGCTCGCTCCGGGTCGGATGCGGCGAGAAGATCGGGTGCCGGGTGGTAACGGAAATAGAGCCGCGCCCGCTCGACCGGCGTATTGACCACAGCCAGGCATTCGACGCCTTTATCACGCAGGGCCGGCTTGAGTTGCGCCATCGCCGCGACATGGCGCCGGCAGAACGGACAGTGCAGGCCTCGGAACAAACCGATCAACAACGGGCTACGGCCTCGAAAATCATCGAGCGCGATCTTGCCTTCGCGTGAGATCGCATTGAGCACAACATTCGGTGCCCGGTCGCCCGGCTGCAGCGGGCGGTCAACACTACTCGTGGACATGGACAACCTCCTCGCCCCGGGTCAGTCAGGGAAAGCAGCACACCCAGCGTTTCGGAGGCGATCAAGTGCTGGGGCGAAAGCTTCCTGTGCCAAGGCAATAGTTTTCGACCTCTGCCATATTGCCGAGGTCGAGATTACGCGCGTTGCAAGCCCATCATAACACGAAAAAGCATCTGCGGGTCGCCTCCAAATGTGGTGAATGACCTTACGCGAGCGCACTCCCGAATGCTCTTGCGCTGAAGGTCAGGTTCCCGACCTCGATTTGGAGGTTCAAGTCTGCAACGCCCAAGGTCGTCAACGGGTCGGTTTCGGACGAAAAGCGAAGGTCCGCTCCCGAAAAGCGTCGGGAATGTCTGGAAATGGCGCAACCGCGACCTCCAAAATGTATCCCGGCTATGTCTGCTTACGGGAGCGGCAAAGCTCACCTCCACGGCCGATATCGGGCGCGAACCGGACATGCGCCGAGCGGGTGCCGAACGCGAACTTTCCACCCTGTTGCGACCTTGCGCTCGTACGGGTTGGGATCTTTCAAGCCGGGGGAATATCTCATCGATCCGACTGATCGGATGGCCATGATAGAGCACCTACACTTGCGATCCCGCCAGCAGCGCCACCGCTGACGCGGGCGCGACGCTGCTGGCTTCGCCGCGAACGGCGTCATCTGCGGGGATGATCTCGGCGAAATCGACGAAGCGGCGTTCCATGCGTTCGGCCAGCCGCCTGATCTGCCAGCGGCCGGTCCCGGCGCCGACGATCGGCACATCCCGCGCCAGGGACCCGGCAACCAGGGATGCTGCGTCGTGGATCCTGCGCAACTGCTGTTCGCTAAACCAGCGCGCGATTTCATGCCATTCCGGCAGGGTCAGCTCGGTGGCGTCGCGCCCGATCATGCGCGCCAGCCGCGCGATCGAGCCATCGATCGTCTTTTCCTTGCCGTCGGCGGAAGCGTGCCTGTCGTCCTTTTCGTCGAGCACCCCCAGAATCCGGTGCGCGTCGGCGATCGAGGCGAAATACTCGTTCATCAGCGGTGTCAGCCTGCCGCGTACGGGGGCTGACGAGGCGACGCCGAACAGGAACGTCCTGGTGAAGCCTGTATAGACCAGTTCGCCGCTCAGCAGCCGTCCGGCATCGGTGTAGCCGTCATTGGCGACGGCGCCATTTCTGATGGCGATGATGTCGGTGGTGGTCGAGCCCATGTCGACGAACAGGGCATCGCCGGCGAGTTTCGCCACCAACGATGCTGTCGCATGCCAGTTGGCGGAGGCGACATCGCTGCTCAGCCGCGTTGCCTGGTCGACTCCGACAAAGCCGGACGGTCCGGCATAAATCAAGTTTTCGCCTGGGACCCGGGCTGAAATCTCATCCAGCAGGGCCGCGACGCCGGCGTCGCGGGACGGAAAGACGTCCGCCAGTTCGCCGGTCATGGTGAATGCGTTGAGATCGGCGCAGGCATAGATCGGGGCCGTTTCCTCGAATGCCAAGGTCAGGGTATGGAGCCCTAGCCAAAGCGGCGTGGCGATCGTTACAGCCTCGACGATGCGGCCGTCTTGCGCGCGCGTCACCTTCAGATGGGCGCCGCCAATATCGAAGCCGGCAACGATGCTCTTTCTTTTTTCCACGCTTCACGCTTTCATTAGAGTTGGTCAGGGGCAGTCGGTCAGCGAGAAAAAGAGCGTTGCGTATCATTCCGGTTCTCGACCTGAAAGGCGGCGAGGTGGTGCGCGCCCAGCAAGGAAAACGCGATCGCTACAGGCCGATCGTCACGCCGCTCAGCCAAACTTCCGATGTCGTCGCGGTCACTGAGGGCCTGCGCCGGCTTTACCCTTTTCCGACCTTCTATATCGCCGATCTCGATGCCATCGAAGGCGGAACGCCAAACAGTGCCGCGCTTGCCCGGCTGGAGGCGATGGCGGAGCCGCCAGAGCTTTGGGTCGATGCCGGCTTCGCCGACGAGAAAACACTTTCGGCAGCACTTGCCGAACCTTGGCTTTGCCCGGTGCTGGGATCCGAATCGCAGCAGGACGACGCGCTGTTGCGGCGTTTTAGCGGTCATCCGGACCTTATCCTGTCGCTGGATTTCTTCGACGACAGGTTTCGCGGTCCGGCATCATTTCTCGACGAGCCGGCGCTTTGGCCGCAAAAGGTGATCGTCATGACATTGGCCAAGGTCGGCTCCGCCTCCGGTCCCGATTTCACGCGGCTCAAGGCGATCAAGGCGAAGGCTGGAAGCCGCTCCGTCATCGCGGCCGGCGGGGTGCGCAATGAGGCTGACATTCGCGCCCTTTCGTCACTCGGTATCGCCGCGGCGCTGGTTGCGACCTCGCTGCATGACGGCACGCTCACGCCGGGGCACCTCGCAACGCTTGGCACCTGACATTCGCGGTAACCTCGAACTTCGGTCTCGGAAACCGTGCCTTGGATCTAGAGCGGCGAACTCTCAAGTCGATCGTCTCGCCGCTCTATCTCTTTGCTGGAGCATCGGATTTCCCAAAACCGGTTCCCAACCCTCGGGTAAATTCCGAGGGCAGGTTTTGGGGTCCGACGCTCTAAAGGCCCAGAAGCTTTTTCAGGCGGCGCAACAGACCATCCGGCTCCGCGGAGGGTTTTGCCTGTGCGGGGCTGTCTCTTGTCTAAGCCGCGAACGGATGCTTCACTTGGTCCCGCTTATCCGTGGCTTCGGCGGCCGTCGGCGTTCCTGCAACGGCGCGTTGGATGGCTTCCTTCGTCGCTTCGTAATTGTACTTCTGGATCTTGGCGTCGTCGGCGGCGTCCCAATGGATGAAAACGCCGACGCAGATGAACAGGTCGTCCGCCTCATTGGCAGGAATGGTCCCATCGGCGACGCTGTCCTGCACGGCCTTTGCGACTGCATGCTGGGCCGGGCCGAACATCTGCACCGCCTGCTTGGCGCCCTTGATCGTGACCTTGTTGAACATCACGGTGTTGGGCTTGCACTGAAGATTGGGCGCGATCACCGCCAAAAGGGAGGTAAAGCCGTCCTTGTTGTTGGTCAGCGCGTTGCAAAATGCTGTTTCGACCGCGCTCCCCCGTGGGCCGATGAGCAGGTCGACATGCGCCACTTCGTTGCCGTCTCCTACCAGCGATTCACCGACCATTACTTTCGAGATCTTTGCCATGCCAATTTTCCTCCAAGACACAGTTATGGTGTCCAAAGACGCCGCAAACCGAGCGAGCGCTCGATGGACAGCTATCCTTGTTGGCAGCGCCCGGAGATCCGGACCGGTTGGCTGGATAGCCGCGGAAGCCCAGCTTCCGCTCCTGAAAGTCAACCACCAACGTTGCGATTATGCAAGCTGAACGCCGAGAGTGTGGACTAAAAGAGTAGCCACGGTCAGGTCGGCCGAGGTGCCGGGGTTGACGTTGTTCGCTTTCAGCCGGCGGTCGAGCTCCATGAGCAGACGAATGCGTGACGTCTCGTCGTCATTGCCATGCAGCGCCGCCTCAACGGCAAGAGCTTGTTGCCGCGCCTGATTTGCGACTTCAGCGCCATGGTTGCGCACCACATGACTGTCAGGGAAGCCGGCGAGAAACGCCATATAGGCGAACACGGTTGGCCACATGCCGCCTTCGCCGCGCGCCAAGGCAACTTGCAGAGCCGCAAGCCCGACGCCGAACACGTCGCCGAAACCGGTAACATACTGGCGGGCGATCAGGTCGCGGTCGGCCGTCTCCCGCATGGCTTCGAGCAGATGAACCTTCGGCTCCTGCCGCACATCGTTCGTCGCCTCTCCGAGGCCGCCCGGCGCGGCGGCGACGATCGCCTCGAACGCCGCCCTGGTATCGTCGATGCTCATCGCGCGCAGCACCTCGTCGAGATTGTCGTGCAGTCTATTGTCGGGCAGTCGATTGTCGTGCAGTTGGGCGCCCGCCCTTTCGGCGGCGCACAGCAGGGGCCCTGCCAGAAGGATAATACCGAGATTGGTATTGGTCGCGACCGCCAGGCGTGTCGCTCGGACCGCTTCCAGCATGCGCTGTCCGACCGGCAGGCGCGGATCGGTCAGCGGGACGGACGAGACCTCGGCGCTGGTCATGAACTGGGCGGCGGACATGCCGTGCCCGTCGGCGAACAGATGGACGTTGCCCGGTTTCAGCGCCTCGATCTCCATCCGGCAGGCGTCCTTGTAGGCAGCCCGGAGGCGTTCTCGCGAAAGCGCCATGCCGTCGGTCACGAATTCGCCGGCGCGGTGAGGCGGTAGGGTCGCGCTGCCGCCGCCTCTGGGTGATCAGCTGGGCGATCAGCCAGGAATTTCAGCAGGGCGTCGGCAATCGCATCGGCGATGTTGACCGCGACGACCGATTGAAGCCCGGACCAGGCGGGCATGCTGTTGACCTCCAGCACCAACAGCTTGCCGTCTGCCGCCGGCAAGATATCGACGCCGGCGAAATCCGCTGAGATAGCGGCGGCGGCGGCCCGTGCCAGCGCCGCCAGTTCGGTTTCGCCATGCCCCGAAACCTGCCCCGAGACTTGCTCGGGTAGCGCCCCGCGATTGACATTGGTGATCCAGTCCTCGCCACGGCGGCTCATCATCGCCAAAACCTCGCCGGCGCAGACGAAAACGCGAAAATCGCGGAAAGGCGGGCCAGGACGCGGCACGTAATGCTGGAGATAGTAGACGCCGTTCACCTCGTCCTCGGCGGGGAGGTCGGACAGTGTTTCGATCAGCCGGATGCCGCGGCCATGGGCGCCGAAAAGCGGTTTTAGCACCAGCGGCGTGAACGGCAGTTCGCGTCTGGCAACCGCTTCGGCCATGGCAAGACCCTCGACCGCGAATGTCGGCGGCGTCGGCAGGCCGGAGTTCTTCAGGAGGAAGGTCGTCATCGACTTGTCGACGCAGCGTTCTATCGCCTGCGCGGAATTCCACACCGGAATGGAAAGCTTGCCGAATGCGTGCAGCACGCCGAGACGCCGGGTGACCGCTTCGAACGATCCGGCGGCGATCGAACGGACCAGCACGGCGTCGGGCAGCGCGCCGTCGAAACCGGGGATCGACAGTCCGCTCGGGCTGCCGGTGTCGAACGCGATCGCCGCCAGCGGCACGGTTGCGACCACGGCGCCGCGCCGCTCCAGCCTTGCCGCCAGGCCCTTGGAGCGGGTGTCCGAGACGTCGCTGACGATCAGGATGCGAGGGATCATGTCACGCCTTGGATACCGGTATACGGAAAGCCGGAACGAGCGGCCCGGCAGGCGGATGACAGACCAATCCATTGCAGCGCCATGGTCTAACCGAGGCTCCGTTCGAGCATCTGCAGATCACGCTCGCCGGCGCGGAACGTATCGCCGGTCTCAATCGCTGTGACGATCACTTCGGCCGGGCTGAACAGCAGCGGATCGATGGCATAGAAATCTCCCTTGAACCGCTTGAAGACCTCGGCGAAGGGGTGGCCGTGGTCGCGGGAGGCGCGGCTCGGTAGTCGCTCAGCGAGCTCGCTGGCGTCTTTCGCCGAGCCTTTTACGAACAGCTGGACGCTGCCGCCATAGATGATGGCGTCGTTGGTTCTGCCCATGGCGGTCAGGAAATCCGGATGCGGGGCGGGTATAGGCGCCGTGCCGATGCCGTCGACAACGTTCTCCAGCGGAAATTTGAGATCGTTGGTCTTGTGCAGGGCAACCTCGAGCGCGCGCGCGACGATCTGCACGCCGCCCGCAAGGCTTTGTGTCGGCGCATAGAGGAAGGTGAGCTTTTCGGGTGGCAATCCGGTTGCCCTGCCGACCTTCTCGACGATCGCCTGGGGCGGCGGTTTGGCCGTCTCCAGGATCAGCACGGCGGACGACGCGGTATCGCGATAGGAGAGTGTTTCGAACAGCGGTTCGACGCGGGCGAGCGCCCGCGCCGGTCCCGATCCCATGGCAAAATAATCCTGGCTCGACAGGTTCCAGCCCGCATACTGGCTGCCCAGGCAGGCAAGCACCGGCTGCGACGACCGCACTTCGATGGTGAACGGCCATTTTGGCGACGCACGGTCCATGCCCACCGAAATGCTGCCGAGGCCGCCCATCGCGGCTTCCGCCATGCGCAGCCCGGCCTCGACGCCGCCGGCGGCCTTGGCGCCGGCGTCGATCAGGCACTCGCCCAAAGGCCCGGTGGAAACGCCGATACGCAGGCGTTCGGCGTCGCCGATCATGCCGTCGATGATGCGCTGCGCATTGTCGTTGAGGAATGCCGAACCGTCTTTCATGTCCGGTCTCCTTCCCATTGGTGTTGCAATCGGCTGGCTTGTCCCTTGATCAGCCGCCTGGTCAGATCGGCGCTCGGACCGCGCGCGAAGATGGTGCAGACCGGATCGCCGGCGATCAGTCGGGTGCCGGGCGACTGATGGTCGGCAGTCCATTCAGGCCAGGCAATCGATGGAAAGCGGGCGATCGGCGCCGCCGCATAGGTCACCATCGAGGCCATCGAATCGACAAAGCGCGGCAGGCGGTAGGCCCTGCCTGCCACGGCGCGCAGATGCACTTCGATCAATGGCGCGTCGGCATCGTCGAAAATGTCGAGCGTGGCGCCGGGCCGCGGATTGATCTCGATGAACTTGTAGCCATCCGGTCCGCGAATGAGATCGGCGCTGCACAATCCAACCAGGCCGGCGCGGCGCGCCAGACCTGAAAGCCAGCCGCGGATCATCGCCGCCCGTCTGCGATCGAAGCGCCTCAACCGCACGGCGCCGCCATAGCGATAGGGCGCTGCCGGGGCAGGCGACGCCCATTGTTGGCTGAAGCCGACGATGTCAGCGCTTTGGCCGTCGCCGACGAACAGGGCCGAGACACTGCGGCCGGCAATGAAACGCTGGAAATAGCGGCCGCCAGGAGCCTGACACTGTAATTTCGGGGTTTCTCCAGCGGCCCGTCTGATATGCGCGCCGCCGGCGCCGCCTGCGGTCTTGACCACCCAGTTCTCCGGATCGGGCGGCGGGTCCCATTGGAATTCCGGATGCGGAATGCCGAGTTCGGCGCAATCGGTGGCCAGCAATCGCGGGTCCTTGATCCTGCGGATCGCGGCGCCGCTGTTACCGGCGAGCGGAAAATGGCGCGCGATATCGTCGACGGTCTCGGTCATCCGCTCGAAGCCCGAGCCCAGGACAGTGGCGACCGGGTGGTCGTCTCCTGCCAGTTGCCGAAGCGTCTCGATGATGCGCAGGCGGTCGATGCCGCCTTGCAGGTTGCCCGGCAGAATCGTCGCGCGCTCGGCAAGCGCGACCGTGTCGGTATCGCAAAAGAAATCGGCGACCAGCGGACGATAGCCGGCGCGGCGCGCAGCGGCAGCCAGCGCCCGGCCTGAAATCGCCGCGATCAGCAGAGATCCGGCGTTATTTGGCAGTCTCGCGTGCAAGGGAAAATGCTTCCTGGAAATCGAGCGTGATGGTTTTTTCGGATTCGATCATTCTTTTGAAGAGGCCGAATTCGACCTTGTATTTCACGTTGCCGATGGCGAGCGGACCAATGCCGACAGCTTTTGCCGCTTCGAGCGGATCGCCATTGGCATTGACGGCCACGCCTTCGATGCCGGCCGGCGGGACCGCATTGACGTCGGCGGCAATGAGCAGGCCGTCGCCTTTCAACTGGGCTTTCGAGACCACCTGGACGCCGGCCTTGGCGCACGCCAGGATCACCTCGCTCGCCTCTACCAGCTTCGTCTTGCGGGCGTCGCTCGATCCGTCGGCCGCATCGACGGCGATGTTGAACCGGTTTTTGATCTCGGCCGCGATCTGCTTGACCCTTTCGATGCCGTCATGGCCGACCAGCGTCACCCCCGCGCCTTCCCTGGCGGCGATCACGGCGGTGCAGAAGCCGACGACGCCGGTGGCGCCGAAAACAGCGATCCTGGTGTCTTTCAGCCCGCGCTCGAACTTCTTCTCCAGCGCTTTTTCGACCTTGGCCACCATCGCCGCGGCCGTGGTGAACGAGCCGGCCGGATCGGCGAATACCGAGACCTGGAAAGGCGGCACCATCGCTTTTCGCGCTGCCTCGAACATGTCAAGCGCCAGCGAGGCATCCTTGCCGGCGATAAAAATGCCGGTATCGATGCCCGCATCGGGCGGGCGCGAAAAGATCGCGTCCTGCACGAGGCCTGTCACCTCTCCCAGGCTTACATCGACATAGGGGACGACGGCGTCGAAGCCTGCATCGAGCGCCATGTTCACGTCGAAAGGGCTCATATGCTTCAACGGCGTCAGCATGTGCAGGATATGTTTGCGGGCCATTTCTCGCCTTTCTTCTTGAACCTGATCGCGTTGCCCAGCCGTCAGCTGCCGACGAGGTCAAGTCTGGTCGAACTGATCTTCGCGCCGGAATTCCTGCCCTTGACGATCCTGATCTCGATGCCGTCTTCAACTGTCTGCCGAACCGCGTTGACGAAGCTGACTGCAGCGTCTTGCGATGGGGCAAAGGCAAACCCTGTCGGCCCCCACGAGCTCTGGCCGATGCCGACAGCGCCTGCTTCGTTGAGAGCGTGGGCCACGTTCTCGACCCGCCTGGAGGTGAACACGCCGCCTTGCGCCGGGGCGAAATGGGTGCCGATCAGCATCTGGATCGCGGTGACGGCGGCGCCGAAGGCTTGCAGGTCGTGCTCGACCAGAGCCGGCATGATGCCCATCAGCACCCGCCGGCAGATCTCGCCGCTGCCGGATGCCGGGAACGGCGGCAGCGAACGAAATGCCGCGATCTCGGCATCGCCATGCAGCCCATGCCCGCCATGGTCGAGGATCAGGATGACGCGCCACTCTTCCGGGAACGGCAGTCGCGCCACGACCGGCGGCGGCCTGCCGCTGTCGTCCTTGCCGGCGTCGACAATGACGCCACCGTTTTCGAAGCTGGCGATGCCGATGCCGGATCGTCCGCCGCGATCGAGCAGGGTCGCATCGCTGCCAATATCGAGAGGCAGTTTGTGGAGCGTGCGCAGCGCCGCGGCGACGGCAATGGCGATCTGGGTGCCGGAGCCCAGGCCGGCATGGCTCGGGATCGACTGTTCGACCACCAGACGGTGCTGACCGCGAATGCCGAGATGGCTGCAGAGCGTCGCCAGATGGTCGCCGGCGCGCCGGCTCTCGGCGCCTTCGACGATGGTCTCGCTGGATCGTGACAGGGTGACGATGGTTTCGGGTTCGCTCAGCGGCAGCCCGACGCTGCCAAAGCGACGCCCGGTATCGCCGTTGAGATCGAGGAAGCCAAGATGCAGGCGGGCGGGCACTTGTATGGTAACAGAATTCGACATCTACCCCCCGATGGGTGCATCATAGACGCATCATGGAAGTTTAGGTGCCCGTCGCCATGATAGCTGTTTTCGTCGAAGGGGCAAGCCGCAGAGAGTGCATTCGTTTTATCTTCTTTTTGGCCCCGGCGCGAGAACGGACCGGGCAATTCGCGGAGGTCGAGATGAACGAGACGCCGAGGGAAAAAGTCTATTCGGAAGCTGAGATTGCCGACCGGCTCGAGAAGGAACTGCCGAAATGGCATTACGAGAACGGCTGGATCCGGCGCAAATACAAGACCCACAGCTGGAAATCGACACTGATGGTCATCAACACGGTCGGCCACCTCGCCGAGGCGGCATGGCACCACCCCGACATCACGGCTTCCTATGCCTGGGTCGAGGTGCGCCTGATGAACCATGCAGCCAAGGGCATCACCGACAAAGACTTCGAGCTGGCCAAAAAGATCGAGGATGTCGTCCAGTGGCAGCCGGCCCGGGAAGGCGGCGCGCTGGAAGGCACTCCGCCGACCGATCAGCGCTTCGCTTACATCAAATATGATTAAGCGCGGTCGGAATTTGTTGATGGCGTAAGAAAACATTCGCTAATCTGCTGACAGGCGGGGTTCACGGCCAATCCAGTTTCGTCTAGGATCGGGCCGGCACCAGAAAGTAGCGTAGTGAATGGCGGTTGCTTGGATCGGCAACCGGGAAACGCTGGTCGAGCGCGCGGCTGCACATGCCGCCGCGCTGTTGGGGTCAAGCCGGTGCCCGGTTTTCAGCCTGGATACGGATATACACGGCACCAGGGCGGCGATCGCGCTGGCTGAGCGGGTTGGCGCGGCATATGATCATGCCGATGGCGCGGCAGTTTCCCGGGAGGCCGCTCTTTTTACCGACAAAGGCGCGATGACCGTCGCGCCCGGCGAGACGCGCCGGCGCGCCGATGTCGTGGTGATCGTCGGCGAACTCCCGCAGATCCATCATCAATTTGTCGGCGAGCTTGCCGAGACGGTTCCCGATCTCTCGGCCCCCGATCTCTCGGCCAAGAATCAGCGCGAGATCTTTCTGGTCGGGTCGAAAGAAACGTCTGCGCCGCGGTTGAGCAACGGGCGGACGGCGACGCTGCTGTCCTGCGGCGAGGCAGGCCTCGGCGCGACGCTGGCGGCACTGAGGGCGCAGTGGAGGGGGCGCCAGACATCGCAGCCGGTGTCGAATTTCGACGATTTCGCCAAAGCCCTGGAGGCTGCGCATTTTCCCGTCTTCCTGTTTTCAGGCGACGCAACAGACGGGCTGGCGCTGGGGATGCTGCAAGGGCTGATCACCGATCTCAACCGCAAGTCACGCGCATCCGGCCTGCATCTGCCGGCGAGCGAAAATGGCTGGGGAAGCGCGCTCGCCTCGACCTGGATGACCGGTTTTCCGCTGCGCACCGGCTTTGCGCGCGGCTTCCCGGAATTCGATCCCTGGCGCTACGATGTCGCGCGCATGATCGCTGCCGGCGAAGTCGACCTGCACCTGCGGATCTCGTCCTCGATTGTCCAGCCGCAGAAGAAAAGGAACCGCATGGCGCTGATCGCCCTGGCGAAAACGCATGAGCCGGTCGCGGGTGCTGCGGTCACCATCGCCATCGGCGAAGCAGGCGTCGATCACCAGGCGGTGGCCTATTCCAGCCGCACCGGTTCACTGCGGTCGGTCGATGCGCGAGCGGCGTCCGAACTGCCGTCTGCTGCGACTGTTATCCGGCTGGTTGCCAGTCATGTCTCCGCCGAGGCGGCGTTGCCATGCTGACGAAAATCGCCGGCGGCGACATCATCGATCCGGTCAACAGCCGTCTCGGCAAGGGCGACCTGTGGATCAGCGACGACCAGATCGTTGCGGCGCCGGCGGGTGGCGCTGCCGACCGGACCATCGACGCTGCCGGCTGCATCGTGATGGCGGGCGCCATCGACATCCATTCCCACATCGGCGGCGGCAACGTGAATACGGCACGGTTGCTGTTGCCGGAGCAGCACGCCGCACACCAGGCGCGGCCGGCGACGACGCCGCTCTCCAATGCCGGCTGGTCGACCTTCCAGACCGGCTGCCTCTACGCCAAGATGGGTTTCACCACGGTTGTCGAGCCGGCGATGTCGCCGGGAGCCGCACTTCACACCCATCTCGAACTGGCCGACATCCCGATCATCGACAAGGCGACGCTGGCCATTCTCGGCAACGACGATTTCCTGCTGTCGATGATCCGCGACGACGCCTCCTCGCAAATGATCGAGGACTATGTCGCCTGGACGGTCGCCTCGACGCGGGCGCTTGGGGTCAAGGTGATCAATGCCGGCGCGGCGGCCGCCTTCAAGGAAAACGTCCGCACCTTCTCGCTGGACGATGTGGTGCCTTCCTATGGCGTCAGCTCGCGCAAGATCGTCAAGACGCTACAAGCCGCCGTCGCCAGTCTCGGCGTCCCGCATCCGCTGCATGTCCATTGCAACAATCTGGGCAGCCCCGGATCGGCGGACACGGCGGCCGCGACGATCGCGGCGGCGGAAGGATTGCCGCTGCACCTCGCCCATCTCCAGTTCTATGGCTACGGCACGGAAGGCAAGCGCAGGTTTTCCTCGGCCGCGGCGCGCCTTGCCGAACTGGTCAACGCGACGCCGGAAGTCACCATCGATATCGGCCAGGTGATGTTCGGCCAGACGGTCACCGTCTCCTCCGACGTCATGCGGCAGTTTTCGGCGCGTGGCAGTGCGCAGCCGAAGAAATCCGTCATTTATGACGGCGACGGCAATGGCGGCGGCATCGTGCCCTACCGCTATGGCAAGGATTTTTATGGCACGATGCAGTGGGCGATCGGGCTTGAGCTTTTTCTCCTGATCGACGATCCGTGGCGTGTCTTCTTCACCACCGATCATCCCAACGGCGCGCCCTTTACCGCCTATCCGGCCCTGTTCGAGCTGCTGATGAGCCGGGAAGCGCGCACCGAAATGATTGCCGGACTTCCAAAATCCGCCATGGCGCTCTCCACCCTGGCCGCAATCGACCGCGAATACACGTTCGAGGAAATCGCCATCATGACGCGTGCTGCCCCGGCCAAGCTGCTCGGGCTGACGGATCGAGGCCATCTCGGCGCCGGCGCGACAGCCGACATCGCTGTCTACCGCAGGGACGACAATATCGCGAAAATGCTGGGGCAGGCGGCGTATGTCTTCAAGGATGGCGATCTCGTCGTGCAGGGCGGAGAGATCACCCATTACCGCTGGGGCAAGGCGCTCAGGCTCAATCCGCCGCCGGACAAGGCGATGCTGCGGCGCCTGGAGGATTATCACCAGCAGCGCTACGGCCTGTCGCTGGACTGGTTCAATTTCCCGGAATCGGCGATCGCGCGCGAACAGCCATTCGGCGAGGTTGCATGCCGAACGTGAGCGTAAATGGGATAGTGATCGACGATACCTTTGCCGAGGCCTTCGGCATGCGCGCGACCGCCATCATCATCACCGCGCCGAACCGGAAATGGGCGCGCCAGGCGGCGATCACCATGACCGGCTTTGCCACCTCGGTGATCGGCTGCGGCTGCGAAGCGGCAATCGATGTCGAACTGGCGCCATCGGCCACACCGGATGGCCGGCCCGGCTGCCGCGTGATGATCTTTGCGATGGGAACAGACGAACTGCAGAAACAACTGCTCAACCGCGTCGGCCAGTGTGTCTTGACCTCGCCGGGTTCCGCCTGCTTCGCCGGACTGCAGGGCAGCGCCGAGCTGAAGCTCGGTTCGGCGCTGCGTTATTTTGGCGACGGCTGGCAGATCTCCAAGAAAATCGGCGGCAGGCATTTTTGGCGCGTTCCCGTCATGGATGGCGAATTCCTGTGCGAAGCGACGACCGGGCTGACGAAGGCTGCCGTCGGCGGCGGCAATTTCTTCGTCATGGCTGAAAGCAGCGCCAGGGCCTTGAATGCTGCCGAGGCCGCCGTTGCCGCGATCGGCCTGGTGCCGGGCGCGATCGTGCCGTTTCCAGGCGGCATCGCTCGTTCGGGTTCCAAGATCGGTGGTAAATACAAGGGCATGATCGCCTCGGCCAACGAAGCCTATGCGCCGACACTGCGCGGTGTCGTCAGGAGTGAGCTCGGTGCCGACATCAACGCCGTCCTGGAAATCGTCATCGACGGCGAGACCAACGATGCCGTTGCCGCCGCGATGAAGGCCGGCATCAAGGCCGTCATCGAGCTTGGGCCGAAGCGAGGCGCGGTTCGCATAAGCGCCGGCAATTACGGCGGCAAGCTCGGCAAGTTCATCTATTCGCTGAAGGATATGCTGCCGTGAAAGCGCTGACCTTCACCCTTGTCGCCGAGCCGCCCGAGCGCCTTGACCTGTCGCAGCTGACGCCGGAGCGGCTTGCCGGGATCGAAAGGCGCGATATCGAAAAAATCCAGATAGGCACGTCGAAGCATGGATCGAAGGTCGGCGATATCTTTCGCGTCGCCGGCAACGATCCGCTGGACATCGTCTTCGAAGGTGGCAGCGCGCGCCTCGATCGCGTGGCGGAAGGCATGCGGGGCGGTTCGGTTCGCGTCGTCGGCAATGCCGGCGCCCAGGCCGGGCGCGCCATGCGCGGCGGCACGCTCACCATCGAAGGCAATGCAGGCCCGCATGCCGGTTCCGGCATGCGCGGCGGCAGGCTTGAAATAACAGGCAACGCCGGCGATCACCTTGGGGCGCCGCTCGCCGGGGAACTGGCCGGCATGAATGGCGGCGTGCTGATCGTCAGGGGCAAAGCCGGCGCTTTTGCCGCGGACCGCATGCGGCGCGGCCTGATCGCCGTGCTGAAAGGCTTGGGCGACAATGCCGGCAGCCGCATGATCGCCGGCACGCTGGTGGTGGCCGGCGGCAGCGGCGAGATGCCCGGCTATCTGATGCGTCGCGGTTCGATCCTGCTCGATCGCGCGCCGAAAAGCCTGTCGCCGAGTTTCGTCGAATGCGGCGCGCCGGAGAGCGTCTTCGCCGCCGTCATCGATCGCCATCTGATCGCCGAGGGTATTTTGAAGCGGCCGCTGCTGGGCAACGCGCCGCAGAAATACGGCGGTGACAACGCAGTGCTTGGAATGGGTGAGGTTCTTTTCCCTCGCTGAGGCGTGCTGCTGACGCCATTGCGATTAACCCGCCATGGCCGGCATGTCTGCTGGGTCAACGATCGTCGTTGGCAATCAGTTTCGTCAGGCAATCACCCGCCTGGCTCCGGGGCATGCCGATATCGCTGACACTGTCCATGTGGTTGCGGTTGGCGAGAACAAGCGACGTTACCGGCGAACCCTGCTGCAGCAGGTGCTCTTTGAATCGATCTGCCTGCTGATGGAAAGGCGGCGTCTCGTTGGCTCCGACCAGAACCATCGCCCTGGTTTGAGGATCATGCCGATGGGCAAGCGGTGTAAACCTGGCGACTTCCTCATCGGTGATTGCAATTTCGTTGGCGAGAAAGGAGTCCTGGAGCGGTTTCAAATCGTAGAGCCCGCCGAGCAGAAGGGCTGCCCGCACATTCGAAGGGCTATGCTCGCTGTCGAACAGGAACGTTGAAAGATGTGCTCCGGCCGAATGGCCGCTGACGGTGAGGTCTGCCGGGTTTCCGCCATGGTCGGCGATATGGGCCAGAACCCACTGCTTGGCGCGGCGCACCTGGTCGACGATCGTCGCCATCCTGACCTTGGGCATCAGAGCATAGTCGACGATGACGGCAATCGCGCCGGCCTGGGTAATCGTCGCTGCGACGTATGAGTAGTCGCGCTTGGAGAACATCCTCCAGTAGCCGCCATGGATAAACATGTGCACCGGCAGGCCGCTTCGTTTGCCCGGGGGAAAGAACAGGTCGATGGTTTCGGTCTGATCCGGCCCATAGGCAATGTCCGCAGTCATCGGGATGGTTGCGCGGACGGCCTCGCTGCGGCGAACGATGTCCTGGACGATTTGATCGAAATCGGCGACATGGTCGCGGATGCGGAACGGATCGCTTTGCACTCTTCCTCCGCTTAGATGCTGATGGCGAGGTATTTCGCCTCCATGAACTCGGCAATGCCGTGATGCTGGCCGCCCTCGCGGCCGAGGCCGCTCTGCTTGACCCCGCCGAACGGTGCTGCCGGATCGGACACCAAGCCGCGGTTGAGAGCGACCATCCCGGCTTCGATCCTGGATGCCACCCGCATTCCACGCGCAAGATCGCGCGTGTAGATGTAGGCGGCAAGACCGTATTCGGTGTCGTTGGCGCGCGCGATGATTTCGGCTTCCGTTTCGAACCTCGAGATCGGCGCCACCGGCCCAAAAATTTCCTCGTGCGCCATCTCCGCCTCGGCCGCGACGTCGCAGAGCACGGTCGGCGGATAGTAGTATCCCGTTCCCGAGCCTGCCTTGCCTCCGCACAGCACCCGCGCGCCACGGGCGACGGCATCGTTGACCAGACGGTCGATCTTGTCGACGGCCTTCCGGGTGATCATCGGCCCGCACTCCGTGGCCGCGTCCGTGCCGGCGCCGACCTTGAGTGCCAACATCCGCCTGGCGAGGCTTTCGCAAAACGCATCGTAAACGCCGGACTGGACATAGATGCGGTTTGCAGCAGTGCAGGCCTCGCCGGCGTTGCGCATCTTCGCCACCATCGCCCCATCGACCGCGGCGTCGAGGTCCGCGTCATCGAACACAAGGAATGGCGCGTTGCCGCCAAGTTCCATCGAGCACGAAACCACGTGCTTTGCGGCCTCGGCCAGCAGAACGCGCCCGACAGAAGTCGAGCCGGTGAAGGAGAGTTTCCGCACCCGCGGATCGGCCAGCATCGCCGCCGTCACCGGGCCGGGATTGGAGGTTGTCAGAACGTTGACAACCCCGGGTGGGACACCCGCTTCTTCATAGAGCGCGGCGAGCGCGTAGGCGGTGAGCGGGGTCTCGCTGGCCGGCTTCAAGATCACGGGGCACCCGGCAGCCAGGGCGGGCGCGATCTTGCGCGTCGCCATGGCGGCAGGAAAATTCCAGGGTGTGACAAGGACACAGATGCCGATCGGCTCGTAGTCGACGACAATCCGGTTGGTGCCGGAAGGCGCCATCCCGAATTCGCCGGTGATGCGAACGGCTTCCTCGGCATTCCAGCGAAAGAATTCCGCGGCATAGGCGATCTCGCCACGCGCGTCCCGCAGTGCCTTGCCGTTTTCCAGCGAGATCAAGGTGGCCAGCGTCTCGCAACGCTGCGTCATCAGCTCGAAGCAATTTCTGAGGATTTCGGAGCGCTTGCGGGGCGCCGTCGTGCGCCAGCCATCGGCGGCCTTGGCCGCAGCCTCGACGGCGGCCGTTGCATCTTCGATCGTCGCATCGGGAACGGCGGCGATCACCGCCTCGGTGGAGGGGTCGACGACCTGGATTTCCCTGCCGTCGGCGGATTGCCGCCATTGGCCGGCGATATACAAGCCGTGGGAGAATCTATGGAAGCCGGCAGTGTCCTGCTCGTCCTCCAGCAGCTGATGAGATATGTTCATGGCCTGCTCCTCGGTTGCTCACTTGACACAGGCGGCGAGGTCGCCATCATAGGCGGCCTGGATCAGGCCGCGCATGGCTGCCGGATCGAAAGGACGCGGATTGTTCTTGATGAGACGGTCGATGCCGAGCGCCTGTTCGGCCGTCCAATCGAGCTTGTCGGCGGGAAGCCCGAGCCTGGCCAGCGTAGGCGTGATCCCGATCGCTGCAAACAGCCGGCCGATCTCGTCGATCGTCGCGTCGGCCATCTCGGCGGTGCTCCGGTCCCTGCCGTCGAGACCAAGGGCAAGGCCGATCTCGGTCATCTCGGCGGCCGCGGCGGCCCGGTTGTACTTCATGACATACGGCAGCATGGTGGCGACACCCAGCCCGTGAGCGGTGTGGGTAAGCGCGCCGACCGGATATTGCACCGCGTGCGCCGCCGCCGTTCCGGCGGTACCGAACGCGCAGCCGGCTGCAAGCGCGCCCATCATCACATCGGCGCGAGCGTCCTCGTCGGCGGGGGCGCGGCAGGCCTTCTCGAGACTGCGGCCAAGCAGCTTGATCGCGAGCAGCGCAAAATGATCGGTCAGCGCGCTCTTGCCGATGAAGACATGCTGTTGCGGCAGGCCGGGGTCGGTGCCGCGCCTGGCGGCGGTGAAAGCCTCGACCGCATGGGTCAGCGCGTCTGCGCCGGCGATCGCCGTCAGCCCCGGGGGACATGTCATCGTCAGTTCCGGGTCGCAGATGGCGGCTGCCGCGATCAGATGCGGGCTGGAGATGCCTACCTTCATGGTGCGATCCGGATCGGAGATCACCGCGACAGGGGTCACTTCCGAGCCGGTGCCGGCTGTCGTTGGCACCGCGATCAGCGGCAGCGTCGGACCGGGCACCTTGAACTCGCCGTAGTAGTCCTGGAGCAGGCCGCCGTGGCTGATGAGCAACGCGGCGCATTTGGCCATGTCGAGACAACTGCCGCCGCCGATGCCGATCACCATGTCGGGCGCAAAATCCCGCGCCTCCTCGACGCAGACGGCAACCGTGTCGCGCGGCACATCGGGCTGCACACGGTCGTGCACCAGCACAGCGATCGATGCGCCCTCGAGCGCCGCCATGATCTCGGCGAAGGCGACAGTTGCGGCAAAGCGCTCGTCCGTGCAGACGAGAGCGCGATGGCCGAGCCTTGCCGCAACGGTTGCAATGACATGGCGCTGGCCCTTACCGAAAAGGATTTCACGCGGCAGCCTTATGGCAGCGAAAAGGCTCATGGTCTTGCGTCCCTCGATGATGGTGGAAAGGCGAAGTTCGCCGAGTTCCGAAGGTATCCTCTATCAAATCGTATAGGATATAGGATTGTATTGAGCGAAGCATCGTGTTAGTCAGTGATCCTGTCAAGAGGCAAAGATGCAGGTCACGAACGCAAGCAATTCCCGAGAAGTCGACCCCGCCAGCGGGCGCATCCAGCGATCCACCAGCCTGGTGGAGGACGTCTATGAAGCGATCTTCGCGCAACTCATGTCGCTGAAGATCGCGCCTGGCTCACGGATCACCGTCGACAGTCTGGTCAAGGAACTCGACGTATCCCACACGCCGATCCGTGAAGCGCTTGGCCGCCTCGAAGGCGAAGGCCTTGTGCTGAAGACACATTTGATCGGCTACCGCGCCGCGCCGCAGATAACCAGGCGCCGATTTGACGAACTCTATGAGCTTCGCCTGCTGCTCGAGCCGCATGCGGCGGCCAAAGCAGCCGCATTGATGGATGAGACGAAACTTGCGGTGCTTGAGGAGTCCGCAGGCGGCATGGCGCGCCGCGAAGGCAAGGATGAACGCCTGCGTTACTCCAACTTCGCGCGGCAGGACGCCATTTTCCACGACCGGATCATGGAATTTGCAGACAATGGCCTCGTGCGCGAGACCCTCGCGTTCCAGCATACGCACTTCCACATCTTCCGCCTGATGTTCCATTCGCGCGTCACCGAGGAAGCGCTCGACGAGCATCAGGCCATCCTGGCCGCCTTCGCCGCCTCCGACCCCGCTGCGGCGGAACAGGCGATGCGCCGTCATATCGAGCATTCTCGTGATCGTTTGCTGCCGGCGTTCGATTGAGGCTGGCACGATGTTCGTCACCGTCGGGAGCGGCGCGGTCAAGCTGTATGCACCGTTGATCAGGCAAGCAAACGCCGGGGACATCCCGGATTTCTGAGACCCGCGCCGCCGGGCGCGTGCAATGCCCGCCCGCCTTCCATTCACAAAACGAGGAACCGACCATGCCAGGCAAGAAAATACTGATGTTGACCGGTGAATTTACCGAAGAATACGAGATCTTCGTCTATCAGCAGGCGATGGAGGCGGTCGGCCACATCGTCCACGTTGTCTGTCCTGACAAGAGCGCTGGCGACCTGATCAAGACGTCGCTTCACGATTTCGAAGGTGACCAGACCTACACCGAAAAACCCGGCCACTATGCTTTGCTGAACAAAACCTTTTCGGAGGCGGAAAGACAGCTCGACCAGTATCATGCCGTCTATTGCGCGGGCGGCCGCGGCCCCGAGTACATCCGCACGGATAAGCGCGTGCAGGCGATCGTCCGCCATTTCCACGAAAACCAGAAGCCGATCTTTACGATCTGCCATGGCGTCCAGATCCTGATCGCCGTCGACGGCGTCGTGCGTGGCAAGAAAGTAGGTGCGCTGGCCGCCTGCGAGCCGGAAGTGACCCTCGCCGGTGGAACCTATATCGACCTGTCCCCGACCGAGGCTTATGTCGACGGAACGATGGTCTCGGCAAAGGGCTGGACCGCACTTGCCGCGTTCATCCGCGAGTGCCTGAAGGTGCTGGGGACGGAGATCCGCCACACCTAAAGCGCGTCACGTTTGACCGGCCTCATGCGACGCGCTTTAGGTTGTTGTTTTTGCATGTCGTTATCGCAAAAACCGCTGCACACTTTTGCGCGACATGCATTGAGTCAATCGTCCGACGCATCCCAGACGGGATGCGTCGGCTCGCTTCAAAACTCGGCCCAAAATACGGCTTCGTTTTGCAGCTCCTAGACCTCTGCATTTTCGGATACGATCGGATCGACCGGGCGCGCTCCCGCTCCGGTCGGGAGGCAATTGTTGAGGAACCTAGGCAACCCGCACAGGGCCACCGACGGCGTTCCGATCACACGGCGTGATCTGATTGCGGCCGCCGTTTCGGGTGCGGTCTTCGCCCCCGTTGCGCTTGGCGCCGAAGAAGAGAGTTTCAAATTCGGCCTGACGCCGGTCTTCCTCTCGAACGATCTCGAACTGCTTGGCCATCTGCGCAGTTATCTCAGCGCCAGGATCGGTGGCCAGGTCGAACTCGTCACGCGCCGCACCTATCAGGAGATCACGGCGCTGCTGGTTTCCGGCCAGATCCAGTCGGCATGGATCTGCGGCTATCCCTACGTGCAGTTCAAGGCCGATCTCGACCTTGTCGCGGCCCCGGTCTGGCACGGCAAGCCGCTCTACCAGTCCTACCTGATCGCTTCGGCCGATCGTAAAGCGGATGACTGGACCGGACTGAAAGGCGACGTCCATGCGTTCTCGGATCCTGATTCGAATTCGGGTTTTCTGGTGACGCGGGCGCTGCTTGCGGAGAACCGCCAGCTTGCCGGCAGCTTTTTCGCGCGCAGCTTTTTCACCTATGGCCACCGAAACGTCATCAGGGCCGTCGCCTCCGGCCTCGCTCAGTCGGGCAGTGTCGACGGCTATGTCTACGAGGTCATGCGCGAGACCGAGCCGGACCTGGTGAAGCAGACCAGGATCGTGCGCAAGTCGGAATGGCTGGGCTTTCCGCCAATCGCGTCGCCGAAGTCCGTCGCCAACGATCGACGCGTCAGGGCGTTGCAGCTGGCCTTGATTTCCATGCATGACGATGCCGAGGGTCGCAAGGTCCTTGCCCTGCTTCGTCTGGACGGGTTCGTGGCAACCGGTCCGTCGCACTTCGACGCGATTGCGGCCAAGGTGGAAACCGTGAGGCAGTTCGGATGAAACTGTTTTGGCGTTTCCGATCGATTCCCGTCTCCTACCGTGTGCCGGTCCTTGTCGCTTTGCTGATGGTGGTCATCAGTGCGGCCATTTCCGAGCGCGTGCTCAGCCGGTTGTCGCGGACACAGGAGAGCTTCCTCAACGGTCTTGCCGAGACCTATCTGGACGGGCTTTCGTCAGCGGTCGTGCCGGCCGTGTTGCGGGCCGACGTCTGGGAGGTGTTCGACGCGCTCGACAGGTCCTCGGCGTCGTATAAATCGCTCGCTCCGATCGAAACCGTGGTGACCGGCGCAGACGGCAAGGTGCTCGCAGCGAGCGATCCGAACCGGATCGCGACCTATTCCGAATTGTCGGCCGATTACCGCAATCGCTATGGGCCGGATGTCGTCACCATCGACGAGGCCAGACTGACCGGGTTCGCCCACCGCGATCTCGTCTATCAGGGCCAGCCGATCGGCACCATCCACGCCACATTCGATGTTTCGCATCTCTTTGCCGAGCGGCGCGAGATATTGGTCACCCTGCTCATTACCAATGGCGTCCTTGCCGCGTTGTTCGCGCTGGGCGGCTTCGTGCTGGTGAGGCAGATGATCGGCCCGATGCGGGTGCTGGAGGATCACATGCGCGCGGCAGCGCATGGCGCGGCCGAACCGATCTCGTGCCGGGAAATCCCGGCCGGGGACTCCGAAGTCGCAGGCCTGTTCCGCGGCTACAACGCCCTTGTCCATGCCGAGCGTGAGCGCGCGAACTTCGCCATGCAACTCGCCGAGGAAGAGAAGCTGTCGAGCCTCGGGCGTCTCGCTTCCGGCATGGCGCACGAGATCAACAATCCGCTTGGCGGCTTGTTCAACGCACTGGATACGTTGAAGACCCATGGCGAAACCCCCGGTGTTCGCGACACATCGATCAGCCTGATCGAGCGCGGCCTTGCCGGCATTCGCGACGTGGTCGAGGCCGCGCTGGCGACATATCGGCCAGAACGATCGCAGCGCCCGATGACGGCCGCCGATCTGGACGATGTCCGCCTGTTGCTCAAGCCGGAATTGCGCCGCAAGCGGCAGCGGCTGGATTGGAGCGTCGCATGGAACGGTGCGCGGGAATTGCCCATCCGAGGCGGTCCGGTCCGTCAGGCAGTCCTCAACCTGCTCCTCAATGCCAGCGCAATCACTCCGGAAGACGGGACGGTTTCGCTGACGGCGATGAGCCGGGAAGACCGGTTGCACATCGAAATTGGCGACCAGGGCACCGGAATGCCGGCCGACATCGCGGGGATCCTCATCGACCAGGACCCCGGTCCGGCCGTACGCGCGGGGCGTGGCCTCGGCCTCTGGATGGTCCGCCGCGTGGTTGACGATCTCGGCGGACGTGCCAGTATCGCAGCCAAAAGAGGGGGAGGGACGGCGGTCACGCTGACAATTCCCTTCGACAGGGAGGACACCAAAGCCCATGCCGCCTGAGCGCGCCCGGATAGGCCTCGTCGAGGACGATCCCGTCATGGGCGGGTCGATCGTCCAGCGCCTCGAGCTCGAGGGCTGGCAGGTGAATTGGTGGCAGTCAGGGCGAGATGCCATCTCCGGAATTGAAGGCCTCTGCGGTTGCCTCGATCTGGTGATATGTGACGTCCGCCTCCCGGATATTTCGGGCGAAGTGGTTTTCAGCGAGCTTGCCAACTTGCCGAATTCGCCGCCCTTTGTCTTCGTGACCGGCCATGGCGAGGTTGACCAGGCTGTCCGGTTGATGCGATCCGGCGCCGTCGATTTCATGACCAAGCCGTTCGCGATGGATGAATTCCTGCGCAGAATCGATGCCGCGCGGCGGACAACGCATAGCCAGCTTCGTCTCAACGGCTATTTCCTCGGCGAGTCCCCGGCCATCCAGCATGCCGAAGACCTGCTGCGTCGTTATGCGGGCCACGATCTTCCGGTGCTGATCACCGGCGAGACCGGATGCGGGAAAGAAGTGGCGGCCCGCCTGCTGCATGAGGTCTCACCTCGGCGCCTGGAGCCGTTCATCGCCGTGAACTGTGCGGCGATCCCGGCCGAACTGCTGGAAAGCGAGATTTTCGGTCACGAGAAAGGGGCGTTTACCGGGGCGCAACAGCGGCATCTCGGATACGCCGAACGGGCCGGAAAAGGCACGTTGTTCCTTGACGAGATCGGTGACATGCCAATGCCGCTTCAGGCAAAACTGCTCAGGCTCATAGAGGATGGCAGTTTCAATCGCGTCGGCGGCGAGACGCCCTGCACGTTTGGTGCACGGGTGGTTTCCGCCACGCATCGCGACCTCGGCCAACGCGATGGCCGGTCGAGCTTCCGCGAAGACCTGTATTTTCGCCTCGCGGTCCTGCCGGTGACGATTCCACCGCTGCGCGAGCGGCATGAGGACATCACCTGGCTGCTCGACAGGTTCCTTGAAAACGCAGCGACCCGATCCGACACCCGGATCCGGGGTTTCAGCGCGCTGGCCGAGGAGGCCGCACTCGCCTATCCCTGGCCCGGAAATGTGCGGGAGCTTAGAAACCGTGTCGAGCGGGCGGTGGCGTTGTCGACCAGTGAATGGATCATGCCCGGCGACCTGTTCCCGGAGCGGACAACAAAGCCCGCAAATGCTGCATTCGTGCCGCTGGCCGATGTTCGCGATGCCGCGGAGCGGCGGCAGATAGAGCGGGCGCTGGACGAAACCGGCGGTCAGATCGCAAAAGCAGCCGGGTTGCTGGCGATCTCGCGAACGACGCTTTGGGAGAAGATGACGCGACTCGGCGTTGCCGATCGGGCGCGTTCGACTTCCTGAACCTTCGGCAGTGCAGCATGTCCGGATTTTCGAACATGCAGGCCTCTTGGCGCTGGCTTTCCAGCAGTTTCTCCAATGAAATCGGTGACTTCTTCGGTTGGCACAGGCGTTGCAAGACCGCTTGCGACGATTTCGCCAATGGGAGGAATGCATGGATCGCTGCAACAGGCTGGTCGACGTCGGCCGCCGTCAATTCTTGAGGGGAGGGGCATTCGCCGCCGCCGGCATGGCCACCGCGGTGGCGCTGCCGGTACAAGCTGAGACCAAGGCTGCACCCGGTCTGGCGCTGGTCGAATACCCGTCGAACAAGCTGGCCAACATAGCCGATTTGAAACCAAACGAGCCTTTCGATGTCGGCTACCCCGATGAGAACGCGCCCGGTGTGCTGCTGAAGCTTGGAATGAAAGTGGAAGGCGGCGCCGGTCCTGACGGCGACATCGTCGGCTTCTCGACCATCTGCCCGCACAAGGGCTTCCCGCTCAACTACAACGCCGAAGACCACTCCTTCAATTGCCCCGGTCACTATTCGCGCTTCGACGCGGATGCCGGCGGGCAACAGATCTGGGGGCAGTCGACCGCCAACCTGCCGCAATATGCGCTCCGCATTGACGACAAGGGCGACATCTATGCCGAGGGCCTGGACGAGCTGCTCTACGGCCGTTTGAGCAACGTGCTTTAAGGGAGGATCGGATCATGGCTTACAAACGTCACATCGACCGCCTGCCGATCATTCCGGCGGATGCCAAGAAACACAACGTCACCTGCCACTATTGCATCGTCGGCTGCGGCTATCACGCCTACACCTGGCCGACCAACAAGCAGGGTGGCACCGATGCCGCCTCGAACGTGTTCGGCGTCGAGCTGTCCGAGCAGCAGGCCGCCGAGACCGACGCCTGGTACGCGCCGTCGATGTACAACATCGTCAAGCAGGACGGCAAGGACGTCCACATCGTCATCAAGCCGGACCACGACTGCGAGGTGAATTCCGGCCTCGGCTCGGTGCGCGGCGCCCGCATGGGCGAGCTGCGTTACTCGACCGCCCGCGGCTCGCAGCAGCAACGTCTCACCGATCCAATGGTCTGGCGGTACGGCCAGATGCAACCGACCTCCTGGGAGGATGCCCTCGATCTCGTTGCCCGTGTCACCGCCGCCGTCGTCAAGGATCAGGGCGAGGATGGGCTGTTCGTCTCCGTTTTCGATCACGGCGGTTCGGCCGGCGGCTACGAAAACACCTGGGGCACCGGAAAACTCTATTTCGGCTCGATGAAGGTGAAGAACATCCGCATCCACAACAGGCCGGCCTACAATTCCGAGGTCCATGCGACCCGCGACATGGGCGTCGGTGAGCTGAACAACTGCTACGAGGATGCCGAACTCGCCGATACGCTCGTCTCGGTCGGCAACAATCCGTTGGAGACGCAGACCAACTATTTCCTCAACCACTGGGTCCCGAACCTGCGCGGCACCTCGATGCAGAAAAAACAGGCGCAGCTTCCGGACGAACCGCATGCCAACGCACGCATCATCTTCGTCGATCCGCGCCGCACCGTGTCGGTCAACGCGGCCGAGGCCGAAGCCGGCAAGGAAAACGTCATGCACCTTGCCATCAACTCCGGCACCGACATGGTGCTGTTCAATGCCTGGCTGACCGAAATTGCCGACAAGGGCTGGGTCGACAAGGCCTTCATCGACGCGTCGACCACCGATTTCGACAAGGCCCTCGCCGCCAACAAAACCACGCTCGATGACGCGGCGAAGATTACCGGGCTGACTGTCGACCAGATCCGTCAGTCGGCGGCATGGATCGCCGAGCCCAAGGACGGTAAGCGTCGACGCACCATGTTCGCCTATGAGAAGGGCCTTATCTGGGGCAACGACAACTATCGCACCAATGCCGCGCTGGTGAACGTCGCGCTCGCCACCGGCAATGTCGGTCGCGAGGGTGGCGGCTGCGTGCGCATGGGCGGCCACCAGGAAGGCTATGTCCGTCCCTCCGATGCGCATGTCGGCCGACCCGCCGCCTATGTCGACAAGCTGCTGATCGAGGGCAAGGGCGGCGTTCATCACATCTGGGCCTGCGACCACTACAAGACGACGCTGAACGCCCACCAGTTCAACATGGTCTACAAGAAGCGCACCGACATCGTGAAGGATGCGATGAGCAAGGTGGCGTATGGCGACCGGCAGGCGATGGTCGAAGCCATCCTGGCCGCCATCAAGGCCGGCGGCCTGTTCTCGGTCGACGTCGACATCATCCCGTCCAAGATCGGCGCGGCGAGCCATGTCTGGCTGCCGGCGGCCGAGTCGGGCGAGATGAACCTGACGTCGATGAACGGCGAGCGTCGCATGCGGCTGGTCGAGCGCTACATGGACCCGCCCGGCAACGCCAGGCCGGACTGTCTCATCGCGGCCGGGCTTGCCCAGCACATGGAAAAAGTGGTGCGCGAAATGGCGACAATGCCTATGCCGACCAGTTCAAGGGTTACGACTGGAAGACCGAGGAAGACGCCTTCATGGACGGCTACAACAAAAATGCCGGAGGCGGCGAGTTCGTTACCTATGAGCGTCTGAAGGCGATGGGCAATAACGGCTTCCAGGAGCCCGCCACCGGTTTCGAAGATGGCAAGATCGTCGGCACCAAGCGTCTTTATACCGATGGCAAGTTCGGGACAAAGGACGGCAAGGCGACCTTCATGGAAGCGCAATGGCGCGGCCTGCAGGCGCCGGGCAAGGAGGAGCAGAAGAAGAACAACAAGTACCTCATCAACAACGGGCGCGCCAACCAGGTCTGGCAGAATGCCTTTTTGGACCAGGAGAGCGAATTCGTGATGGACCGCTGGCCCTATCCGTTCATCGAGATGAGCCCGGACGACATGAGCGAGCTCGGCGTGAAGAACGGCGACCTCGTCGAGGTCTACAACGAGAGCGGCTCAACCCAGGCGATGGTCTACCCGACGCCAAGCGCCAGAAAGGGCGAGACTTTCATGCTGTTCGGATTCCCGACCGGCGTGCAGGGCAACGTCATCAACGCCGGCACCAATGAGCTGATCCTGCCGAACTACAAGCAGACCTGGGCGAACATCCGGAAAATCTCGGATGCCCCGGAAGGCGTGAAGCACCTGTCGTTCAAGTCGCAGGAGTATCAGGCCGGCTGAGGCGGCCCTCCCAAGCCCCATCAGGCCGCCGACCAATGCCATCAGGCAGCGGCGGCCTCGAGCTTCTCCTCGGAATTGCCGAGCGCCAGGACCTGAGTCTCCGATGCGCGCAAAGCCCTGTGCGATCGCCAGGCGATCGCAGACGTCACGGCTGCGTCGGCCGCGTGGCGGCCGCCAGTGCGTCGATGTCGTCGTAGAGCGCCTGGCTGTGACGGTAGAGCTGCTCGAAAACCGGTTGGGTGCGCCTGTAGATCTCGGCCCATCCGGGGTCCGGCAGGATTTCGGCGCCGTAGCTCACGAAGCGCTCGGCCGCCTGGTCGACGCGCGAGAAGCGGCCTGTCGCCGTCGCGGCCATCGCGGCACAGCCGACAATGCCGCATTCGGGCTCCCGCGGGACCAGGATCGGAATGTTGAAGGCACTGGCCTTGATCTTCAGCCAGAGTTCGGTGCGCGCCCCGCCACCGGCGGCGATGACGCGCTCCAGCGGCCTGTTCGACGCCTGTTCCATGATGCGGATGTGGCGCGTCATGGCAAAGGCGATGCCTTCCAGGATCGAGCGGTGCAGATGCTCCATGCCATGCCCGGCGCCCAATCCGAAGAACTGTGCACGGGCGTTGCGATGGCGCCCCAGGCGTTCGCCGGTGAGAAAGGGCATGAAGAGCAGCGCGTCGCAACCGGCCGGCGCCTCGGCGGCGCGGGCGACGATCTCGTCATAGGACAGCGCGTTGCCGTGGAAGGCACGGCGTGCCCAGCGCATGCCGTCGCCGCCGGTCTCCAGCAGCACGAATTGCGCCCAGTTGCCTTCGACCGTCGCAACGTTCGAGATTTCCGGGTCAAGCAGCGGCTTCTCCGCGATAACAGTGATGATGGCGCCCGTGCCGGTGCTGTCGGAACCCATTCCCGGGCGACAGGCGCCTGAGCCGAGCAGTGCCACCGGATAGTCGGCGCCACCGACCAGCACCGGGGTTCCAGAGCGCAGGCCGCTGTCGAGCGCCGCCTGTTCGGTGACGTGGCCGACGACATCCAGCGGGTTGCGGATCGGCGGCAGCTTGGCGGCGTCGAGACCCATGCGCTCGATCATCACCGGCGACCAGTCGAGCCGCTCCGGGTTCATCAGGAAGCTGCAGGACGCGTCGCCCGTATCCATGGCGATCTCGCCGGTCAGCCGGTAGTTGATGTAATCCTTCGGCATGATGGCGACTGCGCTGCGGGCGTATGCGGCGGGATCGTTGTCTCGGACCCATTGCAGTTTGAAGCCCGGCCATGCCGGGGTCGGCGTGTTGCCGCTTTCGGGCAGGTAGCTGTCCGGCTCATTCGCTTGCTGGAAGCGACGGACGAGATCGACGCTGCGCTTGTCGTTCCAGAGCGGTGCCGTGTCGCGCGTCGGCGCTCCGTGCGCGTCGAGCAGGACCAGCCCGTGCATCTGCCCGCAGACGCAGATGGCAGAGATGTTTTCGCGGGCGCCTTCGACGCGGTCCAGCACCGTCTTGACGCTCGCTCGCGCACCCTCCCACCAGTCGAGCGGCCGCTGTTCGGCCCAGCCGAATTCCGGCACGATCTGGTCGTGCTCGCGCGACGCAAGCTCGAGGATCTTGCCGGCGACATCGATCAGTGCGGCGCGGACGCTGCCGGTGCCGACGTCGATGGCGAGGAAAAGCTCGCCGCTCATTTCGGAAGTGTCCTGAGATGGGCAAACATGTGATCCTCTGTCTATCGGTCAGAGCGAGCGCGGCGTGACGAGACCCACGGCATCAGCCTTTCACCGCTTCGATGGCGATGCGCGACATCGCGTCGAAATCCGGCCCGGACACCGGGATCGCGATGTCGAAGACCTCTGCGATCACCTGCGTCCAGCCATGCAGGAAATATGTCCAACCATCCTCGATCTGCAACTGCTGTCGGGCCTGCTGCCGCCTTGCCTGGTCGAGGAAGATCAGGTCGCCGCGATAGTTGAGATCCCAGGCAATGCCGCGCTTGGGGAACACGCCGTCATCGGTAATCGGCGAGCCGGGCGCGTCCTTGCCAAGTCCGGTCGCGTTGATCACCAGCGAGCCTGGTTTCAGCGCCGCCAACGTCTCGTCATTGATCTCTGGTCGGTCCGCCAGGACATATTCGAGCTCGACCGCCGACGTCATGTCTCTGTGGATGCGATCGATTTCATCGAGACGCGGCTGCGAACGGTCGCTGACAATGATGCGCGAAGGCACGTCGGCGCCACGTTGCTTGCGCATCAGGTGCCAGGTGATCGCTA
This sequence comes from Mesorhizobium sp. WSM2561, assembly GCF_000513915.1. Taxonomy (NCBI): domain Bacteria; kingdom Pseudomonadati; phylum Pseudomonadota; class Alphaproteobacteria; order Hyphomicrobiales; family Phyllobacteriaceae; genus Mesorhizobium; species Mesorhizobium sp. WSM2561. The sequence goes on from NZ_AZUX01000001.1 coordinate 531,947, forward strand.
TCGTCGATCCGCCGGCGCCCATCGACAGGACCTCCGCGCCGGTGTCCGCAAAATATCCCGCCGGAATGAAACCGTCTATCGCAAGGCCCGAAGAGATCGGATCCTTGGCATGGCAGACGAGTTTTCCGCCCCGCTTCGACAGGCAACTGGTCTCGTGCATCAGGCGGGCGTGCGGATCGATCACATCGAACAGGTCGCGCGCTGCGTTGAAAAGATCGATCTTGTGCGTGGTGACCAGCGCGCCAAGCGACTGCGGGTCGGATTTTATGAAGGAGACGACCTCACGGTAGGCCTCCGGATCGGCATGGAGTGGAAAGTCGATGCCCCTGAGAACCGCATCTTTGAGATCCGCTTCCTTCAGCCCGAGGTGGCGCGCCCATGCCGGGAAAACCCGCATGATCGAGCTGCTCGTCGTCGTGACGCCGATAAAATAGAATGTCGGCTGGGTGGCCGGCCGATAGCGGCTCATTTGCCATTCTCCCGGATTTTCTCCGCGCGCAGTGCAGCAATGCTAAATGAAGCAGCGATCTCGTAGCGAGCCTTCATGCCGGCGCCGTGCCGGATTGTTGCCAATAGAGGGCAGAGATCAGCTTTGCGTCACGCGGTCGCCAATCCGGGTTGTCGACTTGCCTCCAGCCTCCATCGCCGGCGACCACGCGCGAGCGCATGCCTCCCGATCTCGCGATGATCTCGTAGTCCTGCCCTGAATCGGCGGGGTAGCAGAACAGCATCACCAGATCGCCTTCCCCGACATTGATCGAGCGGTGGATCCAGAACGGCGGAACGTAACAGACGGTCTGGGCGTCGATCGGCAGGATGCGAACCTCGCCCTCCGGCGACTCCATCAGCATGAGACCGTGGCCTTTCTGGCCATAGTAGATTTCGGGCCGGTTGGCCTGCCTGTGGATATGGCCGCGCGTCATGAAATACTCGTCGCCGACCTTGCCGGGCGCCATGTGCGTGACGCCGAAAATCAGATCGCCCGACTGCTCGGTCGGTCGGAACTCGGAAACCTCGTAGACGATGCGCTCGCCCCATGTCGCGCGCATGGCTTCGAAGGCCGCGGCGTCGGCATAGAGCCCGTCCAGATCGCGGAAACGCTTCTGGTAGCTGCCGGTTGCATCTCCCATCGCACCAGTCGACAGGTCGACCTTGCATCCAATGGGCTCAAACAATCTCGTCAAAGGGCTACCTCATACTGCATTGCAGGTGGCGTCGGCGCTGATCTGGCCCGCACCTCCTGCTTTCGAAAAGACCACTTGCTTTGCAGGGTACGATTTGCTCTGCCTATGCAGACCAGCATGGAGGTTGCTGGATTATGGCAGATTTCGACCACGAAGCACACGACAGTGGGTTGGGCGGCATGCCGCATCCGCTGTCTTAAGCAATCCAGGAGACCGCCTTGCTCCTCCAGGTCGCCTTCGACAAGCCTGAGCACCTGGCCCTGCTCGCGCAGATGAAGGAATTTGCCGACATTATCGAGATCGGCACGCCGTTGCTGAAACGCCTCGGCCTCTCGGCCATCGCCACGGCGCGCGAGCTCTGCCCTGAAGTCATGGTGTTGGCCGATACCAAAACCGTCGACGGCGGCCAGTTCGAGGCTGATATGGTATTCGGCGCCGGTGCCGCGTTCATGACGGTGCTTTCGTGTGCTTCGTCCGCCACGCATGAGACGGTGGGAAAACGTGCCGCAGCCTTCGGCGCGACGGTGATCGTCGACACCATCACCGAGATGGGCAAGGCAGAACTGCTTCCCTTGAATGCTGTCTTCCCCGAAAGCTTTGGCTATGTCGCGGTCCACTCGCCAACCGATGCGCGGCTGGCAGGCAACACCTCCACCTCACATATCGACGCCGTGAGAAAGATGCATGATCGCGGCTTTCTGGTTTCGCTCGCCGGCGGGATCGGCCCCGACACGCTGGAAGCGGTGATCGCAGTCGAGCCTGAAATCCTCGTGGTTGGCAGCGCCATCACAGAATCCGCAAGCCCGAAAGAGGTAGCCCGATGGATTCGCGACAGATTGCCCAATCCAGGCCGTGGCTGGCCGTGGGACAGGAGATAACCGAAGTTCTTGGCCGGATCGACGCCGACGCCTTTGCAGGGCTGGTGCAGGCGTTCGATGACCCCGATCAGCGATGGTTCTTTTCCGGGCAGGGACGCTCCGGCCTTGTCGCTCAGATGGGTGCGATGCGCTTCATGCATCTTGGCCGAACGGTGCATTTCGTCGGTGAGGTATCGGCGCCATCGATCCGCGAGGGCGATGCGCTGCTGATCATCTCCGGCTCCGGGGAAACGCCGGTCAGTACAGGCTTTGCCCGCATCGCCAAGGCGGAGGGCGCCAAGGTCGTTGCGCTGACGCATCAGCCGGCCGGGACCCTGGCCGGCATTGCCGATGTCACGCTGCATGTCCCTGTCGAGAAATCGAAACAGTTTGGCGGCAGCCTGTTCGAGCAATCCTGCCTCATCCTGCTCGACAGCATTGTGCTCTTCATGGCCCAGCAGATACCCGACGCGCACAGACTGATGTTGCACCGCCACACCAACTTGCAGTGACCATGCCGACGGTGGTGAGCATCGGTCACGGGGATTGTCGATGCGGTGGAATATTCCCCAGGCAAGATCGAGCGGTTTTCTGGCGACTCCGCGCTAAAACCGCTGCGCGCTTTTGGGCGACATGCATTAGCCGGGAAGCCCGCGGGGCAGCTCACCTTCCGTCGCGGCAAGGCACTGGACTCGCTGCGCGATGCCGATATTGTGCTTGGCAAGCGTTGGTGCCGTGCTCTGGCGACGGCAACCGACGGGGAGATACCGGCGGCTTGGTTCGCAGAAACATGTCCCGGTCAACACGGGAGGAAGTCTGATGAGAATTGGGGTCTTTCTGGCCGGCTTTTCGGCTTTTGCCGCGCTGGTTGGCGCACCTGCCTTCGCGCAGGACAAGCCGTTTGCGGGAGTTACCGTGAACGTCATTACGCAGACCGGTGCGATTCAGGAGCCTCTACAGAGGCGCGCGCCCGAGTTCGAAGCGCTCACCGGCGCCAAGATCAATGTCATCGCGGTGCCCTTCTCGGATCTCTATCAAAAGATTCTCACCGACTGGGCGAGCGGCACCAACTCGGTCGACGCCGGCGTGTTCGCCCCGCAATGGATGGTCGACTACATTGCCGGCGGCTACCTCGAGGACCTGACGCCGCGGGTCGAGGCCGACAAGGACATCCAGCAGGAGGATGTGGGCGCGTTCTTCCGGGATTTCTCCGAGAAGTACAGCGGCAAGACCTACATGATCACGCTCGATGGCGACTTCCACATGATGTACTACCGTAAGGATGTGCTCGAAGCGGCCGGCCTGGCGGTGCCGAAAACCTGGGACGAGTATCTCGAGGTCGCCAAGGCCACGCATGGCAAGGACATGAGCGGCGATGGCACGCCGGATTTCGGCTCCTGCATCGCCAAGAAGCGCAACGCGCAGAGCTATTGGTTCGTCACCGATGTGGTCGGCTCGATGACCCAGTCCAAGGGAACCAGCCAGGGCACCTTCTTCAACACCAAGGACATGACGCCGCTCGTCAACAACGACGCCTTCCGCAAGGCGCTCGACTTCCTGTCTGAATCGACCAAGTACGGCCCGCCGGACGAGCTGAACCTCGACGTCAGCGATACGCGGCCGCTCTTCGCTTCCGGCCGCTGCGCGCTGAACCTCGACTGGGGTGATGTAGGCACGATCTCGATCGATCCGAAGCAGTCCAAGGTGATGGGCAAATGGGGCGCGGCGATCATGCCCGGATCCAAGGAGGTCCTGAACTGGGACACCGGCAAGCTAGAGGCCTGCACGACGGAAAACTGCCCGCACGCGATCGACGGCGTGAACCATGCGCCATTCGCCGCCTTTGGTGGCTGGGGCGGCGGCATCAACGCGGCGGCCGATCCGAAGGTAAAGGACGCCGCCTATGCCTACTTCTCGTTCATGACGCAGCCGGCACAGTCGAATGCCGACGTCACCGTCGGCGGCACCGGCTTCAACCCGTATCGCACCTCACAGCTCAGCTACAGCGACCTTTGGAAGAAGGCCGGCATGAGCGAGGAGGAGGCCAAAGTCTACCTGGGCGCGATCAATGACAGCATGAGCAGCCCGAACATGATCCTCGACCTGCGCATCCCACAAAATCAGAAATACCAGCAGGTGGTGCTCGACGAAGCGGTCTCGCGCTTCCTCGCCGGCGAAATCGACAAGGAAGCGACCGTCGCGGCGGTCGAGGAAGGCTGGAATGAGCTGAACGAAGAGGTTGGCAAAGACCAGCAGCTCGAACTTTACAAGGCGACCATCGGCGCCAAATAGGCAGCCAAGCAAACGACCCGGCGTGGCATCGGTCCGCGCCGGGCCTGATGCCTGCCCCACTTTCTCAGGGTATGATGACCGCAACCGACACGATGCCAGACGCTGCCGACCGCCGCAGCTGGGCCGAATGGCTGGACGGTCACTCCGGCCGGATCATGGTGCTGCCAGCCGTCATCGTGCTTCTCTGCTTCGCAATTTTTCCGCTCATCATCTCGGCCTACCTCGCGCTTTCGCGCTTTGCGCTCGCGCCGGGCGGATTCACCCTGAAATTCATCGGACTTTTGAACTTCCGCAAGCTGCTGGTCGGCTCGCAGCAGTATCACCTGCTCGGCAAGTTTGGCACGTTCGGCTTTGTCCAATCCGCTTTGCTGGCCTTGATCGCGGCAGGGCTGTTTTTCCTCCTCGCCCGCTACTTGTTGCGTGGCAGGCCGACCATCGTCGGCACGGTTGGTCGGCTTCTCGCGACGGCGATGGCGATGGGCCTGGCGGTTCTTGCGCTGGCCACCATGGCGCCGGGCGGCGTGCCGGGGACTGTCGTCAACACGCTTCTCTACGTGTTCGTCGGCGTGTCCGTGCAGTTCGCACTGGGGCTCGGCCTCGCGCTGCTGTGCGGCCAGCCGATCCGCGGCCGGAATTTCTTTCGCGTCCTCTTCTTCATCCCGCTGATGGTAACCCCGGTCGGTATCGCCTACACGTTCCGAATGCTCGCCGACATGCAGAAGGGGCCTTTCGCCCCACTCGTGCGCGCTTTCGGCATCAGCGAGTGGTCGTGGGCGACAGAGGCCTGGTCGGCGCGGCTGATGGTGTTGGTCGGCGACACCTGGCAGTGGACGCCGTTCATGTTTATCGTGCTGCTGGCGGCCATCGAGAACCAGCCGCGCGATCAGGTCGAGGCGGCGCGGCTCGACGGAGCCAACGGCTTCCAGATTTTTCGCGACATTACCTGGCCAGCGATCGCGCCGATTGCCGCTACCGTCGTGCTGATCCGGCTCATCGAGGCTTTCAAGATCATCGACCTGCCGAACGTGCTCACCGGCGGCGGTCCCGGCCTGGCGACGGAATCGATGACGCTCCATTCCTTCATTTCCTGGCGCACCCAGGATCTCGGCGGCTCGGCCGCTATCGGCTACATGCTGCTCTTCATCTCGACCATCGTATGCGTCTCGTTCTTCAACTTCGTGGTCCGGCCGGCGCGCCGGTTCGAAGCATGAGCACCGAGCCGCGCTCGCTGGCGCGCCGGCTGTTCGAGCCGGCCTCGATCGACAGCCAGGCGCCGGTCGCCAGGGTGCTGACCTATGTGCTGTTGTCCCTGTGGACGCTGGTTGTGGTGATTCCCCTCTACTGGGTGTTCATCACGTCCTTCAAGGGGCCTGGGGAGGTCGACAACGGGCCGTTCTATCTCCCGTTCGTCGACTTTGCCCCTTCGCTTCAGGCATGGGACTTCATGCTGGTGCAGAATTACACGCTGCGCCCTTACATGAATTCGGTCGTTGTCGCGGTCGCCAGCACACTGCTCGCAGTTCTGATCGGCTCGCTGGCGGCCTACGCGCTCGTGCGTATCCGCTTCCAGGTGAAGCTCGCCGCTGTTGCAATCTTCTTGATCCTGCTCACCGCAATCATCGTGGCGGTGGCCACTTTCGGCGTGCGGTGGGAGATCGCCATTGTCGTGGCGGCAGCTCTCTTCGTCATTGCGCTGTTCACGCTCGTTGGACGCACGAAGCTTGCGGTCGGCAACAGCGACATTGAGTTCTGGATCATCTCGAACCGTATCATGCCGCCGATCGTCGCCGTATTGCCGATCTACGTGATGTTCCAGCAGATGCGCCTGCTTGACACGCAGGTGGCGCTGATCGCCACCTACACCGCTATCAACCTGCCGATCGTCGTATGGCTGACGCGCGATTTCTTCGCCGGCATCCCGCTCGACCTCGAGGAGAGCGCACAAATAGACGGCGCCTCCAAGTTCCGCGTTTTCTTCACCATCGCGCTGCCGCTGGTGCGGTCCGGCCTGGTCGCGACCTTCCTGCTGGTGCTGATCCTTGCCTGGAACGAGTATCTGCTGGCCCTCTTCCTCTCCAATGCCGATGCGCAGACCATGCCGGTGCTGGTATCAGCACAGAACACGACCCGCGGGCCGCAATGGTGGAACATGTCGGTGTTGATCACCGTGATGATCGCCCCCGTGATCATAATCTCCAGCATCCTGCAGAAGCATATCGCGCGCGGACTGCTGGTCGGCGCAGTGAAGGGCTAGTCATTATGCGGGTCACCCTGTCCGATATCTACAAGTCCTTCGGCGCGGTCGAGGTTGTCAAAGGGCTCGACCTGGAGATCGAGGACGGCGAGTTCCTGGTGCTGCTCGGCCCTTCAGGCTGTGGCAAGACGACAGCTCTGCGCATGGTGGCCGGGCTTGAATCGGTGAGTTCCGGCCGCGTCCTCATCGGCGACCGCGACGTCACCCATGTGCTGCCCAAATATCGCGACGTGGCGATGGTGTTCCAGTCCTACGCGCTCTATCCGCACATGACGGTTGCGGAGAACATCGCATATCCGCTGAAGCTGCGTGGTGTGCCGCGCACTGAGCGCGACGCCGCCGTGCGCAGCGCCGCCGTCAAGGTCCACCTCGAGGAGTTCCTCGACCGCTACCCACGGCAGCTTTCCGGCGGTCAGCGGCAACGCATCGCGCTCGCCCGCGCCATGGTGCGGCGGCCGAGCGTCTTCCTGATGGACGAGCCGCTCTCCAACCTCGACGCCAAGCTGCGCGGCCACATGCGCTCGGAACTGAAGCGCCTGCAGGCCGATCTGGGCGTGACGACGATCTACGTCACCCACGATCAGATCGAGGCCATGACCTTGGCGCACCGTGTTGCCATCATGAACCGCGGCGTCGTGCAGCAGATCGCGACGCCCCGACAAATCTACGATGATCCGGCGAACCTGTTCGTCGCCGGCTTCATCGGCTCGCCGCCGATGAATTTTCTTAGGGGCGAGCTGGTCGAGGGTAGCTTCGCCTGCGCGGAAGGGCGATTTGCGACCAGCGTTGCCGAAAGCCGGAAAAAGGTCACTGCCGGCCTCCGGCCCGAGGATTGCCGGGTCACTGGCCCATCGGAGGGCAAGATTGCGGCGCGGGTCTATGCCGTGGAACTGATCGGCGATCATACCTTGATCACCTGCCAGTTCGGTGGGGCCACCGTAACCGTCAAGGCCGATAAATCGGCGCACTACGACATGGATGAGCCGATCGGCATCACCTTCCAGGATGCCGCCGTCTTTCTGTTCGATGCGGAAACTGGAGCCCGCATCGGCGGCCGCGCCGGCAGACAGGCGGCCGCGTGACTTAAGTTCTTGTTTTTATGGATGTCGTTATCGCAAAACCGCTGCGCACCCTCGGGTCAGGCCCAAGGGCATGCTTTTGCGCGACATATATTAATTCTCCTCCACGAACACCTCTTCGCGCTTCTTCTTGACCGCCGGCAGGAAGACGATGACGAGCACGGCGAAGGCGATGAACAGCAAGCCGGCGCTGATCGGCCTCGTCACGAAGGTGGTCGGGTCGCCGCGCGCGAGAATCATGGCGCGGCGCAGGTTTTCCTCGAGCAGCGGGCCGAGCACGAAGCCGAGCAGCAGCGGCGCCGGTTCGCAGCGCAGCTTGGTCAGGAGATAGCCGAGCAAGCCGAAGAAGGCGACGGCGTAGAGGTCGTAGATGTTGGTGTTGACGCTGTAAACGCCGATCGAGCAGAACGCCATGATGATCGGGAAGAGCACGTAATACGGGATCGTCAGGAGTTTCACCCAAAGCCCGATCAGCGGCAGGTTCAAGATGATCAGCATCAGATTGCCGATCCACATCGAGGCGATGATGCCCCAAAACAGCGCCGGCTGTTCGATCGCGACATTGGGGCCGGGCACGATGCCCTGGATGATCATCGCGCCGATCATCAGAGCCATGACCGGGTTGGCCGGAATGCCGAGCGTCAGCATCGGGATGAAGGAGGTCTGCGCACCGGCATTGTTGGCCGATTCCGGCCCGGCGACGCCTTCGACGGCGCCCTTGCCGAATTCCCCGGGGTTTTTCGATATGCGTTTTTCGACCGTGTAGGAGGCGAAGGCTGCAAGGATCGCGCCGCCGCCCGGCAGGATGCCGAGCGCCGAACCGATGATGGTTCCGCGCACGATCGGCGCCGCCATGCGGCGAAAGTCGTCGCGGGTCGGCATCAGGCCGGAGACGCTTCGGATCATCACCGAGCGCTCGTGCTCGTTTTCGAGGTTGCGCAGGATCTCGGCGACGCCGAAGACGCCGACCGCCACCGCGACGAAATTCAGCCCGTCGGCATATTCGCGGATGCCGAGCGTGAAGCGCGGCGTGCCGGTGTAGATGTCGGTGCCGACAATGCCGAGCAGCAGGCCAAGCACGACCATCGCCAGCGCCTTGACAATCGAGCCGTGGGCGAGCGCGACGGACGAGACGAGGCCGACGATCATCAGCGAAAAATACTCGGCCGCGCCGAATTCCAGCGCGATCGCCGTCAGTGGCGGGGCAAAGACGGCGACGAGGAAGGTCGACACCGTGCCAGCGAAGAACGAGCCTATCGCCGCGATGGCGAGTGCCGCCCCGGCGCGGCCGTTCTTGGCCATCTGGTAGCCGTCGATGGCGGTGACGGCCGACGAGGATTCGCCAGGCATGTTGATGAGGATGGCGGTAGTCGAGCCGCCATATTGCGCGCCGTAATAGATGCCGGCGAGCATGATAAGCGAGGAAACCGGGTCGCCGATCTGGAAGGTGATCGGCAACAGCATGGCGATGGTGGCGGTGGCGCCGATACCGGGCAAAACGCCGATCAGCGTGCCGAGAAGGACGCCGATCAGGCAGAAACCGAGATTTGCCAGCGACGAGGCCGTCGAAAAACCAAGCGCGAGGTTGTCGAGGAGTTCCATGTTCATCTCCTCAAAACTGCAGCCACGGGCCGAAGCGCCGGAACGGCAGGCCGAGCGCATAGCTGAAGACGAGGAAAGCAAACAGCGTCAGGCCGGCGGAGAGCACGAGCGCGGTCAGCGGCCTCATGCGGCCGCTGGCAAAGGATGCGATCAGCGCCGTCAGGAAGATCGAGGGGAGGAAGCCGAGGCCGCGCACGGTCAGGCCGAAGAAGATCGGGGCAGGCAGGATGAACAGCATGCCGCGCCAGGCTACATGGCCGATTGGCTCGCTCTCGAAGCGCACCGCTTCGACGAGGATGACGGCGCCGAGCAGGATCAGCACGATTGCCAGGACCAGCGGGAAATAGCCCGGTCCCATGCGGAAGGCGGTGCCGATTTCGAGGTCGAGCGACTGCAGCGCGAAAAATCCGCCGAGAAAGATGAACAGCGCGGCGCATATGCCGTTGGTCGCGTCGATTGTGAAGGGTTTCATGACGTCCTCCCAGGCCCGCACCGCGGGCGCGCCGATGCCGGTGTGAAAAAAACGGGGCGCTGGTAGGCGCCCCGTTTGTGAAGACTTCAGTCGGCGTACTGGCCGGCGGCTTCGATGATCGGCTTCCAGCGCGCGATCTCGCCCTCCAGCTTGGCCTTCAGCGCGGCCGGAGTCGCATCAGCTTCAGGCGATGGCTTGGTGCCGAGTTCGGCGAAGCGGGCGACGACATTCGGGTCCTTCAGCGCGACCTGAAGCGACTTCGACAGGCGTTCGGTGACCTCCGCCGGCGTGCCCTTGGGCGCGTAGAGGCCGTGCCAGATGCCGACCTGCACTTCCGGGAGACCGGCTTCCGTCGTCGTCGGGACGTCCGGCAGAACATCGAGGCGTTCAGCCGAGGTGACGGCGTAGACCTTGATCGTGCCGCCCTGGATCTGCTTGGTGGTGTTGGTCGACTGATCGCACATGATGTCGACCTGGCCGCCGAGAAGGTCGGTCATGGCCGGGCCGGTGCCCTTGTAGGGCACGGTGACCAGAGGCGTGCCGATCGCGCTCATGAACAGCATGCCGCACAGATGCGAGGCCGCGCCTATGCCGGCATTGGCGACGGTGACGGTATCCTTGTTGGCCTTGGCGTAGTCGACCAGCCCCTTCAGGTCGGTCGGCTCGAGGTCCTTGCGGCCGACGACGGTCATCGGCACCTCGGTGACGAGGCCGACATATTCGAAGCTGTTCAGCGTGTCGTATGCGAGCTTTCTGTACAGCGTGGCGCTGGTCGCCATGCCGATATGATGGAGGAGCAGCGTATAGCCGTCCGGCTCGGCGCTCGCGACGCGACCGGCGCCCAGTGTGCCGCCGGCGCCGCCGACATTCTCGACGATGATCTGCTGGCCGAGATCTTTCGACATGGCTTCCGCGACGAGGCGCGTGACCGTGTCGGTCGGGCCGCCGGCCGAAAACGGCACCACCACGGTGATGGTGCGTTCGGGATAGGTTTGCGCGCCCGCGGCGAACGAATACAGCGAGACGGCGGCGGCGGCGGCCAGAGCGGCGGCGAATCTTCTCATCTCAATTTCCTCCCAGGATATGAATTCCCAACCGCCTCCTGGAGTTCTTCTCAACACCGGCTGCGGGTGGACCAATAACTAGCGTAACCTAGCGGATTGCAATCGGACTCAAGCCGCATGCTGCTATTATACACAAGTCCGCGCAAATGGGTGAAAAGGTGCCATCGAGCCGGAGGCGGACTGCCGGGCGCCCAATGGTCGAAGATGGCATGTTTAACGAGCACAGGCCGCGGACCGGCCTTACGCCTTTCCTCTGGATTATGCGGGATAAGTGGAGAGCGGCTCTCCTGATGTCGATCTGCGAATCGCATGTTCGACGCCGCGGAGCTCGGCCAATCCCTTGAGCCGACCGATGGCCGGATAGCCGGGCTGCGCCCCGCGCGTCAGGTCATCGAGGATATCCTGGCCGTGGTCGGGGCGCATCGGGATGACGGCGTCCTGGCGGCCTTCCACTTTGCGCCGCGCTTCCTCGCGAAGCAGCGCCGCCACCACCGCCACCATGTCGGTGTCGCCGGCAAGGTGCTCGTCCTCGTGGAACGAGCAGGGGGTGCCGGCCGCTTCCTTGCGCACATTGCGCAGATGGGCGAAGTGGATTTTTGGCCCCATCCGCTCGATCATGCCGGGCAGATCATTATCGGGTCTCGCGCCGAGCGATCCGGTGCACAGCGTCGCGCCGTTGGCCGGGCTGTCGACTGCGTCCAGAACGTAGCTGTAGTCGGCCTCGGTCGACATGATGCGCGGCAGGCCGAGCAGCGGAAACGGCGGGTCATCGGGGTGGCAGCAGAGTCGCAGGCCGAGGCGTTCGGCCGTGGGCACGACCTCCGCCAGGAAATCGACGAAATGCCGGCGCAGGGTTGTTGCGTCGATACGGTCATAGTTTGACAGTTGAGCCGCGAGGCCGTCGAGAGACGTGTCTTCGGTCGAGCCCGGCAGGCCGGAATTGACGCTTCTTGCCAGAATCTTGCGCGCATGGTCATCCATTTGCGCATATCGGCGCGCCGCCTCGGCGGCGATCTCCGGTGTGTAGTCGCCGGGCGCCGCCTGGCGTTTCAGGATATGGATGTCGAATGCGGCGAAGTCGATCAGATCGAAGCGCATGGTGGTGCCGCCATGCGGCAGGCGCCAGGCAAGATCGGTGCGGGTCCAATCGAGCACGGGCATGAAATTGTAGCAGATGACCGAAATGCCGGCTCGCGCCAGGTTTTCCAGCGATGTCCTGTAGTTGGCAAGATGGCTGCGCCATTCGCCGACCTGCGTCTTGATCGATTCGGAAACCGGCAGGCTTTCGACAATCTCCCAGGTCAGTTCGCTTGCGCTTCCATCCGGCAAGGATGCGACTTCGCGCTGACGCCTTTCGATTTCGGCGGGCAGCCAGACGGCGCCGTGAGGAACGTGGTGAAGGGCCGTGACGATGCCTTGCGCCCCGGCTTGACGCGCGTCCGCAATCGTCACCTTGTCGACCGGGCCGAACCAACGCCACACATGTCTCATTCGAACACTCCCGTAATAAGAATCGCCGTGCGGCCCGCCCGCGCTCCTGCCGCGGTGACCGACCTGCTGCTTTTCTTCATCCGCTGCTATCAGATTCCGGTGTCGGCGCGAATGGCGATAGCGGCTGACGGCAATCGACGCCAGCGCGAATTTCTAGGCTAAAGCGCGTCGTGTCTGAAGGGATTCATGCGACGCGCTTTAAGTCTTTGTTTTTGTGCATGTCGTTGACCCAAAACCGCTGCGCACTTTTGGGCGACATGCATTAGAGCAGCGCTTCGTACAGATCGCCGATCTTTTCAACTTCGAAATCCGCCGCCCTGCTTTTCAGGATGGCGGCAGAAGTGGGGTGGTCCAGCATTTCAGCCATCGCCTTTGCCATAGCCGCGGCATCGCCGACCGGCACCAAGGCGCCGAAACGACCGTCACCGAGAATCTCGCGCGGGCCATGTGGCGCATCTGTGGAGACTACCGGGACGCCCGCAGCCATGGCCTCGACCAGCACATTGCCAAAGCCTTCGCTCGTCGAGGAAAGGACGAACAGATCGGCTGCGGCATAACAGGCGGCTGGGTCGTTGACGTAGCCAGCAAAGAGCACGTCCGCGCCGATACCGGTTTCCTCGGCATAGGCGCGCAATTCGACAGCCAGCGGACCTTCGCCGAAGATGACAAGCCGAGCGCGGCGGCCGGCGCGCAGGATAGCGAAAGCCCGCAGCAAGGTCCGATGGTCCTTGACCGGCACCAGGCGCCCGGCGGTGGCGATGACCGGGCCATCGCCCATCGTCGCCAGCTGTGCCTGCCATGCATGGGAATCTTGTTCGAGCGCCGCAACCGGCGGCAGCGGATTGTTGATGACGACAATCTTGGATTTGGGAAAGCCGCGGGCCGCAATGTCGCGGCCGACACCCGCTGAGACGGCGATGGCTTTGGTTGCGCGCGCTGCAACCAGCGCGGAAAGCCAGACCGCTATTCTCGCGCCGAGGCTGCTGGAAGGCAGTGAGGCGGCTGCGTGGAAGCTTGGAAAGAACCGCGCTCGGCTTCGCGCCAGGAGAAGCGCCAGCGCCACGACCAGATTGGCAAATTCCGGGGCGCTGTAGACCGCATGCGGACCAAGGCGGCTGAACAAACCTGCGCTTCGCACGATGCCTTTCAGCGTCTCCCATTTGCCGTAACCCTCGCCCCGGATGGGAAGGTCGAAATCGACCAGATGCACGGCAGGCGAGCGCAGCGCGGCGTTGGGTCCTTGCGCGTTCCAGGTAAAAAGGGTGACATCGTGCCCACGCGATGCCAATTCGTTTGCCATGAGGACGAAGACACGCTCGGCGCCGCCGCCCCTGAGACTGGCGATGTGAAAGACAATGCGCTTCGCCATGCCTGGATTCAGGCTCGGCTGACGCCGATGCCTGATCGGTTCGGCGGCTGGCGCATGTCGCGAACGATGCCCATGGCAATGGCCAGCAGCATGCCCAGAGCAAAGCCGGCGAAAGCTCCCAGGCCTGCCGTCACAGGGGTGCGGGGCGGCCACGAGCGCCCCGGTGGCGGCACGGCGGTGGAAATCACCTGCACATTGGTGGTGTCGATCTGCTCGCGCTCGGTGATTTGGCGCGCGCGAGACAGGAAGCTTTCATAGACCGCCCTTCTCGAGGCGGCGTCGCGTTCAAGCTCACGCAGGGCGACCTGGGACTCGCTGTCGGTGAAAACGTTGTTCTTCAGAGCGTTCATCCTGGCGGTGAGAGAAGTCAACGAGGCGTTGGCCTTGTCCAGGTTGGCTTTTGCCGTGCCGACCGTGCGGGAGAACTCCGCCCTGAGCTGAGAACTGACGGTTTCGAATTCTGTCCTGAGCCGGACGATCGTCGGGTGGCGCGGACCAAAGGTCATGGACTGAGAATCGATCTGCTGCCGCAAGCCATTCGCCTTGTCGCGCAGCACTGAGAGTGCTGCCGAAACCGCGGGGTCAGGATTGGCCCCATTGACACCGGAAGCAACCAAGGCGTCGTAACTTGCCTGCGCCGCGATGACGCGCGATTGCGCCTCGCCAATTTCGCTATTGAGCTGCGTCATCGTCTGCGAACTGACAAGCTGGCCATTGCTGGCCGACAAATTGTGACTGCGCCTGTAGCTCTCGACCTTCTCCTCGGCTGCCTGCACGTCGCGCTTGAGTTGGCCGAGCCGGCCCTCAAGAGCAGCTGCGGCACGGCCGGCGCCAGCAGCTTCGGCCTTGGCCAGTTCTTCCTGGAAAGCCTTCACCATGGCTTGCGAGATCAGGATCGCCTTGCCGGTGGTTTCTGCCGATACCGCGAGGGTTGTGACGAACGAGGTTTCATCTGCAGCGACGCTGACCCGCTGCGCCAGGTTTTTTTGGGCGACAAGCTTCGGATCGGACCTGCCGCCACTCGCTGCAGCACCAGAGCTGGAAGCGGTCTGGTCCGGATCGAAAAACTCCGGATCGTTGGCTAGACCGAGTTCGTCCACCACACGTGCAAGCACGTTGCCGGAGGTCAAGATGCGCTGCTTGCTGCGCGCGTTCAGTATTTGGCTGTCGACCTGGCCCGGTTGCGAGTAGACATCGTTTTCCACAACCTGCAAATTGGCAGGATTGATGAGGATTTCCGTCGTGACGGTGTAACGCTGTTTGCTCAGCAACCCGTAGGCGGCGCCGATGACGCCGCCGGCCACAGCCAGCATCAATGCCAGGACGAGCCCGGCACGCAGCCAGACAAAAAGGCGTCGAAAATCGAGTTCGAGGAAATCGCCGATCTTGTCGAGCGTCACCGTTGGGACAGGCTCGGGCGTGGGCGGAGTGACAGGGACAGGGGGGCGTGCCATGACCGGAGCGTCCTGTTGCAGCCTTGCCCTGCTGGCGCGCCGCGCATTGGCGATCCGCTCGAACGCGCTGACGTCGGAACCCGCTGCAGAGGGAGGGGTTGTGCCGGAAGCGGCGGACATGGTGCTAACTCTGGTTATTCGCTACGCGGACCAGCACTACAGAAAGATCGTTAACATGTCATTTTCCAAGTTGGCATATTTTGCCGAGACACGCACCGCGTCCGTTCAGCGGTCCCTTGAATGGATCTCGTTGGCCAGAATGGCGTTTGAATACCTTCACTTGGATCGGCCATGAGCTATCCAGCTGCCGTATCGGAACGATCCAGCCAGGCGCGCCGTCAGAACGCGCTGTCGCTTCTGTTTTTCCTGTGCGCGGCGTTGGCGTTCCTGCTCCGCTTCACGGTCTCACCGCAGATCATGAACATGGTCGTCGACTATACCGCCGACGGCGGTTCGTTCTACGAGAAACTGCATGTCGGCACCTATGCTATCTTCCTGCTGCTTCCTGTCGTCCTTTTCAGCCGACCGTTTCTGCTGCAGGGCGACGAAATTGGAATCTTCAAGGCTCTGCTGCTCTATTCTGCGGTGATTTTCGCCCTGGTGCCGTATCTGTTCATCACCGGCCGCGCCGGCTCCTCCGGGTTTATCATCGATACCTATCTGGTGGCGGGCGCCGCAGGCCTGTTGATGCTGGCCCTGAACGCGCAAGTGCGGCGTGCCTTGGGCGACCTCGTGCTTGGGATGGTGGTCCTCAGCGCTGTGATGGGCACGATCGAAGCGGTGACTCAACATCGATTTCTGCCCTACGGTCTCAACGAACTGCAGTTCAGGCCGATCGGCCTATCGGCGCACCCGCTGGCCCTGGGCGCGCTCTGCGCCACAGTCATCGGGTTCGTACCGCTGACGAACTGGCGCATATGGGTGCGGGTGCTGGCGATCTTCGTATTGCTCGTCGGCTGTGCTGCATCAGGCGCCCGCGCCGCCCTGTTGCTCGCTGCCGCAGAAACCCTCATCCTGCTGATGTTCGTGCCTTGGCCGCGCCTGTCCCTCAAGCATCAGCGGCAGGCCAAGTCTGTCGTGCTGCTGTTCGCCGTGGCGGGCGGCGCAGTGCTGGTGGCCCTACTGTTTTCGGGCGGGCTGCTGAACCGATTCGGCAACACGATCTTTGACGAAAATTTCATGGCGCGGGTGACGATCTACCAGGTGTTCGGACTTGTCAGCTGGAAAGACATCCTGTTCGGCATGAACGTCGATGACCTGCTGGCGATCGTGAACGAGAAGTTGCATCTGCCCTACATCGAGAGCGCGCCGGTGGTCATCATCATGCTCTTCGGCTTGCCGATAGCCGCGCTCTTTATCGTGCTGGTATTCTGGTTCATTTTCCGGTTGCTGCGCGGGGCGCCGCTGCCGGCATGGATCGGCACCATGACGTTCCTGCTTGCTGCGCTGTCGAACAACGCGCTCTCGTCAAAATCGCCGGAGATCACGATTATCGTGGTGCTGCTGCTTGCCTATAGAAACGCTTCGTTTCGAAGCGGGCCCGGGAGCATACTGTCGGCCGCGGCTGCATCCGAGCCAAAACTGGGTCGGCCTGGATAGCGCAGGCTCCCGACGCGTCAGCCGGCGCTATCCACAACCTCGACATTGCCTGCGCGGTTGAGCGTGTGAATCCCCGTGCGGGCCCATGCCGGTCCCGGGCCGATCGGGCGGGGCGGCGCAAAACGGACGTCGAAATCGTCAAGCCGTTCCAGGCGCATCAACCCGAGACCGCCGCCATAGGCTCTCGACCCGTTTTGCACCGGCAGCACCAGGGCGTCACCGTGGCCGATAAAGGCGCCGCCGGGGCGAGCGGCCGAGTGATCGACGGCGATGGGATTGAGCGCGTGCGCAACCCACGGCCCGCGCAGCGAGGGTGCGGAATAGACCGCCATCGTGTCCGACGCGCTGCCATAACCGAACCGCTCCGTCCCCAACAGCCAGAAGCGGCCGTCCGATTCGAGCAGCGTGGCATCATTGAAATCCTTGTCCGTCAACAGCACGGTGTCGCGTACCCAGCGATCTGGAAACTGCGCGGCGCGGTAGAGCACAAGCTCGCGCGCCGCCGCACTTTCAGGAATCATGAAAATCTCGCCGTCGTGAGCGAACACCTGCGGATACGACAGGTGGTGCTTTTCCTCCAGCACCACCCTCGGTACGCCGAAGCTGCCGCCGTCACCCAGTTCGGCGACAGAAATCACGCCGCGACCCGTAGCGTAGGGAAATTCCTCGACAAACAGATAGTGGCGGCCATCCCGCTCGAGGACGAACGGATCGGCATAGAATCGCTGGCCATCGTCCGGCAGGACGGTGAACGGCTTACCGTCGAGCTGCCCGGTTTCGGCGACACCTGGCCCGTCGATCAGCCGATAGGCAACCTGCCAATAGAAGGGACGCCGTCCAAGCCTGAGTTTTTGCACGGCGCGATCGACCAGCCCCTTGCAGAAAAAAGGCAGATAGTGCCGGACAAACCTGCCGTTCCTCAGGATCGGCGCCGGGCTATCGGCTATCGGCGCAAGTTCGCCCGCGGCAAAACGGGCGACGCTTTGCGCGACCAGCGAGATGGCCCCAGCGAGCAGGTCGTTGCAACTGCGAGACAGCCAGAGCCGGTCGCTGAGCATCGGTCGCCCCCGAGCGACTGCGACGCTATCGAGGCAAACGGCAAGTTCGGGCAATCGCCCGCTCGCCAGCATCTCGGCCACACCGGCGGGGAAGGTGCTGTGGCCGCAAACTTCGAGCGTCAGAACCGGCGTGCCACGTCGTACGGCAGTGCCGGTGAGATCGATTACGAGGTCGGCTGGACCAGAACCGCCAGACGGCAACGGCTCGGAACGGCTTGCCAATGAGGGACCGAAGCGCCGGCTCTCGATCGCCAGCATAACATCCAGGCCGCGTGCGATCGGCGCAGGCGTCGGCGCGCGGCCGCTCGAAACCACGTGACCGGCTGCGCTCAACCGCACAAAAAGCTCATTTTCCCAGCGCCGAGATCCGACCGTGTGGCCGATGATTAAAATGTTAGTCAATCGAATATGTTCTTTTTCAACCCTACTCTGCCAGGATACCTATCGGTTTGGGCTTTCATAAGAGTTACCGGGGAGGACGTAGCTTGGCTGTTAATCATATATTAAGATTTAAGGTCGCGGAGGCGGCTTCTGCCGCTATTATGGCTCGTGGCGAATAATCGGCAGGTCGCGACGCCTTCTGGCGACCAGGATCAGCAATGAACGTCCTTTCACATTCAAACCTGCCGTCCAGGCAAAAACTGCTGATCGTGTTCGGCACCAGGCCGGAGGCGCTCAAGTGCTTTCCGGTGGTGCGTGCCGCGCTTGCCCATCCAGGTTTCATCACCGAGACATGCATCACCGGCCAGCATCGCGAGATGGTCGACCAGGTCATCGAACTGACCGGCCTGCCGGTGCATCACGATCTCAACATCATGCAGCCCGGCCAGACATTGTTCGACGTGACCTCGCGTGTGCTGCTGGGCATGGCCGAAGTGCTGGAGAAGGCGAAGCCCGATATCGTCCTCGTGCAAGGCGACACGACCACGGCGATGACTGCGGCTCTGGCTGCCTTCTACAAGCGCATCCCGGTCGCCCACATCGAGGCAGGATTGCGCAGCCACGATATCAACTCTCCGTTTCCGGAGGAACTGAACCGCAAGATTGCCGGCGATATCGCGACCTGGCATTTCGCGCCGACCATCCAGGCGCGCGACAATCTCATCGCCGAAGGAAAGGCTGCGAGCACCATCTTCGTGACCGGCAACACGGTGATCGACACGCTGTTGCATTTTTCCGGCGCGATCGACGCCGACAGGCAGATGAGCGCAAAACTTGCCGCCCGCTTCCCGTTCCTCGATCCCGCCAAGAAAATGATCCTCGTCACCGGACATCGTCGTGAGAATTTCGACGGCGGCATCCATCGTATCTGCACGGCGCTGAAGGGGCTGGCGGTGCGCGAGGACGTGCAGATCGTCTATCCGGTCCATCCCAATCCCAATGTGCGCTCGGTGGTCAACGCAGAACTGGGCGGGGTGCCGAATATCCACCTGGTCGACCCGCAGGACTATCTGCCGTTCCTGTTCCTGCAGAAGCAGAGCTATCTCGTGCTGACCGATAGCGGCGGCGTGCAGGAAGAAGCGCCTTCGCTCGGCAAGCCGGTGCTGGTGATGCGTGAGAATACCGAGCGGCCCGAGGGGATCGCGGCGGGCACCGCCCGTCTCGTCGGCACCGATATCCAAAAGATCCTGTTGAATGCCAACAGCCTGCTCGACGACCAGGCGGCCTATCGCGGCATGGCGGAACGACACAACCCATATGGCGATGGCCGGGCCAGTAACCGGATCGTTGAGGAACTGCTGCATCATGGCTGAGATCAAGACCGTTTCCGTTATCGGCATGGGCTATATCGGCCTGCCGACCTGTGCCATCTTCGCCAGTCGCGGGCTCGACGTCATCGGCGTCGACGTCAACGAAGCGGTGGTCGAGAAGGTCAATCGCGGCGAGATCCACATCGTCGAGCCGGACCTCGATGGTCTGATCCAGAAGGTTGTGGCCAACGGCAAGCTCAGGGCTTTCAGCACGCCGCAGCCGGCGGACGCCTTTGTCATCGCCGTGCCGACCCCGATGACCGAGGACCACAAGCCTGACGTGAGCTATGTGCTCGCGGCGGCACGCAGCATTGCCTCGGTGCTGAAGCGGGGAGACCTTGTGGTGCTGGAATCGACATCGCCGGTCGGCACGACGCGCATCATGACGGGACTGCTTGCCGAGTTGCGGCCCGACCTCAAATTTCCTCTCGTGCATGGCGAACAGGCCGATGTCCTGGTCGCCTATTCGCCCGAGCGGGTGTTGCCGGGAAAGGTCCTTACCGAGTTGATCAACAACGATCGCTCGATCGGCGGACTGTCGCGCAAGTCGTCGGAACGCACCGCGGCACTCTATTCAACCTTTATTGCCGGCGACCTGTTCACGACCCAGGCCGAAAGCGCGGAACTGGTGAAGCTGACCGAGAACGCGTTTCGCGACGTCAACATCGCCTTTGCCAACGAGCTTGCGGCGGTGTGCCAGGATCTGTCGCTCAACGTCTGGGAGGTGATCGATCTCGCCAACCGGCATCCCCGCGTCAACATCCTGCAGCCAAGCCCGGGGGTCGGCGGCCACTGCATTGCGGTCGATCCGTATTTTATCATCGATGCAGCACCCAACAGCACGCGGCTGATGGCTTCGGCACGCCGGATCAATTCCGAGCGTCCGTTGTCGGTGGTCAGGGATATACAAGCCTTGCTCGACCCGTCCCGCAAACAGACGATCGCTTGCCTTGGCCTCAGCTTCAAACCCAATATCGACGATATGCGCGAGAGCCCGGCCGTCGAGGTGGTGAAGCTTTTGTCGGATATTCCCAACCTGAAGATCATTGCGGCTGAACCCAACGCACACAGGCTGCCGCATGAGCTCGAGGGCAAGGGCATCGTCTTCACCGATGCGCTTTCCGCCATCGACCAGTGCGATATCGTCGTCCTGCTGGTCGACCATCGGCAGTTCAATCTGGTCGATCCCGAAGCGCTCAAGGACAAGAAGCTCATCGACACCAGGGGTTTGTGGACCTGGCGCAAGGCACGCAAGCCCGACGCACGCATCGAAGGCAAGAAATCAGCGATCGAGGCGCTTCCTGCAAGTGCAGAGGAGGCCGCATGAACGCGCACGACCCGGCCTGGGCGCAGCATCGCCTGTTGGCATCGCGGCGCCGGGAATTCCTTGGCGCGCCGATCCATGCGCTGACCATGGCCGAGACGCTGGCCATCGCCGATGAGGCGATGACCCTGCGGCGGCCGCTGCATCATGTGGTGGTGAATGTCGCCAAGCTTGTGAACATGCGCAACAATAGCGAACTGCGGGAGGATGTGGCGACGGCGGATGTGATCAACGTCGACGGCATCGGCGTGCTTTGGGGGGCGCGTCTTTGCGGCGTCGCACTGCCGGAGCGGGTGGCCGGCGTCGACATCATGATCAATCTGCTGAGCCTCTGCGCAAATCGTGGCTTCAGGCCCTTCCTCCTGGGCGCCGAACAATCCGTTCTCGATGCCGTTGGAATGCGACTTGCCAGGGATCATCCGGGTCTCGTTGTCGCCGGCATGCGCAATGGCTATTTCAAGCCGGAAGACGAGGCCGGCATCGTCGAGGCGATCAACGCCTCGGGGGCCAACTGCCTGTTGGTGGCGATGCCGACGCCGCGCAAGGAGCGCTTTATCAAGCGCTATCGTGACGAACTCACCCCGAGTTTCGTCATGGGCGTGGGCGGCAGTTTCGATGTCTATGGCGGCAAGGTTGCCCGGGCGCCAAAACTGGTTCAAGCGGCCGGTCTGGAGTGGTTGTTTCGCGTGGCACAGGAGCCGCGACGCTTGTGGCGCCGCTACTATGACACCAACACCGCCTACGCGGCGCTGCTGTGCCGGGAGTTATGGGGCCGTCGGGGACGCCGGAAGGTCGATCCATAAATAGCTTTACCAGGGCGCCGACCCTGGGCTGCTGCATCAGTCCGAAGTCGGAGCCGCTTTTTCCAGGACTATGGAACGACAATTCGGCAAATGTCGTTGCGGCCTATGCGAGCCGCAGCCGCGCCCTCAGCTTGGCTACGAATTGCATCGCGGCGGCGGGATAAAACAGCCAGGTCAGCCCGAAGAAAACCACTGCGCCAGCGGCGCCGCCGGCGACGAGCGGGAAGATGGCCGGCAGATTGCCGAGCAGAGCGCTGGCAAGGCTGGCGGCCAGCCCGGTGCTGAGCGAGATGACGACCGAAACGCCGATGTCGCGCCATGGCACCGGCACCGGGGTGAGCCGTTCGCTGATGATGATGCAGGCTAAAAGGCCTGCCAGCGATCCGCCCGCCAGCGCCAAAGCAGCGCCGACCTCCGCCATCGGCGGGATCAACAGCACGGACAATGCGATTGTCGCCACCGAGCCGAAGGAATTGGCGATGATCAGCAGCCACGGCCGCTTGTGCGCGTGTACCACGGTGCCATAGACGAAGCTGGCGAGATTGGCACACAGCACGCTGAAGGCGATGATCGGAAAGAGCAGGCCGAAACGGCCGTGATATTCGGCGGGCAGCAGGAGCTGCGTGATATCGCTGCTGAGTGCGACCAGCATCGCTGCAACCGGCAGGCAAAGGCGCATCATCAAGGCCATCAATTGCGACAGCAGCCGGCCCGATGCCGCAGGCCCGTCGTCGTCGAACCGACTGACCACCTCGGGAAAGGCGCCCATGTTGATGGAGTTGGCGACCATATCGATGGGCTGGCGGGCCAGTGCATAGGCTGCGGCGAAGATCGCCACTGCGCCGGCATCGTAATAGATCTTGAGGAACACACGCTCGGCGCTGTGCAGGCCGAAGCCTACCAGCGCCATGATGACCAGGGGCACGCCGAGGACGAAGAACTCCTTTTGGGTAAAGCGTGGCGGACCGGCAATGACGCGTCGGGATGCCATTATGCCCGCCACGATACCGGCAATCAGCACACCGAGGCTGGAGCCGATCGATACCGTCAGAAAGGAATCTTGAAATAGGACGATGGCGCCGATCGGCAGCGCGAGTTGCAGCACGGCGCGCAGGAACTCGAGCATCGAATAGACTGAATGACGCTGCTGCATCTGCAGCACCGTCAACGCGAAACGGCCGATGGAACCGGCGATCAGGTAGCTGCAGACGGCGATCGCGAACTCGACCCAGCGCTCCGGCACGACCACTGCCGAGGCAGCCACGGATATAATCAGCGCCAGTGCCGTGCTGGCAAGCAACACCCGCCCGGCCAGCATCAGGCTGCCGCGGCTGACGTCGCCTTTGCCGCCAAGCCTGAGCAAAGCGATGCGCAGCCAGTTGGTTACGGCAACGTCGGTCATTTCGCCGACGGTCACCACCAGGGTCAGCAGGCCATACTCGGTCTGATCGATCAACCGCGTCACGATGACCAGCAGGAGCAGCGCGGAAATCCGCGTCAGCAGGATCGCCGGGGCATAGATGAGCGTGGAGCGCAGCAGCAAAGGGTTGTCCCCGAAAATTCACCTTCGTTAACCGTCGACCGGCGGAAAATCCAGCGTGATGACGGCAAAGGGTGAACAGATTCAGTTTGAACTAACGGATTCGTAGTAAACCCTATTTGAAACCTTTGCTTTGTCGTTCCGAAATGGAGTCATGTTGCAGCGTCCGGTTCACAATCAAAAGGTCCACGTCCTTGTCGCGACGCCTTCGGGCGTTTCGGGGCAGGGCGGGATCGACCGCATCATGGGGGCGCTGAAGCAGGAGTTCGAGCGGCAGGAGATCGCCGACATCGATGTGCGCTTCCTTGCCAGCCGCGGCCCGGGGCATGTCGGATTTTCGATCTTCTATATGTTTGACTTTTGCTTGCGCATGCTTGCGGCGCGTTTGGGCAAGCGCGCCGATGTCATCCACATCAATATATCAGTCTCCGGCAGCACCTATCGCAAGATGGTGATCGCCGCCTGCGCACGGCTGCTGTCGATACCCTATGTCCTGCATTTGCACGGGGCGGAGTATGAGACATTCTGGAAAGACGATCGCAGTTTCATGAGCCGCCGCATCGAAGCTCTGTTCGAGCGTGCCGGTCGGGTGATCGTCTTGGGCGGGCTTTGGCGCGACTTCGTCGCCAGCCGGGCACCGCGGGCGACCGACAATATCGTCATCGTTCCCAACGCCACGGCGATTCCCTCCTTGGCGCATGTCGGTGGCGGCGACCATGTGCATATCCTGTTCCTTGGCCGCATCGGCGACCGCAAGGGCGTGCCGCAATTGCTGGATGCGCTGCACCGCATGGAGCCGATCAGGAGTTGGCGCGCGACGATCGCCGGCGATGGCGACGTCGAGGCGGCACGGATGAGAACGGCCGAACTGGGCCTTGCCGAGCGCGTTACCCTTCCTGGCTGGGTCGGGCCCGACGAGGTCGCTTCGCTGATCGCTTCGGCGGACATTCTGGTCCTGCCCTCCTTTGCCGAAAACCTCCCCGTCTCGGTCATCGAAGGTATGGCCGCAGGTCTGGCGGTAGTGACGTCGCCTGTCGGCGCCGTGGAGGATATCATCACAAGCGAGCAATCCGGGTTGCTGGTGCCGCCCGGCGATGTTGCGGCGTTGACCGAGGCGCTGACACGGCTGGTCGAGAATCCGGCATTGAGAGCCAGGCTTGGTGCTGCCGCGATGGCCGTGCATCGGGAACGGCTTGAGCTCGCACCGTTCGTCGGTGCGATCTGCGACGTCTGGAGGTCGGTCGCGTTAAAGCCTCAATCGGTCAAGCGCTGACGCTGTCCTGTAAACATGGACGCTGAGGTTGCGCGCCGTCGCTTGAGTGCGCAGGTGAGCCTAAGACGAGCAGCTGCGGGTCGAGCGCGACACCGATCCCATTGGCGTCACTGCGGCGCTCCAAGCGCGAATTCGCGATGGAATATTTCCAAATTCAACAGCGCCCATATTAGCTTTTCGTGGTCTGCCGCACCCTTGGTGTGCTCCGAGACAATTTGATCAAGGTATTTCGCGCTCAAATAGCTGCGAATGACGGATTGAGAGGAGCAAAGATGGTCGTGCACGTAGTTCCTCATCGACCCGCGAAACCATTCGGCGACAGGCACCTTGAACCCGATCTTGCGGCGGTTGAGAATTTCCTCAGGAAGCATGTTCGCCATGCTGTTGCGCAAGATCAGCTTACCCTTCCGCCAACCCACCTTGTAGCGATCGGGCAATTTGCTGACGAACGCAACCAGATCGCGATCGAGGAACGGCATTCTTCCTTCGATTGAACCGGCCATCATCATCCGGTCGCCTCGTTCCAAGAGATTGTCGGGCAACCACGATGTCTGATCGAAAAACAGCGCCCGGCGAAGATGGGATGCCTTCGCGCTTGAGGAGAACGGGAAGTCGTTACGTTCATTGCCGCAATTGGCCGGCGCACCGATGAGGCGACCGTGTTCCCGCGCTGTCATGGCTCCAAACCAGGAGATCATCCGGGCGGCAAAGTCTCTTTCACCCGCGCTTCGGGCAAATGTATCGAACTTGGCCGATGCGCCAGGCATGGCGCGTATCAAAGGGGCGAGGAGGTTATTGTGGAGCAAGACTGGAACGAGCGACCGGTAAATTCCAGCCAGTGACTCTGCGCGATGTTTGGGATACCCGCCGAGAATCTCGTCTGCCCCTTCCCCTGTGAGCACCATCTTGACGTCCTGCGAGGCTCGCTCCGACATCAGGTAAATTGGAATGTCCGAACTTTGTGAAACAGGCGCGCCCAGATGGCGAATCAACTTGGGCAGTTGGTCAATCAGGTCGTTCGCTTCAATGACCAGTTCGCAATGATCAGTCTTGAAATGATCGGCGACGCGTCGCGCGAATGGGAGTTCACTATAGGCCGGTTCGCTGAAACCGACCGAAAAAGTACGAATGGGCTTGTCGCTGTGCTTGGTCATCAGGGCGACGATTGCTGACGAATCGAGGCCTCCGGAGAGAAAGGCGCCAAAGGGTGCATCGCTGCGCATTCTGATCTCGACGGAATGGTCGAGCAGCTCCAGAAATCGTCGCTTGGCGGTTTCGTCTTCGATATCCTCGGTCAGATCCGTTTGATCTGGAGGCGTATAATAGCGCGTTTCCGTCACGGTCCCTTGCGACCAAACGGCATAGCTTCCGGGGTTGAGTTTGCGGATTTGTTTAAAAAGCGTGCGCGGTCCAGGCACGTAACGCCAGCGCAAATACTCGTGCACGGTGTCTAGATCGAGCTGCGCTTTTGGCTGCGATGACAACAACGCGTTGATCTCCGAGGCAAACGACAGCAATTTTTCGCTTTGCATGAGATAAAGGGGCTTTTTGCCGAAGGGATCCCGGCCGAGGATCAATTCGTGCCTCTGAGCATCCCAGAGCGCAAAAGCGAACATGCCGCTCAATCGGTCAAACATGGACAAGTGCCACTGATCGTAAGCTCTGAGCAGCACCTCAGTGTCGGAGCGCGTTCGAAAATGATGACCGAGGCCGATCAGTTCCTGGCGCAACTCGATGTAGTTGTATATTTCGCCGTTGAAAATAATTCTGAGACGGCCGTCGTCGATAGGCATCGGCTGATTTGATTCGGCGTTTAAGTCAATAATCGCCAGGCGGCGGTGCACCAATGCCAATTGGTTCTCGCCGGTATTCAAGTCCAGGAACTCGATGCCTTCGGCATCGGGACCACGATGCCGCAATGTGCTGGACATTTTGGCGGCCCGATCTTGTGGATTCTCGACCCTCGGGCCGATCCAGCCGGCAATTCCACACATTATCTCTTCCCTGGGCGCGCGTATTCGCGACTCTGTTTACGACGAATGTATCAAACACTTGGTTGCTGACAAACCGGATCACGAGGAGAAGCCGCCAAGGTGGTTCAAAGCTGGGCTTGACTGATTGACCAAAACTCTGCGGCCTGATTTAAGTGCCACCGACGGTTGCGGCCGCAGACCGTAGCTCCTGCCGTTGCGTGATTTGATGCTCCCCCGTGCAGCGGGGTAATGGCAGCTATGGCAGGCCCAGTGCCCGCAACATCTCCAAGTCCGGGACCGCAGGCCCTTCGGGCCGGATGACGGTCATCCCATGGGGATTGGAGAATTCCCAGACAGACCACGGTATCGCGAAGCGTTCCGCCTGCTGGCGCACCGCCTTGAGATAGCGCAGGCGGTCAGCGTCGAATGCGCCCATGCGGCCGTCGGCAGAGATGAGGATGACACCGAATTCGCCCATGAAGAGCCGCCGGCTTGGAATGCCATGCGCCTCGGCCCAGTCGACCGCCTGACGGAAGCTCGCCTCGAGTTGGTTCGGGCCCCAATTGTGCTCGAAATATCGGGCGATTGCTTCACGCGCCGCGACCATGTTCATCACCTGCTCGACCGGGCTCAAGCCGGCGGCGTCCATCTGCGCCTTAAGGGTTTCGGTCACTTTTTGGGGCGTGCTGCTGTCGGCTGGCCAGGGAAGGCCCGAGGCGAAGGCGCCGGTCCTGTCGGGCCGTTGGTGCGTGAAACTGTGCGGCTCATACATATGGAAGCTGTAGTAGAGGTTCGGATCGTCAAAGCCCGGGTTGAGATTGACCAGTCCGGCAATGCTGCCGCCACAGGCGCCTGTTGCGACGATGGTGAGCTCGCTGCTGACTGCGCGAATATCGCGGACCGTGTCTGACATGATCCGCTGCCAGTCATCGCTCCCGCTCGAATCACAAGGGTAGTATGCCGGCTCGTTGTAAGGCTCGAGGGCTACCTTGTCGGTGCCAACCCTGGCCAGCATGGTGGCGACCGCCACAACCATTTCGCGATAGCTGGCAACGCCTTCGCTGTCGGCACCGTCATAGATCATCTCCATGCTGTAGGCCGGAACCTGGGTGACGCCGTGCAGGTCGAAAACCACCTTGAGGCCGGCCGACGTGACCCGCTCGACCGCGGCGGCAAGTATGTCCAGCGCCTGCTGGCGTTTGGCGCCCTCGCTGGCAAGCAGAGGGCCGGGGTCGACGCTCAGCCGGACGAAGTCGAAGCCCATCGATCGAATGCGCGCAAACGCTTCGCCATCGGGCCAATCGGTGAGCGGCCTATGTCCAGTGCGCCACTCCTGCTCGCTGCGATAGGGCGGCCAACTGTAGGATCCATCGTCCTCTACCGGCGACCAGTTGAGCCATTCATGCACACCAACGCCGCGCTGGAGCGGGATCGGCGCAGCGTTGGCGGCTATCGCCATGCCGAGCATCCACGCTGCAACACACGCCATTCTTCTCATCGCCACTCTCTCCGTATCATGGTCGGAGATATTAACCGCAGGATCGGAAAAGAGGATTGCGGTCGCGCGGCTTTTCGACAGCATGGTATATAAGAACCGAAACCTTGGCGGAGCGCGTATGAGAATCGGCTGGTACATCAACCGGTTGCGCAGCATGGAGCCGGCTGAGGTGTTGCACCGGCTGGGCGAGCAGCGTCGAAGGATCGCTTCGCGCCGCCGCGACGACGGCTGGGAGCGCTATGCTTCGCCCCGGTTGCACCCGGTGCTGCGTGGATTGCGCGATGCTGCGCTGGCTGCGACACCGGCACAACGGCAAGCCATAGCGGCGGCGGCGCAAAATACGCTTGCGGGCCAGTTTTCCGCACTTGGGCGGATATGGCCGCGGCGCGATCCCAATCGGCTGTTTCCTCCCGAGCTTTGGCGCCTGGATCCGGTGACCGGCAGGCTTTGGCCGGGTGCCGAGGCCCATACTTTCGATATCGATTTTCGCCATGGCGGCGGCCGCGGCGATGTAAAATACGTGTGGGAGATCAACCGGCTGCAGCGGTTGCCGCCACTGGCCGCCCACCTGCTTCTCGCCGGCGACGACCAGTCCCGGAGGGCCATACAGGCGGCGATCAACAGCTGGCATTCAGCCAACCCGCCGTTTCGGGGGGTTGGCTGGGCCTCCGGCATCGAAGTCGCGCTGCGCGCCATCAGCCTGATTGTCACCATGGACCTCGTCGGCGACCGATTAGGCGCGGCGACACGGCAGCAAGTGGGCGAAATACTGGCGGCAAGCGCCTATTGGCTGCCGCGGTTCCCCTCCCGGTTTTCCTCCGCCAACAATCATCTCGTCGCAGAACTGGCTGGCGAGTGTCTGATCGGCCTGGCGTTGGGGGCTGCAGCCGACGCTGCACGCGGCGCCCTCCAGGCTGAGGCGGGCAAGCAGATTCTCGCCGATGGCGCCGGTGCCGAGCAGACCCCGACATACGCGGCCTTCACCGCCGAACTCATCTTGCTGTGCGCCGCTGCGGCACGCCAGGCCGGAACGCCGCTTGCCTCGCCCGTCGAAGCGCGCCTGGCCGCTTTTGCCAATTTCGTCGCCTGGCTGCCACCAGCCGCCGGCTTTGGCGACAATGACGAAGGTCGCGTGCTGACGCTCGGGGACGAGCCGGACTATGTCCAATCCGTCGCCGCCGCCATCCATGGCTTTCTAGGGATGCCGGGCAACGCGGCGGAGCCAGACGATTTTCGTGCCCTTTTCTTTGGCACGCCGTCGGAACCGGCACCGGTGTCGCATGGGCTGCAAACGTTCACGCAAGGCGGGCTCTCCGTCTGGCGCGGTGAGATGAATGGCCGCAGCATCGATCTGACATTCGACCACGGCCCGCTGGGCTATCTCTCGATAGCGGCTCACGGCCATGCCGACGCGCTGTCGCTCACCTTGTGCATCGATGGCGAGCCGGTGCTGGTCGACCCCGGCACCTGGCTCTACGGTTCGGGGGGCGTCTGGCGCGACTGGTTCCGCTCAACACCGGCGCATAACACGCTGAATATCGAGGGCAAAAGCCAAAGCATCATCGCCGGAGAGTTCAACTGGTCGCACAGGGCGATTGCGGAGTTGGTGGAGAGCGAGCCGGGAACGCACTGGAAACTGCGCGCCCGCCATGACGGGTATAGAAGCCGCTTCGGCGTCGTGCATCAGCGCACCGTGACGCACCAGGCCGACGGGATCGTCGTGACCGACCAACTGCTCGGCGGCAGGCGCGTGGCCGAGGTCGTCTTTCAACTCGCAGCCGGCCTCGGCGCCAACCGGGACGAAAGCACGGTCATGGTGCTGCGCGGCGATGAGCCGCTGATAGCCATTCGCTTTCCGGACGCTGCGGTCGACATCCGCGCCGGCGGCGACGCACCGGGGCAGGGCGGCTGGGTTTCACCGCGTTTTGGCGCCAGGCAGCCGGCCGAACGCATCGCCTGGCGTGGCGAAGTGGGCGAAGACGGAATTGAGATATACCTCGCGGCAATCCCCCCGCCGCTATGATAGAGACCGACGCTGCAGCAGAGCGGCCTGTCCGGTGTTCCGGCCATATTCGAGATTAATTACCTCAGGACATTTAGCGTTTTGTTACGGTTGAACTGCTAGTCTGGCGCAAATCCGGCATGCTTTTGCTCGTTGCAGCCGCAATAGCCACCTGGTTGCCGGCAACATGCAGTAGGTTTGGCAAGTTTCTTGCTTCGCAATTTGCCGGACGGCCATTTTACGGCCTAGGAGCCACCGCAACGATGTTTTCTGAATTCGCCGGATTGATTGTGGAAAAGCTTTCGAACGTCGATCTGGTGACGCTCGGCCTCCTGTTTTTCACGGCACTGGGGAGCGCGGTGATCGCTTACTGGCGAACTGTCGAGCATAAGTCCTTCAGGGACTTTTTCGATTTCGCTTTCCCGGCGGAAGTCATCCTGCACCCGTCGGCAAGAGCGGATGTCCTATTTTGGGTCACCAAACGGGCGATAATGCCTTTCCTGCTCATCCCTGCTGGCGCCACCTTCGTTGCCGCCGTCGGCTATGGGACCCACCACGCAATCGGCTGGCTGCTTGATATCCAGGCGCCGCTCATCGATGGCCCGGCCGGACCGGTGACGATCGTCGTCTTCACCGCAACCATGCTGATCGCCTACGACATTTCATACTATCTCTACCATGTCGCCCAGCACCACTTCCCGTTCCTGTGGGAATTGCACAAAGTGCATCATTCGGCCGAGGTGATGGTGGGAATCACCAAGGATCGGGTTCATCCGCTGGACGACCTGATGAACCGCATGTGGGATGGCGTCATCCCGGGGATCTGCTTCGGCATCTGGAGCCTGATCGGGCTCGATCCGGTAGAGATCGCCATCTTCGGCATCAACGTCTATGTCATCCGCAACATCCTGATGATGGACTTTGTTCGTCATACCCATTTCAAGATTTCCTTCGGCCCGTTGAACAACGTCATCTTGTGTCCGCACTGGCACCAGGTGCACCACAGCATCGACCCTCGCCACTACGACAAGAATTTTGGCCTGCTGTTTTCGTTCTGGGATCGCCTCTTCGGGACGCAGTTTGTCCCGGATCCGGATGAAGACCTCAAATTTGGCCTGATAGATCGCGATGTGCGCGACTATCAATCGCTCTTTGGGCTTTACATCCTGCCGCTCAGGAAGATGGGAGGGCATCTCCGCAGACCGTTCCAGAGGCGTCCCGATGCCATCGCACAGGATCGTTCCCCTTCATGAACACCATTGTTTCGATTGACGCTTCGAGCGCAGAGCGCCTGGAAGTTGTCCGTTCGGCGGATCGCCTGGCTGCGATCGAAGCCGATTGGGTGCATCTCTGGCATCGCACCGATGGGCTGGTCTTTCAGAGTCATGCCTGGATTTCGGCCTGGTGGAATACCGTAGCGGACCGTGACCAGCGCGCGCTGCGGATCGGCCTGGTCTGGAATGGTGGCAGGCTCGTTGCTGTCCTTCCCATGGCGATCCGCAAGCGCAAGGGCCTGCGGTTTCTCGAATGGGCGGCCAACAGCTATACCGATTACGGCGATATTCTCGTTGCTCCGGAATGCTCGTCATCGGCCCTGCAGGACGTATGGGCCCGGATCTGTGACGCCGGTGGCTTCGATATTGCCTTTCTTAATCGTCTCTTGCCGGGTGCGGCGGCCCGCAAGAGTTTCACTCCGGATACCTCCAGCGGGATCAGGCTTCGGCCCAATCACAGGGAGGAAGTCAGTTATCGCGTCGCCGGACAGTGGGCGAGCGGAGCCGCGTGGTTCGCGGAGCAATCGAAAAAGACGCGGCAGAACTATCGGCGCGGCGTCAAGACGTTGGAAGAAGCCGGGGAAATGAAATTTCGCCTGCTTGCGCCAGACGAGCCACTGCAGCCGGTACTGGACCGGCTCTCTGCGCTGAAGCGCAGATGGCTGGTCGAGCGCAAGCGTGAATCGCAACTTTTCGAAGAGGGAGCGCCGGTACTGGCCGCACTCGTTGACGCGCTGGCGCGCGCCGGCGTGCTGCACATTTTCGTACTTGAATGCGATGGCGCGATGGTCGCGGTTTCCATCAACTTCGTCCAGCACCACACCATGATGGCGTTCGTGACCACTTTCGATCCGGATTTCAGCCAGGCGTCGCCGGGCATGATCCTGATGATGGACTACATACAGTGGTCGTTCGATCACGGCTTGAGCGCGGTCGATTTCCTGTGCGGCGCAGAGGCGTTCAAGCATAAATTCGCAACGCAAGGTGTCGTCCTGCAATCCGTTCTTGGGACGCGCACGGCGCAAGGCTCGCTTGCTTCCCTTGCCGATCGTATGCGTCAGAGGGTCCGGCATGCAGGGCGCGGATTGGCAACGACAGCTTGATTTTCGGCTTGATCGGCGCCGGAACGCCGTGTCCAACCGGTAATGGCAAGCGGTGCCCTATCGCTTCCGGGTCGCCGGCAGCACGAACTGCTCACAGTGCCGATTGCGTCTGATCTGGAACGACCCGCCAGACCTTGTTGCCGACATCATCCGCCACCAGCAGGGCGCCGCGCCGGTCTATCGCCACGCCCACAGGACGGCCAAAAGCCTTGTCGTCCTCGCTCAGGAAGCCGGTGAGGATGTCCTGGGGCGGGCCGGAGGGCCTGCCGCCGGTAAACGGCACGAAAATCACCTTGTAGCCGCTGTGCGGCCTGCGGTTCCACGAGCCATGCTGCCCGACGAAAGCGCCATTCCTGTATTGAGGACCGAACAGGTCGCCTGTGTTGAAGGTCAGTCCCAATGAAGCCGTGTGCGCCCCGAGCGCATAGTCCGGCTTGATCGCCTGGGCGACGAGGTCGGGCCGCTGCGGCTTGACGCGATTATCGACGTGCTGGCCAAAATAGCTGTAAGGCCAGCCATAGAAGCCGCCATCCTTCACCGAAGTCATGTAATCCGGCACCAGATCGCTGCCGATCTCGTCGCGCTCGTTGACGACGACCCAGAGCTCACCGCTTTGCGGGTGCCACGACAGGCCGTTCGGATTGCGCAGGCC
The DNA here is from genome assembly GCF_000513915.1 of Mesorhizobium sp. WSM2561. Lineage (NCBI taxonomy): Bacteria > Pseudomonadati > Pseudomonadota > Alphaproteobacteria > Hyphomicrobiales > Phyllobacteriaceae > Mesorhizobium > Mesorhizobium sp. WSM2561. Next base: position 564,915 of record NZ_AZUX01000001.1, read on the forward strand.
GGAGGCGAAGGGACGCGTCTGCTTCGAGGCGAGATCGATCTCCAGCACGGCGGCGCGGTTCTGCTCTGCCTCCAGGCCGTTCTCGCCGACATTGGAATTGGATCCGACCGTCGCATAGAGCTTCGTGCCGTCCTGCGAGGCGGTCACGTCCTTGGTCCAGTGGTGGTTCCTCCCCGCAGGCAGGTCGACGATCTTCTCCGCTGGTGCGGTGATCTCGGTCGCACCCTCCTGGTAGGGAAAGGCCACGATTGCATTGGCGTTGGCGACGTAGAGCTTGCCGTTGAGCAGGGTCATGCCGAATGGCGAGAACAGCCCGGTGAGAAAGGCGGTTCTGGTTTCCGCCACCCCGTCGCCGTCCTGATCGCGCAGCAGCGAAATGCGATTGGCGGTATGCGTCCCCGCGCCGGCCTGACTCTGGAAGAAATCGACGAAGAAGCGGCGTATGCTGAAGCCCTCCTCCGGCCTGGGCGGCGCATTGCTCTCGGCCACCAGCACGTCGCCGTTTGGCAAAACATACAGCCAGCGCGGATGGTCGAGCCCGCCGGCATATTCGTTGACTGCAAATCCCTGGGCCGCTGTCGGCTTCGTGCCCTGCGGCCACGGCGTGGCCCTGGCGACATGGACGGTCGGCAGCCAGGTCGGATTGGGCTCCGGCAGGGTCGGGTTGGGGCCATAGGTCTCGGCGATCGGAACGGTCGCCTCTTCGCGGGACAGGAAGAAAATCGCTCCCGCGGCAATTACGAAAACAATGATCAGCATGAGAAGGGCGGTAACCAAGTTATTCACCAGAACCTCGAAAAAGTCGAAAGAACCCAAACGCACCTATCGCGTTGCGGTTGCGGACGGAGCGGCCGATCGGGAGAAGTAGGCCGCAAGCGCGCGGACGTCGTCGTCCGTCAGACCCTTCGCCGCATTGACCATGAGATGGCCGAAGCGCGTTCCACCCCGCTTTCCCGCCCTGAACAGCCCAAGCTGCGTCTCGATGTAGCGCGCCGGCTGGCCGGCGATCGAGGGATAGAGTGGGCTGCGGTCGTGTCTTCCGTGACAGCCGAGACAGGCGGGCACATTGGCCTCCTTGACGCCCCTCTCGGCGATTTCCTTGCCGCGCCGGACAAGTGCTGGATCACCCCCGTCGCCGGGGTGCATCGCCGGCAGGGCAGCGAAATGCTTGGCCAGGTCCGGCCAGAGTTGAGGCCCTGCCGCAATGGCGGGCGGGCTCATCAACCCGCTTGCCCGGCCTTCCTCGGCATAGGCACGCAGGCTTTCAAGGAGATAGGCCTCGCTCTGCCCGGCCAGAACGGGTATCGCGGAACCGCGCCCAAAACCGTCCTCGCCGTGGCAGCGGGCGCAATCCGCGAGCGCTTGCGGCAGGGTTCCGGCAGCGTCTGCAGGAGGCGCAGGCCTTTCGCCATAGGCGAGATCACGATAGCTGGCTTCGTCCATCGACGGCAGTTCGCGCAGCAAGGCGACCATCGCCCAGACCTCGTCGTCGCGTTCCTGCGTCGGCCAGGCCGGCATGCCGGTGAAACGCACGCCGTGCTTGACGATACGAAAAAGTTCCGCGTCCGACCATTCGCCGATGGTCCCGGCAAGGTCAGGCGGCTGCGGCAGCATTCTCATGACGACAGGAGATCGCGGCTCGCCCGGCGCACCGTGACAGATGGCGCAGCCGCGCGCGAAATGCCCGGCGGCCGGCTGAATCGCATGCCGCGGCAGAGCCTCTGGAACGTCGACCGCCAGGGCATAGGTGCGCACAGCCGATCGCATGGCGAAATGGAGAAACCATTCCGTGATCTTCCAGTGGCCGCTCGAAGCACCGACATTGAAAAAGCCGATCCAGGCCGCCAGCACCACGACGAAGGGCAGAATGGCAAGCGCTATGGCGAGCTTCTTCCAACTGATATGCATCAGACCGTCTTTCGCGGTGGTGTGGCGAGGATGCGCGCGAAAAGCGTCACGCCGCCGGCCACGTACACCGCGGCGCCGACCAGAAGCATGATGACGCCGCCAAGTTCCTGATCTTGCTGGGCGGAAAGCGCGACGCCGAAGCAGCTTGTCTCCCCGGTCCCATAAAGCGGCCGCGGGGTCAGCGCCAGCAGCGCGCCGAGCAAGGTCATGTGGATGGACGTCACAAGCAGGGCAAAGGCGCCGGCGGCATTGCCTGTGGTGTCCGAGCCGCGGCGCGGCAGGCAGGCCAGCCACAGGAACAGCCCGGCGGCGAGGAACGTGGCCTGCTCGACAGCGGTGACAAACAGCGAGCTTTGCGCCAGAGCCCGCAAGGCCGGTGCGTGCCAGGACCAGACGATCATGAGTTCGACGAGGGAGGCGGGTAGCGCGAGGGTGAACGCCCGGCTTGCACCTGGTGTCGGGCTGAGCGGGATCCCAATCGCCATCAGCGGCGCTGCGATCGCCACCACTCCCATATGCGCCAGCATGTGCGCCGAAAACGAATCCCGCCAGCCATCGAGCAGCGGCCCGAGCCAGACTAGGGCGAGGACAAGGATGCCGAGGATGAGGCAGGCGCGTCTCACCGGATACACTCCGTCAGGAACAATGCGGGCATCGCGGTGAAGATCACGGCGATGAAGCTGAGACCCGAGAGCAGCAGCGTCGCAAAGCCCTGGAACAGGGTCCGGTCGCGTCTCGTCGGATCGTCATGCGGCGGATCGTCTGTGCCGAAGCCCCATTGCCGCCAGGCGAGCCATGCTGACAGCGCGATCAGCGACAGGGCGATCACGGTGGCGGCGGCGATGCCGGCGCGCACAGCGCTGAAACTCAGCCCGACAAGCTCGGGCTTGGCGCAATAGATCGCCGCGCCGATATAGCAAACAAGGAAATGCGCAGCCCACACCACCGGCGCGGTGAACAGCGTCCACAGTGTCTCGATCTGTTTCGGGACGAGCCGCATCGCCGCCTCACATCGCTGCCGGAAAAAGGCCAATGATGGCGAAGGTGATGACGGCGGCAATCAGCAGGAAATGCCAGTAGAGCACCACATTGCCTAGATCCAGGTCATGCTTCGGCGTCAGTCGGCCGGCCAGCGAGCGGGCCAGGCAATAGGCCTGCATGACCGTGCCGAGCGCCGCATGGGCGAGCACCCAGGTCACCAGGATCCACACGATTGCGGGATAGACGTGGCGCGTCGGGTCCATGCCTGGAGACAACGGCGCGGCCAAGCCTGCGGCGGACGCGGCAACGGTCGTCAGCAGGGACAGCACCAGCAAGCCGCGCATAGTGGCCGTAGCGCCGCGCCTGTTGACCGTGCGTGCCGCTACCATCAGGCCCCACGCCGCAGCGAACAGGCTGGCAGCGACCAGCGACCAGACCGCATCCGGCCCGGCAATCCCCGCGGTGAAGTCGGCATGGATCGTCCAGTAGAAGAAATAGCCGAAGATGAGGCTGGCGAAGGCGGTGCCGTCGCCCACCATGGTGATGAACATCGCCCACCAGCCGACCGAATCGGAGCCGGAGGCATAAAGCGGCAGGCTGAGGCCGAGGCCGACATCCTTTTCCGGCTTCTCGGGGATTTCGCCAGTGCCCGTCCAGAGCCAGTAGATGACGGCGCAAAAGCAGATGATTGCGGCCAGCGCCGTCGCGATCCACCAGTGGAAGGTAAGCGCGATGAAGGCGCCTCCGAGCGAAAGAGCCGAGACGATGGTGACATGGGAGGTGCCGCCGACGCGCAGCACCTGGACGGGTTCGGCGTCGAGCACGCTGGTGACCAGTCCCTCGCGCCATCCCTCTTCCGCGTCGGGCAAATAATAGCGGCCTTCATTGACCTTGCGGGCAAGGTCCTTCTGGTCCCACAAGGGGTAGCGGCTGCGCACGATGGGTATCGAGCGGACGCCCCAGTTCTCCTCCGGCTCCGAAACCCATTCCAGCGTGCCGGCATTCCACGGGTTGAATTCGCCGCGCGGCTGCCGGTGCTTCGGCCTGAGCACGTCGAAGACGACCACCAGCACCCCCGCGGCGAAAATGAAGGCTCCGGCCGTCGAGATCAGGTTCAGCCAATCCCAGCCGATTTCGGCTGGATAGGTGAAGACGCGGCGGGGCATGCCGCGCAAGCCGCTCACATGCATGGGGAAAAAGGCGATGTTGAAGCCGCAGAACATCAGCCAGAAGGCGAGCCGCCCCAACCGGTCGGAGAGCTTCTTCGCGTCGATCAGCGGGTAATAGTAATACAGCCCGGCCACGACCGGGAAAAGCATGCCGCCGATCAGCACATAATGGAGATGCGCAACGACAAAATACGTGTCGTGGGCCTGCCAGTCGAAGGGTGCGAGCGCCACCATGACGCCTGTCAGTCCGCCGATGACGAAGATGGCAAGCCCTCCGGTGCCGAACAGCATCGGGGTCGAGAAGATCACCCGGCCGGCCAGCATGGTGGCGATGAAGACGAAGATCTGCACGCCGGTCGGGATCGCCACCGCCTCGGAGGCCGCCGAGAAGAAGGCCAGCGAGATCTGCGGCAGTCCTGTCGCAAACATATGGTGCACCCACAGCCCAAAGGAGAGGAACCCCGTCCCGACTGCCGCGAGCACGATCCAGGAATAACCGACGATTGGACGCTGCGAAAAAGTCGGCACGATCATGGCCATCAGCGCAATGGCCGGCAGGAAGATGATGTAGACTTCGGGATGGCCGAATATCCAGAACAGGTGCTGCCACAGCAGCGGGTCGCCGCCGCGCGCTGCATCGAAGAACGGCCAATCGAACATCCGTTCCATCTCGAACAGGAGGTCGCCGGCGATCAGCGGCGGGAAGGCGAACAGGATCATTCCGGCAACGATCAGCAGGTACCAGGCGAAGAGCGGCATCAGGTTGATGCGCATGCCGGGCGCGCGGCATTTCATGATGCCGACGATGAGCTCGACGGCGGCCGCGATCGAGGCGACTTCGATGAAGGAAAGGCCGAGCAGCCAGATGTCGGCGCCAATGCCGGAGAACTCCTTGTCGGTGGCGAGCGGCGGATACATGAACCAGCCTGCCGACGGCGCCGCATTGAAGAAGATCGAGCCGCAGACGAAGATACCGCCGAGCAAAAAGCTCCAGAAACTGAAGGCTCCGAGGCGCGGAAACGGCATTTCGCGGGCGCCCAGCATCGGCGGCAGCAGGAAGATCGCGACCGCCTCGAAGATCGGCACCGCGAACAGGAACATCATCACCGTGCCGTGCAGGGTGAAAGCCTGGTTGAAGAAGTCGGCCGAGAGAAAATCGTTGTCAGGCACGGCGAGCTGCAGCCGCATCAGTAGCGCGAGCACGCCGGCAAACAGCATGAAGGCGAAGGCCGCCGAGCCGTACCAGAGGCCGATCTGGTAATTGTTCACCGAGGTCCAGTAGCGCCAACCGGTCGGATTGGCCCACACGGCGCGCAGCCGCTGTTCCTGCGCCTTGTATTCTTCCGGCGAACGCTCCTTGACCGCAGCGCTCATCGCAGGCCTCTCAGCCAGGCGGCTATGGCGCGAATGTCGTCCGGCGGCAACATGTCGAAGGCCGGCATCCTGGAGCCGGGCTTGATCAGGTCGGGCCGGGCGATGAAGCTGGCGACGGCGTCTTCGGTGTTGGGCAGGATTCCGGCTGCGACGGTGGCGCGGGAACCGACATGCGAAAGGTCCGGGCCGATCAGGCCGCGCGCATCGGTGCCAGCGACGAAATGGCAGGACCCGCAGCCATGGCGCAGGAACAGCGCGCCGCCGCTCGCGCCGGCCCCTTCCGCGGGAATTGCCTGGGCGGCAAGCCAGGACCGGAAGGCTTCGGGCGCCATCGCGACGGCCGAGAACGCCATCAGCGCGTGAGACGTGCCGCAATATTCCGCGCAGGGCCCGCGGAATATACCGGGTTTGGTGGCCATGATCGAAAGCCTGTTGGTGCGGCCGGGGATCATGTCCATCTTGCCGCCGAGCGGTGGGATCCAGAAGGAATGGATCACATCGGCGCTTTTCAGGGTCAATTCGACCCGCTCGCCGACCGGCAGCCTGATCTCGTTGGCAGACGCGACCGGCGGTCCCAGAGGAGGGTGATAGACAACTTCCCACCAGAACTGCCTGCCGGTGACTTCGATCCGCAGGGCGGCGGGGCTCGCCTGGGCGAAGGGCCGAAGGCCAGGCATCAGCCACAGCGCATAGGCGAGCAGCGCACAAAGCGTGACCGAGGGGAAGACTACGCCGCCCCAAAGGATGATGCTGCTGGCAGATTTTTCGGCCAGCCTGCGGCGATTGACCAGGGCTGCTTGAAGAAGCAGGCCGACCACGCCCAGCCAGATGACGGCGCCGCCGCTTAGCATGACCCAAAACAGCATTTCTATCTGCTGCGCTTCCGCTCCCGCGGGCTCAAGTGCCGACTGAGTGCTCGACTGGGCGCCGGCAGAGCCGCTCGCGAGCAACAATGACGCAGCTGACAGGCTGAAATATCGACCCATTTGCAACCCCTCCGCGGTAAACCGGCGAGAGGGGAGGAAGGTTCCGGGCAACTGAGCTTTCCAACTGGTGGAATGAACGTGTCGGTCGAGTCCGAATGTAGGTTCCAGCCGGCGGTTTTGCGTGTCGGCGGTTTTGCGCGCGAGTCTTGAGATGCGCACCGGGATTTGCGATGAACGCGTCGATGGCTTTCTGCAACAAGACGCGGGCCTCGCGTGTCAAACCTTTGGGCCGGAAGTGGCCGGAGCTCGTGGCGCCGCAGAGGCTACGGATTCTTCACCGACAGCAGTCCTTTTATGATTGGTTTCTGTCACCAGAAATCCTTGTGGTCGGTTACGATCTCTTCTTCGAGTTCAGGGAATGGGCCACGGATTGCTACATGGCGCCGTCCGGTGGCGAACACTAGGTGACAACTCAGATCGAGGGTCAGATTCTCCGGGTTGTCTCCGGTCAGCTCGGCCAGCCGCCTTTCGCTGAGTCCGTAGACCACGGTGCCGATGCCAGCCCAGTAACAGGCCCCGGCGCACATGCAGCACGGCTCGACCGACGTCACCAGCGTGCATCGCTCGAGAAAGGTCGGGTCGTATTGCTGCGCGGCCGCGCGGGCCACGTTTGCCTCTGCGTGGCCAACGCCGCGATCCCGCGCGTAGGTGTTGCCCGACGAAAGCAGCACGTCGCCTTCCGGTCCGACCAGGAGCGCCCCGAAAGGATGATTGCCACCGGCCCGGCTCTCGGTGGCGATCTTCACGGCGAGACGTAGATATTCGGTATCGCTCCTCATGGCCGCCTCCTTGGGATGCCCGTTCGTAACCGCACGCGTAAAGGCCCTTCGCTTGAATTCTACAGTCTTGGAGCGCTTGCGAGCTGTCCAGTCATGGGCACTAAATTGATGGCTGCGCAACCTGGCATGTGATCGCCTCGCTTCAGACGTTGGATTTAATCCACTGGCTGCATCCGCCGCTGCTCTTGCACAATTTTCAACGCGTGACGAAACAATTGCGCTCGATCGCCTTTTGCGCGTCATGGCGGGTATGTTGGGCGGCTATTTTGGGCAGGTGATTTGGGCGGGTGTTGGATTGCCCAGAGGAGGCGACGATGAGCGCAACCGGCTTGGAAGTTTTTGACAAAACCCTGCAGACGACAAACATCTGGCTGGACGAGATCATGGCCGATCACGGGCCCGACAGGCGCGTGGCCTGGCATATGCTGGGAGCCGTTCTACGCACCTTGCGGGATTGGCTGCAGATTGAACTGGCTGCCAATTTGGGGGCTGAACTGCCGGTTCTCGTGCGCGGAGCCTACTATGATCGGTATCGGCCGCGTGATCTGCCGACGAGCAGCCGTTCGTTGGAGGATTTTTTGCAGCGGGTGGCCGAGGAGATGAAATCCACTCGACCGGTGAATCCCGAGGATGCGACGAGATCCGTGTTCAAGGTACTCGCCAGGCATGTCGACCTCGGCCAGTCGGCCAAGGTGCGGGACGCGTTGCCGAAGCAGATCCGGGCGCTTTGGCCCGAAAGTGTTGGAGTCTAGCAGCAAGACCAAAGTCGGGCCTGCCGATGCGGTTCTCAACCGCCCCCGCCCGCGCGGTCGTTTTCCTCGCGATACAGTCGCTCGGTGGCCCGATCGCTTTCTCTGCGCTCTGCAGGCCCACGGCGTCGCCGCGTAAGGAGTGCGTAGGCGAGCAGGATTGCCAGCAGTAGCGGGCCGCCAGCAACGACGATCAACCACATACTGTTCTCGAACATGGGACATCTCCTTTCCCTCGTTACCGAGCAGGAGCGAAACCGTTGCTCCCGGTGCAGGGTTGGACACCGCAGTGCAGTTCTCTTCGCCGAATGGCCCGTGCTTCGCCATTCAACTGCTGAAAGCGGGCAACTGCTGAGCGCGGGCAACTGCTGAACGCGGGCGGTTTATTGCTTCAGAAAGGCAACTTGTACCCAGCGGGCTGTTGCGCTCGGCAAGCGCTGGTGGAAGAATGGACTTCCCTCGGAAACGTTCCATTGTGCGAGCCATTCGCTGGCTGACTTCCAGGCGTTCACGATATCTGTCTGGACCCCTAACATCCGGTCGCAGACGCACTACGTGTAATAGGGAACCACAAAGGCTTTCCGACAGTTGAGTGAAGAGGCGACAGCAACCAGACCGGCCGGGGCGAGGAATACCATGCGCGAGAACCACTCCGACGTCTTCGATCTGTTTTCGGAGATTTACACCAATGCGGCGCAGGAGGAGATAAGCATCCAGCAATATCTCCTTGCCTGCCGCGAGGATAAATCGATGTATGCTTCGGCGCCCGAGCGGATGGTCGAGGCGATCGGCGAGCCCACCCTGATCGACACCAGCATGGATGAGCGGCTCGGCCGCATTTTCTCGAACAGGACAATCAAGGTCTATCCCACCTTCGCCGAGTTCTATGGCATGGAGGACACGATCGAGCGCATAGCCGGCTATTTCCGCTATGCCTCTCAAGGGCTCGAGGAGCGCAAGCAGATTCTCTATCTGCTTGGCCCTGTCGGCGGCGGCAAGTCCTCGCTCGCCGAACGGCTGAAGAAGCTGATGGAGGAGCGTCCGATCTATACGCTGAAGGTCGGCGACCAGATCAGTCCGGTTTTCGAATCGCCGCTCGGGCTTTTCAATCCTGACCGCATGGGCGACCTTTTGGAAGACAAATACGGCATCGCGCGGCGCCGGCTGAACGGTCTTATCTCGCCATGGGCGGCCAAGCGCCTCGACGAACTGTCCGGCGACATCTCCAAGTTCAGCGTCGTCAAGCTGATGCCTTCGCGGCTACGCCAGATCGGCATCTCCAAGACCGAGCCAGGCGACGAGAACAACCAGGACGTTTCGGCCCTGGTCGGCAAGGTCGACATAAGACAGCTCGAGCATTTCAGCCAATCCGATCCGGACGCCTATTCCTACAGCGGCGGCCTGAACCGGACCACGCAGGGGCTGCTCGAGTTCGTCGAGATGTTCAAAGCGCCGATCAAGGTCCTGCATCCGTTGCTGACCGCTACCCAGGAAGGCAGCTACAACGGTACGGAAAACTTCGGATCTTTCCCGTATCAGGGCATCGTCGTAGCCCACTCCAACGAATCGGAATGGCTGCAGTTCAAGAACAACAAGAACAACGAGGCATTCCTCGACCGTATCCTGGTGGTCAAGGTGCCGTATTGCCTGCGGGTCACAGAAGAAAGGCAGATCTACGAAAAGCTGCTGCGCGAAAGCGAATTGGCCTCCAGTTCCTGTGCACCGGAGGTTCTCGACATTCTCAGCCGGTTCACCGTCTCGACCCGTCTGGCCGAGCACGACAATTCGCCGCTCTACACCAAGATGCGCGTTTATGACGGCGAGAACCTCAAGGACATAGATCCCAAGGCGAAGTCGGTTCAGGAATACCGCGATGCCGCCGGGGTCGATGAAGGCATGACCGGCGTCAGCACGCGCTTTGCCTTCAAGATCCTGTCGCAGACCTTCAACTACGACACCAAGGAAGTGGCCGCCGATCCCGTGCATCTGATGTACATTCTGGAGGAGGCGATCAAGCGCGAGCAGTTCCCCAAGGAAACGGAAGCCGCCTATCTCGACTTCATAAAGTCGGAACTGGCCACGCGCTATGCCGAGTTCATCGGCCATGAAATTCAGAAGGCCTATCTGGAATCCTACAGCGAATACGGCCAGAACCTGTTCGACCGCTACATCGCCTATGCCGATGCCTGGATCGAGGACCAGGACTACAAAGACCCCGATACCGGCCAGATCCTCAATCGCGAGGTGCTGGACAACGAACTGTCGCAAGTCGAAAAGCCGGCCGGCATTGCCAACCCCAAGGACTTCCGCAACGAGGTCGTGAAGTTCACGTTGCGTGCCAGGGCGAGGAACCATGGCCGCAACCCGTCGTGGACGAGCTATGAAAAGCTGCGCGAAGTCATCGAGAAGCGGATGTTCGGCCAGGTCGAGGATCTGCTCCCGGTGATCAGCTTCGGCTCCAAGCAGGACAGCGTAACGGAGAAGCGGCATACCGAGTTCGTGCATCGGATGGTCGGACGCGGTTACACCGAACGCCAGGTCCGCCGGCTGGTGGACTGGTACATGCGGGTGAACAAGGCGGGCTGAGTCCGGCCGGGATGGTTCCATGCCGATCTTTGTCGATCGCCGACTGAACCCAAAGGACAAGAGCCTCGGCAACCGCCAGCGCTTCCTGAAGCGTGCGCGCGAAGAGCTGAAGCGAAGCATCCGGGATCGGATCCGTACCGGCAAGATCGCCGATGTCGACAGCGAGCACGCCGTCTCGATGCCGGCGAGGGGCACAGCAGAGCCGAGCTTCAGCGATGCCAAGGACAGCGGCAGGCGGCAGCACATCCTGCCGGGCAACAAGCATTTCGCCCCTGGCGACCGGGTTCCGAAGCCCGGCCAGGGCGGCGGCGGCTCGTCTCCCGGGAAAACGGTCTCGGAGGACGATTTTCGTTTCGTGCTCTCGCGCGAGGAGGTGCTCGACCTCTTTTTCGAGGATCTCGAACTTCCCGACATGGTCAAGCTCAACCTCAAGGAGATACTATCCTTCAAACCGCGCCGCGCCGGGTTCGCGGCGACCGGTTCGCCGACCAACATCAATGTCGGGCGCACGATGCGAAACAGCCATGGTCGCCGGATTGCGCTAAGGCGCCCCAAGCAGGAGGAACTCGATGCGATTGCGGAGCAACTCGCAATCCTGGAGGCCGAGCCGCAGAGCGCGGCGCCGGCACGCCAGCGCATTGCAGCGTTGCGGGAGGAGCTTGAGCGACTTGAGCGCCGCCGCAAGCGGATCGCCTATGTCGATCCCGTCGACATCCGCTTCAACCGTTTCGACGCCCAGCCCGTGCCGAATGCCAATGCGGTCATGTTCTGTCTCATGGACGTATCCGGCTCGATGGGCGAACGCGAGAAGGATCTGGCCAAGCGCTTCTTCGTGCTGCTGCACCTGTTCCTGAAACGGCGCTACGACCGCACCGAAATCGTCTTCATCCGCCATACGCACGAGGCGCAGGAGGTGGACGAGGAAACCTTCTTCTACAATACGCAAAGCGGCGGCACGGTTGTTTCCACTGCACTCGAGGAAATGCACCGCATCATCGCGCAGCGCTATCCCAGCAACGAGTGGAACATCTATGCCGCCCAGGCGTCGGACGGCGACAATTTCGTCACCGATTCCGAGCGCTGCATCGGCCTGATGGACGGCCAGATCATGCGCCTGTGCCAGTATTTCGCCTATGTCGAGATCATCGACGAACGTGAGAGCCATATTTTCGGCACCACCGACAATGGGACCTCGCTCTGGCGCGCCTACAGCGTTGTCAACCAGCGATGGCCGAATTTCCAGATGAGCCGTATCGCCAACGCAGCCGACATCTATCCGGTCTTTCGCCAGCTCTTTGCCAGGCAGCCGGTCCTGCAGAAAAGCGCTTGAGGGGAGCCGATGGCGAACCAGACCAGCACGTCGGGCCAGACCAGCAAGTCGGGCCAAACCAGCAAGTCAGGCCCAACCAGCAAACCAGGCCAAACCAGCAAATCAGGTTTGCTCTTTTCCGGGTCCGACTGGGATTTCAAGACACTGTCGCGCGCCTACGACGCGATCGAGGCGATCGCGATCGAAGAGCTTCACCTCGACATCTATCCGGTGCAGATGGAGATCATATCGTCCCAGCAGATGCTCGACGCCTATTCCTCGGTCGGCATGCCGCTGATGTATCGCCACTGGTCCTTCGGCAAGCATTTCCTCTACCAGGAATTGCTCTATCGCAAGGGCGGGCGGGGGCTCGCCTATGAGTTGGTGATCAATTCCAATCCTTGCATCGTCTACCTGATGGAGGAAAACACCATGGCCCTGCAGGCCCTGGTGACAGCTCATGCAGCGCTTGGCCATAATCATTTTTTCAAGAACAATCATCTGTTCCGGCAATGGACGGACGCCAGCGCGATCCTGAGCTATCTGGACTTTGCCAAGGGTTACATTGCCCGTTGCGAGGAGCGGCACGGCGTTGCCGCGGTGGAGGCGATCCTCGATGCGGCCCACGCGCTGATGGAACAGGGGGTCTTCAGATATCGCCGGCCGCCGAAGCTGTCGTCGGAGCGGCAGCGTGTAGGCGTTCGTGAGCGCCTGGAGTACGAAGAGCGTTCTTACAACGATCTGTGGCGCACGCTGCCGCCTTCGAAGGGCGGAGACAATGTTGGGGCAAAGGATTCCAACATCGCGGAGCGAAAGAAAACGCTCAAGCTGCCCGAGGAGAACCTGCTTTACTTCCTGGAAAAAAACAGCTTGGTCCTGGAGCCTTGGCAGCGTGAAATCGTCAGGATCGTCCGCGTCGTCGCGCAATACTTTTATCCGCAGCGGCAAACACAGGTGATGAACGAAGGCTGCGCCACCTTCGTGCACTACACGCTGATGAACATGCTGTTCGATCGTGGCCTGATCAGCGAAGGCGCGATGCTGGAAATCCTGCGCAACCATTCGAACGTGATCTTTCAGCCAGGCTTCGACGACCCGCGGTTTTCCGGCATCAATCCTTATGCGTTGGGCCTCGACATGATGCAGGACATCCAGCGCATAGCGACCGAGCCGACCGCCGAGGATCGTGACTGGTTTCCCGATATCGCCGGCAACGGCAATTGGCGCGAAACCCTGCTCGACGCGTGGGCGAACCATCGCGACGAATCTTTCATCCGCCAGTATCTGAGCCCCGCCCTGATGCGGAAATGGCGGTTCTTTGTCCTCGCCGACGCCGCTAGCGAGCCGCATTACGAAGTCGCGTCGATACACAATGAGCGTGGCTACGAAAAGATACGCGCCGGACTCGCCCAGAGCTACGACATCGGCGCGAGCCGGCCGGATATCCAGGTTGTGGATGTCGATCTGCTCGGCGACCGGCAGTTGCGACTGGAGCACAAGGTGAAGAACGGCATCATGCTGGAGGGGGCCGGTCGCGACGCGACGCTGCGCCATATCCGGACCCTGTGGGGCTATGAGGTCAGCCTGGCGGCGATCGATGCGCAAACCGGCGCGACGCTCAACGAACGTTCGACCAGCCAAATCGGGGAATGACCAAAACCGGAATGGCCGGCGACGGCGTGGTTCTACAGCCGATCGCTGCGAGGCCGCGCCGTCTCGCCATGCGTCAGCCCAGCCTCTCGTGATAAGGCTTGCTGTGGGTCCGATGCTCTGGCCGTAGGACCGGGGAAGGTCGGTTCCGTGGGGATCTCGGGTGGTGTATCGGGAGGAATTTCGACGGGCTGCCTTTCCGGGCTGGGAACGGGATCAGGCGAAGGCGGAGGAACGCCCGGAGGCTCATTCGGCGGAGTTTCCGGCGGAGCTGGCGGCCGGGCAGGCTCGGGATTGGGATTATCCGGTATCGGCACGGGATTGTTCGGATCAGGATCAGGATCGGTCATGTCCGTTCCTTGAGGAGGATCACCTGGCATGACAACCATCGTGCCGAACGATGGTTCCCTGCTTTGCGGTGGGCTCAATCTGCCAGCGGCGTTGAAAAATGGAGCGGCGGCTCCATCTTCGTCGCCTTTACCGTGTCGGCGAGCACGCTATGTACGCCGCGTATTACCAGGACGGTTCAGGGAGGAACAGCATGCGCGCGTTCATGATTGTCACCCTTCTTCTGGTCGCAATCACAATGGCGCTCTCGCTCGCGCACGCGTTGGAGTTGCCCGGCAAGTTGCGCCTCAAGGAGGCCACCTACAAATCTGTGCAGGCGATCTACTATCCCGGCTTCACGATCGGCGGGTTTGCCGAGATCGGCGGCATCATTGCACTCGCCATCCTGCTCTACCTCACGCCTTATCCAGGCGCTCGATTCTGGTGGACCTTGGCGGCCCTTGTCTTCCTGGTGGCGGAGCATGCGACCTATTGGCTGGTAACGCATCCCGTCAACAATTTCTGGATGCAGGATGTCGCTGTGTCGAAACCAGCCGCGACGTTTTTTTCAATGCTCCGTCGGAAGCAAAGCGGCGACTGGAAAGACTTGCGCGATGTTTGGGAAGCCTCGCACGTCGCCAAGGCAGGCCTGGCGATGCTGAGCCTGATCTCAATAACTGTCGCCGCGACATTTTTTGCCGGGAGTGAATAGCGCGCGGGATGCGCAGCGACGCTACTTGTTCGTCCGCATCTTTTGCCGTGGATTGATCCCGCCAAGGGCGTTCGTGTCATTCTCGACGTCGCCCTCGATGGTGTTTTCGCCTTCGAGTACGAGTTCGTCGCCTTCCTTGATCGTGCCCTTCGAGGTGCCGATACCGGGATTGTTCCTCAGATCGGCGTCGCTCGGCTTTTTCCACTTTGGATGTTTGGTTCCGCTCATGGCACAACTCCTTCGAAAAGGGTCCTGTTTTAGAAACAGCAGGGCGCGATGAATGTTCCGCCGAAACTCACCTTGACGCGGCCTTGTCCAAGAGGCGGGTAAAGCGCGTCGCATTTGACCGGCCTCACGCGACGCGCTTTAGGTTGTTGTTTATGCATGTCGTTATCGCAAAACCGCTGCACACCCTCGGGTCAGGCTCGAGGCATGCTTTTGCGCGACATGCATTAGAGCCCGAACGGATAGGTGTCGGGAACGCCGGTTCCGACATGCTCCGGCCCAAGCGGCGTCACCGCGACGGTTTCGTCAAACCAGACGAACGCGTCAAACTGCTGGGAAAGAGAGGCATCCGCGTAATGGCTGCGCAGTTCGGTTTCCGGCCGATAGATCACGCCGATGAAGCGCTCCAGCCGGCGCTCCAGAAGCCGCTGGCGCAACGTATCGTCGCGCTTGATATCGAGCAGGAAACGCGAGACGCCGCAATCGTGGCAAAGCCGCTCGTAGCTATCGCTATGGGAAGGCCGCACCCGCTTGATCTCCATCTCGCTGTCCCAGTCGGAGGCCGCGGCGACTGTCCCGGAATGCGTGCTGAGCCCGATCAAGGCTGCCTCGTCGCCGAAGCGCTGGCGGCAGAGCTGGCCGATGTTCACTTCGTCCCTGACAATCCCCATTTCGGTGTAGCGGGCGTCGCCGATATGGGAATTATGCGCCCACACGACCGCCTTGGCGTTCGGCCCGCGAGCTTCCAGCAGATGCTCGAGCGTCTCGAACATATGGGTGTCGCGCAGGTTCCAGGACTGCGCGCCGCCATAATACATGATCCGGTAGTAGCGTTCCGCGGATGCGATCAGCCGGGCATTCTGGGTCGCATCCAGGAAATCGACGCCGTCCTGCTGGGCATAGTCGAGCTGCCTGGCAAGCAGTTCACGGCATTGTTCGAGCACGGCCTGCTCGCATTTCTGGTAACCCGAAGTGAGCGCGACACGGCCGTAGGTGGATGGTTCATTTTGCCAAGGCGTCAGACAGCCATAGCGTTCACGCGCGATCTTTGCTGCCTGCGGATCGACCCGGTCGAGATAGTGCAGAACTGCGGCGATCGATCCGCTCATATTGTAGATGTCGAGGCCATGGAACCCGGCCAGCCGGGACGATAGCCTGATGCGCTCATTGTGGTGTCGCATCCAGTCGACGAACGCCGCAACGTCGGTGTTGCGCCACATCCAGGTGGGAAACCGCTGGAACGGCGGATCGGCGTTGGCGCGTGGCGGCCGATGGCGGACGTAGCGGTCGATCGCCGCTGCATCGGGCCAGTCGGCCTCGACTGCGACGATGGTGAAGCCGTGCTTCTCGATGAGCCTGCGGGTGATCGCGGCGCGGGCCCGGTAGAACTCCGACGTGCCGTGGCTCGCTTCACCGAGCAGGATGACGCGCCGGTCGCCAAACCGGTCGAACAATTCGCCGAACGCCGGATCGTCGAAGCCCGGCAGCGGCTCGGCCGCCGCCGCGATCATCTCCGGCAGGCTGCGCGTGCGCGCGCGTCCGGACGGACGATCATTCGCGATACGGTTGCCGCTCTCGGGCCAGCCCTGCTCGCCGATGAGCGGGACAAACCGCACGCCGCCGAAATCCTCCTCGCTGTAAGTTGCAGCGCCGGTTCGGGTGACCTTGAGAAGGCGCTGATCATGCGGCTCGTCGCCGACCGGGATGACCAGCCTGCCGCCAACGTCGAGCTGTTCCTGAAGCGCAAGCGGCGCACCGGGTCCGCCGGCGGCGACCAGAATGGCGTCGAAGGGCGCCGCGTCGGGCCAGCCTTTGGTCCCATCGCCGGTGCGGACCTCGATATTGTCATAGCCAAGCTCTTGGAACCGCTGTCTCGCCGTTTCGGCCAACCCGGCGTGGCGCTCGATCGTGTAGACGCGTTCGACAATCCGGCTCATCACGGCAGCCGCGTAGCCCGAACCGGTGCCAACCTCCAGGACATGGTCGCCCGGTCCGATTTCCGCCATCTCGATCATCAAGGCGACGATGTAGGGCTGCGATATCGTCTGACCCTCGGCGATCGGCAACGGCCCGTCCTCGTAGGCGAATTCTTCAAAACCGGGAGCGACGAAAGCCTCGCGCGGAACCTCACGCATCGCTTCCAGCACCTCGCGATCATGGATGCCACGGCGGCTGAGATGGACTTCGACCATTCGGTTGCGTTCGTGGAAAAGATCGAGCATCTTTTTGCTCCTCTTGCGAGATGACAGCCCCCCGATTGTCCCCTAATCGTGCCCGACGGCTTCTCGGGTATGCGCTCGGCCTCGGCAACTCATGTCGGGCGGCTAGTCTCCTTAACCGTTGGCGAGCTTCCAGGTTCCTGCAAAAGAGCGATTGGCGGCGCAACGGCGGCTCCAGCCGAACTTATTTCCGTGAAAATCCTTTCTCCAGGGCGATGTCACTCCAGATATCGACGGGCGAACGCATTCTGGAGATTTTTCCATGAACGACGAGGCTCAGAAGCCTGCGACCCTAACAGGCCTTTATCAGGTCGATCTCATGGACCGCTATTGGCGGGCCGCGAACTACATTTCGGTTGGCCAGATCTATCTGATGGACAATCCGCTGCTGCGCGAGCCGCTGAAAGCCGAACACGTCAAGCCGCGGCTGCTCGGCCATTGGGGCACGACGCCTGGCCTCAACTTCATCTACGTCCACCTGAACCGCGTCATCCGACAACGCGATCTCGACGTTCTGTTTATCTGCGGCCCAGGTCATGGCGGCCCGGCGATGGTGGCGAACACCTGGCTCGAGGGCAGCTACAGCGAGATCTATCCCGAAATTGGCCAGGGCGAAGACGGGTTGAGGAAACTTTTTCGGCAATTCTCGTTCCCCGGCGGAGTGCCGAGCCACGCTGCTCCGGAAACGCCCGGCTCGATCCATGAAGGCGGGGAACTGGGATATGCGCTGGTCCATGCTTTCGGCGCGGCCTTCGACAATCCCGATCTGGTGGTCGCCTGCGTCGTCGGCGACGGCGAAGCGGAAACCGGTCCGCTCGCGGCGGCATGGCACTCCAACAAGTTCCTCAACCCGGCATCCGACGGCGCTGTGCTGCCGATCCTGCATCTCAACGGCTACAAGATCGCCAACCCGACGATCCTTGCCCGCATGGATGACGTGGAATTGCGAGCCCTGTTCGCCGGCTATGGCTACGAACCTTTTTTCGTCGAAGGTCACGAGCCGATTCCCATGCATCGGTTGATGGCCATCAAGCTGGACACCGTGCTCGACAGAATCGGCTCGATCCAGGAGCGCGCCCGTACGCCGTTCTGGCAAGGAGAGCGTCCGCTGTGGCCGATGATCGTGCTGCGCAGCCCGAAGGGGTGGACCGGGCCGAAGGAGGTCGATGGCAAGAAGGTCGAGGATTTCTGGCGCTCGCATCAAGTGCCGGTGTCGAACGCCCGCAACAATGCGGGACACCGCCAGATCCTCGAAGACTGGATGCGGAGCTACGAACCGGAAAAGCTGTTCGACGACAGCGGGCGTCTTCTTCCAAAACTGGCGGCGCTTGCGCCAACCGGATCCAAGCGCATGGGCGCAACCCCCTATGCCAATGGCGGACTGCTGAAGCGCGACCTCGTGCTTCCCGATTGGAAAAGCCTGGCGCTCGACGTGCCGCGTCCGGGAGGTGCCAAAGCCGAGGCGACGCGGGTTCTCGGAAGCTATCTCCGCGAGGTCATAAGCCTGAATGCGCAGGCCGGGAATTTCCGACTGATGGGGCCGGATGAGACATCCTCCAACCGCCTAGACGAGGTCTTCGAGGTTACCGACCGGGTCTGGATGCAGCGGATCGAGCCCTATGACGTCCAACTCTCCCGGGACGGCCGCGTCATGGAAGTGCTCAGCGAGCATCTCTGCCAGGGATGGCTGGAGGGCTATTTGCTGACCGGCCGCCATGGCCTGTTCTCCTGTTACGAGGCGTTCATCCACATCGTCGATTCCATGGTCAACCAGCATGCGAAATGGCTGAAGACATCCCGCGAGCTTGCCTGGCGCGAGCCGATCGCTTCACTCAATTACCTGCTGACCTCGCATGTCTGGCGGCAGGATCACAACGGCTTCAGCCACCAGGATCCGGGCTTTGCCGATTTTGTCGCCAACAAGAAGGCCGACACGGTCAGGCTCTATTTCCCGCCGGATGCCAACACGCTGCTGTGGATCACCGACCATTGCCTGAGAACGTATAACCGCATCAACGTCATCACCGCCGGCAAGCAGCCGGCGCCGCAATTTCTGTCCGTCGAAGCCGCGGAAATGCACTGCAGGGCGGGGGCGGGGATCTGGGAGTGGGCCGGGACGGTTGCGGAGCGCGAGGATCCGGATGTGGTCATGGCCTGCGCCGGCGACGTTCCGACACTGGAGACGCTCGCTGCCGCCGACATTCTGCGTACGGCGCTTCCTGACCTGAAGGTACGCGTCGTCAACGTGGTCGACCTGATGACGCTGCAGTCGAATTCAGAGCATCCGCATGGCCTGGCGGACGAGGATTTCGACGCGCTGTTCACGAAGGCCAGGCCGGTCATCTTCGCCTATCACGGCTATCCCTATCTCATCCACCGCCTGACCTACCGGCGCGCCAACCATGACAACATGCATGTGCACGGCTTTCGCGAAGAAGGCACCACCACGACGCCGTTCGACATGGTCGTGCTCAATGAGCTCGACCGCTACCACCTGGCGCTCGCCGCGATCAAACACGTGCCTGGGCTCGCCGAACGGGCGAAAGACCTTGCCGCCGAACTTCACGGGAAGCTTGCCGAACACAAGGCCTATGTTCGCGAGCACGGCGAAGACATGCCCGAGATCCAGGAGTGGAACTGGCCCGAGAACAGCGCGACGAAGGCTGGCGATTGATGCGACAGGCAATTCTGGCACTGAACGCCGGCTCCTCCAGCATCAAGTTCGGACTATACGATCTGGAACCCTCCGCCGAACTGCAGCTTGTCTCGCGTGGCAAGCTGGATCTGGGCGATGCGCCGAGGCTCGCCGCGAAAGCGGCCGACGGAACAGTGCAGTGTGATCGGCGGCTTGCCGCAGACGCATGCGACACGGGCATCGGCGATTTGCTCCGCTGGATCGAGAGTGAACTTGGTGGCAGGAAACTGGTCTGCGCCGGTCACCGCATCGTGCATGGCGGGCGCGAGTTCGTCGAACCCGTCCGCCTGACTCCGGACGTGATCGAGGCCCTGGACAGGCTGACGCCGCTTGCGCCGCTGCACCAGCCCCGCAGTCTCGCGCCGATCCGCACACTTGCGGTGCTGCGGCCGGATCTGCCGCAGGTAGGCTGCTTCGACACAGCCTTCCATCAGACGATCGATCCGATCGTCAGCCGCTTCGCGCTGCCGCGCAAATACGATGCGGACGGAATCCGCCGCTACGGGTTTCACGGACTTTCCTACGAGTACATCGCCGGGCGGCTCAAGGCGATGTCGCCGGCGCTTGCAGCGAAGCGGACGATCGTCGCCCATCTCGGCAACGGGGCGAGCCTGTGCGCCATGCGCGACGGGAGAAGCTTCGACACGACGATGGGCTTTTCCGCGCTCGACGGCCTGGTGATGGGTACGCGTTGCGGCGCCATCGATCCGGGCGTGCTTTTGTACTTCGTCCTGGAAAGAGGCATCGCTGGAGAGGCTCTGCAGCATATGCTTTATGAGGAATCAGGACTGCTTGGAATATCCGGCATCTCGGGCGACATGCGCACGCTGGAAGCGAGCGACAACCCCCACGCCCGCGAAGCAGTAGAGCTTTTTGCCTTCAGGGCGGCACGGGAAGCTGCCGCGCTCGCCAACACGTTGGGCGGCCTCGAGTGCCTGGTGTTCACAGCCGGCATCGGCGAGCGCTCGGCGCCGGTCCGCAAGGCAATATGCGAAAGGCTTGATTGGCTTGGCGTGGCGATCGACGAGCCATCCAATGCCGCCCATGCCGGGATCATAAGCCGACCTGACAGCAAGGTCGAAATACGCGTCGTCGCGACCGACGAGGAGAGCATCATTGCCCGCCACGCGCGGGTGCAAGGGGATGCTTGATACCGCAATCAGCGGCGCGTTTTCCAGGGCAAGGAACCCTGCGCGTCCGCGACCGTTTCCCCTACCTGATGACCTTGGGGGATATGATTACCAAAGGGAGAAATCCAATGGCGGAGACCACCAATATGGCAGGCGCCTCAAAGGCGGCAAACGATGCGCAGGAAGCGATGAAGAAACAGATCGCCGAGCTTCGTCGCGAAATCACCAAAATAAATCGGACCCTTTCCGACCGCGGCGAGGAGGCACAGGGCTGGTACGAGAGCGCCGCCGAACGGGCGTCGCGCGCAGCCGGGCAATTGCGTAGCCAGGCACACACCGTGACCGAAACCGTCCAGCAGAACCCAGGCACGATCTCTACGGCGATGATGCTTGGCGGCGTGCTCGGCGTTCTCTTGGGAATTGTGGTCGCAAAGAGCTCCGAGCCTGAACGGCGGTGGTTCTAGAGCATTTTGCAGCCAAAAGTCTTGGTTTGGCGTCCGACAAAATGCGTAAAACAAAGAGTTAGAGCGCGGGTTTGGTCCACCAAAACCAAAGCGATCGAGGGCAATTCACCACCCGCGCGGTGCCGAGGCTGCCTTCGGCGTCGCGCGCCTGTTCCCTCAGGCAGGCCGTAATCACCTACGCTACGTCGCCGCAGCCTGTTGCCTCCTCGTAAGCGCGTCGAAGGAGCTTTAGTCCTCTGTGGATCTGGCTCTCGGTCAGACTTGCGTATCCCATTACCAGGCCGAGGCAGCTCCGACCCAATGTCTGATTGAAAATCAATGTCTGATCGAAATCCAATGTCTGCTCGAAATAATGCGGCGATATGGAGTAGATGCCAACGCCGAGCGCGGCGGCTTTCTCGATGAACGATGCCGCCATAGCGGGCGGCATGTCGCGAAACCAGACGACGACGTGCAGACCGGCCTGCGCGCCTTCGACCCGAACGAGACCGCGGAATTCAGCCTGCAGAGCGTCGAGGAGCGCTGCACGTCGGCGGGCATTTTGACGCCGGGCCTTGCGCACGTGGCCTTCGTAGGCGCCGGATTCCACCAGGCTCGCCAGTGCCTCCTGTTCGAGGCTGGGGGCATGCCTGTCCGTCAGGCGCTTGGCGTGGGCAAAAACCTCCTGCAACTCACGCGGAACGACGACGTAGCCGATCCGCAGCAACGGCGACAGTGTCTTCGAAACCGTACCGATATAGATGACGTTCGACGCGCCTCCCAGCGCGCGAAGCGGCGGTATCGGGTTCATGTCGAAACGATATTCGCTGTCGTAGTCGTCCTCGACGATGTAGGCCCTCTTCTCTTTCGCCCATCCTAGCAGTTGCTGGCGTCGCCCCATCGACATTACGCTTCCCAGGGGAAACTGATGTGAAGGCGTGACGTAAGCCAGCCGCGCGCCAACATCCGCCAACAGGTCCGCCCTGATGCCTTCGGCGTCGACCTCCACCGGGGCGGCGATGGCTCCTGTCATCTCGAAGACGCTCCGTGCCATCGGGTAGCAGGGCTCTTCGATGGCGAAGCCGTCGCCCTCATCGAGAAGCAGGCGGGCGCAGAGATCCAGTCCCTGCTGAGAGCCGTTGACGACGACGATCTCACCCACCTCGCACCGGATGCTGCGCGCTCGCCATAGATAGCCCCGCAGCGCACTACGCAGGCGGATCGAGCCACAGGGGTCGCCATAGGACAGCTTGAGCGGCCGTCCCAGCGCAGCATCGTTCATGGCCTTTCGCCAGGCAAGGGTCGGGAAGTCAGAGGCCGACATGTCGCCGTAGCGGAAGTCGGCGACGAGCTTCTCCAACGCAACCCGCATCGGGATGGCTCGGGATCGAAGCCTTTCTGCGAAAGCGGATAGGCTGTGTGGCTCTGCGGCTGTATCAACGAGGTCTCCCGGCTCGCTGTGCGTGACCGTGATGGCCACCCGTGGCCGAGCGCCATGTCGAATGGCCACGAAGCCCTCGGCGGCGAGCTGTTCGTAAGCGGACGTCACAGTCGTTCGTGAGACGCCAAGCTCGACCGCCAGCGCACGAGCCGACGGAAGCACGTCTCCACGGCCGTATACTTCTGCCACGATCTGTTCCCGCAGGTTCTCATAGATCCCGCGCGCGCCCAATCCCGACGACGAATTTCCCGACGACGAATTCTGCTTGCGGGACTGGACCATCGCGATTACCCAAATGAAGACATTTCACTGATCCAGGCATTACCGGGAAAACTCAGCCAGGCAAAGGCTTGAGGGAAACTGGACCAGAACTTTTTATTCAAAACTGGTTCTAGGGCAGGGCCAGTTGTGCTTGTATTGATGACGCCAGATTGCACCTCCCGAGAAGTAAAATGCTGGCCGACCTCCACCAATTCATCATCGTCTTTACCGCCTACGTCATTGCTGCCGGCAGTCCCGGGCCGAGCAATATGCGCATCATGGCCGTCGCCATGAACGACGGCCGCGGGGCCGCACTGGCAATCGCGTCCGGCGTCGTCAGTGGCTCGATCTTTTGGGGCCTGATGGCGGCGACAGGTGTCTCGGCGATCCTCAGTCGATACGCGCAGGCACTCGTGGTCCTGCAGCTGGTTGGAGGCCTGTATCTTCTCTATCTCGCCTTCAAAGCAGGCAAGGCTGCGCTTTCTTCAGACAAGGATCAGCTTCGCCCGACCAACGAACGGAAGGCGACGGCGGCCACTCTCTACCAGCGCGGACTGCTGATGCATCTCACCAATCCGAAATCGATCCTGGCATGGATCGCGCTGATGACGCTGGGACTCGGGCCCGGGTCGTCGTCGCATACGGTTCTGGTAATCCTCGCGGGCTGCGCGGTGCTGAGCGTCACCATCTTCTGTGGCTACGCGATCGTCTTTTCGACCGCTCCCATGATCGCCCTGTATCGGCGGGCGCGGCGCTGGATCGAAGGCACGCTGGCGGTATTCTTCGGATTTGCCGGGCTAAAGCTTCTCCTGACCCGCATCTGAAAGGTTCCTTCATGTCACTCTTCCAAGGCCTTTCAGCATTCCCGATCACCCCGGCGGACGCTTCCGGCAGGCTCGACACCGCCGCCCTCGCGCGCCTTCTGAAGAACATCGAGGAGGCGAGAGCGGACTCCATCGGACTGCTCGGCAGTACCGGCGCCTACGCTTTCCTCACGCGACAAGAGCGTCGACGGGCGGTCGAAACGGCAATGGACACGGTCGGCGGCAAAATCCCGGTTATGGTCGGCGTCGGAGCGATCCGGACCAGCGATGCGGTGGACCTTGCCCGTGATGCGAAGGCTGCCGGCGCCGACGGCCTGCTTCTCGCTCCGGTTTCCTATACGCCGCTTGTCGACGACGAGGTCTTCGAACACTTCACCGCAGTCGCCGACGCGGGGCAACTCCCGCTTTGCATCTACAACAATCCCGGCACGACCAGGTTCACCTTCAGCCTGGACCTCATTTCCCGCTTGTCGAAGGTGGCGAACATCGAAGCCGTGAAGATGCCTTTGCCGTCCGGTGGTGACTTCGCGTCCGAACTTGCCTCCCTCCGGTCTGCGACCGGGTCGGCATTCAGGATCGGCTACAGCGGCGACTGGGGCGGCGCGCCTGCGCTGCTCGCCGGGAGCGACGCCTGGTATTCCGTCGTCGCAGGACTTCTGCCGTCACCGGCCCTGGCCCTGACGCGAGCCGCGCAAGCCGGGGACGCTGCGGCCGTCGAGCGACTTGACGCCGCCTTCGGACCGCTTTGGGCGCTCTTCAAGGAATTCGGCAGTTTCAGGGTGATGTATGTCGTCGCCAGGCTTCTGAACCTCTGCGACGTCGATCCGCCACGCCCCGTCCTCCCGTTGAAGGACCAGGCAGAGCAGCGCGTCGCCGCCGCTCTCGACCATCTCGATGCGGTTTTCTCCGCTGGTTGTATGCAAGCTCGATAGACAGACTTCGTCAGGACATTTCCATGCTGGATTCCAACGCCTTCACCGTCTACCTGTTCACGGCATTCCTGCTGGCGATTACCCCGGGTCCGGGGATTTTTTATGTCGCCGCCCGAACCCTTTCCGGCGGTCGCTCGGAAGGAATCGCTTCGAGCCTTGGCAACGGTCTCGGCGGGCTGTTTCATGTCGTCGCCGGCAGCCTTGGCGTCTCGGCGATCGTGCTGGCAAGCGCCGAATTGTTCACGGCGCTCAAGCTGGTCGGCGCGCTCTATCTGGTCTGGATGGGATACCGAACCATTCGCCATGCCAGGCTCGACTACAAGTCGTTGAGTCATTCGGAGCCGCCCGTCGGCACGATGCGGGCCTTCAGGGATGGCGTTCTTGTCGAAGTGATGAACCCGAAGACGGCCGCATTCTTCCTCGCCTTCATTCCGCAGTTTGTCGATACATCGTCGGATCACGTCGTTCTGCAGTTCCTGATCCTCGGCGCCATCTCGGTTGCCCTCAACACGCTCGCCGATATCGTCGTGGCGTTTGCAGCCGGAAGGCTTCGCGATGGCGCGGCGTCGCGTGGGAATCTCGTTCGCCGTCTTCGTGAAGGCTCGGGCGGCGCCATGATCATGCTTGGATGTGGGCTGCTGCTGGCAAAGCGCCCAGTTGCCTGAGCTTGTGAGAAGGAGCAAAAATGCATGACGGCCGCTGGCCTGGCGGGACCTGCGATGACGGCTGAACTCGCTTACCTCATCGCTATCAGGTTCGTGACCAGACCCGCTTTGACCTCAAGCACAGGCGCGGGCGCCTCGGCATGACCGATGTCCCGCAACCGATCGGGCGTCAAACCAGCGATTGCCCGACGTCTTGAGACGGTCCGTTGCCAAGTCTTGAGAGCCGCGATTGCGGTTGCTGTGGTTTTCAGCACAAGTCCAAGCAGACGGTGAAGATTGACGCGAGTTTGCGTGTGAGCCATTTCGGCCTCCATCATCATTGTCGGCAGGGTTGAACTGCGGGTCGCCTATTCCACTGCGTTTTGCGCCTTACGGCTTGCGGCCGATCACGGCGCCGTTCGCGCCGGGTGCCTCGAACCAGACCGTCTCGATGTGCCGGAATCCTCGAGCCACGCCGAATATTCGGCCTGCGTGTAGTTTCGTCCTTCCGTCTCGATCAGCATGTTGAGGCTCATCAGCGCCGCCGGCGCCGGTCCGGTCTTTTCGTCATTGACGAGAAGCTCGCTGATGACGACTGCGCCGCCGCTCGGCAAAGCCCCGAACGACCGGCGCAGCAGTGCGCGATTCTTCGCCTCGTCCCAATCGTGCAGGATCATCGACAGGAGATGCAAATCGTGACCCCCGGGGAAGCTGCTCGAAGAAGTTGCCGCCTGCGGTCTCGATCCGGTCGGTCAAACCGGCCTCGGCAATCTTTCCCGCGGCGATCGCGGCCACATGCGGCAAGTCGAACACGGTCGCACGCAGCGCCCCATACTGTTTGCAAAGCTCGATGTCGTACGCCCCCGATCCGCCGCCGATGTCGAGGAGGCGGCGGAAATGTCCGAAATCCAGGGCTTCGCCGAGCTTGCGCGCGGTCATCGTGGAGACCGAATGCATCGCCTCCCAGAACAGCGCCAGCATCATCGGATCTTCGCCGTCGAACGCCGAGGATCGCACAGCCGGGTCCCACGTGGTCGGCCGGTTCGTGCGCAGCGCCTCGGTAAGCCTGCCCCAGCCGGGATAGAGCCGCTTGTCGAGCATCTGCACAAAGCCGCCGAAGTAATACGGTCTTCCGCGCACGAGATAGGTTTCGCTTAACGGCGTGTTGCGATAGCGGCCGCCGGTTTTCTCCAGGAGCCCGAGTGCAGCGCAGCCGGTCAACAGCATCTCGGCCGGGCGTTGGTGCAGGCCGAGCGCTTCCGCCAGCTCCGCAACCGTGGTGCCGGCGCCGCCGGCAAGGCGGCTGAACAGGTCCAACTCATGCGCAGCGGCCAAGGTCTTGAAGGCCCAGAAACCGGTCGAAAGCGCCATCAGCGGGACGGCGGAAGGAAGCTCCGGCGTGACGGCAATCGGTTGGACGGTTGCATCTTTGGCCGGAGGCGCTGTCCGCGAAAGTTGACTGGCCATGATCATCTCCTCTTTCAGAGCAAGTCACGACTGCAACCGACTGGCGCAACCGGCTGGCTTGTGACAATCCGCTCGGCGAACTGTGGCTGCGGTCTGCTGAAGTGCGAATCTGGCGGTGCGGCGTTACGCTAGGATTTCAGAAGGAGAAAATTCGGTTACATCTGAAACTTGTATCATCTGGCCCGAGCCGGCTGGCTTTCTCGATCGTGCCGGCATCACCGGGCGATACGGCGCAGGGTCAAGGCAGCGAAAATGGTGGCCGCTGCCAGAAGCGGCAGCCAGGCTTGCGGATCGCCCATGGCATGGAGCGTCAGGCCGCTGAGCAGCAGCCACAGCAGCGGGATCGCCAACAGCAGCGGCACAAGCCCGCCGCTCGCGGCAAGCAGGACGCCGAGCGCTGCGATCGCCGTCGGGTCCGGCGCGATGCCGAAGACCTCGGCGCTCGCCCATGGCCGCCCGAAGAACGGCGGCAGCAGGGGATAGACGACGAGGCCAGCGACCGCGATCAGCAGCCCGAGCCGCCCTGCGATGTCCCGCCGGTCAAAGGCGAGGCCGCCGCGCGCGGCACCGCTGATCGCCAGCAGCAGCGCCTGCAGGCCGAAGGCCGGCGCGACATAGGCGATCGCCCAGTTGATCGCGGCATAGCGGCTCCACAGCAAGGACCAGCCGACGAAGGCAAAGAGCGCGGCGAGGATGAGCGCAATCCGCAGACCATGGCGACGCGGCTGCCCAAGCACGAGCAGGACAATGGCGAGGCCGGCGGCGAGCGTCAGGAGATGCAGCGGCCAGAACGCGGCATTGGCCAACTCGAACATGCGCCAGTAGACGCGCGGCGAGAAGAGCAGGAAATCCTCCAGCCGGTAGGTCCACCATTCCGACATCCAAGCAGGTTCCGCAAAAGTGTCCGACGGTTTTGCGACAAGAACCTGCGACAAACATCTAAGCAGGTTCCGCAAAAGTGTCCGACGGTTTTGCGACAAGAAGCTGCGACAAACAACAGAATCCAAGCAGGCATTCGTGGGCCAGCCCACGAATGCCTGCTTAGAGGTCCCGGACGTAAGCCGCCATCCGCTCGCGCATGGCCGTGTCGGGGAGGGGACCGGTCGCCGCCAACAGGTTCTCGCGCACGTGGTCGACGCGGGTGGTGGCGGGGATGGCGACGGTGACGGCGGGATGCGAAACGATGAATTTCAGTATGAACTGCGCCCAGCTCCCGGCACCGATCTCGGCCGTCCAGTCCGGCAGCGTCTCGCCCTGGAGCTGACGCGTCAGCGCGCCTTGCCGAAACGGCCGGTTGACGATGACAGCCATGCCGCGCTCGGCCGCCAGCGGCAGCAGCCGTTCCTCCGCCTCGCGGTCGACGACGTTATAGGTGAGCTGCACGAAGTCGAGCGGATGCGCGCGCATGATCTGTTCGAACAAATCGTGCCGCCGTCCTTCGGACGTCGTGATGCCGACATAGCGGATCCGCCCGTCCGCCTTCATGGCGAACATGGTTTCGAGATGCGTCTCCCAGGCGACGAGGTTATGGACCTGAACGAGGTCGAAGCGCGGCACACCCCAGAAGCGGCGCGACTGCTCGATCTGCGCGGGTCCGTCGGCGGAGGAGGTCCAGACCTTCTCGGCGGAAAACAGCGCTTCGGGCCGGCCGAGCTTTTCGAGGCCGTAGCCGATCACCGGCTGCGAGGAGCCGTACATCGACGAGGAATCGATCATGCGGCCGCCTGCCGCGAAGAAGGCAGCCATCACCTCGGCGCACTCGTCGCGCAGCACCGGATCGTCGCCGACATTGAAGGTGATCCAGGTGCCCAGGCCGACAGCGGGAAGCATTTCTCCCGAGGAGGGCACGGCGCGCATCGCCGGCGCGGGCGGCGCGCCGGGCGCGGCTGCCGGCAACGCCAGAGCCGCGCCGGAAGCGGCGGCAGCCTTCACGAATGTCCTGCGGGTGATGATCATCGTCTGCCATCCCTGTCCTTTCGACCTCTTGTACTCCCGACCCCAAGAATCGTTCCGGCCGACCGGGCCGATCGGCGGGGAGCCGGCGGTCGTCTCTGGCAACGGTCCGGATATGGAACGTCTGCCTGAAACAGGAACGAATGCTGCAGGGCCTGGGTTGCGCCAGCCCGCCCGATTAGCTGGAACCCGATTACCTGGAAATGGCACCTGTCCTGACTTGATGGCGCTGGCGGGCATATGCCACGCAGCCGTCTACCGTGCTGACGCAGAGCGCATCGCGGTGGTTCGGCGTGTTGTTGTCGCCGGCGTAGGCAACCTCGGCAACACGGCCGTCGACCATTCGGATTTGCGTGTTGCAATAGCCGCCGGGATCGACATTGAGCGATCCTCCAACCGTCGGGATCGCGCCCACGGCCAAGGTTGGAATCACCACGTTGAGATTGCCGCGTTGAACGGTACGCTGATAGGTCCAGATCTGGCTTCCCCCCGCATCAGCGGTGGCAGTCGGGAAGCCGGCGCACATTCGAACGTCCGCCTCGCTGAGACCGACCATCTCTTTGCGGGCTGCCGCCGTTGTGGCGTCTTCCTTCGGGTGGTTCGACGTGTCGTCAGGGGCGACGCAGGAGGACACGATCGAACTGCCGGCCAGGAGAACAAGAGGGACAAGCTTGCGGATGCGGGAAAATATCATGTGACCGCGAAGTTAGGCGAGCAGACAACCGAGTCAACCTGCACAGCTTCACGATGTCGTTGGTCGTGCCGCTCGGCTGGACTTGACGCGCGACGGCCCGGATAGCTGCTCATGCTTGCCCAATGATGTCAGGCGTTACGCGATGTAAAATACGTACTTTCCTGACGATGTGGATAAACAAATGCTTTTCAGTCACACAAAATGATGAAACAATGAAATTGAGATCAGGGAAAATTCGATGCGCAACGTCAGCGGACATGGCAAGCGCCTGTCCTATTACGATTTCGGGCACACGACGGTGTACGCCTCCCGCTTCGACCAGCGCTTCCCTTATTGCGCCTATGTCCCCGACGACTATGACGAGGACAGCGACAAGACCTATCCGCTGGCGGTGATCGTGCATGGCACCGAGCGCGGCATGCTCGCCTACCGGGACGCCTTCGCCGACTTCGCCGAACAGAACGGCGTGATCGTGCTCGCCCCGCTGTTCCCGGCGAATGTCTGTTTTCCGGGCGATCTTTCCTCTTACAAGATGCTGCGCCAGGGCGACCTCCATTACGATGCCGTGCTGCTCGACATGGTCGAGGAGATGCGCGAGCGCTATCGCATCAGTGGCGACCGCGTGCTGATGTACGGCTTCTCCGGCGGCGGCCATTTCACCCATCGTTTCCTGTTCCTCCATCCCGAACGTCTGCTGGCGGCATCGATCGGTGCGCCGGGCGTCGTGACCCTGCTCGACTTCGATCACGATTTCTGGGTCGGGGTGCGCGACTTCGAGAAAGTGTTCGGCAAGGCCATCGACCTCGACGCCATGCGCAAGGTCGCCGTGCAGATGGTGATCGGTGGTGACGATCTCCAAACCTGGGAGATCACCATCAAGCCGGAGGATGACTGGTGGATGCCCGGCGCCGATCTCGCCGGCGCGACCCGCAACGACCGGATCAGATCGTTGAAGGGCAGCCTGGAGAGACATGGCGTCGAGGTGCAGTTGGATGTCGTGCCTGGCATCGCTCACAACGACGGCGCGCTCATCGCCAAGGTCAAGGAGTTCTTTGCGCGGACATTGAATGCCGCGCCCGCCTGAAAAACTGCGGTCAAACTGGAGATAAAAAATGGGAACAGGATTGATGATGGGAAGACGATTGTTTCAGGTGCTGGCGACAATCGCGGTGATGATTTGTGCACTGCCGGCGATGGCGCAGGAGCAGCCGAAAACCGGCGGCACGCTCAAGGTCCGCATCAACGCAGACATCCGCGCCACCGACGGTCTCAATCGCGACGCAAACACCGACACTGTGCTGCACCATATCTTTGAGACGCTGGTGGCTTATCGCGCCGATCTCACGGTGGGCCCGGCATTGGCCGAATCCTGGACAGTATCGGACGACGGCAAGACCTATGCTTTCACGTTGCGCGACGGCGCGGTTTTCCACAATGGCGACGCCGTGACCTCGTCCGACGTCAAATGGAACTGGGACCGCCGCATGGACCCGGCCAATCAGTGGTTCTGCATTCCCTTCTTCGACGGCAGCCAGGGCCTCAAGGTCGAGCAAGTGGCGACGCCTGATCCACGCACCGTGGTCTTCACGCTCAAGGCGCCGAATGCGCTCTTTCTGGCGCAACTCGCCAGTGTCCAATGCAATGGCTGGGTCGCCAGCCCGAAGAATGTCGGCGCCGACGGCAAGTGGCTCGCCGATTCCGCCATCGGCAGCGGCCCGTTCACGCTGAAGGAATGGGTCAAGGGCCAGTATTTGGTGCTTGAGCGCTTTGCCGACTACAAGCCGGTGAAGGAGGCGCCGAGCGGCTTTGCCGGCAGCCGTGAGGCTTATGTCGACGAGGTGCGCTTCATGGTCATCCCCGACACGGCGGCGGCGGAAACCGCGCTGTTTGCCGGCGAACTCGATGTGCTGCCCGATCTTGAATCATCGCGTGCCGAGGAAGCCAAGTCGCGCGGCATGACGGTGCTGTCGACGCAAGGCCTGTCGTGGACGGTGATCCTGCTGCAGACCAAGGACCCGCTGCTGTCGAACGTCAAAATACGCGAGGCGCTGGCGCATGCCGCCGACATCAACCAGATCGCCGCCGCCAGCACCAGTGGTGCCGCCACGGGAGGTCCCTCGGCCGTCGCCCAGGCGAGCTCGTTCTTCGACGACGACTTCCTCAAATGGCCGGAATACGACCCGGCCAAGGCCAAGGCCCTGCTGGACGAAGCCGGTTACAAGGGCGAGCCGATCAAGATCCAGACCAACACCCGCTACCAGGGCATGTACGAGAACGCCGTGCTGCTGCAGGCGATGCTGACGGCCGCGGGCTTCAATGCCCAGCTCGAAGTGCTGGATTGGGCGGCACAGCTCGACAATTACCTTGTCGGCAAATTTCAGATCCAGTCCTTTGGCTATTCGGCTCGTCTCGATCCGTCGCTGATGTATGGCGTCATCCTTGGCGACAAGGCGACCGACCCGACGGCGCAGTGGGACAGCAAGGAGGCCCTCGATCTCTACACGAAGTCGATGGCCACGACCGACGCCGGGCAACGCAAGGCACTGTTCAAGCAGCTCCATGCACTCATGGCAAAGGATGTGCCGATCCTTGGCCTCTATTACGAGCCGTCCCTCGATGCCGTGTCGCCGAAAGTAAAGGGCTATTCGGTATGGCCCGCGGCAAACCCCCATGTATGGGGTGTCTGGAAAAGCGAATAGGCCGGCGGTTCATCTGTCGCCGAAAGATCGGAGGCGTGTTGCTCTCCGATCTTTCGATTGAAGGTACCTTCGCAATTAGAACGAGCAACCAGCGCCATTTCGCGACATTCAGGGCGCTTCTCAACAGCGGACATTTGCGTAGCGCCGGAGTCAACCCGATGCGGACATTAGAGCGGAACCGCTGGGATCCGTTCCTTAAATCTTCGTCATATTGCCTCTTGCCGGTCATGCGGATGCTGCGCAGGTAGAAATAGCCGCCGATCAGCAGCACGCCGATTACCACCGGTGTGATCATGATGCCTTCGGAGAGCATCCCGAACACCAACACCGCCGCGCCCGCGGCGATGCCAAGCAGGACGATCATCTCCATATTGTTGTAATGGGCATAAGCGCTTCGGCCGTCGTCCATGCGGGCGCCGTGGATGCCGGTCTGGCCGCCGCCGCTAGATAAGTAGAAGCGCCCCGCCCCGCCCTTCGCCACCGCATCGCCAACGTCGCCGCCACAGCAAACCTTGCCGAGCGCGCGCTCGCGGCCATTTCGGTCACGGATCCGCAGCTCCTTGAACATCACGTACTTGCCCTTGCGCCGAGCCGGCTCGCAGGCTCCATCGTGCCGTCGAGCAGTTCCACAGCCATGCCGTCACTCCCCTTCGATCCGCCCGTTGCGCGCGATTTCCTATTCCGAATCGCTATGTTCGTCCCAGCCGGGCGGGCGCACGCAGGCATCAAGCTCCCCGACCGAGGGCGTGTCGGCAAACGCAAGGTTCAGCACCGGTTTGCCGCCGTTCCAGATCTGCAGCGACGTCGCCCCGCCGATCAGCTTGCCCAGGTCCGCGTTCATATAGAAGCCGATCGATCCCGGCGCCTGGCCGCCGGCGTTGCCGGCCCAAGCGGTTGCGGGGACTCTGCGCGCTGGATTTCCGGCGGAAACTTCGATCGCGTGCTCTTCGCTGTCGCTCCACGAATCGAAGGCGGTGTCGACCAGGCTTATGACCGGGTCTTCGTCGCCCTGGCCAATCGAGCCGCGGATCCATCTTTCGCTGGGGTCGTGCATCATCCAGTCGCAATCGACATCGCCGTGCTTGACGAAAGGAACCGCCGGCCGAGCCGGCGGCGGCCCCGGCTCGGCGGCCGCGCCTCCGGCCAGGAGCATTGCAAGGGCGGACAGATATGCCGGCAGGTCCATCAAGCCCTCCCATTGCTTCAGGCGCCATGATAGCAGAGCCCTCGCCGTCGACAATCGAGTGGAGCGCATTCCGTCCAGATGCGCCGGCGCAGCCAGCCGGGAGCGCCAGAAGAGGGGATTGGGGAGGCCGACTTGAATTCGGTGCACGCCGGTGATGATATTGCTGATCGAAACATCCGGGGGCTTGCGTCCATGCGGTATTTGCTGATCCTCGGGTGGATGCTCCTCGCACAGAGCGCCTACGCACAGAGCGGCGTGGCAAGCCTCATATGCGAGGCGCGGCCCACCAAATCGTGTGTGCTCGACATGGCCGTCGAGGCTGCCCTGGCAGTACCGGCTGAGCCGGGCGTGAGCGCGCCCCTTCGCAGGATCGTCGAGACCGCCGCCAGGATGGCGTCTGGACGTCGCGCTCGTGCTGGCGGACAGGATACGAAAGGATGGCGACTTCAACGCGGTTCGGAACTCGTCTATGCCCTGGTCAGAGCCGGCCGGACGGCGGAACTGCCTGCCTTTCTGGCCGGCAGTGGCGAGTCCGTCGGCTATTATGCCTACGGAATCGCCACGCTTCTGGTCGAGCTGGATCGCGAGCAGGAGATTCCCGCGATCGTCGCCCTGAGGGAAGCGCCGCTGGATTCATCAATGGTGGCGCGGTTCCATGCCCTGGGTCATGCCCGCGCCGGCAGGATGGACCGGGCCCTGCGCATAATAAACGACGTCGATGATCCGGAAATGCGAAATGGCATCGCGGCCAATGTGATCGACGAGCTCCACTATCGCGGCCGGGCGCAGGAAGCGCGTCCGCTGCTTTCGGTTTTCACGGGTGATGAACCCCACGTTTTATCCAGCCGAGCCAGAGTGGCTGCCGCGCTCGGCGATCTGGAGCAGGCGCATGCGGTGTTGGAGAAATTGCCCGGACTGGACGAAGATCACCTGAATTATCTTCGCGAGCACGTGCTTGTCGCCCTGGCCAAGTCGGGCGACTGGCAAGGTGCGGTGGAGCTTGCGCGCGAGGCAGCGCTTGCGCGCGACGCGCTGCCTTCGGATAAGGGATCATATTTTGCGCAGATTGCCGCCTCCTCGGGCCGGACGGAGGTGTTTGCGCTGCTCGAACAGGCGATCAAGGTAGAGCCCGACGAGTTCCATCGGCAACGGCTCACCAGGCTGATGGTCAGTGCATCGATAAAAACGGGATTTGCCCCGGCTGCCGGAGAATATATCCGCGGACAGGAGGCCATGCAATTGGTCAAGGCCATCGAAAATCCGTCCCGCAAGGCATGGGCGATCTGGAAGGTTGCGGACGAACTGGAAGAGTAGCTGCAGTGGGGCGCCCTCGGTGAACGGGATGCCGACGGACGGCAGCACATGAAGACGAGTTTGTGGATTGCGGCGGGCGGCATCGCCGGCCTGGCCGCAGGCGCGGTGTTCTGCCTGTATTATGCCCTGGCGGGGCTGGGGATCGGCATTGCCGCCGGCATCGGCTTCGCCGTCGGCCTGCGCGGCAGCAAGATGCGCCAGCTCGGATACTAACGGGTATGGCGTGCCTCAGTATCTGAGGAACTGACACATTCCGCTGGCCTGCTTCGTCGCTCTTCGGCGCGATACGGGGAATCATTCAGCATCGTGCTCCGCCGGCTACTTTCACCGTCGTTGTCAACAAACCCCACCGGCGCTAAGCTCTACGCCAGGATCAGGCAATGGGAGTTCCGATGCCAGAGCAGATGCACGCCCGATTTTCCCATCGGCTTGTCGCCCTGTTTTTCATCCTTCTTCTCGGCGCGCATCCCGCCAGCGCCCAGAACCGCCCCGCTCCGACCCCGCTGTTCGACACTCCGGGCCTTGCCGCCGAGGCGTTGAAAGCCGTCGCCGAGCGCATCGGGCGCGAGCCGCGGGTCGCGCTGGTGGATATCCGGGGCTCCGAGATGACCGTGCATGTGCAAGGCGCGCGCCCCCATCATCTCGACCAGTGGACCTGGATGCGCGGCCGCGGCTTGATCATGGGCGTGACGACGCAGATCCGCGGCCCGGAGATCGCCCAGCCGCTCGTCTCGACGCTCGACCCGACAACCGTCTTTTTTCCACTAGACGGCCTGCCGCTCGACGACCTGCCCGCACTGATCGAGCGGATCTCGCCCCGCGCCATGCTTGAAGAGCGAGCACTTCCTCAGTCCATTCGGATCGAGCGGCAACTCTTGCTCGTGGGCGGCACCCGCGTGGGCGAGGCGCGGATCATGGTCCACTGGAACACCGGGCGCGAAAGCTCCTACGTTTACCTCAACATGGACGGCAGCATCCACACGGCGGATGTCTCGGGAACCTTTCGCGCCCGCAGCCTCGACATGGCGCGGGACGACTGGCATCTGCCGATGGCGGCGCAGGACCTCGCCTTCTTCGGCACCCACCGCAGCATCCTTCGGGTCGAGATCGAGCCTCGGGATATCGACGTGAGCTACATGGAGCCGCAGAGCCCCAGCCAGACGACGGGCATGCGCTGGACGCTGAACGGCCTGAGCGTCAACGCGCCGCTCATGGAGATGCCCGCCACGATGCGGCCGCCGACCGAGGATGTGTTCGCCTTCACCGATATCGACTTCGGCATGCTGCCCGCGCTCAAGGCGGCGGCGCTGGAGAAGGTGAACGAGCCCGGCACGCAGGTGCTGAAGATCACGGCAAACCGTCCGATCACCGGCATCGGCGCGCCGCGGCTTGTCTGGACGCTCACTGTCGGCAACCCGGCGAAGCAGGGAAACTGGATCACGCGGACCGAGGGCGAGGCATGGCAGGTCGTAGCAAGCCCCGCCGGCGAGATTCTGCGGGTCATCCTTCCCCCCGGCCGACGCCCGGCAGTGGACTGGTGGACGCCCGCCAACCTGCGCGACGTGATCGATCGCCTCGTTTCCACCTTTCCGGTCCGCCATCCCTTCCGCGAGATCGTGCTCGATCCCCAAGGCGGCAGGGCCCGTGCCGTCGACGGGGGCGACCCGACGCTGTCGCGGGAATTCAGCATCACCGCGCACGAAATCTCCGTGTCGTCCATTGGAGGCGGACGCCATGGCGGGGTGGATGGGACGTGGTTCACGCTGGATGCGCTCGATGGCTACAGCGCGGAAGTGATTTTCGACCTCGTCTCGCGCACGTTTGAGGCGGTGGGCCTGCGCGATGGATATATATCCAGGTTGACGTTTTCGCGCGGGAACCCGTGGGTTCGGCCGCCGGAGGGGCAGGTGATGCTGGAAATACGGGTGGAGCACGGAATGCGCGGCGGCCGGCTCACCTGGCTCGCCGACGGGACGGAATTGGACCGTGTGATGCCATGAGCTGCGGTCAGTGATCTCTCATCGGGCGATGACAACGGTCACGCCGAGCAGGCCATGGAGAGCGTCGAATCTGCAGGCTGAATCGTGCGGGGGTTTCGTGATGTCAAAGTTTGGGCCGAGCTTCATCGCGGCTTCTACTGGTCAGCTCAAGCGGCGCGGGCTGCGCGGCGATACCGTCGCAGTGGTCCTGACCGCCGATGTTGTCGGGCTCATCGGCGCTGATGGCGGCGACCAACCGATCCCATTCGCCCGGATCTCCGGACTGCGTGCAGGAACGATCTAGGGGGAAGCTTTCGCGCCGGCCGGAATTGCGGCTGTATCTGCAAGGCGAACCTCAGCCCCTCCGCCTGTTTCCGCAACGTGATCCAGCGGATGTGGCGGCGGCGTCTCGAAGCTATCCGCAGTTCGTGCGTGAGGTTGCCGCGCGGCTTGCCTCCGGAGGAGGGTTTGCACGCATTGAAACCGGATCAGGAAAAGTCTGGGCGGCGATATCCACTGTACTAGTATCTCTACCTGCGATCGGAATGGTTGGCGTGTTCGCATCGACGGTGTTGCTCACGCTCCCTCACGCTGAGCGATGGATTGCGCGCTCTTTCACTGCGATCGTAGCTGTCGCGGCCATTTGGCTGGCAGCATGGTGGTGGCGGGAACACTGGCCCCGTAGAGTTCGCCGGCTCACCGATCTGGACCGCGCGCTACCAGTGATGAATGAGGGCTAATCGCGGATAGCGTCAGGGGAAGCAAGGACCGTGTCCACGGTATGATCTTACCGAGACTGAATCAGTCTGAACGCTTTATTGCGGCCAATGTTGCGGGCGGTCGAAAGTCCGTTATCCGGCATAAGATGAGCTCGGGAAGCTCCGACACAAGTACTTGTTGCGGCCAATGTCGTCTCTCAAGAAGAGAATTCGGCTCCGGAGGTCGCCTTCGGGTCACGGAGCGACGCTTCGTGAGCGTCGCCCCGCGTCGCCTATAGTTCGACTTGCTCGGAAATCGCCAGCGCGTCATCGACCTCTATCCCGAGGTAGCGGACGGTGCTCTCCAGCTTCGTGTGACCGAGTAGCAGCTGGACGGCGCGGATGTTGCCCGTCTTCTTGTAGATTTGTGATGCCTTGGTCCGTCTCATCGAGTGTGTTCCGTATCGCTTCGGGTCGAGACCGATACTGGAAACCCATTTGTCGACGATCCTTCCATACTGCCTCGTCGACATGTGCGGTCTGGCCCGGACGCGGCTCGGGAACAGGAAATCCGTTTCGGCGAGGCGGCGGCGCGCGATCCATGCGCCGACGGCCGCGCGCGTTTGCTCCGTGACCTCGAACTGGCCGTCCTGTTTTCTTCTGTACGATCACCGCCCGATCACACGCACGCTACCGGAAAGGGCAACGTCTCCGACGGTGATGGTGACAAGGTCGCAACCCCGTAGCTTGCTGTCGACGGCGAGATTGAACAGCGCAAGATCGCGTTCCGCATCTGCCACCTGCAGTCGCGCCCGGATGCTCCAGACCTCTCGTGGCTTAAGCGGAGGCTTCTGGCCAACGATGTGGCCTCGGTTCCAACTAGGCATGGTCCTTCTCCCATGCCGCCCTCCACAG
The DNA here is from genome assembly GCF_000513915.1 of Mesorhizobium sp. WSM2561. Classification (NCBI taxonomy): domain Bacteria; kingdom Pseudomonadati; phylum Pseudomonadota; class Alphaproteobacteria; order Hyphomicrobiales; family Phyllobacteriaceae; genus Mesorhizobium; species Mesorhizobium sp. WSM2561. The sequence goes on from NZ_AZUX01000001.1 coordinate 603,164, forward strand.
CCGCAGCGCCCGATGCGAGCTCGCGCATTGTAGCGCCTCTGGAGCCGATTATAGGGGTACGTTCAACAGGTTGCTGATTTCGGCTCGCGCGATAAGCACCGCAATCGGCGCAGGAAGCGCCAATTGCCGGACCTTCCTGGCGCTTCTCCATAGCTGCCGTTCGCGCTACGGCTTCAGTCGACCCGTTGCGGACCCTTGATCTAAGCGGGATCAACGGGAAACCCGACCCCAAGCCGACATCGGCGAAGACCCTACGGTTCAAGCACCTGAGCCGCAGAACGCCCGAAATGAGCGTCGAACGACTGAACACGACTGAGGGTTTTCTGGCGCTGCAAAACAGCCGCCACGGTCAAAAAGGGGTCGCCGGCCCAGGGCCGGGCCGGGATCGCGACATGCAAAGACAGTTTATCGTATGACTGGCTCGCCGTGATAGCGGCGCTTTGACGGTTTCGATACGCCAAATCCGACCTCCATCATCAGCCGCGGAGTTTGCTTGGCCAACGTTCCCATATGGAAGCCGAAAGGGTCCTCGACAAAACCGTATCCTGCCTTGCCAGTCAACGTGATGGCGCTCTCCTCTCCGTAGAACTCCAAGACCTCCTCCTCCGCATGTCCCACGAGCAGCGTCAGTTGGTGCTTCATGCGCCGGCGATTGTGACTGCCGCACACGTAAACATGCGGACCGGCATCCGCATCGACATCGGACAGATAGAAGAAGAACTTCAGCATTCGCCAATCATCGAGATCGAAATGGAACTTGAACGATGCTCGGCTTAGATCGGCTTCAGATGCGGATTTTGTCGGGAAACTCCACCACGTCCGGGTGGTGATCAATTTTGCTTCACCGCCGAGATAGTGCTTTGCCACATTCAAGAGCAACGGGTCTTGCTGCACCGCAACCGCGGCCTCGCATTGGAGAACCCGTTCGTAATGGTGACCACTCAATATCGTACGGCCGAAGCGCCGTTCGGCTTCGTCGTGCTCTTCGGCGAGAAATTCCAGTTTTCGCTCAAAATTGCCAAAGCACGGCGTTTCACGCGCAAAGCGCGCGATTTCCTTTTGGACTGTGTCAGGTAGTGTAAGGCCGGTGAAAATGCCGGTTTTTTTCAGTTCCGCAGCAACGTCGTCCGCCTTGATCTCGCCAAACATCGACGATGCCGTTTTCAGGGTCTTGACCGGCTTGGCGGTGAGCCAATGCGCCCGGCGAAATGGCATCGTACGCGCCAGCAGGAACATCGGCAGCCATGCGGGGTTCTCCCGCAGATCCGTCAGATAGGTCGGTATGCGGGCCGCCATCCGGCGAAGTGGTCCACCTGTGCGAGCGATGGCTTCGAGGTCTTTCGGCTTGGACTTTGGCGCATCAAGCATTTAATTTCCTTATGCAGACATGGCTTCCATGACCATTTCCCAATCCCGCACCCGGCGTCACGGTAAAGCGTCGTTCCAACTACCGCAATGCAGCATAAGTTCAAACCGCGCACTCAGTTACAACCCGCAATTGCATTGACAGAACGGTTCACGCCGAAACGAACTTCGGTCCGCTCCGGAGAGGCGCCTCGAACGACAGGATATCGGCGCGATAAAATCGTTCCGACAGCGACGCTGTACGGTAAACTCCACCCGATTGAGACGTAGAACGCTCCATTGCGGTATAATCCGAGCCGATGCGCCGGCCGGCTCGGTCGCGCCACTTCCGGACGTTGCCGGCCTGTCACGAATATCGCGCTTCGAAACGATCAAATAGCGGCTGTGGTAGACGCCGCAAAAGGGCTCATTGCATCCCTTCCTTCCGACCCCCCAATGCCGAACTCAAGACCGAGGTTCGGCAGCGATTTTGTCCGCCTCGACCGCCAACTGAACGACATGCTGCATCAAAAAGACCTCGGCGTAATACACGGCTTCGTCTCGTGACATCGGCAACATGCCTGTCTCGAACGCGTGGTTGTCGATGTACTGGCCGGCATCCCAAATTTCTCGCGTCAGTTCCTCATTTACCGGTTCAATCCGTTCAATAACCCTTTCGAACGCAGCGTTCACAGCCTCGATGAGCAAAAATCGGTCGGCCCCAGCAACTGGCAGGGACGCAATAGTGGCATGGGAATTCATGACAAAATTCCTTGTTGGAGTGGCGTACTCTTGCATCAGCCTATCGGTCGCCATCCCGACGGTGGTTCTTAGTGTGGTGGCCAATCAACGCGCCAGGCGCCACCTTATGCTCACTTGCGCGCATGTAGGATACGGAAGAATTCGGCAGATGCAATGCGAAAGCGACGTTTGCCGAAATGCCGCTCCGACGTGCGTTGGAAGCACAAGCATCCGTGCCAGCGTCATGGTATTGCGGTTTTTAAAGCGATATGGAGGGGCAGTTGGTAAAGCGCAACGAGAACGACGAAGACGCAGTCATCTATCGGTACACATCGATCGGGCGTGATCGATGTTCTGCGGCGCCGGCAGATGGCGATCCTGAACCCCAAGCAATGGGACGACCGCAACGACCGCTACTTCATGGAACTGTATCAGGAGCACCGGGGAGCTAAAAGCCTCTACGGCCTATGCGCGGCGATGTGCCCTGAACGTACCATCATTGGCGTGTCTTCACGGGGGGCTCGGGCGGGGCATGCATCGTCCTGAGGCGCGCGCCGCTGGAGGAGTACCTTGAAGTCGCCAGAAAGAAACCTGCTGATCCCGTGACGAACGTGCGGTTTGGCGAAGTCGAGTATCTCGAACTGCCTGAGGTAAGAAAAATTGGCCCCGCCGACATCATGCGTCTGCCGTTCCTTAAGCGTGTCGGCTTCACTGATGAGGACGAATTGCGGATCGTCATCGAGACGAACGCCGATCAGCAGGGTGCGATCTACATTGACTGCCCGTTGGAATGGATCGACCGCATCTACATCAATCCGTGGCTGCCAAAACAGCAGGCCGACAGCCTGATCGCCACGCTGAACGAGATCGACGGCTGCGAGGACGTGCCCATCAGGCGCTCGTTCCTAATCGACAGCAGCACGTGGAAGACGGCGGGCGACCGGGCGGCGGGCAAGGAGACCGAGCGCAAGCTGAAGCTGAAAGCCCCGGTGAAGAAGGCTCTCAGAAGGGCGCCGGTGAAGAAGGCTCTAAAAATGCCCCCGGTGAAGAAGGTCTGACTACAGCCAGATCGCCCATGGTGGAAATGGGTGGCTTGGTGGTTCGAAACGGTCGTGCAGTGGATGGTAGCAGCATGGGCTTGCTTACACACGCATGCGGGCCTTTCCTGAGGCATGACGCACACAGATTCGGATGGAGACACCGCGAGGGCCTTCCTCGATAGCCTGAGGCGCGGCGACCTGTCGGCGCTGCTCCTGCACGCGCGCGTCGAGATCGGGGTTACAAGTGGGGATTTTGGAGGCCGGAAGACCCTCGTCCTTGTGCGCTCCGCAGCCCTTCGCCGAAGCGCTGTCCAGACTTCCAGACTATGACCGCAAGCGGATCGCCGAGGCTGCTCTCAGCAAGCGCGGCAGCCAGGAAGGCCATCCTCCCACCGACATCATCATCAAGCAGGCAGGCGACCCCATGGCCGGGCCTGCCACGCTCCTCCCAGACCTCATCATCCACCGGGAGATGATGATCGCCGTGGGGACTGGCAAACAGCAGATCCAGGAAGTGGACGACTACTACATCGCAAGACAGGTCCGTCTGGTCGACGGGTGTTCCGGCGCGGGCATCAAGTACGAGAATCCGCACGGGTCGCTCTGGGACTGGTACCATTTCTGGAAGGAGCAGAACTGGGGCAGCTATGCCGAGCGGCGGGAATACATCCGGAAGCTGTTCGCCGGGCCCGTCGCGGCCGCCGTGGGCCGGGTCCACAATCCCAGCCCGGTTGGCGAGCGAGAGCCGACCGGGTGGGAGCTTGTGGACCGCCAGATTGGCAAGGCAAGGGTGCTGTTCGACAGGGCATCCGCTGAGGAAGACTGGCAAGGGGTCGGGCTGACCTGCCGCGAGATACTGATCTCGCTCGGTCAGGCTGCGCACGATCCTGCGGTGCATCCGCTCGTCGACGAGAAGGGCACCCAGATCGGCCGTACCGACGCGCGCAGGCTGCTCGATGCGTGGCTGCATCACGAGATGCCGGGCGGAAACAACAGGGAGGTCCGGGCGCACATCAAGGCTTCGCTGGACCTTGCGGTGCATCTTCAACACCGTAGGACAGCGACGCGTCAGCTGGCGGCACTGTGCCTCGAAGCGACCTCGTCGGCGGTCGCCGTAGTGGCGATCATCGCGGGGCGGACCGCCTGATCTAGCCGAAGCGCCCTCGGTCCGCTTTGGGTCACCACTTCCACTTCGGACTCTCCCGCGGAGGGGAGAAAAGTGGTCGTGAGCTGTATTCGCCCCCGGCACCAAGCGTTGAATGTTCACCACTATCGTCACGACGTGCCGCCGTCCGGCGTCGAAAGCTTGATAAAGGTCAGGCTTCGTTCAAGGTGACCTGGTCGCCCAGCCTGATCTTGCCCGGTTCGATGATTTGGCAGAGCGCGCCGAAGCCGCCTTCGCCATGGCGCGCTATGGTTTGCAGCACTGCCGGCTCGAAGGCGAGATCGCCTTGCGCCAGAGCCGTGAAGCTGCAGCGCGCGCACGGTTCCGAGATCACGATCCGCGCCTTCCCGATCGACAGCACTTTCCCGATGATCTGCTGCTCGACGAAACCCTCCCACGAAGCGTCGGTTTCGATCACGATGTTGGGCCGGAACCGCCTGGAATCCACGTGCGAAGGATCCTCAAGCAGGCCGGCGAGCCTGTTCATCGAGGCTGACGTGACGATGTGGATGTCGGCGCGCTGATAGCGTGGCGCGATATGATCCCGGGCCCCCGAGCCGAAGCGGACATGTGGGTGCAGCGCCGCCGGGAAATCGAGGAAGGCCGAAACCAGCTCGCCTGCGAGGCTGGAGCCGGCATCGATCCAGGAGCCGTCCAAGCCGATTTCCGGCCGGTCACCCTTCAGCCTTGCAACAAGGTTGAGCAGCGGTCGCCAGTGTTTTCGCTTCTCCGGCGCGGCAACAGTGCCGTCGCGCCGGTCGATGATGCCCCAGATCCGATCGCCCGGAATCCCGCCCTGCGCAAGCTCGGTCCCGTCCAGCCGTTCGCCGCCCATCGAACTGATGGGGTATCGCCAGATCTCCTTGATACGGCCAAACGCTGTCATGATGCGGCGACGAGCCATGCCGTCCTCATCGAGCCACTGCCTTGCGTGCGCTCGCGCCATCGGCGAAATGGCGATCGATCAGCATCGCGGCATCGAGAAGGGCGCGTGTGTAGGCGTGGCGCGGTCGATCGAAGACGTCGTCGCGGTCGCCGATCTCGACAATCCTTCCGTCCTGCATGACGGCGACCCGATCGGCAACCTGCTCCACCGCACCCAGATCATGCGAGACGAACAGGCAGGTGAACCCGTGGCGTTCCTGCAACGACCGGATCAGAAGCAGGATCTGTTTCTGCACCGTCATGTCGAGCGCCGAGACCGGCTCGTCGGCGACGACGAAGGCCGGTCGCCTGACGATCGCCCGGGCGATCGCGACGCGCTGGCGCTGGCCGCCCGAAAGCTGATGCGGGAAACGCTCGAGAAGGTCGCGCGTCAGCCCCACTTCCTCGATGACCTCATCCATGCGCGCGGTCCGCCGCTTGCGGTCCAATTCGGTGTCGAGCTTCAGCGGCTCGGTGATGATCTCGGCAATCGACTCACGAGGGTCGAGCGACGAATAGGGGTCCTGGAAGACGATCTGCATGCCACGACGCTGCGCACGCGCGTCAGCGGATCGATCGTTTGCAATCGCCGTGCCAAGAAACGAGATCGTTCCACTGGCCGGCCTGACGAGACCGACAATAGCGCGCCCGAGGGTCGTCTTGCCGGAGCCCGACGCGCCGACCAGCGCCAGGGTTTCGCCGCGCCGGATGGTCAGGTCGACGCCGTCGACGGCGCGCTTCGGCGGCGCGCGCCCAAACAGCCTGGGACGGCCCGGATAGTCGATGACGACACTGCTGATCTCGACCAGGGGCGGGCCGTCGACGGTTTTTCTCGATCCGCCGGCGCTGCGCTTGGGAAGCGCATCCACCAACCGCTTCGTGTAATCGTGCTGCGGTGCGTGAAGCACCTGGGTGCTGCTTCCCTGTTCGACCGCCTTGCCTTCGCACATCACCGTCACGTTGTTCACATAGTGCGACACCATGCCGAGGTCGTGGCTGATCAGCAGGACGGCGGTTCCGTTCTCCCGCGTCAGCTCGACCATCAGGTCAAGCACGTCGCGCTGCACCAGCGTGTCGAGCGCGGTGGTCGGCTCGTCGGCGATCAGCAGGCGCGGCTTGAGCAGCATGACCGATGCGAGCATGATGCGTTGGCGCATGCCGCCGGAGAATTCGTGCGGATAGGCCGCAAGGCATTTGCCGGGATGCTTGATCTGGATCCTCTCCAGCATTGCCAGCGAGCGGTCCTTTATCTCGGCGCGCGACATGGCGCTATGCAGGCGTAGACCCTCCGCCATCTGCTCGCCGATGGTGACGGCGGGATTGAGCGAGACCATCGGCTCCTGGAAAACCATGCCGATCCGCGCACCGCGTATCCGGCGCAGCGCCTTTGGAGCGAGGCCGGTGAGCTCTTGTCCTTCGAAGTGGATGCTGCTGTCCGGCGTCGTGACCAGCGGGGCAGGGAGCAAGCTCACGATCGAGCGGGCCGCCATCGTCTTGCCCGAACCGGATTCGCCGACCAGCGCCAGCATGTCACTGGGGGCGAGGTCGAAATTCAGCCCGTCGACGATCCGCTTTCCCGATGGCCCGACCGAGATCGACAGGTTGCGCACTGAAAGCATCGTGTTGTTGTCCGCGGTCGGCACGAGCATGTTTCCAGGACCTACATTTTCGGGTCGAGCCAGTCGCGCACCGCGTCGCCCAGCATGTTGATGCCGAGCAGCGTGATCGAGATGCAGAGACCCGGCAGGATGATCAGGTGCGGCGCCTGGCCGATATAGGGCCGAGCCGTCGACAGCATGTTGCCCCAGCTCGGCGCCGGAGGCGGGACGCCCAGTCCAAGAAAGCTCAGCGCGCTTTCCGACAGGATGATCCAGCCGAACATGGTGGTGGCGAGCACGATGATCGGGGCAACGCAGTTGGGCAGCACATGCCGCGCCATGGTGATGATCTCGCTGTTGCCCATCACCCGCGAGGCCTCGACATATTCCCGCTCGCGAATGGACATCACCGAGGCCCGCACCACGCGCACCACGATAGGCATGTAGGCAAGCCCGAGCGCAACGATGATGCCCTCGCGGCTGGCGCCGATCACCGCCATCAGGCCGAGCGCCAGAAGCAGGCCGGGGAAGGCGAGGAAGGCGTCGTTGACCATCATGACGACGCGATCGACCCAGCCGCGCAGGAAACCGGCGAGAACGCCGAACGCGATGCCGAGAATCAAGGCGAAGGCGACTGTCGCAAAAGCGATCCAGGCGCTGGTCCGCGCGCCGCTGGCGAGGCGGCTGAGCACGTCGCGCCCGAACTCGTCGGCGCCGAGCAGGTGCTGAGGCGACGGCCCGCTGAGCCGCGACGGCAGATCGAGCTTGAGCGGATCGTAGGGCGCGATCCACGGGCCGAACACAGCCAGAAGGATCAATGCCCCGGTGACGGCGATCCCGAAGGTCGCATTGAATTTCAGCCCGGGCCGGCCGAGCACACGGGCGATCATGCGGCGACCCTCGGATCGAGCAGCGGATAGACGAGGTCGACGAGAAGGTTGATCACAACATAGATGAAGGCAACGAACAGCATCGTACCCTGAATCACCGGATAGTCGCGGGCATAGATGGCGTCGACCAGCAGCCGGCCGAGGCCGGGAATGGTGAAGACGGTCTCGATGACGACGATGCTTGAAAGCAGGCTGCCGAGCACCAAGCCGATCAGGGTCAAGGTGGGCGCGAAGGCGTTCTTGAAAGCATGGCGCCACATCACAGCGCTTTCGGAAAGTCCCTTTGCCCGCGCATGGGTGATGTATTCCAGCCGCGCCACCTCGATCGTGCTGGCCCTGGCCATGCGCGCGATCGGGCCGGACTCGACGAGCACCAGGGTGACCACGGGCAGGATCACGTACAGAGCGGCTTGCGCGAAGTCGCGGCTGAAGGGCACGTAGCCGACGATCGGCAGCCAGCCGAGATAGAGGCCGAAGATCAGCATCAGCATCAGACCCAGCCAGAAACTGGGGATCGAGAGCAGGATGGTCGAGGTGGCGACGACGGTGATGTCGCCAAAACTGTCCTGCTTCCAGGCGGCCAGCATGCCGGCCGGCACGGCGATGGCGGAGGCGACAAGCACGGCCAGGAGGACGATGATCGAGGAGACGGCGAAGCGGTCGAGGATCAGCGGCAGCACCTCCTGTCCGCTGCCGATCGAGCGCCCGAAATCGCCTGTAAGGACGTTGCTGGCCCAGATCAGATATTGCACCACCACAGGCTGGTCGAGCCCCATCTGATGCCGCATGGCTTCGACCTGTCCAGGCTGTGCGAGGTCTCCCAGCATCAACGTCGCAGGATCACCCGGGATGAAGCGCATCATCACGAAGACCGCAACCGACACCAGGATCAGGGTCGGTATGGCGCTGGCGATGCGGGTCAGGACAAAGCGGACCATCGTTTCTCCTGTGCTGATATCGAAGGTCGCCCCCGTGCCAGCATCGCCTTCTCGGCGCGCTCGCGGACCTCGTCGTCGAGGGTGAGTTCGTAGCGGGTGAATTCGCGGTTCTCGGCCGGCAACGGTGCGATCTCCATGACGCCGGCGGCTGGTTCGAAGACGATCATCGCCACCGTCGCCGAGAGATTGCCGCCTTTCTTCCTGATCCGCGGACGACAGACGCTGAACGGCGAAGCGAAATCGTCGAACAGGGCTTCCTTCAAATCGTCGATCGTGACGTCCCCATGCCGCGCCGACAGGCGACGGCGCACGCGGTGGTCGCGATAAAGACTGTCCGGCACGTCGCGAAGCCCGGTTTCGCGCAGCTTCGACAACGCCACCGGGCTCTGCCAGTGATTGGCGTGGACGATCATGTCGTCGTCCGGATAGATGGCGAAGGCCTCGTCCGGCGCGCATTCGAAATCGACCGCGAAGCCCTCGGCGGTGCTCAGGATCATGTTGTTGGAGCCGGATTTCGGTGTCGTCGCCACCACCTTGATGGCGTCCGCGAAATGCTGCGCTTCAAGCGCCCGGCGCCGGATGAAGGGCAGCGGAATTCCGATCTCGCGATAGTCGCGGTCCGATTCGAGATAGTTCGCGGTGATGCCGATGCCGGCCGCGTTGAAGCCGCTGCGCGCCAGTCCGCCGGCTTCGGTGAAGGTCAGGAGGTCCGGCCCGTCCGTTCGCCGGATGCGCAGCACCACCGAGGTCTCGGCGCATTCGGCCTTCCAGTCCCAGTTCTGGCCATGGATGAGCCTGCCGTTGCGGGTTGCCTCCGGCAAAATCACAGCGCCCGTGCAGCCGTCGGGCTCGTCGTCGGAAATGCCTTTCTCGCGCCGGGCGAGCTGCAGGATTTCGGTACGCGCGTTGACCAGGACGATCGAGGACAGGTCGAGATTGGCGCCTGACGCGATCCCTTCCATTTCCTCGACGAGATCGGGCGCCCATTGCCGCAAGCGAGGCAGGAAGATTTCGGAAAACCGCGCGACATCGTCCCGCCCGAAGCCGAACCGGTCGAGCTGCCCGGCGTAGAGCGCCACCGAAGCGCCGATGCGACCGCGCGCCTGTTCGCCATAGGCCATGCCGCGCGCTTTCGGCGCTCCTTCGATCTCGACAAGCGGAAAAGGTGCGACTGTTGTCATCAAGGGAAGCCTCAACTCGTTGAGTTCGGATACTAATGCATTTTGATTGAATGAAAAGCAGGAAAATTCGATAGATTGCCAGTTCGAACTGCGTGGCGCATATCTATAATGCGAAGATGCGAACGCCTGAGGAAGTGCCTATGAATGAAACGATCATCGACCGGCCGGCACGTGGCGAGGCGGCCAGTCCGCTGCAGATCGATCTGGCGCGGCGGATCCTGGAGCGGATCAGGGATTCGGGCTGGACGGTTGGAACCCGCGTCTCGGTGCCCGACCTTGCCCGCACCTTCGGCGTCTCGCGTTCTCCGATCAGCGCGGCGTTGGAGCTGCTGGTCGCCCAGGGCATCTTGAGCCCGTTCGAGACGAGGGGGCTGCAATTGGCGCGCGAGGTCGCCGACCTCGACCCTGAGGATATCCTGCCCAGTTCACCGCTCGAGGAGCTTTACCGCAGGATGATGCGCGAGCGCGCGCTCGGCCAGCTGCCGCAGGAGGTGTCCGAAGCGGAACTGATGCCGCGCTATCAGGTGTCGCGCGGCGTCGTGCGCAAGCTTTTGCTCCGCTTTGCCGCCGAAGGGCTGGTGCAGCGCCTGCCGGGGCATGGCTGGCGTTTCGCCGACACGTTGGTCGGCGAGGACGCCTACCGGGAAAGCTATGAATTCCGGACGGCCGTCGAATGCGCGGCGCTGCGGTCGCCCATGTTCAAAGCGGATCCTCAGCAACTGGCGCCGGTCCGCCGCGCTCACCAGCGCATCCTGGCGATCGTGTCGACGGGCAAGACGCTGATCGGCGGCGACGAATGGTTCCGGATCAACGCATCCTTTCACGAAGGGCTTGCGGCCTGTTCCGGCAACCGGTTCCTGGCGGATGCGGTGCGCCAGCAGAACAATCTGCGCCGGTTGCAGGAGTCGGCGGGTTTCGAGGAACTGCCGGCGGAACGCATCGAGCAGTCCTGCCGGGAGCATCTGGCCATCCTCGACGCCGTCGAGGCGGGCGAGATCGAATGGGCCGAGGCGCTGCTGCGCCAGCATCTAAGGCAGGCATCCGAGTTCGCTTCGCCGCAGCGCTCGATCTGATGCCTGCTATGTCCGCGACGATGAGCATTTCCGTCGTCATTTTCCGCGCCTGATCACCACTGACAGCACCGAGACGACGGCGACGCAGCCCGCATGCTGGCCGCTCAGTCAGCCAACGCGCCGACGCCATCTCGGATCCATGCGGGACTGGCCGATCTGGAACGAGCGTCTCCGCTCCGTCAAATGCCGGGATTTTTGGGACTGATTTTCAGCGGCGCATCATTTTCATCCGGATTGGGAACAGGAGCTTCGTCGGGAAGTCTGTCCGGGTCCGGCTCACGCACCGGCTTCGGTTCAGGAAACGGCGGCGGTGTGGGCGCGGGAGTGGGCGTTGGTTCGGGAGTGGGAAGAATGGCCATGGTGTGATTTCCTTCCGCTCGCACTCTGCCTGGCGGGTCGCCGACGTCGGCTGGGATTTTGAAGCCACCCGTTCCGATCGGTTTTCGCTCGGGCTGACGCACGCAGAACGACCACGCATGCCTATGGTTCCGACGCGAACTCCGATGATCAACGCGGGCATCGGCATTCGTGGCCGGACGGGGCCGTCAGAAAAGTGATCGAATGGTCCGCCCATGAGGGCCTTGCCGGCGTCGTGGAGCGCCATAATTTCCATTTCAGGGTGGGACGAACTCACCTGCTGAATAGGAGGCGGCCGTGAAGCACCAAACACTTGACCAACTGCATACCGTTGCCGACGTTCACGCTGAAGCAACAGACCTCGTAGCGACTCGAAGCCAGCGTCTCGAACGTTGGGCGAAACTGCTGGAGAAAAATCCCGATCGACGTCTCGAAGCGTTGACCGGCACCGAATACAAGTCCCCTGAGATACGCGAGAAAATGCGTTACAACGACTCGCCTCTCACGGTTGCCTTCGAGGACCCGATCTTTCGCGCGCAAGGCTTGAGAGATGACACCTACGGTGAAGCCAAGCGCTTCTTCGAGCTGACCGACTGGCAGCTGCACGAAATCGTCTGCCATTGCCATGTCGGCGCCTCGATACGAGCGCGATGGGCTGCCTCTCGCGTCCGTTCGGCAATGTCCGAAAGGTTTGGTTTCTTCGCCTGGCTGCGAGGAATATTCATGCACTGACGCTTCGGGCACTGACGCTACGGGCATTGACGCTGCCGGCATTTATGTTGGGGGCCGGCATGTTCGGGTGATGGGGCGGCGAAGTGATTTCCACGCCTCGCATCAGCGGTCGTTGATGAGCGGATAGGCCGTTTCGACGGCGATCCGCCATCGGCGAAGCTCGAACCATAGGCTCGATACCACAGGGATGCGCGGATTTCAGTCGGCGGGCGCCGTGTAGCGACGATGGACTGCTTCCGCAATGGCGGCGCGGCTTTCCATGAGGATCGAGCTATCGTCATCCTCGATGACAGCCGCTGCCTCCGCAAGCGCCTTTTCCGTGACCTGTTGCGGAACCGCTGGCTGTCGATTGCTCCCGCGCAAGGCAACGTCGCGGAGGCTTGGCCTTCAAGCCGGTACACACTCCTAGCCGATGATCCTGAATCCGTTCGGCTCCTGGCCGGCATCGACGTCCTGGGATGTCACGCTGGAGACCGACGCCCCGGTCGGCCCTTTCCACAACCGGTGCAACATGGTCGAAACCGCGCCTTCGGCTCCGACGATCAGTGCCGTCACGGATCCATCCTCCTCATTGCGAACCCACCCGGACAGACCGAGCCTCTCGGCCTCGGTCCGTGTCCACACGCGAAACGAGACGCCTTGCACCCTTCCCCTCAGTCTGACGCGTACCGCCTTGCGCCCGTCCTCCATGGTCGCCTCCGTGCAGTTGGTTTGTTCACACCTTCAACTCACCAGCGGCGAAAAAGGCTCCGCCATCACATTTTACGCATGATGTCGGCAACGGAACCATGCGGCGGCGGCTTTGTTTAAAGACGGACAGCTGCAGGTTGCTGGGCCTCGGAGCCACGATTTCATGACCAACGATTCTCCAACGGGAGGCGCCATCCCGGCATCCGTTCCGACGATCGATCCGAAAGCGGCGCCGACGCTTCAACACGCCGAGGCCGAGGTCTTTTATACAGAGGCGATCCGCGAACTCGCCGCAACGGACATCCCCTTTCTTGTCGCCGGCACCTACGCGGTGAGCGCCTATACGGGCGTCACGCGCCAGACCAAAGACCTCGACATTTTCTGCAAGGCCGGCGACTACGCGCGCATCCTGGCGCATTTCAAGCAAGCCGGCTATGCGGTCGAGATCGTGGACGACCGGTGGCTTGGCAAGGTCTTCAAGAGCACCCATTTTTTTGACGTCATATTCGCATCGGCGAACGGCACCATGCCGGTCGGCGACGGGTGGCTGGAGCATGCACGGCAGATCGAACTGCTGGGCAGTCAGGTGCGGATCGTAGGTCCGACCGAGCTTATCTGGTCCAAATGCTTCATCCAGGACAGAGGCCGCCACGACGGCGCCGACATCGCTCACACCATCCTCAAGGCGCAGGATCAGATCGATTGGCGCCGGCTGCTTTCCTACCTCGAAGTCCACTGGGAGGTGCTGCTGATGCAGCTTCTGAATTTTCGATGGATCTATCCGAGCGAGCGCGATCACATTCCCGCCTGGCTGCTCGACGAATTGCTTGACCGGCTCGCCAAGCAGAGGGAGTTGCCTACGCCCCGAATGAAGATCTGCCGTGGGCGCCTGCTTTCGCCGACCGACTACGAGATCGACGTCAAGGAATGGGGCTTTGCCGGCGTCGGCGGAACAGGAGAATTTCGTGATGGCTGAGAGGAACAAAGCTGCTACGGCAAAGGTTGAGAACGGCGGCACCGTGAGGATTGCGGCTGTCGGCGACCTGCATGTGCGGGAAGACGCGCAGGCCTCCTGCCGTGATCTCTTCGGCGAAGTCTCGCACGAAGCGGACGTCCTCGTGCTCACTGGCGACCTCACCAATCTCGGCAAGCCGCGTGAGGCCGAAATCCTTGCGGAGGATTTGCGCGCCTGCGCAATCCCGGTCGTCGCCGTGCTCGGCAACCATGACTATGAATCCGGCGCGGTCGAGGACGTCGCCCACATCCTTCGGCAGGCGGGCGTCCATCTTCTTGACGGCCAGACCACGGAAATCAAGGACGTCGGCTTTGTCGGCGTGAAGGGGTTCATTGGCGGTTTTGGATCACGCATGCTCGGCTCCTTCGGCGAGCCGGCGATCAAGGCGATGGTCGCCGAAAGCGTCAGCGAATCGATGCGGCTCGAAAACGCAATGCGGCAGGTTCGCACCAATCGTACGCTTGTCGTCCTGCACTACGCTCCGGTGGTCGAGACGGTCGCTGGCGAGCCATTGGAGATTTTTCCGTTCCTGGGCTCGTCGCGGCTGGCGGAGACGATCGATCGGTTCAAGGTCAGCGCCGTGGTGCATGGCCACGCGCATCGCGGCATCTATGAAGGTCGCACGCCCGGCGGTGCCCCGGTCTACAACGTCGCCATGCACGTGGCGAAGCCGACCGGCCGTCCCTACGCCCTGCTCGAAATCTGAAACACCCCGCGCCTCGTCAGCGATCGATCTCGCCGAACACGATATCGAGCGAGCCGATGATCGCGGCGACATCGGCGAGCATGTGCCCGCGCGACAGAAAATCCATCGCCTGCAGATGGGCAAAGGACGGCGCGCGGATCTTGCACCGATAGGGAGTATTGCCGCCGTTCGAAACCAGATAGACGCCGAACTCGCCCTTCGGCGCCTCCACCGCGGCGTAGACTTCTCCGGCGGGCACGCGAATACCCTCCGTGTAGAGTTTGAAATGGTGGATGGTCGCTTCCATCGAGCGTTTCATCGTCGCCCGCGGCGGCGGCGTGATCTTTTGGTTCGGAATTGCCACCGGCCCTTGGCCTTCGGGCGATCGCAATTTCTCCAGGCATTGCCTCATGATCCGCACCGACTGGCGCATTTCCTCCATGCGGACGAGATAGCGGTCGTAACAGTCGCCGTTCTTGCCGATGGGAATGTCGAAATCCATCTCGGGGTAGCATTCATATGGCTGTGCCTTGCGCAAGTCCCACGCCGCGCCCGACCCGCGCACCATGGGGCCGGAGAAGCCCCAGGCCCAGGCGTCGTCGAGGCCGATCACGCCGACATCGACGTTGCGCTGCTTGAAGATACGGTTTTCGGTGAGCAACTCGTCGAGGTTGCCGCAAACCTTGAGGAACGGATCGCAGAAAGCCCAGATGTCGTCCAGGAGCTTCGGAGGCAGGTCCTGGTGCACGCCACCGACCCTGAAATAATTCGCATGCATGCGGGCGCCGGAGGCGCGCTCGTAAAACACCATCAGCTTCTCGCGCTCGGCGAAACCCCAGAGCGGCGGGGTCAGCGCGCCGATATCCATGGCCTGTGTCGTGACGTTGAGGAGATGCGACAAGAGCCGGCCGATTTCGCAAAACAGAACACGGATGAGCTGTCCGCGCTTCGGGACCGAGATTTCCAACAACTTCTCGGCGGCGAGGCAGAACGCATGCTCCTGGTTCATCGGCGCGACATAGTCGAGCCGGTCGAAATAGGGCAGGGCCTGCAGATAGTTCTTGTACTCGATCAGTTTTTCGGTGCCGCGGTGGAGCAGGCCGATATGGGGATCGGCGCGATCGACGACCTCGCCGTCCAGTTCCAGCACCAGCCGCAGCACGCCGTGAGCAGAGGGATGCTGCGGTCCGAAGTTGAGGGTGAAGTTGCGAACTGCGGCTTCGACCATGACGCTGCTCCGCTGTACCGGGTTTCAGGGCCGAAGCCGAGTGCTCCGGCCCGCCACGCCCGGACCACCGATCAGGTGCCCGCCAATCACGTGCCCGCCAATCACGTGCCCGCCAATCACGTGGTTGTCTGGATGATCAGAGTCAGCATGCCGTCGCCGTCGATGTTGGCGGCAACAACCTGCGACGAATCCAGCCCGTTCGCCGCCAGCACCGATGCCGCCTGTGGCGAGGCATCGATCGAGCTCTGCAGAGTAAGCAGATCTTCAACGCTGGTCTGGGTGATCACGGCCTCGGCTTGCGTCTTGAGTTCCGGCGGCAAATCCTCGAGGGCGACAATGGCAATGCCAGTAAAATTCTGGTCGGTGAAACCTTGATCAGGCAGGGCTTGGTCAGGCAGGGCCTGGTCAGGCGTTTGGTTGGGCAAGCTTGGATCGGGCAGGGCTTCCGGAGCCGGAGGTGCGATCTGGGGAAGCTGCGGGTCGGTGGATTGCGCGTGAATCGGCTGCGCCAGGGCCAATCCCGAAAGGGCGGCAATTGTCGTCAACATGCGCATGATCGTTCCTTCCGTTTTTCGTTTGGCTCGAGGAGGATCACTTGGTGACCACTCAACCATCGTGCCGGATAATAGTTCCCGCCCGTCACGGATATGGCCCGCTGCGCGTGGTCGAACGATGGAACGATTCCGACAGGCGTTCATTCTGCCCTGATCACACCTTCATCACAGGATCGGCGGGGCGCTGCAGCTCGAGGAGAAAGCTATGAGAATCAGCGAGTGCATGACACGGAAAGTTCAGGTCGCCAGTGCGGACCAGTCCTTGCGGGATGCCGCACGAGTCATGGCCGATCTTGACGCCGGTGTTCTGCCCATGGGTGAGAATGAGCGGCTGGTCGGCATGATCACGGACCGCGACATTGCCGTCCGTGGCATCGCGGAGGGCAGAGGTCCCGACACCAAGATCAGGGATGTGATGAGCGCGGAGGTACAGTGCTGCTTTGACGACCAGGATGTCGGCGATGTTCTTCAGAATATGCGCGAACTCAAAGTGCGGCGAATGCCGGTGATCAGCCGCGACCGGCGGCTGGTTGGCATTGTCTCGCTCGGCGACCTCGCCACGAATGGCGAGCCCGCCTGGGCCGGCGAAGCGCTGGGCGGCATCTCGCAGCGGGGCGGCGACCATTCGCAGACGGCGCACTGATGCATCATAAACAGATTTGAAGTTCCTGCTCGATCGACGGCATCGGCGTTCAGGAACTTCGAATCCACAACCGTACTGGAGTCACTCCTTTGCGCTACAGGGCCGCACGCCCGGACGCGCGAGCACTTGGTTTGCGCATGATTCCCAGCGAAAATCGATTTCCGGGATCATCCGGGCCGACGCTACGCTACGGAGAATCGATCGATGACCCACAGCCATGTCCCGTCGCCCTGGCGGCGGGCGACCTCGGCGGTTACGGTGCCATCGGGAAGATGGGTTGACGTCAGTGCCAGATCTCCGCTGACAACAGCGGGAGCCTGATTTCCGGCGGCATATTTTCGGCCCGTTGCGGTGATGTCGGCGAAGAGTGCCCGGATCGCTTCGCGGCCACACGTCAGTCGCCCGTCACCGCTGTCGACGACGGCATGCGGCTCAAAAAGCGCGGCCATGCCGTCGATGTCTCCCACCCACTGCCGGGAGATCAGCAGGCGCTCCAGATCCTGGGGATCACGCGCCGGCTCGCGGCTTGCTTCATCGGTCATGGCGAAACTCCTCCGACGCTCGGTAGCAAAGCGTTCGATCCTGCGCCAAGTTTCGTTGGAAGACGAGCCGCGGAAGCTCCGCCATGCTGATCGCAAGGTGGAGCAGCCTGGCGATCATCCTCCCAGCCGAGATCGCGATCCGCAACGCGCCATTCGGCGGTGCGGGCGCGGCGCCGGTGGCTGCGGCTGTCGTTGAGGAAGTCGGCGATCCTTGCCGCCGACTTCGCCGAGTCGAAAGTCAGCAGCCGATCGTGATGGACGACGGGCTCGCCGGTCTCATTGTCCCAGATCTCGAACCGGCAGCTTGGGTTCGGTATGGCTTCGAAACGGATCTTCATATCGATGGTCCCGGTGATCGTCGGACCGAGGTTCCGCGATCCCGGCTTATGGATGGCTTACGGGCGTTTGGATTATGCCTTTGGCAGCGGGCGCGCTCGCGCGGGTCGCCCTCGGCTAGCTGGCCTTCGGCGCGAGGCGCTGCGCGACATGGTCGGCGATCGCCAGGCTTGAGGTCAGGCCGGGGCTCTCGATGCCGAACAGATTGACCAGGGCCTCCACGCCGTGCACCGCTGCGTCCTGGATGGCGAAGTCGGCATTGGCTTCGCCGGGACCGGAGAGCTTCGGCCGGATGCCGCTATAGGCCGGCTGCAGGCTGCCATCGGCCAGGTCCGGCCAGTATTTGCGGATCTCGTCGTAGAAGCGCTCGCCACGTGTTGGATCGACGCGATAGTCGAGTTGATCGGTCCATTCGACGTCAGGCCCGAAGCGGGCGACGCCGTCGAGGTCGAGCGTCAGATGGACGCCGAGCCCGCCGGGTTCGGGCACGGGATAGACCAGCCGCGAGAACGGCGCCCGGCCGGCGACCGAAAAGTAATTGCCCTTGGCGTAGCGAAGTTCTGGCACGAATTGCCGGTCGAACCCCCCAAGCGAGCCGGCAATTGCCGTGGCGCCGAGCCCGGCGGCGTTGACGAAGCGCGTGGTGGCGATTTCAAAGCGCTCGCCGCTGGTGCTGTCGACCGTGTCGAGCACGATGCGCCCGCCCTCGATGCGGCCGCAGACGATGCGGGTGTTGAAGCTGAGCGCCGCCCCGCGCTCCTCGGCATCGCCCAGCAGCGCCAGCATCAGCGCATGGCTGTCGATGATGCCGGTGGCGGGTGACAAAAGCGCGGCCGTGCAGCGCAGCTTGGGCTCCAGCCTGCGCGCCTCAGCTTCGCTCAACGGCACCAGATCGCCCGCGCCGCAAGCAGAGGCATTGGCCAGGATCGAAGCGAGTACCGGCTCCTGTTCGGCATCCGTGGCGACGATGAGCTTGCCGCAGCGCGCATGCGGCACCGCCCGCTCCTGGCAATAACGGTAGAGCCTTTCGCGGCCTGCCACGCAGAGCCGGGCCTTCAGCGATCCGGCCGGATAGTAGATGCCGGCATGGATGACCTCGGAATTGCGCGAACTGGTCCCGGTGCCTATGGCGTTCTCGGCCTCGAGGATCAGGGTGTCCATGCCACGCCGCGCCGTCTCTCGCGCGATCGCGAGGCCAATGACGCCGGCGCCGGCAACGATGCAGTCGACATGGTCCACGATCAGGCCACCTCAGCCTTGTTGTTGTGCCTGCTGGTGAGCCGTTCGGGAATCAGGTCTTGGCCATGCGCACAGCCGGCTTGGCGCAGGTTCCGGCGTTTAGCAGCCTCGAAGCTGAAATTCTGCATGTCTTCCGTCCATCCGCCTGCCCTTCCGAAAGGGCTTGACACCCTTACAAGAAACGGATGCAGCAAACAGCATTAATCCAGAGGTCGATGCGCGCGCCGAACGGCGGCAGGACGCACGTCCCGGCATGCAGGACAGGAGCCATCATGGACGCTCGACCGAATTCTCCCGAAGCCCGCGACATCAGCTACCACATGCACGGCTACACCAATGCCCGCAAGCACGAGGAAGCAGGGCCACTCGTCATCGAGAAGGGCGACGGCATCTATGTCGAGGATCTCGCCGGCAACCGCTATATCGAGGCGATGGCCGGGCTTTGGAGCGTCGCGGTCGGCTTCTCCGAGAAGCGGCTGGTCGACGCTGCGGTGCGCCAGATGTCCAAGTTGCCTTACTATCACGACTTCGGCTCCAAATCGCATTCGCCGCTGATCGATCTCGCCGAGAAGCTGGTGCAGATGGCGCCGGTGCCGATGAGCAAGGCGTATTTCACCAATTCCGGCTCCGAGGCCAACGATACGGCCATGAAGATGATCTGGTACCGGTCGAATGCGCTCGGCCAGCATGCGCGCAAGAAGATCATCAGCCGCATTCGCGGCTATCACGGCGTCACCATTGCCTCGGCGAGCCTGACCGGGCTGCCCAATAACCACAATTCCTTCGACCTGCCGATCGCCAATGTGCTGCACACCTCGACGCCGCATCACTGGCGCGAGGCGCTGCCAAATGAGAGCGAAGGAGAGTTTTCGAGCCGGCTTGCCGACGATCTGGAAAAGCTGATCCTGGCCGAAGGACCGGAAACCATCGCTGCCTTCTTCGGCGAGCCGATCATGGGCGCCGGCGGCGTCATCGTGCCGCCGGCAGGCTACTGGGAGAAGATCCAGGCGGTGCTGTCGAAATACGACATCCTGCTCGTCGCCGACGAGGTGATCTGCGGCTTTGGCCGAACCGGCGAAATGTTCGGCTCGCAGACCTTCGACATCAGGCCCGACATCATGGTGCTGTCGAAGCAGATCTCTTCGTCCTACCTGCCGATCTCGGCCTTGCTGATCAACGAGAAGGTTTTCGAGCCGATTGCCGACGAAAGCAATCGCATCGGCACCTTCGGCCACGGCTTCACCGGCGGCGGCCATCCCGTTGCGGCGGCGGTCGCGCTGGAGAACCTGAAGCTGATCGAGGAGCGCGATCTCGTCGGCAATGCGCGCACGGTCGGCGCGCATATGCAGAAGCGGCTGCGCAAGCTCGCTTCGCATCCGCTTGTCGGCGAGGTGCGCGGCGTCGGCCTGATCGCGGCGGTCGAACTGGTCGGCGACAAGGCGAACAAGACGCCGTGGGAGACGGCCGGCGCGCTGGGCGGGCTCGTCAACGGTTTCATGCAGCAGAACGGCGTCATCTCGCGCAACATGGGCGATGCACTGGCCTTCTGCCCGCCGCTGATCATCACCGAGCCCCAGGTCGATCAGGTGATCGACGCGTTTGAAAGATCGCTTGAAGCCGCGGTCAAGCAGGTCCCGTAATTGGCGCCCGTCGCTCGAGATCATGCCGTTATAAGAGAACCGCATTTTCTTATAACTGGAGCCGCTAACTGGAGCCGCCTGACATGAAGACGGTCGAACGCAAGCGGCGTTATAAGAAAATTGCGAAAAACTTATAACGCCGCAGGAGAGGATGTCGCCAGTGCGAAAAAGCTCGGACAAGAGGTCGCCGCGCAGTTCTCGCTCTATCCGCTCGGCGAGGGCCATCACATGGACGAGATCTACGGCTGCATCGACTTTCTCAAGACTTCCGGCGTTTTCGACAGGACAAAGAATTTCTGCACCAAGCTGAGAGGCGACGCTGTCGGAAGCCTTCCTTCGCTTCGGCGCGCCGCAAGGCCATGTCGCGCTCGATTTTACCGTGTCGGCGAACAGCCCGAGCCCTTGTTAGGGCGTGCCGATATTCAGCCAGCCCGCGAACGGCGATCTCCTGCGCTTCCGCTTTGGTTCTCGAGCGCTGCTGCGGTGCAGAACCTTTGATCGTGGAGGGACAGCGCCCCCCTCTGTCCTGCCGGACATCTCCCCCACAAGGAGGGAGATTGGCCTTCATCACTGATTTCGCCAACCACCAACCTTGCAAAAAGGGACGCTGCCCGCGAAGCTGCCAATCTCCCCCCAAAGTGGGGGAGATGCCGAGTTTTGGCAAAAGAGGGCAGGACAGAGGGGGGCGCGAAGGATCGCTACAGAGCGCTTTTATTCTGAGCCGCAGCATTATGGACGGAAACTAGCTGGGATGCGAAGTCGTGTTGGCTTATGCCAATCGCCAGCGTTGGAGATCGGCTGCAGTCTGGTCGGGCAGCGACCACCCACAGGCCTTTTCAGGCTCAGTCAAAGACCAAATTCTCTATGCAGAGACTACGTGCTTCATCTTATCGACGATCCGCAACGGCATCCGGAACGACCACCAGTTTGCCGACAAAATCCTTCGCGATGAAATCCGCCTGGGCGCGGTGGAAATCGGAGAGCTTGTAGACACCGCCGACCAGCGGCCGGATTTTCTTCTCCTCGATGTAGCGGACGATACGGCGGAAGTCGTGTCGCGTGCCCTGGCTGGAGCCGTGCAGCTGCAATTGCTTGAGATACATGGTGCGCAGATCGAGCCGCACGACCGGGCCGGCAATCGCGCCGGCGGTGGTGTAGCGGCCTTCGGGCCGAAGGATGCGCAACAGGTCGTTGAAGATCGCACCGCCGACGAGGTCGGCAACCACGTCGATCGGCTGGCCGCCGGTTGCGTCGTTGACGGCGGCGGGCAGATCGGCGACGCCACGGGTGATCACCGCTTCGGCGCCGATGTCGAGCACCGCCTGTTCCTTGCCCTTGCCGACGACGGCATAGGGAATGGCGCCGCGCGCCCGCGCCAACTGCACGATGCCGGAGCCGACGCCGCCCGACGCGCCGGTGACCAGCACGCGCTCGCCGGCCTTCAATGCGGCGCGTTCGAGCATCTGTTCGCCGGTAAGGTAAGCGCAGCAGAAGGTGGCGAGTTCGACGTCGGTCAGGTCGGTGGCGACGACATGGGCGTTCTCGGCCGGCACGGTCTGGTACTCGGCATAGCCGCCGTCGCGGCCGTGGCCCATATAGTCGATGTCGGCGAGTGAATCATCGTCGCGGTTGTAGATGGAGAAATCGACCATCACCCGCTCGCCGATGCGGGCCGAAGAAACACCCTCGCCGACGGCAACGATGTTGCCGACGGTGTCGGTGCCCTGGATGCGCGGGAAGGTCAGCGTGTTGCCTTGGCGGCGCCAGGTCGATACCGCGGCAGCATCTTCCTCCGTGCCGTAGGCACCCTGACGCACCCAGACATCGGTGTTGTTCATGCCGCAAGCGGTGACCTTGACCAGCACTTCACTTGGGGCGGGCGAGGGCACTTTCACGTCGGTGCGGTAGACGAGCTTTTCCGCTCCGCCGTGGCCGGTCAGCTGCACGGTTGCCATGGTGGCGGGGAGGGCTTTGGAGGTCATTGATGTTGCTTCCAGATATTCCAGGTTCGCGCTGCCCCTCACCCTTACCCTCTCCCCGTGAACAACGGGGAGAGGGGGTCGCCATGTCCGAACCGGATAGATAGGTAACAGAATGGACTGATTACATGGGTGACAGTTTTCTCCTTCGCCGGGAGGACCGGCGATGGTTTGGCGAGAGACTGGCATCATGGATGAGCGGCTTCGGTTTGTTGTGGAGTGCCTGGCGGGTGATGAGACGATGACGCAGCTTTGTGCTGACTTCGGCATATCGCGCAAGATCGGCTACAAATGGCTGGGACGGTACCGGGAGTTCGGCCCGGAAGGTCTGCATGACCGGCCGCGGGCGCCGCTCAATCATGGCCGGGCGACGGCGGTGGATCTGGTGGAGCGGATCGTTGCTTCGAAGGAGGCACATCCACTGTGGGGGCCGAAGAAGATCATGGCGCGGCTCAAGCG